>NZ_ASPU01000035.1:0-212 GCF_000517905.1 Paenibacillus sp. FSL H7-689
GAACACGACCGTTAAGCCCTCTAGCGCCGATGGTACTTGGACCGCAGGGTCCTGGGAGAGTAGGACGCCGCCAAGCGATTTCCCTTTGGGGTATTTTTTTTGCCCCCCTTGCCAAGGAATAAGGGATATATATTAGGGCCCTTAGCTCAGTTGGTTAGAGCGCACCTCTGATAAGGGTGAGGCCGGTGGTTCGAGTCCACCAGGGCCCATAG
>NZ_ASPU01000036.1:0-393 GCF_000517905.1 Paenibacillus sp. FSL H7-689
CGGCTCCGGCTCTTCACCTTAACCTTGCACGGGAACGTAACTCGCCGGTTCATTCTACAAAAGGCACGCCATCACCCCTAAAACGGGCTCTGACTTTTTGTAAGCACACGGTTTCAGGTTCTATTTCACTCCCCTTCCGGGGTGCTTTTCACCTTTCCCTCACGGTACTGCTTCACTATCGGTCGCTAGGAAGTATTTAGCCTTGGCAGATGGTCCTGCCGGATTCATACGGGGTTTCACGTGCCCCGCACTACTCGGGATCCGTCTCGGAGGGAACCAACTTTCAACTACAGGGCTTTTACCTTCTTTGGCGGGCCTTTCCAGACCTCTTCGCTTAACCGGTTCCTTTGTAACTCCATGTGAGACGTCCCACAACCCCAAAGAGCAAGCTCT
>NZ_ASPU01000037.1:0-489 GCF_000517905.1 Paenibacillus sp. FSL H7-689
TCCTCCGTGTGCTCTTAGTAGCTTAACCATTTTGTTCCGGTTTCGGTCGCTCGCTTCCCTTGTTTTGCTTGCGCAAAGTCAAAAGTCGCTCTCACCCGATACCATCACAAAAGCAATCTAACTACCTTTATACACTTGACTTGTTTGCACAAGTTCAGCTTAAAGGAATGTTCTAATTCGCGTTTGTTTCGTTTCGATATCTAGTTTTCAAAGAACAAGCCAAATAGATGAAATTGTTTGGTGGAGCCAAGCGGGATCGAACCGCTGACCTCCTGCTTGCAAGGCAGGCGCTCTCCCAGCTGAGCTATGGCCCCTCAAATTCCATCAAAACTGAACAAATGGATAAGTAACTGTGTTGCTGTTGCAGGTTCTAAGAACCTGCATATTTGAATGTTTCCGTTGCAGGAAACAATTCTCCATAGAAAGGAGGTGATCCAGCCGCACCTTCCGATACGGCTACCTTGTTACGACTTCACCCCAATCATCTAT
>NZ_ASPU01000038.1:0-496 GCF_000517905.1 Paenibacillus sp. FSL H7-689
AATAATGGCGCGCCCTGAGAGATTCGAACTCCCGGCCTTTTGATTCGTAGTCAAACGCTCTATCCAGCTGAGCTAAGGGCGCAAAATATTGGAGCGGAAGACGGGAATCGAACCCGCGACCCTCGCCTTGGCAAGGCGATGCTCTACCGCTGAGCCACTTCCGCAAATAAAGGATGCGCGTGGAGGGACTTGAACCCCCACGTCAAAGACGCTAGATCCTAAGTCTAGTGCGTCTGCCAATTCCGCCACACGCGCATATAATGGTGAGTCATGAAGGGCTCGAACCTTCGACACCCTGATTAAAAGTCAGGTGCTCTACCAACTGAGCTAATGACTCATAGAAAAACTGGTGGAGGATGATGGATTCGAACCACCGAACCCGTACGGGAGCAGATTTACAGTCTGATGCGTTTGGCCGCTTCGCTAATCCTCCAGGATTACATGGTGCCGGCGAGAGGACTTGAACCCCCAACCTACTGATTACAAGTCAGTTGCT
>NZ_ASPU01000039.1:0-127915 GCF_000517905.1 Paenibacillus sp. FSL H7-689
AAAAGAGCGATAAGCTCATTTTGAATCTGACGAGATTAAAAATCTCATTTGTGCTCCAGCCGATTCAAGCCAAGGCTTTTCTCGAACTTTCGCGTTCATTCTGCAAGCAGAATGTTTACTCACTCGTTGTTCAGTTTTCAAAGATCAAACTTATTTCGTTACCGAATGTCGTTCTCTTCAGCAACTCTTATATAATATCATGTCCGAACCAACTTTGCAAGCTCTTTTTTTAAGTTTCTTTCGAAGCTTATTTCATTCGCTTGCCGCACCGTGTATCTTGTGTTTTTTTTGGCCGGAAATAGAATATACCATGTACAGTTATAGAACGCAAGTCTTTTTTCGGTAAACATTAAATTCTTATAAAATGAGTACCCTGTAGACCCTTTAACAAGTATCTCCTTATAGCCGGCTAAATGATACATCTGCGCACTAACTTTAATGATCGGAGTAATGAATTCACAAACGCAATAAGTTTTCTTATATGATCCTTAATCCAATTATACAGAAACTCATCTTGTATACAGTACAGACTCATCACGTTATAGAAACTTATTAACCGATGACTTCATTGGATAAACAACCAACAGATCATAGAACATTATACTCATTCCTTCTATATAGAAGGAAAACATTTTTGAAATTCATTTTGCTCAAGAAAAGAATACAAAAAAAAAGCGAAAGCTCCGGGTTTGAATCCCGTGGCTTCCGCTCTTTCATATATAAGGTTACATACTTAACGCAGTATTGTTCATCACAACTATTGTACGCTTACTCCCCGCCAATAAATACGTATCGGCAGACTACAATGATCGCCAAGATCCACATGAGCCAGTGAATTTTCACTTTACGCTCTGTAACCAAGTTACTGAACACCGCCAGAATCACATAGGAAACGATACCTGCGGAGATCCCGTTTGCGATTCCACCTGTGAAAGGCATCAATACAATGGTAAGGAACGCAGGGAAAGCTTGCAGGAAATCATCCCACTCAATGCTGCGCACTTGACTCATCATAAGCACACCCACGATGATCAATGCCGGAGCCGTCGCAGCGGATGGAACAACAAGCGCAAGCGGTGCGATAAACAAGGCCAAAATGAACAACAAACCTGTCGTTACCGAAGTCAGTCCTGTACGTCCACCCGCCTCAACGCCTGAAGCACTTTCAACGTATGCCGTAATGGTACTAGTACCCAGTGCAGCACCTGCGCTGACACCAACTGCATCGACGAGCATCGCTTTACCAATCGTTTTCTCGCCTTTTTTCTTATCCTTCATAATCCCCATACGTGTTGCAGTACCTACCATCGTACCAAACGTGTCGAACAATTCAACGAAGGTAAAGATGAAGATGATCTCGAACAATCCCAGACTGATGGCACCTTTCAAATCCAGTTGTCCAACTGCCAGATCACTGAAATTAGGCAACCAGCTTGCGCCTGAAAGACCACTCAGATTCGTAACTCCCATTGGAATACCAATAAGCGTTGTTGCTATGATCCCGATCAGCAGAGCGCCTTTGACGCGCATAACCATCAGTATAGCAATAAGGAGCAAACCAATCAGAGCCAGCAATGCATCGTGATGTGTTACAAAGTTGCCCAATGACAGGTTAAAACTGCTACCTGGAATCGGCTGACTCAGATCTGCGTCTGGTGCAACATTTACTGTTACAGCCACGAGATTAGCAAGTTTGAAACCGATAATGGTAATAAAGAGACCGATACCCACCGTAATGGCCATTTTGATCGACTGCGGAACTGCAACAAGCAGCATTTGCCGAATCTTTGTGACGGTCAAAATAATGAACACGATACCGGAAAGGAACACTGCTCCGAGAGCAGCCTGCCATGTAATCGCCCCATTTGAACTTAGAACGACAGTCATGAAGTACGCATTCAATCCCATACCTGGTGCAAGCGCGATCGGAATATTCACGAACAATCCCATAATAATAGTCATTAATCCGGCGCCGACGGCTGTTGCAAAGAATACTGCATTATCCGACATCCCCGCACCTGCTTGTCCCAAGAACAACGTATTTACAAAAAGAATGTAAGCCATTGTCATAAACGTAGTGAGACCCGCAACAATCTCCGTTCTAACGTTTGTTCCGTTTTCTTTTAATTTAAAGAAACGATCCATAATTACTAACTCCCCCTTAGAGATGTTGAAGCCATATTGAAAAACGACAAATGACCCTGATGAAGATTCTTCACCCAGGGTTCAGCTGACAAGGAGTGGCATGATGCCTTTACTAAGAACAAAAAAAATTCTAATGTGCGTGATGTCCCCGCAATCATGTAGAATTCATGTGCTTAGCCTTCTCCTCTTCGTAGCCAGATCATTAGGGTGATCTCGTAGAGACTCCCGGGCCAATCCCCAGGATTATACGAATAAGTATGCGCTATTTGTTTGTTTCCCATCACTATTTTAGGAGGGCAGTATGTTTTTGTCAATGAGAAAAACGAATATTAATATCCCCCTATTAGAATATCGTTCGTATTATTTAACAGATTGAACCAGTTCAGCGGTTTACAACCCAATTGAATACGCTTTTTTCACAATTACCAATCTAATTGGGTTGTTAAAAAGCTTTTCTTTTAATGGAACTTCAATTACTCCAAAGAAGTCATAAAAAATATAATATAAAGATATTATTTAAGCTTATTTTAGAATACAATTAGTACTAATAAAACTTAACAAAAGAGGTGATTAAATGGAAACAGATTGTAAAGTCATTTCATTTATGAATATGAAAGGTGGAGTAGCAAAAACAACACTAGCAGCTAATATCGCTTACACACTCAGTAAAAATTTCAATGAAAAAGTACTATTTATAGATATGGATCCCCAATTTAATGCTACACAATATCTCTTTAGCAGATTTAAAAAAAAGTATGGTGAACAAAAAGACTTTAAGACTGTTGTGAATATTTTTAGTATAAGTGAGGAAGAGCATAGTACAGTTGAGAATACTACATCAGAACCTCCGTTTGATTACAATTCATTAATCACAAATCTTAGCGAAAACCTACATATTATCCCCGGAGATTTGGAATTAATAAAATTTGACTTCAGTGATAGAGGGAATGAGTTAGAGTTAAGAAACCTTGTCACTGACGAAGCAATTAGAAACAAATATCAATATATTCTAATTGATAGTGCACCAACTTATTCTTTTTACACATTAGCAACATATATTGCAAGTGACGCCTACTTAATGCCTGTTAAACCAGATTATTTTTCTCTTTTGGGTACTAATCTTTTTGAGAAAGCTTTCACACCTAAAAAGAGGCAATATAGATTAAACAACATATGTTTAGGCATAGTTTTTACCATCGTAGAGGCTAATACAACTATTGCTACAGATGTAGAACATAAATATAGAAACAAATATCCTCAACTTTTGTTTGAAAACAAACTCTTAAAAAGGACAAGTATTCAAAACGGAGTCAAAAACCACGAAATGATGTTAGATAATACAGAAACGAGACGTAATATCACTTTAATCACTAAAGAATTCACGGAAAGGGTGAAAAAAGTTAATGGTATTGAAAAACAAGCGAGATAATTTATTAAATTTTTTTGTTAATACATATATTGATATAGCTGATTTAGAGGAGGAAAAACTACGTTTGCAATGTGAAATTATAGCTGTTTATACGCATCTTTCTTTATCCAAGGTTCTTTTCAAAAAGAATGCTGATTTGAAGACCTTTCAAGATGGATTGTTTTTCGGTATAGTGTCACCAGTTTTTGCTGATTACCTTTATCAATCTAGAACACAAGTTTTAGCTCGAGGTGTTAGAGAGATTTATAGAGTAGACATATATACTTTGAAAACACTTCAAGAACGATTAAAGGCGTATTTAAACAGACAAAAGGAAAAGGAAAATAATAATTCTCATACTAATGATACCACGGTTAAACAACATGAACTCTCTGAGGACTTTGTTGATTATTGGACAAACATAATTAACACTAAAGGAATGTGATTCGAAGAATGTCTTTCTTAGAAAATAAATCAAAAAAGGATTACAGTGAATTTAAGGAATTCATATCTGGATTCACTGTAAATACAATACCTCAAAATTCAGAACAGTATATAAGATTAATTCATAAAAACTTATTCAAAATTCACTTTTTCAAGCATTGTGCTAAAATTCAAGATATCTATTTAACAGAGACTATATCTGACATACTATCATTTGCATTTTTATCTCGAATCGGTACACATAAAGCTTCTATGGTTGTTCTTAGAAGTTCTATAGAAAATTATATGCGTTCTATAGTAAATCGATATTTGAAAAAAAATGAAATTATTCATTCTACGATGGTTTTACCACTGTTCGAAGAAACTAAAAAATATTTCCAAGCACATGATAATATAGTCAAGCACATAAATAAACTTTATAGTATATATTCTTACCTATGTTCTTACTCACACAGTGCAACAAGGGATTTTCACGAGAGTCATATAGTATTTCAGGACTTAACTAAAATTTCATTTTCTGAAATCCAGAAGGCATCGAAAGAGTGTGAAAAAACAATACAAAGTATGCTTTATATTTTGTATTATCTATATTATTTAATAGATAATAATGATTCTTCTTTTGTTCACAATCAACATCGAAATGAATTTATAGAGCTTTTACCAGATGAAATTTTAAGTTTGCTTACCCAACCTATTTAACTAAGACATCGCATTAAAGGCCGTGTGTTAAAAGCAGATGGTCTTGATGCCATGCCGAATGACATTAGCATTCATATTTTGATGATTAAATTAGATACGTTAAGGAAACATAAAAAAATTACGTTACCCCTTAAATCCCTTTCGTAATACTTCATCTTTTTCATTGTACCTCTTCAAGTTAACTCAGAAATAAACATATATTCCTCTTATTAAGTATCGATATACCTGTTTCCTACTATCTCCATGCTGACGTTCATTTTTTTAGTCGGCCACCGTCCTCCCAATTCTGAAATGCCTTATGCTAAGTTTAATAATCTTTTATCTGTACAATTGGTAAAAGTACAAGTCGATGTAATGCACTTCAAATTATTCCCTTTAATTTTGGTCATAAAAAACTCCCTTCTATTTGCGAAACAACGCAGATAAAAGAGAGTTTTTTTGCACTCTATTGTTGTAGAATTTTACGTACCATCAACACCGCCATCGCTGGAACTCCTTATGTATCAAGACGTTCAGGCGATTAACGACATTAAACTATTCCCACTCAATCGTTGCAGGTGGTTTGGAAGTTACGTCATAGACGATACGGTTTACGTTATCAACTTCGTTAACGATCCGTACGGAGATTTTCTCCAGCACATCCCAAGGAATACGTGCCCAGTCCGCAGTCATACCGTCGATGGATGTTACAGCACGGATACCTACGGTGTAGGAATACGTACGCGCATCACCCATAACGCCAACACTCTTCATGTTCGGCAGGGCTGTGAAGTACTGCCAGATTTCACGGTCGAGACCGGCTTTGGCAATCTCTTCACGCAGGATGTAGTCTGAATCACGAACAATTTTAAGTTTCTCTTCAGTAACCTCACCAAGAACACGGATCGCAAGACCCGGACCAGGGAACGGCTGACGGTGTACAATTTCGTCCGGCAAGCCACACTCGGTACCGACTTTACGTACTTCATCCTTGAACAACGTGCTCAGTGGCTCGATCAGTTTGAAGTTCATGTCCTCAGGCAGACCGCCCACGTTGTGGTGGGATTTGATGGTCTGTGCAGTCGCTGTACCACTTTCTACGATGTCCGTGTAAAGTGTACCTTGTGCCAGGAATGCAAAGTCATCGAACTGCTTGGACTCTTCGTCAAATACGTAAATAAACTCGTTACCGATGATTTTACGTTTTTGTTCTGGATCATCCACTCCAGCCAGCTTGGACATAAAGCGCTCCTGAGCATCAATTTTGACAACTTTCATGTCGAATTTGCCGACAAACGTCTCCATTACACTTTCTGCTTCGCCTTTACGCAACAGACCGTGGTCGATAAACATACATGTCAGTTGATCACCAATGGCTTTGTGAAGCAATGCAGCTACAACGGAAGAATCTACACCGCCGCTAAGCGCACACAGTACTTTACTGTCGCCAACTTTTTCACGAATGTCTTTGATCGTGTCATCGATGAATGTCTCCATCGTCCAGTTGCCTTCGCAACCACAAACTTCGAACAGGAAGTTACGAATCATGTCGTTACCGCGAACAGAGTGACGTACTTCCGGATGGAACTGAACAGCATACAATTTACGCTCATCGTCGCTCATGGCAGCGATTGGCGCACTTTCCGTGCCTGCATCCAGTTTGAAACCTGGAGGAAGTGTAACCACGTGGTCACCGTGACTCATCCATACCGTATGTTCGCCTTCAATGCCTTTTGCCAATGTAGATCCAGCGGCAAACTCAAGGTCTGCTTTACCGTACTCTCGCTTCTCGGAACGCTCTACTTTACCTTCGAGTTGCTGTGCCATAAGCTGCATTCCGTAGCAGATACCGAAGATTGGCAAGCCCAGGTCATAGACACCTGGGTCCACGTGTGGAGCATTCTCAGCGTATACGCTGGACGGACCACCTGAAAATACGATTCCTTTTGGTGCTATTTCTGCGATCTTTTCCGCCGGTGTATTATACGGCAAAAGCTCGCTGTATACGCCAAGATCCCGGATTCTTCTGGCGATTAACTGATTGTATTGACCCCCGAAGTCAAGGACAACTACAATTTCATTCTGTTTATTCATAACCGTGCCTCCCTCAATTCAATGAAACTAATTATACGCAACGACAAAACATACCGTCAAGGAAAGGCGAAACTCCTTTTTTCGACATCTCAAAACAGGATTACCAAATGCCTCTAAATATGAAATTTCGAACAGAAAAGCTTGGCAGCAAGATGCTGGTTCAAGTGTATGATCGTGGAAAGACGCCTCGTTCGCAGCGCAGCGCGAAAGGCGTCTTATGTATGGCATGCAACGTAAACCAAATGCTGCGTTTAAAAACAGTGCGCCAGCCAATGGTGATCTTCATCTGCCCACAAGTGGCCAAGCTCTATTGGAAAGCGATAGCGACTGTATGGCAGCTGCTTCGAATCTTTGGTGTAACGTTGTGACATCCTGGTGTTACAACGCCTGCAAACGCCGGGCCAAACGAAGTGCCCGGCGCAGGAAGTCCAGACTGTCCGCGCGCAGCGGACGGTCTGGCCCGTACAGCAGCCGTTCCCAGTCGGCTGCAAACCGCGCGATGTCCGCGCCGTCCGCGCCTGCGGCCAAAGCCGGTGACGCTGCATATTCACGCAGCGTCATACCCGGCGGCCGCGGGCCGTACCGGCGCGCGAGCGCGGCCCAGACCGGAGCGGCGGCGCGCAGCAGCCGCTCGCGGTCTGGAAAGCTGCTGCGTGGCCATGCCAGCAGCAGCCTGATCCGCAGTGCGGGGCGTAGCCGCCGCATGCGGGCCAGAGCAGCGGCGCCCAACAGGGCCGCTGCCACAAGGGCTGCCGCGAGCCATGGCTCCGCGGCAATGGCCCGTGCGCGGGCGAGCAACCATGCGCCCGCGTAACCCAATCCGCCGCTCATATACGGCGGAGTCTCCGCAACAGACTGCGGCCCGGCGAGCGCTGCGACACTTTCGCCCGCGCCTTGCGCCATGGTGAAGCCTGGCGTGGCCTCAAACGGCATCCAGCCTGCACCTGGAAAATATACCTCTACCCAGGAATGTGCATCTCCCTGTGAAATCACATACTGACTGGGCACATCCGGGTCAGCAACTCCGGGGCCAAAACCTTTAACCCAGCGTGCGGGGATGCCCTCTGCACGCAGCAACACAATCATAGCTGTAGAGAAATGATTGCAATACCCCTGCCGGGTGACGAATAGAAAATCATCCACAAAATCCGTTCCTCGCGGTGGCATACGGGTATCCAACGTATACTCGGCATGAGCAGCCAGATAAGTCTTGACGGCTTGCACAGCGTCATACCGGGTCTCACTGCCTTGAATGATTTCCTTGGCAAGCGTCTGCACTCTACCAGGGAGTGATGCAGGCAATTGCAGATAGTCCCTCCGAATGGCTGCCGGATCTTTCCCTTTATTCGTTTCCTCAAGCAGACGTAACTGTTCAGGTGTTGCGACAGGAACCATGACGTCTGCCGAATAATGTTTAACCATCTTATCGTTCCCTGAGCTCGCGAGCCACAATGTTGCCGAATCGCGATTAGACAGCAAAGAAAACATGTTTTCCTGATTATCCTTGTTCTTATCCTGGAATGATACATTAACCGGTATGCCCCCGGTAAAGAGTGGATTTGGTCCTTTCCACTCTCGCTGCATCGTGACAGTTTGGCGAATGCGACTCCAATAGGTTGGATTCTCCCAACCATCAGCACGCAGCATTCCGGATGGACTTGCCGTTTCGAAGCTTTGACCCGGGTCACTCCAAGTACTACCGTTATAATATGAACGGGTCTCCCCTCGCCAATACGTCACTTTTGGACTCTTTGCTATAAAAAAGATGGAGTTGCCCTGCACCAACGGTGCTCCCATAGGCGCGTCCGCTGTGCTATATCCCGTGACTGCCGTTGCAGCAGGGATACTACTGTGCTGTGTATAACCTGCCCAGCGAGCTAGGCGTTCACCCATCTGCTCCAAAGATATGCGTTCCGGTTGAGGAATGGAAGCAAACTGGCCAGGTAACGCTGAGAGAAACACCATACCTGCGGAAGCAACGATAGTTACTGCACTCCAACGGCCATAGGGGCTGCCGCGATAACTCGGAGTCGTGACTCCTCCATTGAGACGTAGTAGCTGGAGCAGAGCCTGAATAAGAAAAGTCCATAGGACAGACCTTATTACAGAAGCATACACATCCAGCCCCGCAAAGGATTCAAGCAAAAGCAAATAGAGCAGTGTTGCACTGCCAAACAGCATAACGCTTCGACGTAACAATACAAGGGATTGCACAGAAGCCATGAGCATGCTCCAGCCGCACATCATGAACAAACCTCTCGTTTCTGTACTAATCGAGTGGAATCGCCAGTTATTTATAAACGTGTCCATATCCGCTGAAAATATTCCCGGATACACGACGGCCCAACGGACAGGATCACTTCCTCCGTACATCAGACATAAAGCAGCGACTGCAATGAATAATCGGATCAGTACTCCGGTGATCCATCCTGTACGAATCAACCCCGCAAGCAACAATGCTCCCGTTAATCCCGCCATTACGGACAAGAACCGTTCACTGCCCTGCTGATCTGATGATGTAACCGGATATATCCACTCCAGAGACAGTATAAGTAAAATGGCCGAAATAAAAATTTTGTACAGGACAGGTACGCTAACATATCCCTCATCCTTTATGTCCGTCACAGAATTCTGGTTCACAGCTTTATAGACGGAATAGGCCGATTCTATTCTCGTACGGTCCGTTGACTCTAAGTCGGCCACAGTGGAATTGGGTTGCTGGTTACCATTACGCTCCCACATCCGTTACCTCCACCTTTCCCAATGAAGATAACGCAACGTCTGTAACCGCGTGGATCGGCACCCCGCTGTGACGAAGCCGCTCCAAACTTAAGCTGTCATATCCCAATCCATTCATCAATCTATCCGTTGATCCTAATTGGTCCTGGTTTGCTTCAGTCAATTGCACCTCTACACGATAACCCGACCCGATTGCAGTTATGATCCATTCGGCCAGAACCTGATCCAACTTACCTGTGAGAACCACAATTCGCGACCCGCTCGTTAGTCCATCCAGCATCTCCGTTCGAAGCGAAACAGAGCCTGATTGTGCTTTGGATATTCGTGCCCCCGCTAACTTGTCCAGTCCATGATTCTCATCATCTGCATGGAACGGCCCATGTTTCCATTGATCTTGTGCATCATAGTTCTTATCGCCGCCTTCCATCCACAAATGATAAGGAATGTCATCCCGTTCAGCGGTATGAATCCAGCGGGCAGCTGCACGAACCACTCGTTCAAAAGCAGGTGCATCCATGTTCTCCTGTTGTTTTACGTCATAACCTGACGCGCCTTCATACACAAGGATGCCGAGCGAAGCCAGATCCGTGGTATCAGGCAGAAAGGTCTGAAGTTTTCCCGTTTTGGCTGTACTTTTCCAATGAACTCGTCCCAGTGGGTCACCCTGCTGATATTCACGGAACTCAGGGCTACGGTTACCCTGGCTATTTCTTCGCTCTGACAGAGTCCCTTCGATCATCGCTGCGAATTCTACCGAATCACCCTTCCCCCAAGCTATTGCTTGAGGAACAACAATCAAGGGGGTACCTCCCGCGGTCTCTGCGGAGAGGGTATTCCAGCCAAACATATCACCCCAGTACAATCTGCCCGTATCCCATCTGTAGACTCCTCTGCGTAACCCGGAACATTCATATTGATAGGAAAATTGTCGCCGTGTTCCCGGGAAAATCAATTTGCGATGAACACCTGCAGGTGTGTTCTCACACAGAACAATCCATAACAATGGAATACGGCAATTGAATTCCAGTTCGACAAGAACCCGTACCTGCTCACCTGCCTCAATCCGGTTCGTATGTATTTTCCGATGGATGTGAATACGCCGGGGTCTGGACCAATGGAGAAGCAGACCTCCTGTGAACATCAAGAAAGCTATAACGGATAGAAACAACGCCGCTTTGCCCCCATGCCACTGATACAAGGAAGCAAAAGCCACCACCAAGACAGCACTCACAATCCGTTGTCCCAGCGCAGTCATTGCCTCCGTCCCCTTCCCTGTGATGCCATCTGTACAGGTACCGGGACCGATGACAATGCTTCTTCAATGACTTGTACTTGCCCCCAAACCTCCGCTCTGTTCTGGGCCTTCAATTGAATACGGTGGGAAAGGACAGGCACAGCTACCTCTTTCACATCATCCGGAATGACATAACTGCGCCCTTGAAGATAGGCAAATGACTGCGCCGCAGCCATCCAGGCCAGTGTTCCACGCGGACTGATGCCCAGTCTGACCGCCGGAAGGCTGCGAGAGGCTACAGCAACAGCCACCAGATACTGTTTAACGACCGGATCAACATGTACCTGTTTGACTTCACGCTGCATGGCTACGACCTCTTCAGCAAGCAGGATAGGGCGAAGTTCATCAATCGCTTCTCTACCTTGCATGCGGGTTAACAATTCCAATTCCTGTTCCGGATCGGGATACCCCAGTCCAATTCTCATGATAAATCGATCCAGCTGCGCTTCAGGCAGACGGTACGTACCTTCAAACTGTAACGGGTTCTGTGTCGCCAGCAGAAAGAACGGGCGTGGCAAGGCATAGGTTGTGCCATCAACCGTAATACGTCGTTCCTCCATTGCCTCCAGCAGGGCAGACTGAGTGCGTGGTGAAGCGCGATTTATTTCATCAGCCAGGACAACGTTGGACATGACGGGTCCGGGCCGAAACTTGAATTCAGCTGTATGTGGATGATAGATTGAAGTGCCCGTAACATCTGCCGGCATAACATCGGACGTGAATTGGATCCGGCCCATGGAGCAGTCCAGTGCAGAAGCAACGGCACGAACCAGCATCGTTTTCCCGGTACCCGGCACATCTTCCAGAAGTACATGACCTCCACTGAGCATTGCGGTAAGGACATAACGAATCTCTGTTTTTTTGCCAATAATCACACTCTCGACACGCTTCATGACCCTGTTTAACAATTCAACAGCATGTTCATGTTCCATTCGGATATAAGACATTTCTCTGATCTCCTTCCATTCATCAGCATTCCTGAACCATAGTAATCTATGATTCAGTGTTGCCCGGAAGTAGAGAGAATAGTCCTGCAAGAATGACTTTCTTCAGATCATTTTATACTTAAATATGTTGTTCATTGCCGAAATAGATCTGGAAGTGCCCGCCTTCACCGTCCACTCTGCTTCATTACTGGTTAAGGAATTCACCCTCAACCCCATCTGCTCCAGTAGCTCACGTAACGGAACCCAGATGGTTCCACCTTGACTCTGTACTGCTCCCGTTTCAATTGCCCCGGTTGTAGTCAGTGTTCCACTCACACTGTCTGCATGAATCGTTCTTTCCTTCCATACTGCTATGGCCGTCCTTGTTTCAGAGTCCCAGCGAGTGCTGCCCCCGAATTTTTTCATGAAAGTACGCAATGGCACCATGATTCGCTGCCCCTCCATGCGGAACTCGCCCGGTTGCAAGGTAGCTGCAGCCAATCCCACCTCTACCTTCAGCTTCTTGCTTGCAAGCCATAACGTCGCGTTCGCTTCTACATGCTCTGCGATCCAGGCCTTTCCTGGCGCCTTGCGGGCCTTATACTTACCATCTGGATGTACACGGAATTGAACTGGTTGATCCGTACTCTTTATGGTGTCAAAACGATATCCATGATCACGATAATAGCTGATAATACCCGGAAGTGCTTTTACCGTTTCAGCATGTGCACCACCGTCATGCATCAGGACAACGACCGAACGTGCTCCCGCAGGTACTTTGGTCGAATTGCTGAGGATCTCTTTGGCCGGAACACCTCTACGCTTGGAATCCCCACTGTCGACGTTCCAGTCCATGACGGTGTATCCACCCAGTTGGAGCAAATCAAAATAACTCTGGTCAAAATGCCCGTAAGTACCGCCTGGTGCTCGCACCAGATTCGGACGGAAACCGGTTATACGCTCCAGCACTTCCTCTGTCTGCTTGATCTGTTTCCAGAACACTTTGAAATCACTGTACAGCTGTTCATATTGATGATTAAACGTATGATTGCCCAAAGCATGTCCATCCTCCACAAGCCCCCGTATTAACTCGGGATAACGTTCTGCCTGCTCACCCAGCACAAAAAATGTAGCCAAAACCTTCTCCTTGCGCAAAATATCCAATACTTCACGGGTATGGTTACCCGGTCCATCGTCAAAACTCAGATAAACTACCTTGTCTTGAATATTCTTATCTTCCGGGATTGGATCACCTGAGCCGGAAGCAGCAGATGCATAAGCCGTGCCTGCATATACAGCAAATGCACATAACAGTATCGCAATACGCATGAGAATGACAGACCACTGTCCAGCTAAAAACATATGTATGGTTGTTGCAGAGTTTCCCCCATTTTCCTTGATTCTGAATTCCGGTCTCTGTACCATTTATGAATCGACCTCCACCGTCTCTAGTAATTTGCTGATAGACTTCAGCAGATTTGTTAGAATTATATGGAGGCTACATTGAAAAAAGACGTGATTTTGTTTAATATTTTTTCACAATTTGCTATGTAGCCTGATTGATTCTTCGCTTCAGATTAGGTAGCATAATGAACAGGCAGAACACATTAAAACACCTTGGAGAGTATTCATGCTCCCACCTCGTATTCAGGAGAGTGAAATCTATTGGAATTGCTTGAGAAGATCCAACATCTGTTTGGGTCCTACGGATACAGCGTATTGTTTTTTGGCTTGTTGCTTGAATTCATCGCACTTCCCTTTCCTGGTGAAACAACGATGGCTTACGCAGGGTTTCTCTCCTACAAGGGGCATCTGGACTTCGGAATCCTCACCATACTGGCTTTTCTGGGAACAACGATTGGCATGACCATCACTTATTTTATTGGAGCCAAAGCAGGACTGCCCTTTATAACACGATACGGAAAATGGTTTCTGATGAAGCAGGACAAGCTCGATAAAACGCAAAAGTGGTTTGCCAAGTATGGTAATGCTTTAATCTTCATCGGTTATTTCATTCCGGGAGTAAGGCATTTCACCGGGTATTTCGCGGGTATAGCCGCTGTTCCCTTTCGCAAATTCGCTCTCTACGCCTATTCAGGCGCACTGTTCTGGGTTGTATTGTTTCTGGGCATTGGCAAAATATTTGGCCCTCAGTGGAACGCCGTATTCCATCTGGCTCATCAATATGCAGCATATATCGTGGGAGGAATCGGCCTATTGCTCATCGTAGCCGTGTTCTATCGTTACCGCAAAGCATGGGCAGCAAGATCCACCGTATCCAAGCCAGCCCCTGTTCGACAAAGACAAAAGTAAATTCGGACAAAAGTCCATCTATAATAAGCAGGCAAGGAGTTGCGAATATTCGCAGCTCCTTTTTTTTGTGATAATCCGAATTCATCCAGGTCATACTAACTTGAAAATATAGGGTGTATAGGGAGGTGAAGGCATGAGTGAATCGTCGCTGGAACGCCAAGATCAGAGGCAAATCTCTCCGGATCTAAGCGAAAATATGGAATACTGCAAGCAAGTGATGGGGAACAGCAACGACTTGATGATGCGCCCTCTCCAGTGTTTACATAAATGGCCTGCAGTCATGTTGTACATTGATGGATTAGTGGATGTGCAGATCCTGAATCACTCCATTATGGAATCATTATTGCAAAAGCGTGATCTCCCTGAATTCTCTGCAGACGATGAACATCTCAGCTACCTCCAGAATGATATCTTGATCGCCAGTGATGTATTGCTGGTCGATGATATGGATGAAGTAATGAATGCACTTCTTTCGGGATCAGCTATCTTACTGCTTGAAGGATCTGTACGAGGATTGAAGATTGGTGCAGCAGGCTGGGAAGATCGATCCGTTGGAGAACCTGTCTCCCAAACCGTCGTTAGGGGGCCTATGGAAGGCTTCAACGAAAACCTGCGTACCAACACATCATTGATCCGCAAACGAATCCGTAATCCTCATCTTTGGATCGAAGAAAGAGAAATAGGTCAGGTTACCAAAACCCGAGTGGCTGTGCTCTATCTGGAACATATCGTGGATCAGGAGATTGTAAAAGAACTGCGTCGAAGACTCGATGAGATCGATATCGACAGTATCCTTGAGAGTGGATATATCGAGGAACTTGTACAAGACGAAACCAGAACTTTATTCCCCACAGTTTACAATAGTGAACGTCCAGATACGGTTTGTGCTGCTTTGCTTGAGGGTAGAGTAGCCATCATCGTGGACGGTACGCCTTTTGTGCTGCTGGTTCCCGCCTTGTTCGTGCATTTCTTCCAATCGCCGGAGGATTACTATCAACGGGCCGATATCAGCACATTGATTCGCTTGATTCGTTATCTGTCCTTTTTTATCGCTTTACTAGCTCCATCCTTCTATATTGCCATTTCCACCTTTCACCAGGAAATGCTGCCGACCAACCTGCTCATCAGTCTGGCAGCCCAGCGTGAAGGCGTTCCTTTCCCCGCCTTCATTGAAGCCATACTGATGGAACTGACCTATGAAATTTTGCGAGAAGCAGGTATACGTATTCCGAAAACGGTCGGTCAGGCCGTTTCCATTGTCGGAACACTGGTCATTGGCCAAGCCGCCGTAGATGCAGGAGTTGTCTCCGCAGCAATGGTTATTATCGTTTCCATAACGGCCATATCCAGTTATGTCATTCCAGAGAATGGACTGTCTATCTCTGTCCGAATTTTGCGATTTGTATTGATGATACTCGCGGCAGCTTTTGGATTCTACGGTATTCTAATTGTTCTGCTCATTACGGTTACACACCTGTGCAGCTTGCGTTCTTTTGGCGTACCATATATGTCCCCCTTTGCACCTCTAATTCAGAAAGATCTGAAGGATACGCTGTTTCGTGTGCCCTGGTCCCGTATGAAAACACGGCCACTCTCTACGGGTACACCGAACAAAACCAGACAAACCACAAAAAAAACGAAGCGTTAATTCGGTAAGGAGAACAACGTATGAACAAGTGCTTCCGATTAATTGTATGCATTGCATTCCTACTCCCTCTCCTTACCGGATGCTGGGATCGCCAGGAGCTGAATGAACTTGGCATTATGCTGGGTCTTGGTGTAGACAAGGATGGCGATTTGATTAAAGTGAGCGCTCAGGTCGTTGTGCCAAATGAAGTTTCCTCCAAGTCAGGGGGAGGCAATGGCACTCCTGTCACGCTGTACGAAGCGTCGGCGCCCACGCTGTTTGAAGCAATTCAAAAGCTGACCGAGACAAGCCCACGCCGTATATTCATGGCACATATCCGTGTACTGGTGTTCAGTGAAGAATATGCCCGTAAAGAGGGCATCTACGATGTTATGGAAGCATTAATGCGAGAACCTACTGTCCGGCCCGATTATTACGTCATGGTTGCTCGAAATACTACAGCTTCCAAGGTATTGGACACACTTACTCCATTAGAGAATTTACCTGCAGAGAAGTTATTTAATTCTCTGGACGTGTCTGCCAAGACCTGGTCTCCTACAACGACTGTAACCGGTGATCAGTTGATGGAATATATGCTTACTTCCGGAATACAACCCGTAATCACTGGTGTAGAGATTTTTGGCAATTCAGAGAGAAGCGGAAGCAAAGACAATATTGCGACGATTAAGTCCAAAGCTCGTCTAGTTTCAACAGGATTGAGTGTATTCAAAAAAGACAAACTGATTGGCTGGTTAACGGAAGATGAATCCAAAGGGTACAACTATATCCGCGACAATGTCGTATCTACCATAGGTCACCTGCCTTGCCGAAAAGGAGGAAATGTGACTTTTAAAACCCTTCGCACCAAGACTCAACGAAAAGCAAAGGTCATTGATGACCAACCTGTGATCCACATCAAAATTAAAAATGTATCTTCCATTGGTGCAGTAGAGTGTGGAATCAAAATTGGTTCGATGAAAACACTCAAAGAGTTGGAAAAGGACAGTGAGGAGCGATTGATAGAACTGATGGAAAAATCCGTGAATTCAGTGCGGCGAAAGTTCCATATTGACATTTTTGGATTCGGTCAGGAAGTTTATCATGCCGATCCTAAATTTTTCAAGAAAATTGAAAAGGATTGGGATCAATATTTTGAGAATCTGGATGTTAAATATGAAGCCAATGCACAGATCAAACGTGTAGGTACACTGGATGATTCATTCAAGGAGGATTTGAAGGAGTGAGACCGGATGTTAATTACAATTACTGTCATTGTCATAGGAGGCCTTGTAGGCTTGGTTGATCTTCCAGGTCTCATCCGTCGCAAGGAATGGAGGGAAACAGCAGTGTACAGCGGAATGCTCGTCATAGCCACAGGGTTCAGTGTGATTGCAGCCAACCTGTGGGATTTCCCCAGTCCGCTCTATATCATCATGTGGATCTATGAACCTGTTAATCAATTCCTGGCACATCTGACGGGAACCTAGAAAAAGGAGAGGACCATTATGCTGGAACAGGGGCGCCTTGGAACAAGACAATTGACCACGCTCATCTTTATGATGGTGGTCGGGGATATGATGCTGATCTACCCCTCGGTCATCACGTCCTATGCCAAACAAGACTCCTGGATTTGTGCTTTTATAGGCGTTCCTCTGGGGATGGCACTGATGGCCATGTTCCTGAAGCTATGTAGCATGCACCCAGAAAAAAATCTGGTGCAGATGGCACGAAGCATTCTAGGGTTCTGGCCAGGTACTTTCTTTTCCTGCCTTTACCTGTTCTTTTTCATTATTGGTGCTTCCACACATACGAGAGAAGTCGGCGATTTCATGACCACTCAAATCTTCCCGTACACTCCCATTCGCATCATCATTCTGATGTTTGTCATCGTGATCGCCTGGGGAGTGTCTCACGGATTAGAGACGATGGGGCGAAGTAGTGAACTACTAATGCCCGTCGTTATTGTATTTATTGTCGTCCTTGCAATCTGCCTGCTTCCTCAGATTGATACTAGAAATTTGAAGCCAGTAAGTGATACGGGTGTTGTCTCTATCTCACAAGGCATTCTGGTAAGCATTATATATCCGATCGGTGAAGTCATTCCCATCATGATGATACTGCCCTATGTTGCCAAGCAGGCTCATCGAACACGAGACGTAATTATTGCAGCTGGTTTAGGCAGCTTGGTATTGGCAACGCTCGTTACCATATCTCTGCTGGTCTTGGGTGCCTTTCTTACGCAACATAACATATATGCTTCTTTTGTTTTGTCCCAGAAAATTAGTATTGGGAGCTTTTTTGAACGCATTGAAGCCATTATGGCTTCTTCCTGGCTGATCTCTACGTACTTCAAAGCGATGATATACTTATACGCCTTTATTGTTGGTTGTGCGGAACTGTTCAAGCTTAAGCAGTATCAGATGCTGGTACTCCCTGCGTCCTTACTTGTGTTCGGATTAGCCAATCTGATCTCACCAAGCATTACTTTTATCGTGATCACCATTGTTCCATATTGGGTAGACTGGGATACCACACTGGGGATCATTCTGCCGGGCTGTCTTCTGCTGATACAATTGCTCAAGTCTTACAGAAAATCATCGGTTACTCCAAACAATCCCTCACAGGAATGAGTGCTTTTTTTTGAGGGAAGGAGCCTGGTGTGGATGGAAAGATGGATTTCATCCATGAATATCATCCATGCTGAATATAGAGAAGGAGAAGGGTGTCTATGTTAATTAAGGAGAAAATCACCATTAGGCAATTTGCAGTCCTTACCTTTCTCGTCATGATTGGGGACATGATTCTACTCTATCCCTCCGTGGTTACTGCTTCCGGTAAACAGGATGCATGGATCTGTTCTCTTATCGGTCAACCGATCGGCATACTTATCATGTGGGTGCTATACAAACTTCATCAGACACACCCTGATCTTTCTCTTATTGAAATCTGCCAAAAAATACTTGGCCGGTGGGCAGGGTCTGTTTTGGCAGCTGCATATCTATTTTATTTCGCCATAGGCGCTGTCATATGTATCCGTGAAGTCGGTGACTTTATGACCACACAGATCTACCTTCAGACCCCCATCCGAGTCATTCTAATTATCCTTATGTGCGCTCTGGTCTGGGGGCTTATGCATGGCCTGCATACAATAGGAGCAAGCAGTGAAATGCTGACCCCAATCGTTGTTGCATTTATGATTCTATTATTTATGGGGCTGATGCCCAAAGTAAACAGTTCAAATCTACAGCCTTACTTGAACACCCCTTGGCTTCATCTGATGCAGTCTATCATTAGAGGAGCATTCACTTCCTTTGGTGAACTCATCGTGATCACCATGGTTCTTCCTTATGTGATGTCCGGGCCTCACATCAAACGGGACATGTTACTCGCTACTTTATGCGGAGGGCTGTTGCTAACCACACTGTTGGTCATTTCACTGATGATATTTGGCCCCTTTCTGACCCAGCATGACATCTACATCTCCTATACCCTGTCCCAGAAAATTAATATCGGGAATTTTTTCGAGCGAATTGAGGCGTTCATGGCAACCGCTTGGTTAATTGCTACCTATTTCAAGAGTCTGCTGTATATGTTCTCCTTTGTCGTTGGAACAGCTCAGCTATTTCGGTTAAAGACATATAAACCTCTCATCCTGCCATCAGCGATGTTATTATTCGCGTTAGCTGTACTGATTTCTCCCAATGTCATTTTCTACACCAATACGATCATGCCCGCTTGGGTGGATTGGGATATCACGGTAAGCTTTATTATTCCGCTATTCCTACTGCTTGTGCATCGGCTTCGTTCGGGCAAGAGCAAGAACAATTCAACCAATCATAAACGATTGCCCACCTAAAAAGGCTGTGTTCACGGTAAATTCCGCGAAGCACAGCCTTTAATGATGAAACGGATAAGATGTATTTATTCACACCTGTCTAAATCATTTATTACAATGTCTTCAAAGCCTCAAGCGCAGCCTCGATATGTCCTTTGACCCGAACTTTGGACCAGTCCTTGATCAATTTCCCCTCTTCATCAATTAGAAAAGTGGAGCGAACCATACCCATGTACTCCTTGCCATACATTTTCTTCAGCTGCCATACACCGTATTGCTCGGCTACAACGTGCTCTTCATCCGATAACAAAGTGAACGGAAGTCCATATTTGGCAATAAACTTGTCATGTTGTTTCATCGGATCGGTGCTGATTCCGAGAATGACCGTGTTCATTCCTTCAAATTCAGCATGTCGATCCCGAAAATCACAAGCCTGTTGCGTACAGGACGAAGTCATATCCTTGGGGTAAAAATAAAGCAGCACCCGCTGTCCGCGGTAATCCGAAAGCTTTACCGATTCTCCCCTACTGGACGGAAGTTCAAAATCCGGTGCCAATTCGCCTACATTTAACGTCATATCAGTTCCTCCCTAATCTCCCCCATGAATTGTTATAGGGCGTTATTATGAACCTGCTCCGCGATACCGCTTCACGCCAAAATTCCACAGAAGCAATCCCATGGAGCCAAACACCAATCCCATCACAGGTGTAAGCAGCGCCATGCGATGCATCTCGGACCTCTCCAGGAACAACGCTGCGGGATAGATCCCCACAAAGGCAAACGGAATGATCCAGGTTAACAGCACCTGAATAGCACGGTTATAGATCGTTACCGGGTAGCGTCCATATCCTTGAATGTTATACATCAACGGCAGGATACCTGTTGGCGCGTCCGAATAAAAGGACAACGAAGTCAGGGTGGTATAGATGCCGGCATAGATCATGACTGAGCTGAGTGCCAAAATAATTAAGGCAGGGATATGCCACCACTCCAGCATCAGACCCATCTCTGCTCCGCTGAAGATCATGATGATCAAGCCGATAAACGATCCCACGAGTGCAGGCGGGTCCACATTTTCAAGCAATATCTGGAACAGGTTATGTGCTGGACGTGTCAGGATCCGATCCATCTCACCTTTGACGATGTACCGCTCACTGAATCCCCACAGATTGATAAAACAACTGAAGATGCCATAGGGCACCATAAAATATCCATAAACAAAGAGCACTTCACTCTCACTCCAGCCGCCCAGGTTATCCGTATGGCGAAAGACCACAAAGATAAAGATCAGGTTGGTTGCCTGGAACAGCAGATCCGATAGGATCTCCACCCAGAAATCAGCACGGTACGTGAGTCGTGTTTTCATGTAATTTTTCAAATATTCCCAGATCAGACCCATATAGTACATATCTGTTATCCCCCTTGCACGAACAGACGCTTGCGCGCCTTACGCCAGATCAATACCATCGGAAGCAGCAGTACGGCAAACCAGAACACCTGAATACCGAGTACACTCCAGATGGCGGTACCTTCCACTCTTCCAGTGAACACAGAACCGGGCAGATACGTAATGGCCTGAAAAGGCAATACTTTCATCACCGCAGACATCCAGCCTGGATACAGGCTGATCGGGATGATTAGACCGGAGAACAAATCAACCACGACGCGTTTCATACGCATCATGCCTTCATTGTTTTCCACAAAGAATGCCGCCAGTCCCGTTATCACATTAATCTGGGAATTAATGAGGAAACTGAAGAACAGCATGACGAGAAAGCCAATCCACGCCGATGGCGCCGTAGGCAATTCAACCGGGAACAGCAGAATGGCAATGAGCATCCCCGGAATCATGAGCAGCAGGAAGCGGAAAATACCTTCGCCAAGACCCTGCATCATTTTGACCATAACGTAATTGATCGGCCTGATGAATTGAATCGCAATGGAGCCATCCCGTATATCTGCGGCAATCTCCCGGTCCAGGTTGTTAAAGTAAAAGGCACGTGCCATCCAGGATACAGCAATGTAAGTGGTCATCTGCGCTGCCGTGAAGCCGCCGAGTTCACCACTGCTACCGTAAATAGCTTGCCAGGTAAAGTAATACACGCCGATATTCAGCGTATATATCAAAATGCCGGAGTAATAATTCACCCGGTATGCCAGCATCGTTAGAAAACGGATGCGCATAAAATCAATAAATGCACTATTCATCTCAGGATACACCCACCGCTTCTTTCCCTGCTCCCACAATCTCGGGACGCTCGGCGGAACCGGATTGGTAAATACTGCGCACAATCTCATCCGTGTTAATCTCGATAATCTGAATATCGGTAATATCAGCTTGTCCAACGACACGTCCGAGTACATCCGAAACGTTCAGTTCCAGCGGAATCCATACGGATGCGGACAATTCATTCTCAACCGTCCAACGTACAGGCAACGCAGCAGTCCATTCCTGCATCTGACTGATGTTGTGAGCTGAACCAAACTTGAAGCGGATCTCCCGCTCCTTACCCCACTGGGACTTGAGATGATCCAGACCTCCATCATAAATGATGTTGCCTGCATCAAGCATGATCACCCGGGAACACAGTGCCTCAATGTCCTGCAAATCATGGGTTGTGAGCAGAATGGTCGTTCCATGCTCCTTGTTCATGTCTTTCAAGAAATCCCGAATTTCCGACTTCACCACAATATCCAAACCAATAGTTGGCTCGTCCAGGAAAACAATACTCGGATTATGCAACAAGGCTGCCACTAACTCGCAGCGCATACGCTGACCAAGACTGAGCTTCCGTACGGGACGGCTTAACAGATCCTGAAGCTGCAACCGCTCAACCAGTTCATCCAACCGTTTACGGAAATCGACCTCTCCGACACGATATACTTTGCGCAATAAATGGAAGGATTCGATAACGCCAATATCCCACCACAATTGACTGCGCTGACCAAAAACAACACCGATATTCTGTACAAACTTCTCCCGTTCCTGATACGGAACATATCCACCAACCGATATTTGCCCTGAAGTAGGCACCAAAATGCCGGTCAACATCTTGATCGTTGTTGATTTACCGGCACCGTTCTCCCCAATATATCCGCATATTTCACCCTGCGGAATCTGAAACGAAATATCATTTACAGCCAATACCTCTTGGTATTGACGTGCAAACAGGTCCTGAAACGCGCCCTTCAGCCCACCTCGGCTTTTCTGGACGCTAAACGACTTGCGCAAATCTTTGACATCAATCGCCAGCATGATTATACCTCACTTGGATTTTGTTGAAATTGCTTGTAGCCCAAAAAGAAATTATAATGGTATCAGTCAAAATTCAGCAAGCTTTAAAATAGTCTGGAGCCGCGTCCTGCCCTTATGTTGGGAAAAGACGTGTTCGGAAAGCTCCGACTAGTTCTTACTTGAATACTCGAACTCGTTTTTTTATTTCATCTCAAATACAAAGGAGAGCTAGCATGACCAGAAAGACGAAGAGAACCATATGGATTTCTCTTGCCGCCTTCGTGTTAATTATTGGAGGAGCATCGGCATATTATTTCGGTTCTATTCTCAATCAGTTGGACGGTTTGGCAAAGGACGGCGACGATTCACCATTTGCAGGCATCGAAAATGTGGAGAAAGTAAATACGCCTGACCCACCAAAATGGGAAGGCTCAGAAACGGTAAATATTCTCGTTATGGGTGTCGATGCACGTGGATTGAAAAAAGGTGAAGTTCCTCGCTCCGACAGCATGATGGTTGTATCGCTCGACCCACTGACCAAAAAAATCAATCTGTTCTCCATTCTGCGCGACACTTACGTCAATATTGACGGATATGGCAAGGAGCGGATCAACACCGCTATCACCCATGGCCCTAATGCAGCGATGCAAGCTGCCGGCGACCTGCTCGGCATTCCTGTACAGTATTATGTGTATACGGATTTCCAGGGATTCATCAAATTGGTGGATGCCGTTGGCGGTGTTGATTTTGATGTGGAGAAAGACATGCACTATACAAGTAAAGCAGACAATAACGAATACGATATCGATCTCAAAAAAGGATATCAGCATCTGGATGGCGAGACAGCGCTCATGTACGTTCGTTTCCGTCATGATGCGATGTCGGATTTCGCTCGGTCCGAACGTCAGCGTGAGTTGCTGAAAGCTGTAACAGCGAAAATGCAGTCAACAACTACCATTGCCAAACTGCCTGCCATTCTGGAACAGGTTAATCCTTACGTAGATACAAATCTAACACTCTCCGACATGTGGAAGCTGGGTGGACTTGGATACCAGAGCAGCATGAACGGCAGTGAGCAGATTCCGCCAATGAACCTACTGAAAGAAGAACGTACAGCAGGCGGTGCGCAAGTATTGACGGTTACCAATGAAGAGAAATTGAAGCAGCATATTCAGGATATTATTCACCCGCCTGCTACAACGGATGATAGTACAACCAGCACCGAAGATAAAACAGCCAGTGGTGACGATCAGAAGTCAGAGCAACCGGCTCAGTAATCTACACATGCAGAGGGCAGCCATTACGCTGCCCTCTCGTTGTGCCCGGCTATACTATTATGAGAAAATCATCATATCTTTCTATGGTTTGTACCTTTATCATATTTTGAATTACGAAAGGAAGTTATCTTATGAATACATCACGTTCCCGTTCCGAACTTCTATACGCAGAAGCACTTGAGCATATTGTAGGAGGTGTAAACAGCCCTTCACGCTCGTTCAAAGCCGTTGGTGGTGGTGCACCTGTATTTATGAAAAAAGCTCAAGGGGCCCACTTCTGGGATGTCGATGACAACCGTTATATTGATTATCTGGCCGCTTACGGTCCAATTGTTACAGGACATGCCCACCCGCATATTACGCAGGCCATTACGGAAGCAGCGGCAAATGGCGTGCTATACGGTACCCCGACTGAACTTGAGATCAAGCTCGCCAAAATGCTGAAGGAAGCCATTCCTTCCATGGATAAAGTGCGTTTTGTAAACTCCGGTACAGAGGCGGTCATGACTACGATTCGGGTCGCTCGTGCCTACACCAAACGCAACAAGATCGTAAAATTCGCCGGATGTTACCATGGTCACTCCGATCTGGTGCTTGTAGCTGCCGGTTCAGGCCCGTCCACGCTCGGAATTCCTGACAGTGCGGGAGTTCCAGCCAGTATTGCACAAGAAGTCATTACTGTGCCTTACAATGATCTGGAAGCCCTGAAGGATGCTTTGGAGCGCTGGGGTGATGATGTCGCCGCGGTCATGGTTGAACCAATCGTTGGTAACTTCGGTATGGTTATGCCGGAGCCTGGCTTCCTGGAAGGTCTCTGTGCCATGACACGTGCTAACGGCTCACTGGTTATCTATGACGAGGTCATTACGGCTTTCCGTTTCCATTACGGTTCTACTCAGACGTATGCCGGACTCGATAACCATGCGGAGATTGAACCGGATCTGACGGCTCTTGGTAAAATTATTGGTGGCGGCCTGCCAATCGGTGCTTACGGTGGACGCAAACATGTTATGGAGCAGGTCGCTCCACTCGGCCCGGCTTATCAGGCGGGAACGATGGCTGGTAACCCTGCATCCATCTCGGCTGGTATCGCATGTCTGGAGGTCCTGCAAGGCGCGGGTGTATATGAAGAGATGGAACGTCTTGCTATCGAACTGACGGCAGGTCTGCAAGCTTCTGCTGACCGTCACGGGATTGCACTGACAATCAACCGGATTCGTGGTGCATTCTCCACCCATTTCTGTAATCATCCCGTTACGAACTACGATCATGCTCAAGACACGGACGGAGAGCTGTTCGCTTCCTTCTTCCGTCACATGCTGGACCGTGGCATTAACCTGGCTCCATCCAAATATGAGGCCTGGTTCCTGACCACGGCTCATACAGACGAGGATGTTCAGGCTACATTGGAAGCCGCAGAAGATTCCTTCAAAGCGATGGCTCAGGAATAAATTAGATTATTTCCATTCACAAGGTAGCGTACAAGCTGCATCGTTGATAGATAGCAACTCAAGGAAAAGGCGTCCAACAAGTGATCAACTTGTGTGGACGCCTTTTGTTATTTACGGACAACACTCCGATTCTTCACGTTATTTCTGCCTGATCTGAAGTTTCAAAATTTCCTCCCGGATCTTCTGTATCCCTTCTTCGATTCGCTGCTTCGGCACATTGGAGATGTTCAAGCGCAGCATCTGATCCTGATGCACCTGATATGTTCCCTCCGGATAATACCGTTCTGTCGTATCTACGATGACACCACGCTTTTGAAGCCGGGACACCAGAACACGAAGCGGCATGTCACCCGCCAAAGGCAACACTGTGTGCTCCCCTCCTGTTCGAGGAGCTTCCATAAAGGGAGCAAAGTCTGGATATGTGTCCAGTTGCTCATGCACCGTGTTCATCCGGGCAGCATAGCGGTTACGAATCACTTTCCTGTGATGAGCAAACATTCCGCTGTGGACATAGATCTCCAAAGCAGCTTGAGACAGAACGGAAGTGTCGATATCGAGCATTTTTTTGTAAGCCCCAAAAGATTGAATTAGTGGTGAGGGCAGAACAGCTACACCAATGCGCAAGCCTGGAAACAAAATTTTGGAGTAACTCTTCAGATAGATGACCCGGCCTTCGGTATCATAGGACCATA
This sequence comes from Paenibacillus sp. FSL H7-689, assembly GCF_000517905.1. NCBI lineage: Bacteria > Bacillati > Bacillota > Bacilli > Caryophanales > Paenibacillaceae > Paenibacillus > Paenibacillus sp. FSL H7-689. The sequence goes on from NZ_ASPU01000039.1 coordinate 26,159, forward strand.
GCGGGTCCTGTTTCGTATTGTCCTCCAGATCAGCCAGATAATCGTCCTCCACCAGATAGACATCGTACCGCTGTGCAAGCCGGATTAGTCTCTTCTTGTCAGCAACAGTCATCGATGTGCCAATCGGATTGTGAAAGCGCGGCATGACATAGAAAAACTTGATATCTTCCTCAGCAAACTGACGTTCAAGCGATGCCCAGTCCAGACCATCCAGGGCACGCCTCACACCGGCAATCGGCACATTCAATCCACTCAGTAGCGAGGGCATATTGTGATAGGTAGGTAGTTCAAGCAGTACTTTTCTCTTTCCATTGGGAAAAGGCATCAATGCAAGTACAGCTAGGGCCTGTTGCACACCTGACGTGATAAAGAACTGCTCTGTTCTCGCAAACACCTGATAATCCGCAAACTGCTTCTGCAACAGCAGAATAAGCGAAGGTAATCCCTGATCCGTGCCATACATAAATAACTCTGCTTGCTTCTTCTCCATCGCCTGATCCACACAATGACGAAAGTCTGCATAAGGGAACACCCTTGGATCGGGTGCAGCTGAAGCAAATTCCAACGCTCCCTGCCAGTCCATGTCCTGAGCACCTGTCCCGTTCTGTACGGCATAATAACCGGATTGAGGTATGGCATACACCAAATGCCGCTGTTCCAGCCACTCATATGCACGAATAGCCGTGCTTACACTGCATTGATATTGTTCTGCTACTACTCGAACGGCCGGAAGACGGATACCCTTATCTGCCCACTGGTGACGATCCTGCTGTTGCATCTGTTCCTGAATCCACTGCTTTAATGCTTCGGCAATCACTTCGTATTTTCTCAATGCACCCATCCCTCTCCCACAACTGTACCGATACAGTTTAACCTTTTATCTATTGTAGCACGATGCACCTGGCAGTATATTGAATAAGGCCAGCACATGCCTCGAACCTGACATAATTCAGGATAATGAAAGATAAAACGCTATGACTACTGTATTGGAGGAGCATTCATGAACACAACACACACTCGGGGATACGCTTATATCGCAGCTATATTGTACGCAGCTATTATAGGTCTATCTTTTTTATTTGTTAAAATGACAGTCTCTGTTGCACATCCAATTGATGTGCTTGCCCACCGATTCGCGTTGTCGCTGATCGTTGTCAGCATTCCTGTCATTTTTGGCTGGATCAAAATCCGACTGAGCCTTCGTGATCTGTGGCGAATTATTCCACTGGGGCTTTTATCTCCCGTCTTATTTTTTGCCTTTCAAGCCTTTGGACTTGTCTCTTCCAACTCATCGGAAGCCGGTATTATTCAGGCTATGGCCCCTGTATTCACACTCGTTCTCGCTTCAGTTTTCCTGAAGGAACGTACATCCACGATGCAGAAGCTATTCCTGCTTCTATCTGTTGCTGGAGTGGTCTTTATTTTCATGATGCAAGGAAGCGGCGTATCTATGAGTAACCTGAAGGGCATTGCATTATTGCTACTATCCACGGTCTGTTTTGCAGGTTATGGTGTGCTTGCGAGACCACTGACCCAGAAGTATAAACCGATGGAATTAACCTGGGTCACATTAATGGTTGGCTGTATTGTATTTAATGCCGCTTCCCTGATCCGGCATGCGTCCAGCGGTTCCATGATGGACTACATCAAACCGCTTGGAGATACATCCTATCTGGGTGCACTCGCTTATCTAGCAATTCTCTCCACCATGATCTCCACCCTGCTTGCGAGCTATGCCCTTACTCATCTGGAGGCTTCGCAAATGAGTGTATTCAGCAATCTGTCCACGCTCATCTCCATCGTAGGAGGTGCATGGATATTGCATGAACCAGTGGGTAGCCATCACTATATTGGTGCATTGTTAATTATCGCCGGTGTGCTTGGCACCAATATGAGCGGTCGAAAACATAAGCTGGTCAGTGGAATCAAAGCATGATATAATTCTGGAAATTGTAAACATTTGTTATCCACGATGATGAAGAGAAGTACGTATGTCAGGATGCTACAGAGAGCCGGCGGCTGGTGGGAGTCGGTGCATCGGATATGTGGAAATGGGCTTCTGAGTTCCGAGTTGAACAAAGTCTGTATCCCTTCCTAGGAATACAACTTTCAGTAGGCGAGGCGGCATGTCCAGCCGTTATCCATGGACAGGATATCGATAGGCATGGAAGCTCATAAACGGGCTCCTGGTAGATGCCTCATCCGTATCCCTCAAGTGGGCCGCAACAGAGCGGCCAATGAAGGTGGCACCGCGAGGCACAAGCTTCGTCCTTTATTCTGTTCCCAACCGGGGAATGGGATAAAAGACGAAGCTTTTTTGATTTTTTTGCAGGCTGAAAGGAGGTGATGGTCGTGGAAGACGGCTGGTGGCGACAGCTCAACGTTGAAAAATTACAAAACCAAAGGAGAATAAACCATGAACAAAAACAAGGATATTATTTTGACAGGAGATCGGACTACCGGACAACTTCATCTCGGCCATTACGTAGGCAGCCTGCGCAGTCGGGTGCAATTGCAGGAAGAGTACAAAACCTATATTTTACTGGCAGATGTTCAGGCACTCACCACCCACTATGATCAACCTGGTCTGATTGCAGATAGTGTTCATCAAGTTACGCTTGATTACCTCGCCGTAGGCATTGATCCGAACAAAGCTACCCTGTTCATTCAATCCATGATTCCGGAAATTGCGGAATTGACTGTGATCTTCTCCATGTTTGTTACCGTCAATACACTCCGGCATAATCCGACCATCAAGAGCGAAGCACGTGATCGTGGATATACCGACCTGTACTACGGATTTCTAGGATATCCGGTCAGTCAGGCTGCTGATATTGCATTCTGTAAAGCCACCCTTGTTCCGGCAGGAGAAGATCAGATTCCTCACATTGAGACAGCACGAAAATTGGTTCGCCGGTTCAACGAGTTATACGCTCGCATTCTCCCCGAACCCCGCATTTTGACCGGAGAGCGGCTTGGAGGACTGGATGGCGTTGGTAAGATGAGCAAAAGCATGGGGAATGCCATCTCATTAAATGCAAGTCCTGAAGATGTAAAAGCCAAGTTGACCAAGGCCAAGACTGATCCTGCCCGCATCCATCGTTCTGATCCAGGACACCCGGATATCTGCCCTGTTTTTGCCTATCATCAGCTTTTCCGCAAGGAGAACGCAGACGAAATACATGCCAGTTGCAGTCAGGGCCGGATTGGATGTAAAGATTGTAAACAGATCGCAGGTGAAGCCATCAATGATCTGCTTGCTCCTTTTCGCGAACGACGGAGTTATTATGAACAACGTGATGATCAGGTGAAAGAGATTCTTATCGAGGGTACCCGTGAGGCCAGGAAAGCGGCCCGGGAAACGATGTTAGAGGTAAGAGAAGCCATGGGTATTCGTTATTTCGACTGACGGTATGAAGCGCTCCAATCACGTTAACACTGCTGAGGACAGTCTATTGGGAAAAGGAGACCCCTCAGCATGAAACGAACACAGCCTTCTTTTTTACAAGCTATGATGTTGATCATGTTGTCCGTTGGCTTGATCAGCCATGTTCTGATTATTCCTGCCCTTTTGGCTGCGGCCAAAAGGGATTCTTGGATTTCCGTCCTGCTATCAGCCGGGCCATTTTTGATATTTGCGCTAATGCTCGCTTATGTCTCTCGTTTCCTCCAGCATCAAACTCTGCATGAATGGTTAACATCCCGTCTCGGCAAGCCCATTGGCATGTTATTTCGAGTTGGGAACAGTCTCTTTTTTCTGAGCGCAATCTATTTCACCCTGCACGAAACCACGACTTGGGCCAAAACAAATTACCTGACAGAAACGCCAATATTGGTAACTAGTATTGCTTTGATGACTCTCTGTGCCTATGGGGCATATAAAGGCATCCGCTCACTGGCATTTACGGCAGGATTGATCCTTCCACTGGTGGTACTCCTGGGCTTCTATGTTGCAATTGTGAACACTCAATACAAGGATTACAGCCGTCTCCTGCCTGCGTTAGAACATGGCTGGCATCCGGTGCTGAATGGCATGATTTACAGTCTTGCAGGCATGTTTGAACTGCTGTTCATCTGGTATATCCAGCCTCATCTCTCCAAACGTATACGTGTATGGCAGTATCTGATGCTTGCACTCATTCTTGTGGGACTGACTGTCGGCCCACTCATCGGGGCGATTGTGGAATTCGATCCTTTTGAGGCTGCCAAAATGCGATATCCCGCCTTTGAAGAATGGCGAATTGCCTCCTTGGGCAAATATATCGCCCAAACCGACTTTTTCTCCATCTATCAATGGCTCGCCGGATCGTTTACCCGAATTAGTCTCGCCATGTATATTGTAGTAGAAATATGGAATATTAAGAACGCCACCAGAAGGCTCATCAGTTGTATCTCTTTAGGCGTTTTCTTTATTCTTGTCATGTTGTACCCTCTGGATGATATGACCTTCGAAAAACTTCTGGTCGAATACATATTCCCGTTCAATCTCGTGTATCTGAGCGGACTTGCGATTATAGCAACGACGGTTGCCTTTATCCATTCACGCCATCAGAGGAGGAAACATCATGGAGCATCAAGCGATTGACACCACGTCCCATGAGACACTGCTTGCCTCTTTGAAAGAGCAGTTCAATCCATGTGCAGATGTCGTTATTCAGACCTTTCCTGTCAAAAATGAAACGGATCAACCTGTTATTCTGCTCTATTGTGACGGCCTGGTTGATGGCAAACAGCTCAACCAGTTTATTATCCCGCGTCTTGAGCAACATTCTCTCATTATTGAGGAATCACATCCTAAAGAACTGGGATTAACATTAAATCCGTTGGATGACCTCACAGATACGAATAAGCTTAATATGTTGATTTTTAGCGGACAACTGCTGATCATTTTCGGCAACGGTATTCAGTCCTGCAGTCTGGATATCGCTGACATACCGGGGCGCAGTCCAGATGAATCAGCCATTGAAACATCAGTTAAAGGCCCGCGCGATGGATTCACCGAAGAACTCACTACCAACGTGGCCCTTATACGCAAACGAATGAAAACATCTTCGATGTGTTATGAGAAATATGTCAAAGGCGGTCGTACCCAGACAGCCATTGGACTTCTATATGTAAAAGATATTATCAACCCAGACATTCTGAAAGAAGCTCGGCACAATCTGGATCAGATTGAGATTGACGGCATCCTGGGTACCTCAATCATGGAGCGAGCTGTCATGGGAGGGATTCGGAGTATCTTTCCACTCACAGATAATACCGAACGTCCTGATTTTGTCGTTGATTCCCTGTTAAATGGACGTTTTGCCGTTCTCATTGAAGGTTCTCCTGTAGCGGTCATCGCACCAACTACACTTTTCAATCAATTGAAGTCTCCGGAGGACGAAAGTACACCCTTTTTCATCGTTACTTTTGAACGGATATTACGTATTTCAGGACTGCTGATCGCCTGTTTCTTCCCAGGATTTTATATTGGCCTGACCAGCTTCAATGTGGAACAGATTCCCCTGCCTCTTCTGGCAACGATTGCTGGGACTCGAATGGGCCTGCCCATGCCCGTGACGCTGGAAGCGTTCCTGATGATCTTTATGTTTGAGCTATTTAACGAAGCTGGGCGTAGGTTGCCACGTGCATTGGGGCAGACGGTCAGCGTTGTCGGCGGGCTTATTATTGGAGATGCTGCCATTCGCGCCGGGATTACGTCCCCTACGATTATTGTCACGGTAGCGATCTCGGTCATCTCTAGCTATATTCTCGTGAATACTGTGTTAAGCGGGGCTACTGCCCATGTTCGGATCGGGATGTTACTCATCTCTTCCATTCTTGGATTATTCGGTTTTATGATCGGACTATTAGCCTTGTTGGTGCACCTCGTATCGTTGGAGTGTTATGGCGTATCCTATCTGTCACCTGTATCTCCCTACATTCCCGGAGACTTCACTCAGGCCGTATCCATGCCACCTTCCATGAAAAGAACCAAGCGCCCAGAAGCACTTCATACACAGGATTCTACCCGCCGGAGGAAACGTCCGTGAAACGATGGGTATCCATAAGTGGCCTTCTTATAAGCTGCTTGATCCTGCTAACGGGGTGCTGGGATTCCAAAGAGGTGCAAAGTATAAACTTCATTACGGCGATAGGAATTGACTATGTAGACAACCAGTATATTGCGTATGCCCAACTGATTGACTTCTCCAGTATTGCAAAACAGGAAACACCAACTTCCCGGGAGACAAGGGATATCTGGACTGGACGGGGCGAGGGTACAACACTGAACATGGCTATTAACGACTTGTATGAAACGTCACAGCAGCTAACGCTCTGGACTCATGTTAAAGCTATTGTTTTATCCAAAAGAGTCTTGGATGGTCGACTGGAGGATATCTTTAATACACTTCTTCATTCAGGCCAATTGAGATATACACCCTGGATCTACGCTACAGAGCATAACATTCCGGATGTACTCTCTCCCTCTGCATTGTTGAACCAATCCGCCCAGACCATTGAATTATTTGAGCCCATGAGACTATACAAACAGCATTCTGGTTACGAACCTATCCGGCTCCACCAGCTTCTCGATGGATTACGGGAACCCGCTTCTGTCGTTCTTTTACCCTCGGTGTCAACGAGGAACGAGACCTGGTTCAACGGCGATAAAACGCCTCCCCTTGTTAGAATGGATGGATTTTATGTGATATCCAAAGGCACAAGTCAGGGTAGAGTTGCAGGAGCAGACGCAGATGGTACACGATACGTAAATTATGAGCGGGTACATCAGTACCCACTATATGTATATGGGAATGGTGGAAAAACTCCTGATTTAACCTTGTTGCTTCATCATCCCAAGACAAAAATCAAGGCGAAGAAGCAAGGTGATGGCATCACATTTGATCTGGTTACCACGGTCAAAAGCGCCATCACCGAAGATCATGGGGCTCCTCGGTCTCCAGATGCCATGGAACAAGAAGCCGAGAAACAGATCGAATCCCAAATCCGAGATACGTTCGAAAAAACCAAGTCACGCATGATTGATTCCTATGGTCTTGTGGAACACTTATATCGCCACAACCTTCCCTTATGGAAACAGGAAGTCTACAACCGGGCGGACCCACTCCAACGTTTTAAGCTTGGAAAAGTGGAGGTTCACGTGGATATCCTGAATGCGAGCACGTATAAATACAGTGAATAAATGAAGAAATAGAAGCCCCGTACCTGCATTGAATGCAAGGTTACGGGGCTTCTTACCATCTCCAACTATGCTGTCGATTGGGGAAGTTATCCTAATGGATACGCCATGACACTCATCAAAGCCAATTCAGGCTGGGTCGTGTCCAAACGACTGTACTGGACGATAACAGGGATATTGCTCGAAACCGTAATCGCATAAGGCACGCCCGGTGGAATAGACTGCTCCCCGGATCGTAGCGATGCAGTGCGAATATGCTTCGTCCTTCTCGCTGGCACTTCAGCGACCATACCTTCGAGTGGTTCTCTGTCTTCAAAGTAAATCGTGATATGCAGCTCCGCATCCGTGGCACTGGTGTTCAGTACACAGATGCTCTCATGACTCTCCAATGTGCCCCGGCTCTCCGGGGGAATGTAACCATCCGGAATGACCCAGTAGGTGTGACCTGTAGCTGCTGAAACATTCTTACTTGCAGATGTGCCTGATTCTGTCTGGTCAGGTGTCATTGATATACCTCCTCCTTTTTTTGCGAGTGCAATATTAAGTTAAAAATCTGCGGGCTCGCGGGCCAGCCGCTTTGGCGGGCGGATCGGGCTGTGGACCGCTGTTGGCTCGGGATTTCTATTCACTCCCCCTCAGCAGGGGAAATCCCGCTCCAAAGGCGGACGCTTCGCTCCCTCTACCCGATTCCGCCCTCCTCCGCTGCTACGCTCGCCTATTTTTAAAAGGTTATTGCCTTCGCTATTCGCTGGGCAACTTTTGCTGGCTCGTTACTTCGTTTAACTCGCTACAGCTTTTAAACCCTGAATAGCTCGCGGGGCAGTCGCTTCGGCGGGCGGATCGGGCTACAGGCCGCTGTTGGCTCGGGATTTCTATTCAATTCCCCCTCAGCAGGGGAAATCCCGCTCCAAAGGCGGACGCTTCGCTCCCTCTACCCGATTCCGCCCTTCTTCGCTGCTACGCTCGCCTGTTTTTAAAAGGTTATTGCCTTCGCTATTCGCTGGGCAACTTTGCTGGCTCGCTATTTAATTAACTCGCTTAATTATTAAGGGCATGAACCTACCGCAGATACATCTGCAACGGTTGCAATTGCAACTCGCGGATGGCTTCTGCTACCTGCTGGGCAAGGCGACGGGCGCCTCGTTCCTGAAAATGCGTGTTATCCTCCACGCCTGATGGGAAGTTCACATACTCGCCTGGCAGTACCCACATAAAGTCTTCCTTAGTGCCTTCAACACCCGCTTGCTCGAACAGAAGACGGCTGCGCTCAGCCAGATCGATCAGCGGAACATCTTCCTCTTCCGCCAGCTCACGCACGGCGATGATATAATCGCCGTGCGTATCGGTCAATGTGTCATCATCCGCAAAATAGCGACGATGCACCGGGGTTATGAGCACTGGACGAGCCTTGACTTCGCGTGCAGCATCGATATACTTTTTCAAATATTCCTTATATGTTGTGAATGGGTCCGTCCCACGTTCAGGGTCAGGCTTCTCATCGTTATGTCCAAATTGAATAAACAGAAAATCTTCGGGCTTGATTCGCTCCAGAATGGCGCTTAATCTGCCTTCATTAATAAAGCTGCGGGAACTGCGGCCTGACTGGGCATGATTATCCACTGCCACATCATGTTTGAACTGTGCCGGCAATAACTGGCCCCAACCGCAATACGGATATCCACTTTCCGGCTGATCTGTTACGGTTGAATCCCCGGCAAGAAATACGGTCATGGTCTGATTCGCAAGAGTAATCTCCAATGCATTGATTCTCGGTGCAGGACCGGAGAATGACAGACGAAGTCTGCCGCCGCGAACAACAACCGAGAATCTAACCTCTGCGTATTGTCCGGGAAGTGTGCGAATGGTTGGCAGTACAAGTCTGCCTTCACCAGCTTTCACGCGGGTCACTGTCTCAGCCAATTCATCCCCTGCAACAAGTAATACTTGGTAGGTTCCGTCGGGAACATCCACGATAAACGAGGCTTTGAGCGGAATACAGAAGCCTGAACGCAATCGGGCAGACATGGTTGTCTGCCCCGGATTGTTATGATGTTGTTTCGTGGGATCCGACACATCGTCATCACTAATGCGTTGTTTCTCATACACCAGAGATCCTGCCTCGAATCCGTATCCTCCGCGTTCCTCATATGCGGTTGTTGCAGTTACTTTCAGATAATCCCCTGTCTCATCTGCTCTTCCCGAGTCCGGTCCAAAGTTAAACTTCCAGCTGGTCACGGACACTGCCTGGCCCTCTGCCGCTGCCTCCATGGCAACGGCCTGACTACCCTGAGCTTTATTCAAAAGCGATAACCTCCTTGGTTAACTTTCGTAAACGTTCATTCGGGCGAAGATACGAAGATACAGTAATCTGGCTTATCCTTTCAATCCGCTGGTGCTCATCCCTTGAACAATTTGTTTCTGGAAGATGAAGAACACAGCTACAACCGGAACCAGACTGACGATGGACATGGCGAACATTGCACCCCAGTTGGAAGCAGATTCGCTATCGAGGAACATTTTCAGCGCCATCGACACGGTGTATTTATCAGGCGAGTTCAGGTACAATACCGGACCGAGCAGATCCTCCCATCTCCAGTAGAAGGAGAAAATGGCTGCAGTCGCCAGAGAAGACTTGATCAGCGGCATAATAATCTGGATATACAGTCTGAATTTGTTACATCCATCGATGGTTGCAGCCTCATCCAGCTCCTTCGGAATCGTTCGAATGAACTGTACCATCAGGAAGATGAAAAACGGCATTCCGAAGAATGTAGGTACAACGATTGGCAAGATAGTATTCAGCCAGCCGAGCTTCGTGAAAATGATGTACTGAGGAACCAATACCACGTCATGTGGCAACATCAGTGTTAACATCATCAAGGAAAACCAGAACGTGCGTCCCTTGAAATTCAGTCTGGCAAAACCAAAAGCGATCAGCGATGACGATATCACAGCACCGATGGTAGATATCACTACGATTACAAGTGAGTTCGTGATGTAATCCATGAACGGTCTTCCCGCTGTGCCTTTCCAGCCATCTACATAGTTGCTCCAGATCCACTCCGCAGGAAACAGGGTATCCGCTGTGACGAATATCGTACGGCTTTCCTTGAATGAACTGAAGAGCATCCAAAGTACGGGATACAACATTAGGAGGGCAAGAGCTGCAACGAACAGGTGATAAATGGGCCATTTCACATTTCTCCAAACCATCGTTACTTCCCTCCTTCAGATTCGTAGAACACCCAGTACTTGGATGTTAAGAATACTGCTACTGTAAGTCCACCAATCATAAGAAGCATGATCCAGGCCATGGCCGAAGCATAACCCATGTTGTTAAACATAAACGCCTGACGGAACAGATACAGGGAGTACAGCATCGTACCGTCCATTGGACCACCTTCGCCTTTGGAGATAATATAGGCAGGTACAAACGTCATGAATGCTCCAATCGTCTGCATAATCATATTGAACAGGACGATCGGGCTAAGCAGTGGCAAGGTGATGCTGAAAAATTTCCGTATAGGGTTCGCGCCATCCACACCTGCTGCCTCGTACATCTCAGTAGGGATATTTTTGAGACCAGCCAGGAAGATCAGCATGGACGAACCAAACTGCCACACAGACAGTGAGATGAGCATAACCAGGGACGCATTCGGGTCACCAAACCAGCTTATAGGCCCGATCCCGATTGCCGTTAGAGCACTGTTGATAACACCCTCATTACTGAAGAGGTTACGCCACATAATGGATACGGCCACACTACCACCGATTATGGATGGCAGGTAATACAGCGTCCGGTACGTTCCAATCATACGAGAGCCAGTGTTTAGGACCATCGCTACGAAGAGGGCAAAGATCAACCTTAACGGTACCCCAATGAATACATACAGAAACGTCACTTTGACCGAGTTCCAATATTTCGGGTCATCAAAAAACATTTTGGTGTAGTTATCAAGCCCAATCCACCGCGGAGAAGTGAATAAGTTATAACTCGTGAACGACATATATAAGGACACAAACATGGGGATGAGTGTGAAGCCCAGGAAACCAATAATAAACGGGCTTATGAACGCATATCCAGTTAAGTTTCTACGTAACGACGAATACTGCCTCAATGGAACGAACCTCCTTCATGGATCAGCTTGCTCCCTCATCCTGGCTTCGGTCATCTGGACGGGGAAAGGCCCTCGCATTTACGAGTAGCCCCATTCCCGACCATCCCTGAAGTGGGACGAGCAAGCCATCATTCAACTGTTATTTATTGTTCGCAAGTACAGATTCGGCGTTCTTGCGGAATGTCTCTGCTGCTTGTTCAGGTGTAATTTTGCCAAAGTTCAACTCTTCAACCACATCTGCTAGGGAAGAGATTACTTCAGGTGAACCAACTGGTGGCGGAGAACTCATTGGTGAAGCCTTAGGCTCCATGGCTGCTACGAATTCAAAGACTTGTTTTGTTGCGTCACTCAGCTCAGGTGCGATAGCTTCTTTGATTGCTCCTGAGATTGGCACACCGCGCTCACCTTTGATCAGTTTGTTGGCTTCCACGTCATTCACCCAGAAATCAATGAATTTAGCTGCTTCTTCCTTCACTTTGGAGTTGGACGTCACACCCCAATACATACTTGGCTGCATATATAGTCCTTTTTCCATATCTGGTCCTGGCATTGGAGCGATTTCGAGTGGACGGTTCGCTACCTGTTGCAAGGCTACGAACTGGTTGGACCATTGCCATACGCCAATTCCTTTTTCCTTCACGAGATCTGATTCCTCAATAATGCCTTTGGTTTGGTTGGCTACATCCGGCGTAGGTGCTGCACCTTGCTCGATCATGCGGCGCATGAGTCCGAAGAACTCCACAAACAATTGATCATCATCATAGCCAAGACCTGTTCCTTCCGCATTGTAAAGTGACAATCCTTTGGTACGCAGGAAGTAGTGGAAGAAAATATCCGGAGCTATCCCTCCATCCAAATACAGACCTTTATCTGCGGTTTGTTTACCCAGTGCTTCATACGATTCCCAAGTCATGTTGTCAGGGATTGCATCCACGCCTGCTTTTTTAAGCAATGCCGGATCATATTGGAAGCCCAGAACGTTAACACCGGCAGGTACACCGTATTGTTTACCGTTAATTACACCTGTGCTGATAACATTCTCGGACACATCGTCCACTTTGATCTGGTTGCCAAGATAAGGCGCTAGATCCTCAAGCTGACCATTCTGTGCATATTGGCTGATGTAGGAAATATCCATCTGAACGATGTCAGGCAACTGATTTGCCGCTGCTTGTGGTGCGAGCTTTTTCCAGTAGTCATCAAATGAAGCATATTCCACGTCGATTTTGACATTCGGGTTTTTCGATTTGTACAGGTCGATGACCTTCTGTGTATATTCATGCCTTGCATCCGAGCCCCACCAAGCGATCCGCAGGGTAACTGAGTCATCTCCAGATGCTCCTTCAGTTCCTCCACCTGAGCTACATGCCGCTGTAAACACGAGCAAAGCAGCCATCATCAGGAATATTGCCTTTTTCACCATGCCAATCTCCCCTTTTATGTTGATATGGTTGTATGAAAGAGTTATCCTTTTTTATTTCTGATAACGCTTTCACAAACTTGTTAATGTCATTTTCGCAAATGTACGACCATAGTTGAATACACAAAACCGTCTTGTTGGTTCAAAAAACAGAGGAGGACAACAGTCCCCTCTCGGCACTGTTCGTCCTCCCCAGACATGAATCACATGATTGGTAGCCCATTGTTATATGCCGATCCTGCGGAATTCCGTAGGTGTCATCCCGGTCCACTTTTTGAACACCTGACTGAAATATTGTGAATTCCCGCCGAATCCGAACAATTCAGCAAGCTCAAATACTTTCACATCCCCGCCTCTGCGAATATGGTCACATGCGCGTTCAATTCGCAGGCGATTCACGTAATTGGAGAAATTCTCTCCTGTGACTTTTTTGAAAATCTTGCCCAAATAATCGGGATTCATATAGAGCATCTGATGGGCGACTCCGTTGAGAGAAAGATCCGCCTCTCCAAAATGACGATCCACGATATCCATCATCTTCTCCACGGCAGAAGACTGGCGACTGATATGGTTTTTGTAATACCCTGAAGTTAATCGGGCTGTACTGCTTGCAACAAAAGACTTCAAACCAGATAACGTATCGATATGCGGCAGTTCTGCCATACGCTGGGTGAATTCCGTTGCCTCCTCAGGTGGACAGACATGCACCATCGCCGAGTAGAGCTGCACTACATAAGAGCGAGTCACCTCGATTTCCAGCTGCTGACGTGATAATAGATCAAACAGACGCTCCACCTCTACCGCTGTTTCCTCGGTATTGCCCGATTTGATCAACTGACACAGTTGCTCGGCATCCTGTTCTACATGCAATCCGTCGCATTCTCCGGCCAGTACCAGATCATTCTTCGTAATCAGCTTGCCTTCACCGATAAAGAAGCGATGGTTCAGATACTGCAACGCCTCACGAAACAACCGCCGCGACTGAATCATTCGATCTGCTTCACTCAGCGCAGCGGTCACTTCCAATTTATATAGTCTGGTGAATGCAGCCCTAACCTCTTCAATACTTTCTTTCAGTCCGGCCGGATCAGCTGAATCCGCGAGCAGAATGAGGAGTTTGCCTTCAATGGTTGTGCTTAACAGGACATGTGGGAGCAGGTCACTGGCAATGTTTTTGATCGCAAATAAGTGGCTGTAATCATGTTCATCTACAATTCGGAACAGCAGTAACCGAACTGCGTTCTCTTCAAGCTCCAGATCAAACAGCTCCTGATAATACTCCAGATCAACCGGCCCATAGGTGCGGTTGGTCATGAACTCCAGCAGAAATTGCTCCTTCACATGTGGAAGGACACGCTGCAATCGCTGTTTCATCTCACCTGCAACATGCTCCTTCACCTGGGCATCCTGATGTTCCTGCAACAGTTCAGTTAATGCATCATGGATCTGATTCTCGTTGCAGGGTTTGAGCAAATAATGCTTCACACCATATTGCATCGCTCTGCGAGCATATTCGAACTCCTTGTAGCCGGATAACATAATAAAACGTACTCCCGGGTATGCTTCAGATGCCTTCTCTATGAGTCCGAGACCATCCAGACCTGGCATGGAAATATCCGTAATAATAATATCGGGTCGCGACTGCCCAATTTTGTCCAATGCTTCAATCCCGTTCCTCGCCGTATCCACCAATTCCGTTCCTGCCGCGGCCCAATCGACCACTTGGGAAATCCCCTCCAGAATGACACGTTCATCATCTACGAGCATCACTTTGTACATCGTCATCGTCCTCTCTGATCCAAGGTATGCTGATCGATACTACAGTTCCTGATCCGGGCTTGCTGCTCATCACCATTCCACCTTCATCACCGAAGGTCAGTCTGATTCGTTCCTGGATGTTAGATAACCCAATGCCCTGTCCTCTTGTCTGAATACGTCCTTCGTGTAGTTGTTTCAGGAATTCCGGTGTCATCCCCGGACCGTCGTCCTCAACTTCAATAATCACCTTATCTCCCTCTGCTCTCGCCCGGATTCGAATCCGGCAGGGGTCAATGCTTGGTTCGAGTGCATAATGTATCGCGTTCTCCACCAACGGCTGTAATGTTAACTTCGGTATCCGCGCCGTTCCTACCTCTGGGGCAATTTCCATGTCGAAATCCAGTCTTTCCTCAAAACGTGTGCGCTGAATTGTCACGTAACTGCGGACAATGTCCAGCTCCCTTTCCAGCGTAATCCACTTCTCGGACATGTTCACAGAGCTACGCAACAGAAATCCGAGAGCCTCAACCATTTCCGAGATCTGTCGTTGCTTCTGTACTTTAGCCAGCCAGTTAATGGATTCCAGCGTGTTGTATAGAAAATGTGGATTAATCTGCGCCTGAAGCGCTTTCAACTCGGTCTCACGAATCACCAGTTGCTTGGCATAATTCTCATCAATCAATTCACGTATTCGTTGAAGCATCATCTTGAATGTGCGATGCAGCAGCCCAACCTCATTCTGTGGAGATATCGGAACATTGCCAAGGGCTGCCTCCTCCAGCTTATCCAGATCACCTTTTTCGATATTACGCATCTTTTTGATCAACTGCGCAATCGGATGGGTAATACTGCGAGAGAATCTCGCTCCAATGATAAGCGCCGCCAGAAAGATCATGATGAAGATCACCGTAACCAACTGTTTGACAAACTGGATCTTTTTAAACATCTGGTCAAACGGGGTTGTGTACAGATAGGTCCAATCCGTATAGGAAGAATGAGCACGAGCTACAAAGTGTCTCCCCTGCTCCAACATGGTAATTCCATAGGGCTGGGTACGCTTCAGTTCAGACTCAATCTCGGCTTCACTGACCGACGATTCTGTTGGATAGATCACTTCTTTTCCATCCGTAATCAGTAATTGGGAGTCCTCAGCCGGTTCTTGCATCTGGTCCTGTACAATTCGGTCCAGCCGGACGCGGATGATCAGTGTGCCGAGGTCCTCCAATGTAAATGCTCCGCCAATAAAGGATTTCACCTGTCGAACCGACAAGAGTCGGGACTGTTTATCCCCACTGGTATGCCATGCATTGGAGCCCGAGTATTGCTGTCCCAGTGCAACCAGTTCCTTTTGCTTCGACTCCGAAATTCCCTCCCGATTGCCTGCGGCCATAACGTTATTATCATTATCGATAAATAGCATGGAATAGACGTATTTTTCAGAACCGGCATATGCGACTAACCTGTTGGTAATTTTTTTACGCAATCCATTTTTCTCGTAACCCGTTTCGGCCTTTTTCAGTTGGAGCAGATATTGCTGAAGCGGCTCGTCCGACATCACCTTGAAGGAGAGATTGGAAATTTCACGAAGTTGATTCTCAATACCTACCGAAGACATATTGAGGACCTGCGAGGATTTCTCATAGATCTGGCGGTCATAGATGCTGAACACATATCGGAGTACGGACGCATAAAACGTAAAGCTGATCAACATCAAAAGTCCGATGAGAAGAATCGTTTTGTGATGAATCGGTAGTGTTGTGAAAGCGTTCTTAATTTTGTTCATCCTAAGCGCTCCTTTGGCTTGCGAGGGGTGCCTGTCATACTATGCATTAGTGGTTTTATTGTAAGTTATTTTCATATTTACACATCCATTGGTCATCTGACAAGATATATTTATGCAACATTTTAGGTCATTAGAGAAGGTATACATCTGTGTCAGCAACTCAAAAAGAACACAAAACAGCCAGAATACCTTGAACAGATCAAGGTATTCTGGCTGTTGAATAACATCATGTTAAAGTATGAAATACAATTTACGGATTAACAAAAACAGTTTTCAGCTTCGCTACATACTGCACATCAAAGCCAAGACCTTCAGCCACCATGGCAAGTGGTACATATGTTTTGGACTCTTTGCCTACCTTATTCAGGAATGCAGGTGTATCCACAGTAACCGATGCTCCATTTACCTTCACAGCATTGGCACCAATCTTCACCGCAACTTTCCGGTCTCCATATGTAATGGTTGCGGTTGAAGTTTTGTTATCCCACACCGTAGTAGCACCGACCGCATTCACGATGTCTTGAATCGCCACAAAGTTTTTGCCGTTACGGATAATCGGTTTGTACGGAGTATTTAATGTTTTGCCACTCACAATAATGTTCATCGGCTCACCTGTCGCGGGTGTAGTCAGCTTCGTGTAGTCGCCCCAGATCGTTTTGGCAAATACTTCGGCAATGGCCGCATATCCAAATTGGTTCGGGTGGAAATCACGATCTTTGATCATATGTGTCATCGTGCCTTCACCACCAACAAACTCCTTGGCCACGTGTGCGACTTTGACATCGGTACCCTGAGCAGTGAATTGTGCTGCAATGCCATCAATGGTCTGTGTGAAGCCTTGGGACGCCTCCATAAGTTTGGCATAGAGTGCCTTGCCTGCTACTTCTGGCATCGGTTGATACTGATCAGCGATGACAATTGTAGCTGTCGGATTAATTTCATGGATATCATTAATCGTTGCACTTACATTGGCTGTATATGTTGCGAGTAATTCTTTTACCTTGGCTTGCAGTTCCTGATCACTCAGTTTGTCTGCTGTACCGAGAAGCTCAGATACATCATTTCCCCCAATGGTAATTGCAACCAGATTGGCCTGTGCTACACTCTCACGGATTGCAGCAGTATTGGCTCCGATCTGTCCCGCTCTTGGATCAGGAAGACTTGGTTGAATGGCTTCAGAAGTCAGCGTTTTGCCATCCTTAATTGCAGTAGTAAAGTTTTTCAGGCCAGTGGTTTTCAATCCGGCAATCCCGTAGTTGTCCACCTGTGTACGTCCATGCAGCAAACCTTGCTCATGCAAACGTTCTACATAACCATAAGGCAATTCTTTTGTGTTGGGCTCATAACCTACCGTTATGGAATCTCCCAATGTGACGATGCGGAACTCCTTAGTTACGGCTACTGCATCTTTCTTCGCTGTCAGCGAAGTCTCGTTTGTACCCGCTGGCAATACACCGGTTTTGGTGTCAGCCGCGTGTGCAGGCAATGCAGATGATGTAAAGAGCAGCATTCCTGCCAACATGCTTACCGTTAAACCGGCAGCTGTATTTTCCCATATACGTTTACGCTTCATTCAGGTAACACTCCTTCTCGCAAATCTATAATTACACTAAATGTACGTGTTCAAAAAGGTCGGTTTTCAGTACCGAGAAGATGGGATGAAGCTAGGCATCCTTCGTAATCAAAAGCGGACTTTTTGAACAACCTCACTAATATATAGTACATTGGTCATTCCAATGACATCGGTTCGTGTTACTCTATTCTATCATTTTAAAGTAGGCGTTGTCCTCTCCACTGAGAGCACACATGAAATAACAGACTCCCTGAAGGGGAGTCTGTTACTGGTTAAGCTCAGCTATGACGTTCAGTGATTAGTTAAGATTGCGGCTTATTTGAGTCTTCAGCAATCAAATGACCCTTGTCGCTCTCCGGTTTGTTCCCGGTAGCTCGCTCCAGATATCGATCATAACGATCATCCACTTCACGTGCCATCTTCCGGTACTTTAACGTTTCCTCAACAATTGGATCACGTTCTGTCTGGATTCGCACTTCATATTTTGGAGGAATCAGCTGGCGTTCACGCTGATTGGTGTCGCCGGACTCTTCCATGTCCCCTTCCGTCAGCATATCACTGAGCCGTTGTTCCAGTTCTTTGGATTCATCCATTGTTTTCGCTCCTTTAATTAAAGTCATACATGCGTTAATTATTACTATTGTACTTTCACTTCGTGTACAGAACCATCTTCCGATCGCTGTTATCCCCAGATTTCTTTGATTCCCTTTTCCAAGGTAGAAATCCGGTGATAAAGGCGAGTAGATGAGTTGAATAAACTCACTCCAGACCGGTTGCTTTCGCTTCCTTCAGCACATCCGTCAGTGCATCATGGATTTTGCCATTGCTGGCAACGACATGATTCACAGACAGTTGGTAAGGCGTTCCGATGGTATCGGTCACCTTGCCACCAGATTCTTCAACCAGCAGCGCACCTGCGGCAATATCCCACGGTTTCAATCCAACTTCGGTGTAGGCGCTGAGACGTCCTGCGGCAACATATGCCAGATGGAGGGCGGCAGATCCACCTGCACGCAAGTTACGAACTTGCGGAGCAAGCGCCTGTACAGCGGCCATATTCAGTGGCAACGCAAAGGTTGTGTCTGCCGGGAATCCAACCGCAATCAGGCTCTGAGCCAGTTCTTGTTCACCAGATACAAGCATCCGGTTTCCGTGAACATATGCTCCTTTCCCTTTTTCAGCAACAAACATTTCATCACGGGAAGGGTCGTAGATCACGCCGACAATGACTTCACCATTGTGAGCCAATGCAATGGACACCGAATAAAACGGGAATCCGTGTACAAAATTCGTCGTTCCGTCCACAGGATCAACAATCCACAAGAACTCTTCTTCCTCGGCCTCTTTCAGTGCTTTTGCCGAAGCTTCCGGTCCCGGTTCGACGCCCTCTTCACCCAGAATGGCATGGTGGGGAAAATGCGTAAGAATCAGGCGGCGGATCATCTGCTCCGCTCCTTTATCCACTTCGGTCACCAGATCTTGGGGTGAATATTTGGTGCCAAGTTCAGCTACCGTCCCAAGACGGCTTTTGATCCATTCGCCAGCTTTGGAAGCTGCATTAATGGCAACGGCAGTATAGCTTTTGCTTGTCACGACATAAGGTGTCTTTTCCTTCTCATTCAAAGCGTTCACTCTACTTTCTATATCAATCTACGAAAAGTTGAAATACTTGTTAAAAGTATACGCCCCACAGGTCGTAAAGTTTCTCGTTGCCCAGGCCCCTTTTGGCACTACGGATGAATGATGACGGTAGACTCGTCCACCCACTCCACACCCTCTTCGTGATAGAATGCCAGCTTCTGCATCAGTTGCACAAGAGCCTCATCCTTGCGTTTGGCCTCAATCATCACGTCAAGTCTTGGGGTGTCTGCTGCGATATGACGCAAGAAATCGAGCACAGGCTCTACCTCCACACCATCGGCATGACCTCGCAGATCCTTCTCACTTTTTGGACTGGAGACATGGATTTTGGGTGGCAATGGCTGATCAGCCGGTGAATCTGCCTGGGCAAGCGGTGACTGCCAGGTCTTTAGAATATCAGGCCACAGATCCCATGCCTGTTCTCCTTCGTTGTTCACCCAATGGTGATGGATATCAAGTACCATGGGCAATCCCAAGCGCTGGCACACGGCAAGTGTCTCAGGCGCATTGAACGTTTTGTCATCATTTTCGAGTGTGAGCCGCTCCTGAATGTCCCGATCCAGCTTCAAAAAGTTTTCTTCAAAACGAAGCGCCGCCGAAGGCTTGTCCCCGTATGCACCACCAATATGTATATTGTTCTTGGCAGTGGCATTCAGCCCCATGGCATCCAGCATCCGAACATGATGACGAAGGTCGCGAATCGAGTTGCGCAGAACTTGCTCGCGGGGGGTACTAAGTACGGTAAAATGATCCGGATGAAAGGACACACGCATATGATTTTCCTTCACAAAATCACCAATGGCCGCAAAGTCCTGCTTCAGCGCCGGGAACGGGTCCCAGTCATTCAGGTCCTCGTGTGTTGCCAGTGGAATCAATTTGGAAGAGAAGCGATATACATGAATATGGCTACCCTTGTTGTGCCTGAGCAAACGTAATGTATTGTGCAGGTTCTCGGCTGCAATCCGTTCGAGCTTGCGGATCGCCGCTTCCCTGTCATCGATTTTGTTAAAACTCGACATGGTCATGGTCCGGGAAGGCGAGGCGTTCTCTATAAGCACGGACATTGCCACGTAACCAAAGCGTACGAGCATGAATCTCTTCCTCTCTATTAGGGCGGAGAACCCGCACGGCATATTTAACCGTCAGGATGTACCGTCACTGTATATAACCAAGTTTTACCCTAAAAGAGTGACCATAATCGTATTCTGGCAAATCCGTCCTTCCGACCCGCACTTACAGTCAACAACTATTCCTGTGCTTGCTCTCCAAAGAACATCTCATCCGCAAGGGCAGTCTGAATGCGTGATTCTTCCTCAGTCAATTTGCGGATGAGTTGCATCTCCACCTCGGTTACCTCTTGCCCCTGGAAGTTGATCTCCGCAATGGAAACCACGATCTTGACGATGGCTACAGCCACGTTATCCGGTGTGTATGCAATCACTTTCTGGCCGGTAGGAAATACCCGGAAGCCCTGTTTGACCATTTTGCCGCGTCCGTATTCAAGCAGTTCGAACAGCTCCTGCTCATTCTTGAACTTGCATACGGAATTGAATTCAGTCTGAAATCCCATGCATATCCCTCCTGATCTTGTGGTCGCAGGCTACGCCTGTACGCCGTTCTCGTAATTCAGTGCCTGCTTGCGGTTGTAACGCTCCAGTGCCAGCTCAATCATGCGATCCAGCAGTTCGGCATACGATACACCTGTCTCACGCCAAAGAAGTGGATACATGCTGTATGGTGTGAAACCAGGCATGGTGTTGACTTCATTAATAAGCAAGGCGCCGTCATTTTTCCGAATGAAGAAGTCCGCACGTGAAATACCGTTACCTTCAATCGCACGGAACGCCTGCAAAGCTGCCTCGCGAATGCGATCTGCGGCCTCTGGGTCCAGTGGAGCTGGAATCAGCATCTGTGATTGACCATCAATATACTTGGCTGCATAGTCATAATACTCACCGGAGGATACGATCTCACCTGGAACGGAAGCCATGGGCTCGTCATTGCCGAGGACGCTGACTTCAACCTCGCGTGCTTCAACGAACTCCTCAATGACAACCTTCGTGTCATACCGAAGTGCAAACTCGACAGCTGTCTTCAACTCATCGCGGTTACGTGCTTTGGAGATACCTACACTGGAGCCCAGATTCGCCGGTTTGATAAAACAAGGATACCCGAGCTGATCTTCGACCTGTACGATCATTTCGTGCTCTGTCTGCTTCCATTGTGTCGCGTTAAAATACGTAAAGGCACATTGGTCAATGCCAGCCTGTGCAAACAGCTTTTTCATGACCACTTTGTCCATGCCGCCAGCCGAAGCCAGTACACCTGCACCTACATATGGCATATCCGCCATCTCAAACATGCCCTGAATGGTGCCATCCTCTCCAAACGTACCATGCAGCAGAGGGAACATCACGTCCAGCGCTTCTGCTCCGCCATACAAACGGCCAAACAGTGCGTTCAGCGCATCCTGCGTTCCGCCTGCCGATTGCTCCAGCTTCAAGTCTTCAATCTGCGCGAACGGCGCATGCATGACAGGTCCTTTTTTCCACGTCCCCTGCTTGGAGATATAAAAAGGAACCAGTTCATACTTTTCATAATCAAATGCGTTTGTTACAGCAAACGCCGTTTGCAGCGACACCTCATGCTCGCCCGATTTTCCGCCGTACACGACGCCTACTTTTAATTTATCCATACTCATGTGTACCCTCCGATTATCTGTGCCTGATGCTGTCATGTTTGCATGCTCAGCACCCTTGTTATTCTGCTTGCATTATCTGGTCTTATTTTACACGGAACTGGATGTCTGCGTCACCGCATCCCGAAAATCTTTCGTCATCAAAACTCATCTGCAATATGAAAAAGCCGGTATACCGTCCGCTCCGTCCAAGCGTAAGAATCCCGGTAATCCCAAAATCGGTGACGGCTGCTAACCGTATGTGCGTTAACAAGCGGCATACCGCCCGCATCAAACGCGGTCACAACGGTGCTGTGCTGAAATCGTCCATCTCCATCCCAATCGTAGAGAATAACATCGCCGAGCATCAGCTGCTCAGGACGCTCCACTTCTGTCGCGGTCAGACCCCAGCTGCTGCCTGACAAATAACGCTCCAGACTGTTGGAGACTGCCCAACTGTAACTCCACATTTCGGAGCCGTTCACATACCCTTTATACCACCAGCCGGCTTCTCTTCTACCAGTATAGTGGATGGGTGCGCCCCCTGCAAAGAGACATTGGGACACGTAATTGGTACAATCCACATCAAATTCCTCAAATGCCGGATTTCCCGCATTCCACCACCGATCTGCATAGGCAACCGCCAGATCTCTGCGATATGACTGTTGCCGTGAGCTTCTTCCTTGACCCAACACTTCCCGATTCAGCAGCGGCCGATTCATCGCCTGTACAAAATCAGCTTGTTGAAACGGACGTCCTTCCCCAGCAGGGCGACGCTCCGGCACTTCTCGCTCGACCCGTCCAATGATCCATCCACCACTCTGCCGCAGAAAGGTTAACCGCTCCCGCTCAATCCGGTCCTCCCGGTGGGTGATCCCGCTCTTCTCGTAGAACAGTCTGCTGTACAATTGTACATCCACCACCGCTTCTTCCTGGCCATCCATAAGCGTGCGCACAAGCTTGGCGCTGGTCTCGCTGCGAAGAGGCACGGCGCGCCGCTTACGATACCATTCGTCCAGCCTTGCCATACGCTCTCCCCGTTCCACCACGAAGTCAGGATCGGTAACGATCCGTTCGCTGGTCTGTGGACGGTAGTCGATCTCACAGCGATTGTACTGGTTCACGTAAGTATATAAGGCACTCTTCCATTCCCGTTCCAAGCCTATGTCCCCCTTTGGCATGAGTTCTGTCCGGAATATTTCATTGCGTATATAAACTCCTACTATTCATATGAAAGGGTCTTCGGTTGTATGTACACGGCTCAGGAGGGAGATCCGAAATTCGGCAAATACAGGTACACAAGATATCTTATTCCTGCTCGCTTCACGAAAACGCCTTCATCGGTCCAAAAGCTTGCTTGATCAGGCAAAAAGACCTTTACGTACGGAAGTGAAAACGGTATACTTAAAACTAAAGTTATGATTATGAAATTACGTTTCATCTGATGAAACTAACGAACAAGAACACGGAACGATGAAGGCCTGTTCTTCACCTAAATGAACGTTTTCTTCATCTCACCGACACATCCCAAGGAGGTACATGTATGTCAGCAAAGAATCATTTCTCCGCCGCTCGCAGTCTTGAGGTTGGAGGCAAGTCTTACCGCTACTACAGTCTCGATGCTCTTCAGGAAAACGGCCACGGCGATCTTTCCAGGCTTCCTTTCTCCATTAAAGTGTTGCTTGAAGCAGCAATTCGTCAATTCGACGGACGTGCCATCACCGAAGAACACGTAAAACAACTGACCGGCTGGGCAGATGGCCGTGACAATAACAAGGAAATTCCATTCATCCCTGCACGTATCGTTCTGCAGGATTTCACCGGTGTACCGGTTGTCGTTGACCTCGCTGCAATGCGTGATACTGTGAAAAAAGCAGGTGGCGATCCAAAACAGATCAACCCGCTCGTACCCGTCGATCTCGTTATCGACCACTCCGTTATGGTTGATGCTTTTGGTACCAACGATGCACTTGATTACAATATCAAAGTTGAGTTTGAGCGTAATGAAGAGCGTTACCGCTTCTTGCGTTGGGCGCAAACGGCATTCAACAACTTCCGTGCAGTTCCACCATCCACAGGGATCGTTCACCAGGTTAACCTTGAGTATCTGGCTTCCGTGGCAGCAACCAAAACCGTGGACGGCGAAACCGTTGTATTCCCGGATTCCCTCGTAGGTACAGACTCCCACACCACCATGATCAACGGACTTGGTGTTGTTGGTTGGGGTGTTGGTGGTATTGAGGCTGAAGCAGGTATGCTGGGCCAACCGCTTTATTTTGTAACACCGGACGTTATCGGTTTCAAACTGACAGGCAGCCTGAGTGAAGGCGCAACAGCAACGGATCTGGCACTGACCGTTACCCAATTGCTTCGTAAAAAAGGCGTTGTTGGTAAATTCGTAGAATTCTACGGACCAGGTCTTGCCAACATCGGTCTGGCTGACCGTGCAACAGTAGCCAACATGGCACCAGAATATGGCGCAACGATCGGTTTCTTCCCTGTTGATAGTGAAACGTTGAACTATTTGCGTAACACTGGCCGTCCTGACGAGCAGGTAGAATTGGTTGAAGCTTATTACAAAGCTCAAGGCATGTTCCGTACTTCAAGCACCGTTGATCCTGAATTCACAGATGTGATTGAACTGGATCTCGGCTCTGTTGTACCAAGTCTTGCAGGACCAAAACGTCCACAAGATCGCATCGAGCTGACACAAATGAAAGAAAGCTTCAACAGCATCATTCGCACACCTGTAGATAAAGGCGGCTACGGTCTGAGCGATGAGAAAATCGAACAATCCGTACCTGTGAAGCATCCGGACGGTTCCAACAGTGAACTGAAGGCAGGGGCTGTTGTGATCGCGGCGATCACAAGTTGTACGAACACTTCGAATCCAAGTGTTATGGTTGGAGCGGGACTACTGGCGAAAAAAGCAGTTGAACGCGGCCTGACCAAACCAGGATATGTGAAAAGCAGTCTGACACCAGGTTCCCTTGTGGTTACCGAGTACCTGGAAAAAGCAGGTCTGATCACGTATCTCGACAAACTCGGATTCAACGTTGCGGGCTACGGTTGTGCAACATGTATCGGTAACTCCGGCCCACTGCCGGACGAAGTGAGCGAAGCTATTGCTGAGAACGATATGACCGTAGCGGCTGTATTGTCCGGTAACCGTAACTTCGAAGGCCGTGTACACGCACAGGTTAAAGCCAACTACCTGGCATCACCACCACTCGTTGTGGCATATGCACTTGCGGGTACCGTAAATATTGACTTTGAAACCGATCCAATCGGTTATGATACGAACAATGAGCCTGTATTCCTGAAAGACCTCTGGCCTACCTCCGAGGAAATCAAGGATACCATCGCTAGTTCCCTGAACGCTCAGATGTTCCGCAACAAGTACGAGAATGTATTTACAGCCAATGAGCGTTGGAATTCAATTTCTGTACCGGAAGGTGAACTGTACGAGTGGGATCCGAACTCCACGTACATTCAGAATCCTCCGTTCTTCCAGGAGCTTGGCGACAAGTTGAACGATATCGCAGATATCCGTTCTGCACGCGTTATGGCATTGCTTGCGGATTCCGTAACAACGGATCACATCTCGCCAGCAGGTAATATTGCACCATCCAGCCCGGCTGGACTGTACCTGAAAGAACATGGCGTAGAGCGCAAAGACTTCAACTCCTACGGTTCACGCCGTGGTAACCATGAAGTCATGATGCGTGGTACGTTTGCCAACATTCGTATTCGTAACCAGGTGGCTCCTGGTACAGAAGGCGGTATCACGAAGTACCTGCCAACGGACGAGGAAATGTCCATCTACGATGCTTCCATGAAGTATCAGGATGAAGGACAGAACCTGATCGTTATCGCAGGTAAAGAGTATGGTACAGGAAGCTCCCGTGACTGGGCGGCAAAAGGAACATTCTTGCTCGGCGTCAAAGCCGTTATCGCAGAAAGCTTCGAGCGGATTCACCGTAGTAACCTGGTCGGCATGGGCGTAATGCCATTGCAATTCCAGGAAGGTCACGGCTGGTCCAGCCTTGGTCTGAACGGACGTGAAACGTATGACATTACTGGCCTCAGCAATGATGTGAAGCCAGGACAAGAGTTGAAAGTAACCGTAACTCGTGAAGACGGTACACAGTTCGAATTCCCTGTCATCGCTCGTCTGGACAGCATGGTTGACGTGGATTACTACCATAACGGCGGTATCCTGCAAACCGTATTGCGTCAAATGATGAAAAAAGCTTAATGATATAAATCATTAATGTGATGAAGTTATACAAAAGCTCCCTGCCACGTGCAATCAGCACGTGGCGGGGAGCTTTTTTGGCTTTGCTTTTTATAATAGGGATATGTTTAAAAATCAATCTTCAAGCCAACTTCCGAATCATCAGGTGGCTCAGCTATACGATATATACCTCTGCAGTTTAATTTCTCTACGTTAATCCAGTCTACAAACTCATCTCCGCCATAACTACGTCCAAAAATAGCATATTCCAACTTACCCTCATAATTAATGGACTCCATGTATTCTGTGAATGGATGTTTTCCCTCTATACTCTGCAAAAAATCTGAAAATTCAATTCTCCACTCTTCCATCTTCTCTGCATATTGATCGGGGACATAATAGTAGAATCCATCTGGCGTATAATACGAAATTTTCATTATCATCTTGCAGACCTCCTATCAGTATGTCGGGTGACGGTCTAGAGTTTTAAGATCTCTATACCTTCTTTTAGAAATGATGAGACAAGCGTATGATATTCAATTCCATATGCTAATTCCTCTTTGGTTTTATGTATAAGATAATAGGAATATTTCTGCATCAACTCATGCTCGTTTAACTCAATGGGAAGGTTAATAATCTCAACGTCTTCCGAATTAAAATGATAACGATACCCTCTTTCTGACCTTCCTACGTTCATCACTGTTTGGATGACCATTAATTCATCACGTGTGACATTATTTATTAAAGCCGATCTTCTCTGTTCCATACCAAGTATGATCTCTTCAGCCTGTTGATCAATCTTAGCTTCAGCAATTTCAGTTTCAATTTGCATAATGGCTTTCATTGTTCCTGCTAGTTGTATAGCTAATGAATACAATGTATGTCCTCCTTTTTTTTGTAAGAAATAGGTACTAACGCATCATCTCTACTCTACCTCATTTACGATGTTACTCGCAAAGTTCACTGATCCTCTCCTGAATTTGAGACCTTATGAAACACTAAAAAACTCCTCGTAAAGTGCACTCTGCACGTTACGGGGAGCTGTGGTTTCAGTATGTGTGTGTCCTCCGTTGCTTCAAGGCCAACTTCCTTCTAATGCCCAATGTGATGTGAGGCTTGATCTAACAGTTGAATCGTGCCCATGATCAGAAACAAACACGACAGAGCAATTAACGAGCCTCCAACCCATCTAGACATGATCACTCGCTCCGCAATCTGTTTTTCCGAAGCATCCGTTACCTTGTGTGGATACACGAGAAATATTAGCCCTGCGCTAATGAACAGTACAGCCATTATAATCAAGTTCTTCTCCTCCTTACACGTGACTTTCCTTAGAATTTAACTTTTTCGTCGTCACGTGGGATTCTCCTCCCACCAACACCTTTTTCAGACCCATAGCCATAGTGAAAACAATATATCCAATCAAGCCGCCGAGTGTATTAAGCATCAAATCATCCACATCAAATATGCCCATACCAGTCACTAACTGTGTCACTTCATAGCCCAGACTGAGCAGCAGAGACAGCAAGATTACCTTTACTCCAGAGAATAACTTGTTGCCCGTCAACACAGGGATGAAGATGCCCAGAGGGATAAAGGCCAGTATATTGCCTACCAGATGGATTGCGGTGCCAGGACGATGTAACGACAGACTGTTCCAGTCTCGTGATATTTCCTGAAATGGTGTCAGGTTGACGGTTCGGTTATGGACCAGATCCGGTTGTTGCAAGAACGCCATCAGTCGATCCTTCACGATGCCAAAATCGACCGGGCTTCCTTTAAACAGGATCAGCTTCGTAAGTAGATATACATAGATAATGAAAACGGCAATCCAAAGGATGTAATGTTTGCTTTTCTTCTGGTTGTTGTGCTTCATGTTGTTTCGCCTCCTTTGTGTTGCCCTGTTATTTCTTTACGGTGACGATGACGCCATCCATGTTATCACCCGATATTTCAGTTTGGCCTTGCTCAGGTATGTAAACAGTTGTATCTCGGGTGGCCCGATAATAGCGGATATGATACTGCTCTTCCTCTACTTCCACAGTAATGTTCTCTTTCTCTTTAAGCATATCGAGATACTCTTCCAGCACCAGATTATTCTTATACATGACAGCGCTGTGCGGCAGCCCTACATATCGAAAGTGCCATGGTTCATACTGAATACCGGTGATGCGCACTTTATCCTTTGGGTAACGTAAAATAAATCCGTATTTCCATGCATTCTTTTCCAGCCAGGCACCCTCTGGTGCTTCATTCATCGCAGCCAAGCTCGAGCCGATATCCAGTGATAAACCAAGATTGTGCTCACTGTGTCCCGCAGGAAGCGCATAATCTGAACCCTTTTCCCGATATAACTCGTCCTGCTTTTCAAAGTCCCTGTACCCACTGCTGACGAGAAAATATCGGACTCCCTCTTCGCCTGCTGCTTCAACCATCCTCTGAAACTCCTGCGCCACCTGTCGTGATAACATGATTTTCTGATCCAGTATCCCATATCCACGAAGCAGATCATCCTCATGTGCCACATATACAATATCGGATTTAACTCCTTCCGGGTAAACGGGGTATTGCTTATCAATTAGTAACAAGTTGCCCTTATGTACCTGATCCTGAATGTTTCCGGTGACGGATACGGTATAACCTGCGGGATTTTCACGCGTATTCTGAATCTCGATGGGCAACTCATCCTTCTGCTGAATCCATCCCGGTGATTGCGTAACAATATATCCGATCAAAATAATACTTATCAAAAAGCCCCACTTTTTCATGCTTGTTCCTCCTTTTACCTCATACATCAAGGATAGACAACACAAGTTAAAGAAAAAGCAGGGCAATTTTAAAGTTTTTCTTAAATTTGACGTCAATCTTATTGGAAGACGGGTAAACGAACTTCGAATAACGTCCGTACCACGTCGCTCTGGGCCGAGATTGTACCGTCATGCTGCTCCACAATATTGCGAGCGATAAACAGGCCGAGGCCTGTCCCACCCTCCTGAGGGGTCCTGGCACGATCTCCGGTGTAATACATATCGAAGATATGTGGCAATTCCTCCGGACGAATATGTCCACCATAGTTAATCACCTGAATGATGACCTGTTCTGCATCCCGATATCCATTAATATCTACGTACATGCCATCCTTGCCATGCCGTGCAGCGTTAATTAGCAGATTCTCGAACACACGAGCCAGCAGCTCGCCATCACCGGAGACCGTAAGGTCAGTGTCTATTTTTAGTCGGGCGACTAGTTGGTTCTTTTCAAATACAGGATAGAGTTCTTCGTTCATCTGCTTCAGCAGTTCGCTAAGATCCAGCTGTGTCTTGTTTATAGGCAACATGCCATAATTCATACGGGTAATTTCGAACAAATCATCAATCAGCTTCTCCAGGCGCTGTGATTTGGTGAATGCAATCGACGTAAAGTGCCGTACCTGCTCCTCCGTTAACTGATCATCCTTCATGAGCAGATCCAAATATCCAAGCACAGACGTCAGCGGTGTTCGCAGGTCATGCGCCAGATTGACAACAAGCTGGTCCTTACTATTTTCAGCAAAATCCCCTCGTTCTACCGCTTCCCTTAGCTTCTCACTTGCCAAATTCACATCCTCCGCAATCGTACCTAACTCGTCCTTCGAGGAGATCTGCACACGATGCTGAAAGTCACCGTTGGCCAAATGCCTGATCCCTGTAGAAATGTCCTTGAAATACGTCGCGTAGGGTTTGGTAAACCAGAAGAAAAATAGAATGGCAAGTGGGATAAATAAGATCAGGAAGAAATAGATATCCCCGATACTTCTCATAAAATGACGATATTCAGCGAGCTGATCTTCTGCACGGACACCCGAATAATAGGCTTGCATAAGCTTATAAATCCCATAGGTAATTGCACCAGAGGCAAGCATGCTTAACCCTAGCAACATAATCATGGTTGTACGAAAACTTCTTCGTTTAGTCATTAAACGTGTACCCCACACCCCAGATGGTTTTGATAAACTTGTTCTTGTTCACATCTTCCCCCAGCTTTTTGCGCAGGGTCCGAATGTGGACCATCACGGTATTCCCACTCTCGTAATAGGCTTCTCCCCAGACCTGTTCAAAAATGTTTTCTGCACTGAACACCTGCTTGGGGTGGCTCGCGAGCAGATACAAAATGTCAAACTCCTTCGGTGTTAGTTCCACTGGTTTGCCGTAGAGTGTAACGCGATGTTGATCTGGCGTGATAATGAGCCCACCCTTCTCCAGAATGGACCTCTGAACAGGTGCAGACTGGCTGAATTGCAGAGAACGACGCAACTGGGAGTTAACCCGGGCAACAAGCTCCATCGGATTGAACGGTTTGGTCATATAATCGTCCGCGCCCATCACAAGTCCCGTAATTTTGTCCATATCTGACGTTTTGGCACTTAGGAAAATGATCGGTAAATGATGCTGTTCCCGAATTTTACGGGTCACCTCATACCCGTCCATGCCAGGCATCATAATGTCCAGAATCGCCAAATCTATCGCTTGGGTCTGAACAGCTTGAACCGCCGCCTTCCCATCAAAGGCCTTGATGGTGTGATATCCTTCTTTTTGTAAATGTAAAGCAACCAGATCAGCGATCTCAACTTCATCGTCTGCGATCAGAATCGTAATTCGCTTCATTGCTTATTCCACTCCTATGTGTGATGCTCAACAATATAACATATTTGAATCCAACAGATAAACCAATGAAAGGAATCCATACATATGAAACTGGAGCGTTTATTAGCCATCGTGGTGCTGCTAATCAATCGTGGACGGGTACAAGCCAAAGACTTGGCAGATATGTTCGAAGTATCGATCCGGACCATCTATCGGGACATTGATACATTGGGTCAAGCAGGTATCCCTGTAGTGACGTATCAGGGGGCAAGCGGCGGGATTGGTCTAGCAGAGGGTTACCGTCTGGATCGAAACGTATTAACAGACAAGGACCTCGCTTCCATCGTCACTGCACTACGCAGTGTATCCACTTCCCATGCTAATGCGGCGCGTGAGCTTCTGGTCGAAAAACTCAGCAGTATCGTCCCTGAATCCAAAAATGACGATTTTCAGGCTAATACCAATCGATTCATCGTGGATTATTCAACCTGGACGCATCCCGAAGCGCTGAAAATCAAGCTTGAACTTATCGAACAGGGTATGGATCAATTACGTCCCGTAACCTTTACCTACTGCAGTGCGGAAGGTATCCATACTCACCGAACTGCCGACCCTCATACCATCGTACTCAAGAAGCATTCCTGGTATCTGTATGCTTTTTGTCACGAGCGGAATCAATTTCGCATGTTCAAGCTTGTGCGCATGCAAGATGTCACACTTGCTAATGAGCACTTCGAGCGTAAAGTCATCAACCCACAGGACAGACCCTGGCAACAGGAATGGAGCCGTCCGGACAATCAAGCTAGGTTAACCTTGAAATTCCATGCTCGCGTCCGTCATATTGCGGAAGAATGGTTTGGGATCGAGAACGTCATGCCTGATGGGACTGGGTATTATATCAGCCAGGTTGCTTTTCCCGAGGATGGCTGGTTATATGGATTCATTCTGGGCTTCGGCGCGGACGTTGAAGTATTGGAACCTCAGCATATTCGGGATGAAATCTGCCGTATCGCGGAGCAAATTGTACAAAATTATATACCTCCGACTCAAACCTGACAGACAGCTGTCCAGTTCCTACCCGTATACTTCAGATATATTCAATCTGTACATATATGAGGAGGAATTAATCATGAACGTCACTGTATGTCAAAGCTGCGGCATGCCGCTCACAACCCCTGCCCAATTCGGAACGGAAGCAGATGGAAGCACAACCCGTGAGTACTGTATTTATTGTTACAAAGAGGGCAAGTTTGAGCAGCCCGGTATGTCACTAGAAGGCATGACGGAGATGTGCACTGCCATTCTGAAGGACGAAGGCATGGATGAGGAATCCGCTCGTTCGATGCTGCGTAACCAGCTTCCTTTTTTGAAACGTTGGCGCACAAATACAACGGATCAACATGCAGAATCTCTGGCCGAAAACCCTACTGTTTCCGCTAATCCTGATCAGGTAACAACAGATCATTCGTTCTCTGCCCAGCCCGTTCGTTATGTCACTCTCCCTGGAAAACGTATTGCCGGCGTATCCGCCCGCACAACCAACGCCATTGAAATCAGTGGCAAAGGTTGTATTCAGGGACTCTGGAACAATTATTTTGCCTCAGAGCACCTCCCTGCACCTGAAAGTGCTCGCTATGGTTGTTACACGGATTACACCGATGGGATAACCGGAGAATACACCATACTGGTAGGGCATGAGGTCAGTCCGAACGAATCATTGCCTGAAGGATTGGACGACATTTTACTCCCTCCTGCAACTTACGCCGTATTCACTTCCAGAAAAGGACCCATGGCAGAGGTTGTTGGCGAAGCCTGGGGAGCCGTGTGGGCATGGGACAAACAAAGCGATCGTACGTTCACCGGGGATTTTGAATTGTATGATGAACGCAGCCTGAATCCCGAAAGTGTACAAGTGGATATATACATCGCTGTTCGCCAAAGTAGATAAAGCCAACACGATACCACCTCAGACAGAATCAAAGTTTCATCGCATCCTTCTTCATATCACGCAAGCTGCCGGGTTCGCTCGGCAGTTTTTTGTTATATCCGGAACTACATTACCCCCTAAACAACCCGACCATGGTACCAAGTTAGTTAGCATGCTTTGCATCATTTAACCAGATAATATGCCTCATAAGCGGGTACCATTGACTTCCTTAAAATTGGGACTATTCACATAACAACCGATTCGATCCTCCCATATCAAACCTTTCAAATCAGGTCCTTTACTCCTGAATTTCCCTAAAAACGTTTACATCTCCTTAAAACCGGGTAAAATCACTACAATCCAATTGGAATTACGCTTTAAACTCTTTTATTTCGTCTAACAAGTCACATGTACCTATATGCGCACCTGGCATGGTAACCAGTCGAAATACATAATCCAAAAAAACGCATCAAAGGAGGAACCAAGATGATCCGCATGCCTATTCAGCAAATGATCCCGTACCATCACCAATATCCGCGCAACACGGCGACCACTGCTCCTAAAAAGGAGAATGAGAACACTCAAGGTCTATCCTTTCATGAAATTCTGCAACAAAAAATGGCGAAGAAAAATACTTCTCCTTCCCTTAGATAAAAATGGACACCGGACCGACTCTAGTCGAGTCAGGTTATCAACCGTCTTTCCGCAGCTTGGCGGAAGGGCGGTTATTGGCGTTGAGCAATAAACGACTGTACAGTTCTCAGGCATGTTTCTATAATGGTTTAAATATCTAAAAGATCCATGACATATACGAACTGTAAAAGGGGACTTAGCACATGATCACCATTGGTTGTTTTCACGCTCATTATTCTAACATCGCCTTAATTGAAGAGACGCTTGCTCCTTATGAAGTTGAATTGGTCCATTACGTCGATCCAGGTCTGGACCGTCTTAAACATGACGCTGACTTTTCCGCGGTCGTCATTCACGAGAAGGTAGCCCAGACGCTCCAATGGATCGCTGAGTGTCATGCCGATGCCATTCTGGTCACGTGTACCCTGTTTGCGACAGCATTGGAGCAGGAAGCCATACAGGTCCCTGTGCCTGTGATCGGCATAGATGATCCGTTATTGCAGGAGATGCGGCGAGTACCAGGAGATTACATAATAGCATTCACCAATCCGGCAACCGTTGAAGGAACGATGGCACGGTTGAATCGGGTATTACAGCAAGAGGATGAGAATGGGCAACTACACGTTGCCAAGACATCTCAGACGGAAGCGGTGTGCATCCCTGGGACATTTGAGTTGATTATGCGTGGAGATCAGCAAGGGTATCTCGAAGCGGTACGTGAAGGCTTACAGCAGATTGCTGAGCAGCATCCGGGTAAAACGGTAGTGGCAGCCCAGCTGTCTATGGCTCCCGCTGCTGCACAAGTTACAACGAATCGTGGTATTCAGATCCATAGCCCGCTGGCATTGCTTGCAACGTATTTGGAGAAGGATTTGGGCTTGGCTCGACAGTAGCTGCTGATTTGGAGTGAAGTAACAAGTTCTATCTGAAACTATGCAACTATGAACTCACTTACTTAGTAACACCACAAATTAACGAGGTGAACTAATATGCGATTCCTCTATATTGTTTTACTGTTTATAGTAGGTTTTTCCTGTTCCGCATTTCTATACGGAGGAGCACCAAAACTCAGTGATGCTCTTTTATTCGTTATCGCAGGAATTCTGTATAAGATATGGACCACACTTAATCACAAAGCTAATTCTGATAAAGGCTGAGTATGGTTAAGAATACATACATGACATAAAACTAAAAAAAGCCGTTCTTCTCTGCAATGACAGAGAGAAACGGCTTTATCTCTATTTCAGACTGCCCAGCTTGCGCTGTACCGGCGCCTAGGAGCGTGTCCGATATTCCTCGGCCTTTTCCTGCATCCCGGCAGCTACAGCCCCATTCTCGGACAACCCTTTGTCTGCGGCAAAGGCACGAATGTCCTGCGTAATGCGCATGCTACAGAACTTTGGTCCGCACATGGAGCAGAAATGAGCTTCCTTGGCCCCTTCTGCTGGCAGCGTCTCGTCATGGTAGGATAATGCCCGTTCCGGGTCCAGTGACAGGTTGAACTGGTCCCGCCAGCGGAACTCAAAACGTGCCTTGGACAATGCGTCATCGCGGCGTTGAGCACGCGGATGGCCTTTCGCCAGATCGGCGGCATGAGCTGCGATCTTGTAGGCGATGACCCCTTCCCGCACATCATCCTTGTTGGGCAGGCCCAAATGTTCTTTTGGCGTAACATAACAGAGCATGGACGTGCCGAACCAGCCAATCATGGCTGCCCCAATGGCGGATGTGATGTGATCATATCCTGGCGCAATGTCGGTCGTTAGCGGCCCAAGTGTGTAGAACGGTGCTTCTTTACAGATCTCCATCTGCAAGTCCACATTCTCCTTGATCTTATGCATCGGCACATGACCCGGGCCTTCGATCATCACCTGCACATCATGCTTCCATGCGATCTGCGTCAGTTCCCCAAGCGTGGCCAGTTCCGCCATCTGAGCTTCGTCATTCGCATCGTAGATACTGCCTGGACGAAGTCCATCTCCCAGTGAGAACGCCACATCATACCTTTTCATAATCTCGCAGATTTCTTCAAAATGGGTGTACAAAAAATTCTCCTGATGATGCGCAAGGCACCATGCTGCCATAATGGAACCACCCCTAGACACAATACCTGTCATTCGCTTGGCGGTCATGGGGATATAACGCAGCAGTACACCTGCATGAATCGTAAAGTAGTCCACGCCCTGCTCTGCCTGCTCAATGAGTGTGTCACGGTACAACTCCCAGGTCAGCGCTTCCGCTTCGCCATTCACCTTCTCCAGCGCCTGATACAGCGGCACCGTACCAATCGGCACAGGTGAATTGCGGATAATCCATTCCCGGGTGGTATGAATGTTTTTGCCTGTGGACAGATCCATCACCGTATCCGATCCCCATCGTACCGCCCAGGTCATCTTCTCCACCTCTTCCTCAATGGAAGAAGATACAGCAGAGTTACCTATGTTGGCATTGATCTTCACGTGAAAATGACGACCGATCAACATCGGCTCACTCTCCGGGTGATTGATGTTGGATGGCAGAATGGCCCGTCCACTCGCCAGCTCCTGTCTCACAAATTCCGGCTCCACGCCTTCACGAATGGCGGCGAATTCCATCTCAGCCGTAATGACTCCCTGTCTCGCGTAGTGCATCTGAGTCAC
Organism: Paenibacillus sp. FSL H7-689; assembly: GCF_000517905.1. Taxonomy (NCBI): domain Bacteria; kingdom Bacillati; phylum Bacillota; class Bacilli; order Caryophanales; family Paenibacillaceae; genus Paenibacillus; species Paenibacillus sp. FSL H7-689. The sequence goes on from NZ_ASPU01000039.1 coordinate 62,373, forward strand.
GCAGCGTTCTGGCTGTGCCCGCAGCGGTTTGCCACGTAATCCGGGGTACTCTTCAGCGCCGGCTCTCTTCCCTCCGGGTTTCAGTCCGTTATCCTCCGGTTTAACTGTACGGCCCTGATAAGCTTCAACATCGCCGCGCTCTGTGATCCAACGTGTGCGCAGGGATGGCAGACCTGCGCGGATATCCGCATGAAATTCGGGATCGGTCATCGGGCCGCTCGTATCGTAGACACGCAGCGGTTCGTTATGCTCCACCCCTTGGGGAGTATTTGTGTCATGAAGGGCTATCTCACGCTCCGGTACAGCAATGTCCGGCCGTGAGCCCTGAATGTAGACTTTGCGGCTGCCCGGAAAGGGCTGGACCCGTCCGGCCGCCCCTGTTTCTTTTTCCACCTGCTGACCGTTATGTTCCTGTTCCATCGCTTGTTGTCCCGTTTGATTTCCTGTACTCATGTTCACTTGTCTCCTCCTCAGTGTTCGTCGCTTGTTTGGTTGGTTTCATCATTAGCTCGCTTACGTACCTGTCCCAAATCATGCGCAATGCAGAGAAGAAAGAGCGATCCTACACCAGACCAGGGGAGACACTTTTCATGTACAGTTAACAACAGACGGAGGCTGCCACAGATCATCGATCTATAAGACTTCCCTCCTCATCCAAGCCCACTTCCGCAGGTTATCGAAAAAGAAGCCCATAAAATCCGCGCTATATCGCCCGTTCCCTGTATATAAAAAAGCCGGTCCCCGAAGGAACCGACTTTTATGTCCATCACCAATAATGCACCTTTATGCAGCTCCTTAACGGAGCCCTACAAGGGTCACATCATGTGGTGGTTGTGGTCATATCGCCGATTACTTCCCTACGCTGGTATGATCCAGATCAGGTGCAAAGGGTCCGGAATCTCATGCGATTCCGTCTCAGTCCGGACAATTCGGACTCCCCCAGTAACGTTAATTAGTTGCAGCTTACATAAGCCGCCGTTCATATTCAATGAAGCTGGCCCCGCTGGGCCGTCCATTACAGAGTAGCGCAACCGGAACATAAAAACAACCTTTATATTCCAAATGATCAAACTCTATTGGAGAAAAAACTTACATCAACATCAGGATAACATGAGCCCCATTTGCGTAGCAGCATCCTTCAACACAGGTGCGTATTCATGCAATGTCTCCTGTGAAAGTCGGCTGACAGGCCCTGAGACCGAGAGTGCGGCTGCAATATTGCCTCTGCGATCCATAATCGGTACCGATACCGCGGCAGCTCCCGGCTCACGTTCCTCGTAACTTGTGGCATATCCGTTATCCCGGATATCTCCCATCTGCGCCAAATACACCGCGGGATCAATAAACACCGGCCATTCCGGCCCGTTCATCAGTTCTTCACGATCCTCGTCCGTGGCAAACGCCATCAGGACTTTGCTGGAAGCCCCCACAGACAGCGGGAGTCTAACACCAACGGGAGCAACTCGGCGGATCGCCTGATCACTTTGCACAGCCTGAATTCGAATCCGTTCACTCCCATCACGCAGGTACAGACTCACGGTCTCCCCCAATCGATCTCTCAGTCGCTCCATCGCAGGCAACAGCAGAATAGCGGGATCATCACTGCGGGACATATGAGCTGACAGCTCCCAGATTCGGATGCCAAGTCGGTACTTCTCTGTTGCTGCATCGCGGATCACGAACCCTCGATCCTCCAGCGTAGCCATCAAGCGGTGGACTGTACTTTTGTGCAGGCCGATCTGGCTGGCAATTTCGGTGAGTCCCAGATCACTGCGTGTGGTAAAACATAATAATATATCCAGCGCCCGTTCCACAGCCCGGACGGTTAACTTGCGATCTTCCATGGCATAATGCCCTCCTCATGTTTCATCACATGAAACTTGGTTACATAAATTATATGAGAAACGGTCTCATCTGTAAACCAAAAAGAGCCAAAATTAAAATAGGCCAACGTGTAAATTTTTCCTTTTTATAAGACTTAATCCCCTGTAATTTACACACTAAGGTAATGTTACCCATATATCTTAAGAACTATATAACAATTGCGTAACAAATGCCCTCAATCAATTGACTTTGACTATATTGGAACATACGATAAAGATATATTACATTAAGATATCGCTCTGAAGCAGGCTCTGAAATCGACGCAATTCTCTTTACATGTCGTTGTTATCTTCAACTGAACTTCAAAGGAGGGGCATTCATGTATCAATCATCCCAGAGCGAAGCCCCGCTGCAAACAAAAGTGTCCGATCTGCCCTCTTCCCTATCACCGAGGCTGATTCGGTTCAAACATATTATCGTAGCGTTGCTGCTCTCCGTTGTATTTTTTCTACTGTTTTGTTTTATTGCACTGCATGGTTATATCGCATGGGTATTATCCAATCCAACGGTAGCGCCTGTCTTCTCCAATCCGATGCAAGCCAAGAACATGAAGTATGAAGACATCACGTTCCCGGCAGCGGATGGCAGCCGCACGATGCAGGGATGGTATATACCTGCTGACAATGCTGCAAGCAAAACGATTATTTTCAGTCACGGCTATGGTGCTAATCGTGAAGAAACATGGGTACCCATGTATGACCTGGCACATTATGCCCATCAACTTGGGTTTAACGTGGTCATGTTCGATTATGGCTTCGCCTCACAGGTGAACAAAGCTGTAGCCACAGGTGGCAAAGCTGAGTCACAGCAACTGCTCGGTGCGATCCAGTTCGCCAAGCAACGTGGTGCGCAGGAACTGGTTGTCTGGGGCTTCTCGATGGGTGCCGGTACAGCGTTACAAACCGGACTGATTACGAAGGAAGTGGATGCAATGATTCTGGACAGTGCGTTCCTGCTGGAGCCAGATACGCTGTACCACAACATTCACAACCAGATCGATCTGCCACGTCAGCCTACACTGGAGATCATGAAACTGTTGTTCCCTGTTCTGAATGGTACCGGATTACAACAGATTCCATACCAGGAAGTGAAAAAGGAAGATTATCCGTTCCCGATTTTCTTCATCCATGGTACAGAGGACGAGAAGGCGCCTTATCCAATTGCGGAGCAACTCGCCGCCAACCAGACCAATCCGTACTCGGATGTATGGATTGTCCAGGATGCGCATCATGAGTTGATCTTCCGGGAGCATCCAAAGGAATATCTGCGCCGTGTCTCAACTTTCCTGAGTCATGTAACGAAAACAAGCAGTGACGATGTGCAAAACACGAATAATGGAGAATAACCAAATTTCAATCACCGAACTTTTCGTTGATTCCAGAGCCCTCAGGGGCTCTTTTTTTTCACTCATAGGACAACAAGCTCGGAGAATATACTCTTGGGACGCATGAACAGAGGGTCTGCATGCAATGAATTTCATCTGAAGGAGGTTCAACATAGATGAACTGGTATGAATATGGTCACCTTCTGCCTCTGCGGACATTGGAGGAAATCCGTTTCTGGAAAGAGCAGGAGAAAGAACATACACTCGTCATTCGTGCCCTGGTTCCTGATCTGGAGCCCCCATACGTCAAGCTACTGGAGGAATGGGAGGTTACCTTTGCAAACAGTGAGCGAGTAGCCAATCAGCTTTTAAAACAGCTATTGCCCGCAACCCATCCACCAGCCCCCTACATCGTTCGTTGTATCGATCAACTTGTGGCGGCAGCTCGTAAGCAATCGAGGGAGTTCATCAAACAGCTGTATGTTCTTCTGGAGCAAAGTGCTGCTGTGCAAGCTGTTCCGCTTGCCAAAGTACTCATTCTGCATTTTATCCGCGAATCGGAGTATTTTCTGGGCGTTTTGGATACGCTTGGCCAACCGGGCATCTTGCGTGAAACGGATTCGGAGCCATCACTTTTTCTGGAAAATGCGTTGCATACGTCAGAGTCAGGAAGCGTCCATCGCCAAGCTTCAGAAGCTCCAACTTCTCCAGAGGGAAATATAAATGCACCTGCGGCTTCAGCTCAGATCCAATCCGCAACCATTCAAACGCCTTCTACCGGAACAACACAAGCCACACCCAGCTCTACAGCACCTCCTGTAAAAGAAAAGCCGGTTCCCATTGGAGGACACACACTGCCGCCTCTCCCCTATGCGTACAATGCGCTGGAGCCACATATTGATGAGCTGACGATGCGTATCCATCATGACAAACACCATCAATCTTATGTGGACGGACTAAATGTAGCAGAGAAGAAGCTGGCGGAATCGCGAAAAAAGAATAACTTTGAACTCATCAAACATTGGGAACGTGAACTTGCCTTCAACGGGGCAGGCCACTACCTGCATACGATCTTCTGGACAATTATGAACCCTGCTGGCGGCGGCAAACCTTCCGGTATGCTCGCAGAGCAGATCAAGCGAGATTTCGGGAGTTATGAAGCGTTTAAGAATCAATTCACAGAAGCCGCGAACAAGGTGGAAGGCAGTGGCTGGGCGATGCTTGTCTGGAGCCCGAGAGCACATCGTTTGGAGATTTTGCAGGCGGAAAAACACCAGAACCTGTCCCAGTCCGATATCGTACCACTCCTGCCACTGGATGTGTGGGAACATGCCTACTATCTGAAACATCAGAATGAACGCAAAAAGTATATCGAAGATTGGTGGAACGTTGTCTACTGGCCCGCTGTGGCCGAGCGTTACGAAACGGCACGCAAGTTGTTGTGGCCGCCTTATTAAGCTTGGGGTTAGATGGTTTAGAGAAAAAAGAGATATCTCCAGCCGAATGACTGAAAGATATCTCTTTTGGTGTAGACAAAAAAGCAAGCCTCCTGTAAAAGAGACTTGCTTGTATTTTGAGAGACTTCCTATTTCTAAATGTTCACTTAAGAAGCACAGCCCTCGCACGCCACATAGTTGTCGCCAACCTGTTTGCTAATGGAGATCAGATCGCCCAGCTTGATATCAGACTCATCTGTAAACTCCAGATCGGCTATACGTGCAACGATCAGTGCAGCAGCCTCTTCCTTGCTTGTTGCCATTTGGCTGAACTCGGATTTTTCGCCTGTTGATACAACCTCATATAAATACGTATATCTCAATGTGTCCATCCTAACACTCTCCTTCCGAAATCACATCATATCATCTCTATTAACCAATTCCAAGCCCTAGTAAAAAGTGTTAATCGTAACGCAGCTTCATCTGCTCAGCTGTCAGGCGTACTTCTTCAGAGCCAACGCTAAGCACCCTGCTGGTCTCCGCCTGCGGATAGCGATCGCGCAGTGTTCGAACCAAAGCCGCAGTATATGCCGCAGCTGAAGGTACACCTGCCAATTCTTTCAGACTTGCCATCGTGCCAGGCTGAACATCGGGATATCCTTCACTCGCCCCGCCTGCTGCATGCTGATAGAATTGTCGCACATCTGCTGCCAATTGATCACCCTGACCGTCCACGATGATAAAAGCCGTAATGATATACGCCTTTGCCTGCCTGCGCTGGGCAATACCACAGAATTTCAATCCACCTACACTGACATCATAATCTCCCGGGCAAAAAGCACCTTGAACCTCGCCAGTTTGCGCCTGATTCGACCACGGCGTTAGCGACTCGGCAATAATCGAAGCCATTTCCCGGAAATCATCATGAATATTGATGGCATGTCCGGGATTAGGCAGAATCAGCGACACATTAACTACCCCTGGGTTCAAGGGTACTGCCGCTCCACCGGAAGGCCGAACACAGACCGCTGTCCCTTGGCTTCTAATCTGTTCCATCGCTTCTACAGCCTGTGGCAACCTGCGGTCACGCAGACCCGCTACAAAGGCATCTGGGTGTCTCCATATATGTGCAACTGGTAGATGCCCTGCCCCAACCCGCCTGCACATAACTTCTTCCCAAGCAAAAGCTTCGAGTACACTGCTACCTTGTCGCATGAGTGGTGTCTCCCAGATTTGCAGACGCATTGAAGCCTGCTGATCTGCCTGTAGTCCCTTTTCCGGCTGAACCGGTTGATCTGAATGGGAAGGTACACTCATCGTTCCATTACCTCCGGCTTAACGAATTCATATGTATCCAGTATATAGGAATGACAACGCATATATAAATAAGCCGGTTCCCAGGGAACACGGCTTATTTATATCACATCCTATGGCTTAGAAACTGCTGCTTCCAAAACCAAAGGAACTTACTCATCAGGCTTGTCCAGCGAGTGGACATACCTGATCTTAATCTTTCATCAAAGACAAGAACTCCGCACGTTGTGCCGGATTCTCACGGAAAGAACCACGTACAGCAGACGTTACCGTCTTGCTTCCCGGTTTCTTCACGCCGCGGGAACACATGCACAAGTGCTCGCCTTCCACAACGACCATAACTCCATGAGGTTCAACGGCCTCTGTCAGAATGTCAGCGATCTGTGAAGTAATACGTTCCTGAACTTGCAGGCGACGTGTTACTGCTTCGACCAGACGAGCCATTTTGCTCAGACCAACGATCTTGCCGCTTGGTACATACCCAATGTGTACCTTGCCGAAGAACGGCGCCATGTGGTGCTCACACTGACTGTAGTAGACAATATCCTTGACGATAACCAGTTCTTCATGATTCTCGTCAAACGTGACACCGAGCACATCGCGCGGGTCTACTTCATATCCGCCAAAAATTTCTTCATACATTCGGGTCACACGTGCAGGCGTTTCAAGCAGCCCTTCACGTGTACTATCTTCTCCGATCAATTTCAGGATCTGCTCTACATGATACTCGATCTTCTCCCGATTGTCGGATACTTTTGAATTCAAATAATCTTTAACGCCAGCCACTGCCAAACGCCTCCTTTCGAACCACAATAAGGTAAGCAGTTATTCACTTCACTGCTATTATTTTCGGCGGCCCGAACTTTTACGCGCAGGATGCTGTTGCGGCTGAGGCATTTTCGCTCCTGGCTGCTGATTCTTCATCATCTGCTGGGCACGCTGCATTTGCTTACCATTCAGGTTGTAGCCCATTTGCTTCGCCATTTTCTGAAGCATGTCCGGATTGCTTTGCATTTTCTCAAGTTGTTTACGCAAGTAGAACACCCCGATGAAAAATCCCCCGACCAGACCAACAATCAATGTAATAATCGGTATAACAATATCCATCTCTTAGACACCTCTGTATGCATTCTAAAAAGCCTGATAATCCGTGTCACTTCATGATGTTCAACACACATGTTGCAAACCTGACACAGAGCGGATTTCCTGAAAGTATCATAGCATTTCCGCACGCCTTGAGCAAACGGATTTTCCAGTTGAACCGCACACAAGCTACGTCATGACAGCTTCAATGAAAACGGTTGTATGCTGAGCCAGATCGATTTCAACCACATCCAGAGAATAACGCGTACTTCCGCGTGCCACCCTGATCACAGGTCTGCCGGGCAATCCCCGATGTTGACGCACAATGACTCCAGTCTCTTTGGTGGACAGTCGTACCGCTGTACCATTGGGATACACGGATACACTCTTGTTGAACTCAATCAGAATGTCCCGATCCAGCTTTGTACCAGACAACGCCATCATCTCTTCACAGGCCTCATGTGGCATCAAACTTTCCTTGGATAAACCATTAATGAGATTATCATAGATATTAGCCACACTAACGATTCTCGCAAACAGATGAATGTCACTTCCCTTGATCCCTCTCGGCATGCCTGTACCATCTACATGCTCATGATGTTGCAGGGCTGTATGGGCGACCAACAGACTGAACTCCCGTTTGTTCTTAATCACTTCGAATCCACGCCATGTATGATGCAGCGAAGAATTTGCAGCAGAGCCACTGCCAGGAGGTTCCCCCACTTTGCCAATATCATGCAATAATGCCCCCACAGCAAGGTCCTTCAGTTGATTATAATTGAGTCCCATATTCAGTCCGATGACCGAAGACAACAAACATACATTCATCGCATGAACATACTGTGCATTGTCTTTGGTACGAATATCGGTGAGCTGCACAAGCATTTCACGCCCGTTCAGTACATCATTCAGCAACTTCTCTATACTGAGGGCAACTTTTTTCGGACTCCAGTCTTTCCCGGATCGAATGGATTCGAGTGTGACACTCATTTCGTTAATTATTGCCCGTTTCGTGGTTTCATCCAGAATGTCTTCTGCATCCACATCTTTATACGCTTCATCCTGGATGTATAACATGGTCACGCCAATACGCTTCAGCGTATTGACCATGTATACGGTGAGCTGGACTCCGGCAGACAGCAATACCGTGCCGTTACTGGAATATACCGTCTTGCCCAGAAGCTCCCCCGCTTCCACGCTCTCCACGTTTACATACTTCATGAACGTCCCCCGCTCTTACGATAGCTGCTCCAATGCGAGCAATTGCTCCTTGGTTTGCAGACCGCCTACATAACCCACCAGGGTACCGTCTTTACCACTGATACGGTGACAGGGAATAATAATCGGAATCGGATTCTTGCTAATGGCGTCCAGAACTGCACGAACAGCCTTGGGTCTGCCGATGATTTCCGCAACCTGTTGGTGTGATGAGGCCTCTCCATAAGATATATCGGACAGAACTTGCCATACTTGTAGCTGGAATGGTGTTCCAAGCCGATCAAGCTGCAAGTCGAACGTTTTTCTTTCCCCTGCAAAATACTCCTTTAACTGCTTTGCAGCTTCGCTGAGCTTCTCTTCATTCTTCTCATATCGATACTCGCCAATCCAGATGCGTGCCCATTGTTGCAGATGAGCTTCGCGTACGTGAAAGGCGCCAAAATCGATGTGACACAGCCCTTCATCCGTCGCGCATAACGTAAGAGTACCAATCGGTGTCAGTACCTCATCGTAGTATACGGGCTTGCCATGAAGACCCGTAACGGCTGAAGGTTTCCACGCTGCGGCTTCCGGTTTGTCAGGCTGTGCAGACTGCTCACTACCCGGTTCAATCCCAGCTTCCATTTTCAAATCCTGTTGTAACGCACGTAAGGCATTGTTCTCGTTGTTCTGTTCCTCTGGCTGCTTATCACTCACTTGCCCAGCCTGTGGCTGTTTGGGTAAGGTCTCGGACGAACTCAGTCGCTCCTCGGCCTTCTGCAGCATGCTTAGTACGTTCCCATCTTGTTCGTTAGCGGCAGCTTCCCCAATTGCTCTCATGGCGTCTTCTCCTCCAATTCTGCTTAACGCCCAGGCTGCGGTTCCCCGCAACTCGGGGCGCGGATCACGTTTTAGTACTTCTGTAAGTTTGGGTACAGCACTTTTGTCTTTGAAATTGCCCAGGGCAATAACGGCGTTGCGTTGAATCGGCTTTTTGCCCCGCCAGGCGGCGGAACTCTGACCGAAACGTTCCTTGAATTCCCGGTTACCGATGTCCAGCAGCGGCAGTAGGAGTGGCTTCACAATCTCCGGATCGGGGTGAAACTCGGGATGGTGATCCCAGTTCTTGCCCCGGTTCTTCGGACAGACAATCTGACACGTGTCACAACCGTATAGACGGTTGCCTATTTTCAGCATAAATTCTTCATCCACGAACCCTTTTGTCTGGGTTACAAAAGAAATACAGCGCTGTGCATTTAACTGCCCCGGCCCCACTAATGCCCCTGTAGGACAGGCATCAATACATTTTGTACATTCACCGCAGTCTTCGGTCACAGGTGTGTCTGGTTGAAAAGGAATATTTGTTACCAGTTCTCCGAGAAAAATCCATGAACCAAATTTGGGTGATATAATGGCACAGTTTTTGGCACTAAAACCAATCCCCGCACGCTGGGACACCGCACGATCCACCAATGCTCCGGTGTCTACCATGCTTTCGATCATGGCTTCAGGTACGCGTTCCTTTATAAAATTGACCAACTTGTCCATCGCTGCACGCAGGACCTGATGATAATCCTGACCCCAAGCCGAACGGGCAAAAATGCCTCGATACGCACCAGGCTCCGATTTCGGCGGATTCACCATTTTGGATGGGTATGCCACGGCTATTGCAATAAGTGAAGCGGGCTCGCCATCTTTTAAGGCGGGGTGCACCCTTTTTTCAATATCCGGCTCTTCAAAACCTGAAGCATACCCTTTATCCCGCGACTGCTCCAGCAGCGACTTCAGGGAAACAAAGGGATCAGCCGAAGCAAAACCGATATCATCAATGCCCAGTCCGGGGCCAGCTGCCTTGATCTCCTGTTTTAACTTTTCCCATACGGAGGCATCCTGTGCTGCCCCGGTCTGTACGCTCGTCATTTCTCTTCCCTCTCTTCTTCCGACACTTATTCCGTAAATAGTGAACGCCCGCCTCACGGTAAGAGGACAGGCGTTAATTTCTATATATGCCTTGCATACTTGAATTCAAACGGAACGAACTCTATATGGTTTAACGCAAAATGCAGTCTGAAGTTGTTGTCCTGTAAGCATTTTACAATTTCTTCAATTCAGAAAACGGCCAGAAAATAAATTCAGCCTTGCCTACAATCTGGTCGGATGTAATACTGCCAAACACTCGGCTATCCTTACTTTTGCCTTCATGACGATTATCCCCCATCACGAAGAAATGATCCGGCTCCAAGGTGATTGGGCCAAAATCAGGGTCCTGCACCTCAATGTCGGTGTACGTTTCCGCTTGTTGCTCGCCGTTCACATATAGATGGTGATCCCTAACTTCAATTGTATCTCCCGGAAGTCCAACGATCCGTTTCACCAGAAAATCCTTCTTCTCCACACCTTCGCTTGGATCACGAAGTACGATCACATCTGATCGGGAAGGATTACCCAGATGGTATACGATTTTGTTGACGAAAAGGCGATCTCGCTCAACCAGTGTCGGCTGCATGGACTGTCCCTTGACCATTGACAGATTAAACACAAACAGGTTCAGCAGCATCATGATTACAAAAGCAACAACAATCGTTTTGACCCAGTCCCACAGCTCGACAACCCAGGATTTCCCCGGTTGTTCAGGCTTTGACGGTTCATTTCGTTGCTCGGAAGTCACATGTTCCATTGAATGATTATTGGAATTCAAAGGGACACCTCATTTATTAAATAGTTGAATTAAACTTGTAACATGGTAACCATACTCCCTTTCAGTCTACTCCATTTGGGAGAGTGAAACAATTGGTTATGAGCACCAATACCTTGGTTATCGTGAATACAGCCGGGATAGTCAGGGTGATTTAAATAGAATTCAGGGACTCCGAAGCATGTTCAGAAAATGAGGGAACCAGAGGAATATGACGTGAAGAACACTCATATAAATAGAAAGGCACATCCCTCACGTTCTTACACGTTAAAGAGATATGCCTAATATGAAATGAAAATCTTTTTTTTATTTCTTTTTAAACATGCAAACTAAGCTTTGGACAAAATACTAAGAGTCTGGAAAGCGCTCATAATCTGATTGGCACCGTAACCCATTGCTTCATATAGAGGCATGGCTACTTTATTGTGCTCATCACCCGCCACCCATACTTGGCTGACTTTACGCTGCTGGAACCGCTGTTCCATAGCCTCGACAAGTGTTTTGCCGACTCCACGGCGACGATAGTCTGGATGTACCGCAATACGGTAGATACAACCCTGGTTGTGATCAATCGTACCGATCAAAGCGCCTACGAGGTCTCCCTCTTCTTCCGCAACCATGATCAGGTCTGAATCCCATGACAATTGACGGGCAAACGGGCCCATCGTGTTCTCATAACACTCTTCCGATAGTGCAACCTGGAGAAGCTCCGTCATCTGGCTTGCATCACTCAACTGAAAGGAACGAACGTGCATGTCTTAAATCTCCCTTTTCGTTAGCTTAGATGAGGTTTTTTACAAAAAGGGAATCCCTTTTTACCAAAAACCCAATGTTCATATAATGACAAAAAACGAGAAAATACCGCTTCTTCGTCAATTAAACCATACTTTTCTCCATAAAACACGCATTTTCTTTTGAAAGCGCTTAATTGTAACCGTTTACATACGAATATTAAACTTTTAATCTATTTAAACGTCTGAAAACACATAAATAGTTGCATAAAGGGTAAAATATGTTTGTTATCTCTGGCCCATCATTAGATCAACGCCTCGGGGGACTTAATAAACAAAAATGTTGCTTAATTAGCTCGAATGCGGTTTAATATTAGTGGCAAGGGTATTATTACATATGTACCTGTTTTCAAAAAAACCTAAAATCTCAGGAGGTATTTCATTATGACTTTTCAATTACCAGCACTTCCTTACGCTAACGACGCACTGGAACCACATATCGATGCAAAAACGATGGAAATCCACCACGATCGCCATCACAATACGTATGTAACTAACTTGAACGCAGCTCTGGAAAGCGCTCCTGAACTGCAAGAAAAAAGCTTGGAAGATCTGATTGCTAACCTTGACAGCGTACCAGAAGGCATCCGCACAGCGGTTCGCAACAATGGTGGTGGACATGCTAACCACAGCTTGTTCTGGGAAATCATCGGACCTAACGGCGGCGGCGCTCCTACAGGCGATATCGCAGCAGCTATCGATAGCGAACTGGGTGGCTTTGACAAATTCAAAGAAGATTTCGCTAAAGCAGCTACAACTCGTTTCGGTTCCGGCTGGGCTTGGCTCGTAGTTGGCAAAGATGGTAAGTTGTCCATCACTAGCACACCTAACCAAGACAGCCCTCTCTTCGAAGGTCTGACTCCGGTTCTGGGTCTGGATGTATGGGAGCACGCTTACTACCTGAACTACCAAAACAAACGTCCTGACTACATCGCCGCTTTCTGGAATGTAATCAACTGGGATGAAGTGAACAAACGTTACGCTTCTGCAAAATAAGACTGTTAGCATGCAACAGTTAACATAAAAGAGAGCCTGATTCGGTCATCATGACCGTGATCAGGCTCTCTTTTTGCTATCACTATAGTTAATGGGTGTTTTGTTTCTAACGAACCCAGGACACGTTATTGCTCGATATTTCATCGTATCGCGAACCTAACGAATCTCAGAGTAGCTATTTCCCCAGATACGGGCTTTGATACGCACTTTTGGGTTGATTTGTCTATGATAACGTCACTCAGGTTCGTTAGAATTTATAATTGTGGTATATCCACATGATAAGACCTCTGGAGTTCGTTAGCTCCCCCATTTAATCATTCACTTGATCATACGCACCAGCAAAATAACTGCTGATCAGCTTCAGGAAGATATTCGGGAATGCCATCTTATCCATATCTTCCGGACCGATCCAGCGGTAGGTCAAGCCATCGCCTTTACCTGTCAGTGTCGGAGTGCTCAGCGCTAGGTCACTAACATCAGATGATGACATCAACATCTCTCCATCGTTAAGCGATGTTGAGATGTTCTGCGCATTAGGCGTGCCTGGCTCCGATGGATGCATTGTGTCTGACTCAGGTGACACAGTTGACGATGAGGCTGTGCCCTCCCTTGTTGACGCCTGTGCCTCGTAGGCGGCTCTGGCTTCCGCTGCGATCAGCGGAAGCTCACTGCTCTGGTCCTGCTCGGTACACTTGTACACCTGCAGGCTCCAGACAATGTGGCTGAACACATGCTCCGCATGGGTAGCCAGCCCTTCCGGGCGGGCAGCGAAGCCTTCCGCCCACAGACTGCCGGCCAACAATGCCATGGCCGGCTCATCCGCCAGCGGCGCCGCCTTCTTGCTTGCTGCGGCAGGCGCCGCGAGCACATGCGGCAGCTCCCACATGCGGGCCAATAGGCCCGTGTCTGGGCGCTGGCGCACAAGCACTTGGCCGCGATGAGCACCGCGGCCCTCCACAATCGCGACCAGCCGCTGCTCAGGGCGCGGCGGCTTCGCCTTGGTCTTGACCGGCAGGGTAAGCTCTCTTCCGGCGATTCGGCCGGAACATTGCTCCATGACCGGGCAAGTCAGGCAGTGCGGCGCTTTGGGTGTACATACCAGCGCGCCAAGCTCCATCAGCGCCTGATTGAAATCACGCGCTCGCCCTTCCGGAATGAGCTCTCCTGCGAGCTCTTCCATCAACACCCGGGTGCTGCCCTTCATAATGTCCTCATCGATGAGGAAGTATCGGGACAGTACCCGCATGACATTGCCATCTACCGCAGGCTGCGGCTGGTTGAAGGCAATGCTGAGAATGGCCCCGGCAGTATACGGGCCCACCCCTTTTAATGCAAAGACAGCCGGCTTGTCCTGCGGCATCTCGCCTCCGTGCAGCTCCATGACTTGTCTCGCGGCTGCCTGAAGATTACGTGCACGGGAGTAATAACCGAGTCCCTCCCAATTTTTCAACACATCCTCTTCGGGTGCCTCCGCTAACGCTTGCACGGTCGGGAAATTCCCGATAAAACGATTGAAATACGGAATTACCGTATCGACCCGAGTCTGCTGAAGCATAATCTCCGATACCCATGTGAAATACGGATTGTTGTGGCGACGCCACGGCAAATCCCGTCGGTTGACCATATACCAGTCCAGCAAATTCACGCTGAAATGTTGTTTCTGTTCCTGTAAACCCATATTTCCGTCCTCTCCTATTGCCAAGCTAACTACTTTTCCATCTGCTCCACGATCGCAAAGGCCGCTGCCAATTCCGTCTGATGCGTAATACTCAAATGAATGTCATATTGCTTATCATATGGCAGCTGCAGACGTTCCCAGGCTTGACTGGACAGCGAGGCCACGGGACGTCCTGTCCCATCAGGCAGCACTTCAATGTCAGTGAAGCCCATTACGCCACCAATACCGCAGCCAAATGCCTTAGACACCGCTTCTTTCGCTGCAAATCGACCGGAAACAAACTCCGTCATCCGCTTCCCTCGACGAACCGCGATCTCCCGCTCTGCTGGCGTTAAAATTCGTTTTATGAAAGCTTCCGCATGGCGACCGGACAGCAGCTTCCGCATACGTCCAATCTCCAGCACATCATTGCCTATGCCATATATCATCAACGCTTCACCCGCTTAATCTTTTATACTGTAAGAGGTTATTCAAAAAGTCCCATCTTCTCGGTACTGAAAACCGCTCTTTTTGAACCTTCATTGTAAAAGATCTCCATTCAATCACATGATCCGTAACTCTCCGAACACGTATTCTATTGTAGCAGGAGGGACGATCAGAAGCGAGTACCTATCCGCATTACCATATATGCTAAAATATGAATCAGGAATCGTCTGAAATTCTTAGGAGGTCTGAATAATGCCCATAACTTTTGAATTGCCCACTGACGTAGATGCGATCATTCGCGGAGACTTTTTCCCTGCACAACAACCCGCTCAAGGTGTCATCGTTCTGTCTCACGGATACAAAGGCTTCAAAGACTGGGGCATGTTCCCCTATGCAGCTGCACAGCTAAGCGAGACGCATCATGTGCTGACCTTTAATTTCTCTCACAACGGTATCGGCGAATATCTGGAGCAATTCTCTGAACTTGAAAAGTTCGCAGTGAATACCTACAGCCGGGAGCTTGCCGATCTGGCCCTGGTATTGGAACATGTGGCTACACAACCTGAACTCACTGGACTTCCTGTATACCTGGTTGGTCATAGCCGCGGTGCGGGCGTAAGTCTCGTCTATGCACTGGATCATCCCGAGCAGGTGGCAGGTGTCATCTCCTGGAATGGCGTAACCAATCTGGATCTCTTCACAGCGGAGCAAAAAGAAGAAATGCGTACGCATGGCCGTAGCCATGTCGTTAACGGACGAACAGGCCAGCAGATGCCACTGGACGTGGCTATTCTGGAAGACCTGGACAAGCATAGCAAACGTTACGCTATCATTGACCGCTTGGCTTCTTCACCTGTGCGAGTCGCACTCATTCAGGGAACAGAAGATCCCCCGCGTCTGCGGGACGGTTCTGCCGCACTTGTGCAAGCACGCCCTGATATCCCATGGCACCAGATTCCTGATGGGAACCATACCTTTAATACCGTACACCCATTTAAAGAAACCACTCCGCAACTGGAGCAAGCCATCACCCAAACCCTGCAACAGATCAAAGAATGGAATAGCTAACTCATCTTTAATATAGTAGTCACCTGGATTTTTGCAATTTCTCGTTCCACATAACAAAAAGAGTCACTGCTCACGGCAGTGACTCTTTTTGCATTCCCTATATAACGATCATGCTCACCCACCCGTATTAGATACCAGGAATGGCATTGCGTTTGTGATGTGTGCGCGTATAGAACGCTTCGAGGCGCTCTTGTGCAGCCGGATCGATCTGTTTGCCTTCGAGATAGTCGCTGTTCGCTTCATACGAGATTCCCAGCTCATCTTCGTCCGTCTGACCTTCCCATAGCCCTGCCGATGGTGCTTTGTCCAAAACAGCCTGTGGCACGTTCAGATATGCTGCCAACTGGCGTACCTGACGTTTGTTCAGGGTGCTCAGTGGCGTGATATCCACAGCACCGTCGCCCCATTTGGTATAGAAACCTGTGATGGCTTCGGACGCATGATCCGTACCTACAACGAGCAGGTTCTCTTCAAACGAAAGCGCATATTGCATAACCATACGAGTTCTCGCCTTTACATTACCTTTGCCTTGGTGAGTCATATGACGTGGGCTGCCTAAGGATTTGAAACCTTGCTCCACTTCCAGCGCAATCTCGTTCACTGCATCTTCGATATTGGTTTCCACGACATGCTTCAGATCGTATGCTTTGGCTACAGCGTAGCTGTGGTCGATATCGGATTGTTCACCATAAGGTTGGAACACACCAAGCGTTTTGTACTCTTGGTTGTTCTCTTGCGTGAGCTCGTCCGTCGCTCTTTTGCAAAGCGCCGTAGCCACTGCACTGTCAATACCGCCGCTGATCGCAATCAGCAAACCCTTGGCACCCGCATTTTTCACATACGTCTTCAGAAAATCAACACGCTTGCGTACTTCCTCTTCTTCATTAATGCTTGGTTTAACCTTCAATTCAGCGATGATCTGTTGTTGCAAACTCATCGTTCACACACCCCGTTTCTAAATGAATGAAATTTGATGTCCAGCTTGAAAGGTCCGAATGGATCAATAACCTTATCTATCCAAAATGAAACGCCCCGGCATCGGTGATCCGAAGGGCGGGGCGTTCTATTGGAGCGAATTAACGGCAGTAACGGTCAAATGCACTTTTGAGATCAGCCGCAATATCCTCTGCAGAACGGTCTTCCACTTGATGACGCTCGATAAAGTGAACGAGTTCTCCGTCTTTCATCAGAGCGATGGACGGTGAAGATGGAGGATACGGTGCAAAGAATTCACGTGCTTTTGCAGTTGCTTCTTTGTCCTGACCAGCAAATACAGTGTACAGATGATCCGGTGTAATATCGTGCTGCAGTGCTTGGGATACACCTGGGCGACATTGACCTGCGGCACATCCGCATACAGAGTTAATGACAACCAGCGCTGTTCCTTTTGCATCCGGAAGACTTGCTTCCACTTCTTCAGGAGTACGCAACTCCTGGATTCCTAGACGAGTTAAATCATCCCGCATCGGTTGAACCATATCTTTCATGTATTGATCAAATGACATCGACATTCGGTTTCACTCCTTATAAATGGTTGTTCTATGATCTCGATAGAATTAAAGGCCAATAAACTCTCCAAAACAACGTTACATTCATATCGAACATTATGGATGTAATGATGTGCTATTCCTATTATACATCCATAAGCAATGAAAGCAAGATTCAGAAACCGCCTGCGGAAAGGCTTCTTCCATAATATTATGTCTCAATGTCTGGCAAAATATGCTGAATGACTAACGTTCAAATGCCACTTTGAAGGTTGTGCCCTGGCCTTCCTCCGATTCCACAGTAATGGTTCCATTATGTCGTTCCACAATACTCAGGCACATGGACAATCCAAGTCCGGTTCCCTTGGCTTTTGTCGTATAGAAAGGTTCAAACAGCTTTTCCTTCTTCACTCTAGGTAGACCAGGTCCTGTGTCACGTACACACAGTTCCACCTTATCATCCACTATTCTGGTCTCCAGTGTAAGCACACCCTTCTCATTCATGGCTTCCATCCCGTTACGGGCCAGGTTCAACACCACCTGTTTGATTTCCTTAGAATTGAGATGCAGCTTTGGCACATTATGGGCCAACATGAGTTCTATACTCTGACCACGCAGGTTCGCATCCGCCCATAACAACGGACTGAGTTCATGGATGATATCGTGCAGCTGGGATTCTTCTTTCTCGGCAATACGATTCTGAGCCAAAGACAAGAAATCATTAATGATACTATTGGCCCGGTCCAGCTCTTCCAGAACGATCCGGTAATAGTGATCGAGGGAATCAGGACTCTTTTCCTGCATGAGTTGAAGAAAGCCACGTACAACCGCCATTGGATTACGCACCTCATGCGTAATGCTTGCAGCCATCTGCCCCACCAGACTGAGACGATCCACATTATCCAGTTCACTTCGCAACATCTCAAGCTCCGTGATATCCTGGATGATCAGCATGGCTCCTGTAACTTCTCTCGCAGACTCTGTTGAAAAGGCATAAATCGGTACGGTTCGGGATTGAAATACGTGTGCACCGTAACGAACGGTCAACCCACTAATCTCACCATGAACGACGGCTCTGCGAATGCTTTTATCCATCTTGTCCGCCTGACCTTGTTCAACAAATTGACTGGCAGGCTGTCCAATGAGATCAGGCGTGGAGGTACAAGGTAGCTGCTCCCTTGCCGTTTGCTCCATCATCTCATTGACAAACATCACTGTGCCTTGTTTATCTACGGTGGCAATGGAGAGAGGCACTGCGTTCAGAATCTGATGAAGTTTCTCCGTTTCGGCTATGTATCGCTGGTGGACTTCCGAGAGATGTTGCTCCAGCCCGCGATAGTGCTTCATCCGTTCCAGCCATAGCAGACTCAGACTGCCCGCAACAATGGCTCCAGCGGTATATCCAAGTGCTGTAAGTATCATGTAGGTCGCAGAGTATGTGGATTCATTCTGGAGGGATGCGATCCATAACAGACTCGTTACAATCAGTTCCATTGTAATCAGGATGATGAGGATCGCCATTTTGCGTGAAGGTGTATTATGCTTGAATCGTTTGGCAGACAACCATACAATAGGATAGAGAAGAATGCCCGTATGAAGGAGAAATCCGTACAGATCATAGGGATGCGCAAAAAGAAAATAGAAGAGAATATGTAGAATGGACAGCGTTAGGCCTATAGCGGACTTACAATACAAAATAACAAGTATCACAGGTACGATGCTTAATGATATGGGTACGGCCACCGGGCTTGCATAGAGCGCAAACAGCAGACACAATAACATGCTCAGGGCACTTGTCACAGCAAAACTGGTATGAACAGTTCCGGCATGTTCCATTCTAGCAATAGCCCGCTTGGAGAGTACCAGACGGAATAAGGGAATCAGAAATACCGCCGACCCTGCCAGCAGTACTTGTAAAAGCATGTCCTTTAACGCAACCACAATGCCATCTCCTCCTCTGCCTGCACATTCCCTCATGTATTTCTGATTAAAACATAGGCGACAGTATATTACAATATATCCCTTAAGACTGCACAATAGAACTGCTCATAACTCCATTATATTTCAGAAAAAGCCAGGAGTAGACACATTTTTCGTAAAACAGACAAAATCAATGAAAAAAGAGGGTAATAACATATGTATGATGTCATTGTAATTGGTGGTGGATCTGCGGGCCTGATGGCTTGCGTTGCTGCTGCCGAGCATGGAGCCTCCGTGCTTCTGCTGGATAAAGGAGATCAACTGGGTCGTAAACTCGGCATCTCTGGCGGAGGTCGATGCAATGTAACCAATGCCAAGGAAACGGATGAACTCATCCGACATATTCCGGGTAATGGACGCTTTTTATATAGTTCGTTTCAAAATTTGGACAACCAGGGAATCATGCGTTTCTTCGAGAATCTCGGAATTGCCCTGAAAGAAGAAGACAACGGCAGAATGTTCCCTGTAACCGATAAAGCGAAAACAGTTGTGGATGCGCTGGTTGGCAAGATTGTCTCCCTCGGCGTTGAGATTCGCACCAAAGAACCGGTCAAGGAAATTATTCAGAATGGTCAGCAGATACAAGGTGTTAAATTGATATCCGGTAAAACCATTCTTGGGCGCTCTGTCATCATCGCTACCGGCGGCAAGTCCGTACCCCAAACGGGATCTACCGGAGATGGTTATCCTTGGGCTGAGGCTGCGGGTCACACGATAACGGAGTTATATCCGACCGAAGTGCCCATTGTGTCTGGAGAGAGTTGGATTCAGTCTAAAGAACTGCAAGGTTTGTCTTTAAGGGATATCGCTCTATCCGTAGTAGATGCCAAAGGAAAAACAGTCATCTCTCATCGCGGGGATATGATCTTCACGCATTTTGGCGTGTCAGGACCGGTTGCACTGCGCTGCAGCCAATTTATCCGCAAGGTTCAGATGAAGTCTGGAAACCCACAGGTCATTATGAGCATTGATCTGTTCCCGGAACTGTCCTTAGGTGCATTGGAAGCACAGTTGCAACAAGTATTGGAACAAGAGTCCCGCAAAGCTGTCAAAAATATTTTAAAAACATGGGTTCCTGAACGTATGATTCCCTTAATGATGAAACGGGCAGAGATCAGCGATGACCTCACGTTCCACCATTTCCCCAAAGGTATGTTAAGCAACTTGTGTGGGCTAATGAAAGCTTTTACCTTCCGTGCAGACGGAACAAGATCGCTCAAAGAAGCCTTTGTTACTGGGGGAGGAATCCACTTAAAGGAGATATACCCAAAAACAATGGAATCCAAGCTGCTGCCTGGACTATTCTTTTGCGGTGAAGTTTTGGATATTCACGGCTACACCGGAGGGTATAATATCACCGCTGCATTCTCCACAGGATACACGGCTGGCATGCATGCAGCTGAATATAAACACGCTACATCATAATAGGTATTACACACTTTAAGCGCATGATGAATTAGCTCAGATGCCAAAAACCCCGATATCCACTATTGTGGACGATCGGGGTTTTTGGGCATTGTTCCATTTTAGAAAAATTGGCTCGAACTGCTCTTAGCTTGTGATGCTTCTATGCTTTCACACTGCCTGAAAATCCATCAGCCGAATCATCGTATGTCGGGTCATCGCTATAGTTATGTCTGCCTTGCTCAGCCTGGCTTCCCTGGTTTTGGCTCGCATAACCCTCATGCCAGTCTTCATTCACGAGATGAGCCGGAATCGATATATTCTGAAACTGATCCAGTTCTTCCGTTTGCGAGGCAAATACGGCACTTCCTCCATGAGATTGTACAATCTCTACGGCAGACTGAGGATCTTGGCGATCTGTGGGGATGTACAGTTCCAGCGGGCCGGACTGATACGGCTTATATCCCAATTCCTCCAAGGTTGCCCTGGCGGCATTCAACGCTGAATCGTCTGAAAAGTGCACCTGTAGTTCGCTATTATCCATCATCGTCTCTTCCTCCTTGCTACAGCTAATCTCTCATCATCCATAGATGAGATTCTTCTTCTATAGCATGGGCAGATATAGCGCACGATATGCTCCGAATTAGAAAGGAATTCCTTTAGGCCCGGGTCAGCCGGACCCATCCGGCAATAGATAAGACGCAGAGTCCGAAGGCCACCGCACCTGCAGCTGTCAGAATACCGACGATCCAGCCGAGCCAAGCCAATCCCAGCGTGAATCCCATAAGAATACCAATCGGGACAAACAACATCCGAACCATCATTGAACCTGCAAGATGCAGCGCCTCCGTGTCATACGTTATAAGCTGAACATAGTCGGACGTGGCAAAAACATCCCAGGAACGATAAAACATCACCGTCAACATGATGATTAATAACGCACACACAATGACATTGACCGGAAAAGGTGGTAATGCAACTGCTGCGATGGATAGTCCGCCTAGCTGCAGATACAATTTCATCGTGGCCGAGTTTCGGAAAAATGCCTTGAATGCAATCTCCGCTGTCCGATTCGCGATGGAACGATTACGTAACAGTTTACGCGGTTTACGGAAGATGATGGACCGTGTTCGTGGGGCTTTCGGCTTGCTCACCGCCCGGCTTAACATTAGAGCTGTAAGCTGCAGCCTGCTCCGCAGATCCTCCCGCACATCCCCTTCAAACGTTCCCTTCATCAATAGCCTCATCTGTCCAACTGTAATTAGAAGAAGCATGATAATTACGATTCCAAAACTGATTTTCCACGTCTGTCCATGCATCCATGATGTCGCATGAATGGTCATGTAACCTATGCCAATGACGAGAGGGATCATCTGAATCCAGCGTCGCCATCCAGTATGTCGAACCTTCGTCATATGTAGTGTTATGGCTTGGAATGAAGCTACCGCACCAAACCAGACAGCCATAAGTGCTATCTGGAGATTCGACATCTCATAGACACGGGACCACAGGGGTGCGGTCAGCGCTGTAATCAGGATCATTTTGCCCAGATGTTGCAGACAGGACCGGTAGAGCCCTTGCCTCATTAGCGTTCGCATCCACAACGGTCTTGATTTCAAAAACAATACATCCGCTTCCTCCACAAATATCAACACACCACCGGTAAGCATAACCACGTCGATCAGCCCAGTCAGTACGGGGAGCGGTAATCCTGTCGCCCATGCAGGCAGCGGTTTGGTCCACAGACTCGTGTACCATCCAATCAGATAGAACAGACCCGGAACAAGCAAATATACCCACACGGTCCAATCCACGACGAGTCTGAGATTTTTCATCTGTTCCCTGAAATGTTCTTTGCGTCTTCGTCTGTATAAACGAAGTGGGGTATAACGCTGGGAAGTCTCCATTCTCTCTCACCCTCTCTCTATCTAAGACGTCAGTACATCAAAACAGTCAAACAAAGAGGCTTCCGGCAATCCTGCCACTTCACGGATCTCATCCAATGTTCCCTCGGCAGCAGATCTGCCCGAAGCAATCAGAATAAACCGGTCGCAGATTCGTTCAGCGGTATCCAGTACATGCGTAGACATAAGCACACCCGCGCCGCGGCGACGTTCATCATCAAGTAATTTTAGAAAATCCTTGGTTGCACGAGGGTCCAGTCCGATGAACGGCTCGTCCACAATATAGATATCCGGTGAAGACAGAAATCCGATCATCAGCATCATTTTCTGCCGCATGCCCTTTGAGAAACTGGCCGGAAGATCATTTCGAACATGGTCCATGCCGAAACGAACCAACAGTTCCTCCGCTCTTGCAACAAAAGCTTCTTCCTCCATTTCATACGCCGCTGCCGCCAGATCAAGATGTTCCCATAGGGTCATATATTCATAAAAAACCGGTTGCTCCGGGATATAGGCATAACGACCATCTCCCCCAATCGTCACTTCATAGTTCGCATGTTCCAGCAGACCAAGAAGCGTTTTGATTGTGGTACTTTTGCCCGCACCATTGGGTCCGATAATACCTACCAACTCTCCTCGTGCCACATTCATTCGAATATTGCGTATGGTCGATTGTCCCGGCTCGTATCCTGCCTCTGTAATATGTACGTCCAATATGGACTCCTGTATAGTTGTACCTTCATGCTCTATCTTCATATCGAACACTCCTGTTCTGATTCGGGCTTGAACTAAAGACTATTTACACTTGCCACTCCGATGACAGAACAACCTTCCGATCACTGTTATCCCCCGATTTTTTGAATCAATATCACAAATGTTAAAATCGGGGGATAAAGGCGAACGCTTCGCTTCTTCAGGTTCTTTCTGTCCTCTACGTTATCGTGTAAATATATATTTTGGGATGCGTGTTTGATTATTTGAACGTTGTTCTTTTCTTAAAAAAATAAAGCAATAAATCATAGTAATGAATGACTTATTGCTTACTATTATATTTCATTTTCAGTAACATAGTATGTACGAATAATTGAGACTAGTTGTTCAAATGTGAACTTGTGGTTCACCATATCAACAGTAAAGTCCTCAGCAAAAGTTTGATCCATCTTAAGATACACATTGTTATAACGTAGAAAGATTACCAATGCGGTAAAAGCCGTTCTTTTATTAGCATTATGAAAAGGATGGTTTTAGCCCAAAGATTGAAAGATCACAGCAGATTCAAGCAGACCAGAATCTTTAACTCCAATCTGCTCTCCAGGACTGTAACGCTTAATCATAGCGACGTTGATCGCAATAACCTCTTGAATACTCAAATACCGGGTCATGATCATCTGTCCTTGAGACCTTTCAAGGTTTGATCATATTCACCCATCACATCAGCCAATGTATCCATAAAATCACTACTGATTCCGTTAGGCAAATTAACTTTTGCAGACTTTTTAATAATAATCTCCCCATTGGACTGATTTACTTCGATTTGAACCAGATCGCCTTGCTCAAGACCAATTTGTTTGAAGGCATCCGTCATTTTTAATCCAAGACTATTACCGAATTTAGTTACTTTTCGTTCCATCTCACTCACCCTATTCATTCATTAATCCCCACTAGTTGTACCATTCAACTGTTATAACAATAACACTGAAACTTTTGTCTATTTGCATATTATTTCAAATTTTATAATAAAAAAGAAGCAGGGGTTCCGGAGCCCCTGCTTCTTCATATTACAATGAAAATCTCATATTACCGATTTGTCTCCACCACAAGAGTAGTTTCATTCTCTGCATCTGCATCCACGTTCAGATCCAGTGCGCCGCGGCTTTCGCTCGCGTAGTTGCTGCTGTCGGTACGCTCGCTGTCTTTCACGCTGTTGTTGCGTTCAGATTGAGTCCAAGTCGCACTCTCTCCTTCTGCATTCGCGTTCAGACCCAGATCCAGTTCGCCACGGCTTTCGCTCGCAGTGCTACTGTTTACGTTACGATCACGGTCATTCACGCTGTTGTTGCGTTCAGTTTGAGTCCAAGTCGCACTCTCTCCTTCTGCATTCGCGTTCAGACCAAGATCCAGCGCTCCATGGCTTTCGCTCGCATAACTGCTGTTCACGTTACGCTCGCTGTCTTTCACGCTGTTATTGCGTTCAGATTGAGCCATTGTTGCACTCTCTCCTTCTGCATTCACGTTCAGACCCAGATCCAGTGCTCCACGGCTTTCGCTCGCATAGCTACTGTTCGTGTTACGCTCGCCGTCTTTCACGCTGTTAGTGCGTTCAGATTGAGCCGTCGTTGCACTCTCTCCTTCTGCTTTTGCGTTCAGACCCAGATCCAGTGCGCCACGGCTTTCACTCGCATAGCTGCTGTTGTCGTTACGCTCGCTGTCTTTCACGCTGTTGTTGCGTTCAGATTGAGTCCATGTTGCACTCTCTCCCTCCGCTTTCGCGTTCAGACCCAGATCCAGTGTGCCACGGCTTTCACTCGCGTAGCTACTGTTTACGTTACGATCACGGTCATTCACGCTGTTGTTGCGTTCAGATTGAGTCCATGTTGCACTCTCACCTTCGGCATTCACGTTCAGACCGAGATCCAGCACTCCACGACTTTCACTCGCATAGCTACTGTTTACGTTACGATCACGGTCATTCACGCTGTTATTGCGTTCAGATTGAGTCCATGTTGCACTCTCACCTTCGGCATTCACGTTCAGACCGAGATCCAGCACTCCACGACTTTCACTCGCATAGCTACTGTTTACGTTACGATCACGGTCATTCACGCTATTGTTGCGTTCAGATTGAGTCCATGTCGCACTCTCACCTTCGGCATTCACGTTCAGACCAAGATCCAGTGCTCCACGGCTTTCGCTCGCAGTGCTACTGTTTACGTTACGCTCACGGTCATTCACGCTATTGTTGCGTTCGGATTGAGTCATCGCTGCACTCTCTCCTTCGGCATTCACGTTCAGACCAAGACCCAGTGCTCCACGGCTTTCACTCGCGTAGCTGGTGTTTACGTTCCGATCATCGCGGCCTCTTGAATAGTCGTTCATCGTTGTACCTTCTCCCGACACATTGGCATTCAGGCCAAGGTCCAGCTTGCCAGAACTGTTACGCTCAACTGTGTGGTCGGAAGAATGATCATTGTAACGGTTCATACTCTCGGAAGATAAGCCGGCGTTAAGGCCAAGATCCAGATTCAATGCTCCAGTTGCACTGGATGAACCTCCGTAGCTACCATTGTTCCCGTGACCTGTGTCACGGTGTCCTGACAGAAGAGATCCCAGTTCCAGGCGCAAACCTGCATTTAGATCCAGATTACCACTGCTATTATTGCTATAGCTATCTGCGTAAGTTGCCTGCGAAGCTCCCAGCAATCCAGCCACCAACGTACCCGACAATACCGACAATTTTACCCAACGATTCACTTTTTTCATGATTATATACACTCCTTCTCAATTTTGGTTGAATTAACGCCATTGTTGCTTAAGAGAAAGAGGTATATTGCGGCGGCCTCCCAGGTGGTGCCTGTGACCATTGACTGAACCCATCGAGCCGTTCCATTCGGAAAGCAAAATCGTAATCTGGCGTAACCAGACCCGTTGTTGCTCCCGGAAGTGCAGCGGCTGGAGCCGTTGCACCACCTCCAGTTACACCGGACGAACCGGAGCTTGTCCCGGCGGAAGCATTAGCTGCTCCGGGAGAAGTTGCTGCAACAGACCAACTGGTTGGTCGTTCTGTGCGAGGTTGCAATGGAGATGCATCATCATCATCATCTGGTTTCAGATTGGCTTCCAGGTTACTCTGCACTTGTTCAGTGACAGATGGTTTAGCAGTTGTCTGATCTACGAGGAATAACTCGTTGTCTGGCAAACCTGCACTAACATCGGAGTCCTGCGTCAGATCGGTTCCTTCCACAGACAATGCCTGCGGGACAGCAGGTTGTTCTGGACGTACTTCTGGTTCCGTGGTGACCTCCACCACTTTGCCCGTAACCTGTACTGCGTCCTGTCCTTCCTCGTTGTTCTGTGGTGAAACAGGATCTGCGAGTGCACTCGTATTGGAAGTTTCAACATTCGGTGTTTTGACGAGCGTCGGCTTTTCCGGAGTGACTACAGGCGGTTCCGGCTTCACACTTGGAATCTCCACCTTTTCCTGATCAGGATTGAGCTCAGCGGATACGTCTACAACTGGAACTTCTGCTTCCACAGATGGCAGCTGGACATTTCCCTTACTCAGATCCACACGGGATGAAGAGATATTGACCGAAGTAACTTCAGGTACATCCACCTTCACGGAAGGTAATTCAACCTTACCCTGCCGAAGATCTGTTTTCACAGCAGACGTCTCTGCCTTGATCACATCGGGTACCTCTGCGGTAACGCCAGGCAAGGAAGCTGTACCTTCGTTGAGGTTCACCTGACTGCTTGATACATCGGCTTTGATCACCTGTGTATCCGCCTGTACAGACGGCAGTTCGACGGTTCCCTTCTTCGCATCAATCCCAATCTCTGATGTTCCGGCCGATCCAAGCGGTGTATCTACTTTTAACTCAGATACACTCAGCTTACCTGTCGATTCATTCGCTTTGATCGAAGGAACTTCAACATCCAGCAGTGGTGTGGATACCGATACTGACGGAGTCAGATTCAACCCGCCATCCGAATCACGTGAAAACAAATTTAGCGACAATCCACTGGACGGTTTTTCAGAAGATACCTGAGCCTCGTCTGCGTATACATGTGACGATCCAAACCCCAGCATCAAAGTCCCGGCGAGTATTGCCAGTGGTATGCTTCCAAGACGCATAATCGATTTTGGTAACTTTACATTCAAGTTGCTTCACCCCCTTTCCGCTAATGCGTTGGTGGGACAAGGCATATGAGTTTTCCCCTAGGAATAATTAGAATACAGGGATTTCTGCCTGTTCCTCATTAAACGTGAAGGCGTTTACTCAAACGCTTTATAATCATAAACTTAAAATTTGAAGTAAATTCAAACCTTCATTTCAACTGTTCTAACCTGAGCAGATCCGGCCTGTTTTCAGTCGCCTGCAATCATCGTCTTGGCTTCAATGGAGCCAGTCAAATCGGCTTTTTCCCCGCTACGTTTCATCAAATAAATCAAACCAAGCAGGGTCATCAAAATGCCTGAACAGACAAAAGCCGGCACTACACCAAATGAGGTGACCATAAATCCGCCTACCACCGGGCCCATAATATTACTGGCTGTCATCACGCTGCCTACCGTTCCAAACACCCTGCCTGTCATCGCCTCAGGTGTCTGTTCCTGCAACAGGATCTGAAAGGGGACAATTGCAAACCCAATTCCAACACCTGCCAGGGCAAAGAGGGATACTAACAACAGATTGGCACCTAGCCCGGCGTGCGGCCAAATCCCAACAATAACTCCGGCTCCGCCGATAACCAGACCCATGAGTATGGTGCCCAGACCCATTTTCAAAACATGCCCTGCATGCTTCCACTTCCGTACACTCATCGCTGCAATTAATGTACCTACGCCACTTGCTGCCACGCACCATCCCAGCAGATCACTTGAAATTCCGGGAAGTTGTCTGAATAACACCACAGTCTGTGAATCGGCAAATTGCAGAAAAAGTATGGCTGAAGCAAGCAAGATCAGAGACGTTCCTACATGAGGGAGAGATGCGAGCATGCGGATACCCTCAAGTGTTTCTTTCCAAAAAGAGCCTTTTGAGCAGTTGCGAACATCCCCAGCTGTCTCTTCCTCTACTTCTGTTACGTTATGAATTGCGGTTTGGATCACCCGAGTTCCAGGAATCCACAATAAAATGATGCCGGAGATCAGAAAAGAAGCTGAATCGAGAACAAAACACCAGGTAATGCCAAAAGCGGCTACCAGCAGTCCACCAAGCGCTGGACCAATAATTTTGGACATCTGTTCGATCACCGAGCTGATGGATACAGCTTGGGCAAGCTGTTCGCGGGGTACAATTTCCTTCAGCTTTCCGTTTTTGGCCGGAGAGAAGATTACATCAAACAGCGATTTGAGGACAAGCAGTATGTAGACGTGCCAGATCTGGTCAGCAAAAATTAACGCACCCACGATGATGATCCGTGCACCATCGGCTACAATCATCAGCCATTTTCGGTCCAGGCGATCTGCAAGCGTGCCTGCGAATGGCCCTGTCAACAGAATGGGTAGTGCTGCGGAAAGTGTGACAAATGTAATCTCCCATGGCGTTGCATTCCAGCGGATACCCACGAGGGTCAGAATTGCGAGCAGATGCAGCCAATCACCCAGATTGGAAATGGCCTGTGCCACCATCAATGTTACAAAAGATCGGTTATTCTTCAGCGGTCGTTGTCCTTCAAACGTTAAATCACTTGTCATCCTTCTTCTCCTCCATTATATTCCAATTCATAGTATGAACTCATTATATAGAGCAACCCTTAACTCGACCTCCTGCCAGAGGCGGAGAAAAAGCGACATCTGAAGGATGATTTTTCAGCATGATGAATGATCAAATTTTAAATGCTAAAAATGCAAATCTTGTGACATATCGCATGTTTTTCGTAGAAATAGAAGTTTACAATTAAACCATGGCGACAACCTGAATCGTCAAACATAACTAACCAACTCATATAAGTTGAAATACTCTTTTACATGAACAGCATAACGGAGAGGACCCCTCTTCATCATTTCAACTTATAAAACTAATCTGAAAAGGCGGGATCAGCATGCTGGAATTACAAGAAATCGGAACCGAACGTTCACTTCATCTGTACCGCACCTTGGCCCAGACATTCAAGAGCGTGAATGAACACGCTGTATCCGGAAGCAAAGTGCATGGCTTCAACCCCACCGCGTACGGGGTACTCGAAGTGTTATATATGAAAGGAGCTCAGCCGATTCAACAGGTTGGCGCACAACTTCTGCTGCAAAGTGGTAATGTGACCTATGTGATCGATAAGCTGGAGCAAAAAGGATTGTTACACCGCAAACATTGTCCGCAAGACAGACGTATCATCTTTGTGGAACTGACCGAAGAAGGACAGCGCACCATGGATGACATCTATCCAGGTTATGCGTTGAAGATTGATCGGGCTGTAAGTGGATTGAGCGAGGAAGACAAGGAATTGCTTTCCGAACTCTTGGGAAGGCTTGCACATTCTGCAGACCGTTTATCAGCGAGCAGCTAGAGCGTATCTTTAAACCTGTCGAAAGCCGGAGCGGGAGCGCTAACGAACCTGTGACGTCTTATTCAGAGGTTTGAAGCGCTCGCAGCATTGTAAGGAATCTGACACATGCTATCTTTGAATAAACAGCCGTTTACAACGTGTTTTTCAGGTGATTTCGGGAAATAACGTGTCTCATGTTCCTTACAATTTAGAAAGAGGAGTAGAAAGTCAAATAAGACGTCCTCCGTTCCTTAGAAATTCGTCTGGACAATTCACCAGGATCAGCCAGCCTGTAATTCAAAATACTTCAGATCCGAACATCCCCCAACGTATCGCTTGCCTGAGTTTGAAAATATACTCTAATCCACTGCACATGTGCCATCAACAAAAATAACCGGATTTGCCTGACATCGGCGAATCCGGTTTTTCGTATACATCCACTTTACTTTGAGCCTTGTGGCTGCGGTGGAGCATCTGCATCTTCGGGTACAATTAAACGTTTGCGTAAAGCAAGCGTCGTTACCCACGAGACCAGTGCAATGACAAACATAATCACAAACAAGGAATGCAAGCTTCCTTCCAGCACGTTACGCAGCAGCGCCCATTTGTCATCTGATAGGGCAGCATCCGTATGTGGTGCGAGCAGTTCGTTCAGATCACTCTCCGAAATTCCCGCCTCCGCCAGATTCTGTTCACTGGATAACGTGGAGATCCGATAGTTTAACCAAGTGCCAAAAGCCGCTGCACCAATCGTCTGTCCCAACGTACGCATGAACGTGTGCAATGCCGTAGAGGAGCCACGCTCCTTATATCCTACAGAAGACTGCGCAATAATGGTGAAGATCGTAAACGCAAAACCGAAACCAAGACCATAAATAAAGGTCAATATAAAGAGCACAGCCTGCGGGGATGTTCCGCCCACCAGAAAGAGTCCACCCGATCCAATCGCAATACCGGTTAACCCAATCAATGCGGTCATACGTGATCCAATTTTCATTAACAGACGGCCTGCCATCACACTACCAATGAGCCAACCCACCGACATCGGTGCGAGCAACAGCCCGGATTCCGTCGCATTACCTCCCCGAACCCCCTGCACCCAGAGCGGCAAATAACTGGTCAGGCCGATCATCAAAGTACTGGTCAGCAGTCCAGCGATATTCGCCACACGGATGTCCCGAATTCGGAACAGATGTAGTGGAACCATTGGAGCCTGAGCTCTTTTTTCCACCACAAAAAATAAAATGATAAACAGAGCGGCGACCACACTCAGCACAACAATCAACGGCGAACTCCAGGCATAATATTGCCCACCCGCCGACAGGACAAACAACAATGCGGTAATGCCCACCGTGAAGGTCAGCGCACCAACATAGTCAATTTTGGCTGTACGCGGAGAGATATCTTCCTTCAGATAACGAAATACAAACCACATCGCAAGCAGACCAAATGGCACATTAAAACCAAAGATCCACTGCCAGCCGAGATTATCTACAAAATAACCGCCAAGCAGCGGTCCCGCCAGAGAGGAAATACCCCACACGGAGCTAATCCAGCCTTGGATTTTGCCACGTTCTTCAATGGCGTAGATGTCCCCGATAATCGTAAATGTAACAGGAACTACCGCACCCGCACCAATCCCCTGTATTGCACGAAAAATAATTAATTGCTCCATGTTCTGCGAAAGACAGCACAAGAGTGAACCCAGTAAAAATAAGGCACAGCCAATCAGAAATACAGGCTTTCGTCCATACAAGTCACTGATTTTACCGAAAATGGGCGTACTCACAGCCATCGTCAACAGGTATGCGGTGAAAATCCAGCTCAGCAGCTGTACACTCCCCAGTTCACTGACAATGGTCGGCCCTGCCGGACCAATTACGGTGCCTTCAATCGCTGACAGAAATGTCGCGAGCAACAGCCCCGTCAAGATGAAACTGCGCTTCAAACCTCCAGTTGCATTCACACAAACCCTTCTCTCTTCATTCTCTATATAATTGGTACGTTAATTTACACCTCTACTACGAACCAGAACAAGCTTCCAATCGCTGTTATCCCCAGATTTTTTCTTCTCCTCTCTAAAGGAGAAATCCGGTGATAGCGTATGCTTCCGATGTAGCTTTCTTTCAGAAAGCTTTAAAGGCGATCGCTTCGCTTCTCCAGCTTTGTTCTGTTTCTTCGTTTACGTGTAAATTTAAAAGCAATTATATATTGTCTCTTTTATTTACCTCGCTTGCGAAGGAACTCATCATACAGCATCGAATACATCACCATATCCTTGTATCCGGTTGACGTATGTTGCACCTGTCGCAGCAACCCTTCTCGCGTGAAACCGCGGTTTGTCAGGAACTCGCCGGAAGCCAGATTACGCGGATCAACCAGCGCTTCAATTCGATTAAGACCCATGGTCTCATACCCAAAGGGCAGCAACGCGGAGAAAGCCTCCGTCATATAACCATGGCGCCAATAATCACGTCCCAGCTCATAACCAATCTCACCCCGGAATGCGCCTTCAAGCTGCCATGTATTGAATCCACAGCTGCCGATGAGCTTGCCTGTTTCTTTGAGTTCGATCCCCCACCGGATCGCATCCTCTTCTCCTGCCATTTGGTTGAGCAGCCCAATCATGTCCGCCGCTTCGCTTGTCCCAATCATGGGTGCAAGATTCATGTAACGGGTCACCTCGCGATCTGACCAGCATGCGAACATCTGGGCCGCATCCCGGCGACGCATTTTACGCAGACGAAGCCGCGCAGTCTCCATTTCGGGAATTCTTCCTTTGCATTTATACATATAAAGACACTCCGATCCGATCTATCTCCGCAGACCATAATATTCACTAGTCATCTAATCATAACCTGCGCCGAATGGCAACTATTCAGTCATGCACACACGTCAAAAAACCGGGCCAATGTCGCTCCCGGTCTTATTGTACGTATGGAACAATTCAAGTTTGAGTGAATTACGGAATCATGGCTTGTCCTAATGATTTTAAGCTTTGGACGTTTTCTTGCCCTTCCCCAGTAATTCATCGCTAACCCGGCCAAACACAGCCGTGATTTCCTTGAATTCTTCGATGCCAGTCCCGGTCAGGCTCCATTGGTCCCCGTGGGCGGTCAGGAAATTCTCCTGTGTCAGGTGTTCAAGCTCCTGCTTGATCTCCCGCTCTCCAACGCGATATCCCCGTTCTTCCAATAGGGGCAGTGCCTCGCTAACGTTCAAATCCTGATTTTGCGCGAAATATAGTAGATGAATCCGTACAAAAAGATTCTGTACCTCTGCATGCATAAGCCAAGCTCCTTCCCGGGTTATAGCCCTCCGTGGTTGCTAAGTAATTACCCCACGTAAGAAGCTGAGAAACAGGAGGATTCTTCAGGTATTCCCTTCCCTTTCCGAAATCCTCCGCTTGACTAACCGCATCCTCTGCACTATCTTGAAAATAAGTACCATTTTGCTCGGGAGGGTGATTTACCATGTTTCAAGCTGTTTCCTATGAAGGAACACGAAGTGAGCAGCACACCGCCGTCCTGGGACAGTTAAGTGCTCTGATCCGCGATGAACCTAGTGCGATTGCCAATCTGGCGAACGCTGCTGCGCTGCTCAATGTATTTATGACCGACACAAATTGGGTCGGCTTCTATCTGTATGATGGAAAAGAACTGGTCCTTGGGCCATTCCAAGGACTGCCTGCCTGTATCCGAATTCCATTGGGACGTGGTGTATGCGGCACATCTGCTGCGGAAAAACGTACCCTGGTCGTTGATGATGTTCATGCCTTCCCAGGCCACATTGCCTGTGATGCAGCATCCAACAGTGAGATTGTCGTGCCGATTATCAAAAACGGCGAACTGTACGGGGTGCTGGATATCGACAGCCCGATCAAAAACCGTTTTGACGACGAAGACCGCGTCTTCCTGGAGAAAGCCGTAAGCCTGCTCACAGAGCAGTTGGAGGCAACCATACCCCTTTAGGAAATGATGAATAAGGTGATCGGAGTCTCATCACACACGATGATAAAGAACCCGTAATAACAAAGAGCGCAGTCCTCTCAGAGGTCTGCGCTCTTTGTTATCCATTATGATTCACACCCATGTTCTTGCTCGCCCATGTTACTTTATGCATCTAGGATAAATCATGTTCCGCTTTAATCATCATCCCATCCCGCAGGAATTCAGCCAGCCTCGGGTGGTAACCATCATACATCTGACGGAAATTTTTATGCTCTACATACAGATTGGCCAAATCCCGATAGATCTCAGCGGTGGGTGTATAATAACCTTTGATCCATTCAAGATGCCTGCCAATAATCTGTTGTACTTTTGCACTACCGGGCTCCAATCCGTCCTCAATGGCCTGTTGCAAGTCCAGATGAACTTGATCAATTTTCGCCTGGGAATCCAGATAATCTTCTTTTGACTTCATCTCCTGATTTTCAGGTAATGTGGATGAATTGGAAGATTGGATGTCGGACCTCTGAGCACCGTCTGTCTGCACATGGTTCATATCATTAGTGACTACAGCTTCAGAACCCGATTCATTCAGCAACTGGTGACGCCCCTTATTTACAAAACCGATATAAAGATCATGTTCATCAATTTCCTGTTCACCTTGCAAATGAGAGATCGTTTTGTCCAGTGTCTGAATCAATCCATGCAGACGCAATGCCTTCTCCAGAATATCAATGCGATGTTGCTTCATGATGCGTATGACATCCTGAGGATTATCCCGGAGCATCGGGGCAATCTCATTCTCCTTCATACCTACTTCCTTACAGAAAAGGATTTGCTGGAGTCTCAGCAATTCCTGCTTTTCATAATAGATGTCCTCATCTACATCCCCAAATGCCGGATTCAGAAGACCTGTCTCCGCATACTGGCTCAGCTCGTTCAGACTTACGCCTGACATTCCCGATACGTCAACCATGGAATATGCCATTTGAATACACCTCCTGCCTGTCCTGCAACTCCAGAGTTCAGGCTTAATTCATACTGCATTTTATTTGAATAATGAGAGAATATAAGACTTTCGGCAATGCTGTACCGCTTCATTCCGCTCGTGCTCTGGATGGGTACATCATGCTTCAGTGATATGAGCGGCGTTTGGTCAGTTATGTTGCGGTATGTTAACTATGTTATACCCGTCTCATCAGATGTGAACCCGCAGTCGGCGAAGAATCCGCATGTATTTTTGAAAACTTTTTCCATGATCTTCATATAAAAAAACCTGTGCCATTATTCTGGCACAGGCGTGTGTGGTTATGTTTTCATTGGCATACGGCATATTGAGTAAAATAATGGAAGATAATCACCCTTTGTTAAACATAACAAATTTCAATTCCGTCATTTCCTCTACAGCATATTTTACACCTTCACGTCCGATACCACTCTGTTTCACCCCACCATAGGGCATATGATCCACTCGGAACGTCGGAATATCATTAATCATAACTCCGCCTGCTTCAATCTGATCGACAGCATGGAGGGCGGTATGGATATCGTTTGTAAATACGCCTGCCTGAAGCCCGTATATCGAATCGTTAACATGTTCAATACCCTCTTCAACGGAATCTACCGTATTGATCACAACGATGGGTGCAAACACTTCCTGACAGGATACCTTGGCATCACGCGGAACGTTAACCAGCACGGTTGGACGCAGAACGCCTCCTTCAGCTTGACCACCTGCTGCTACCTCAGCCCCAGCCTGTTTGGCTTCTTCAATCCAGTCGAGCGTACGCTGTACATCCTTGGAGGTAATCAGGGCAGAGACTACCGTATCCGGCTCAAGCGGGTCTCCGACCACCACATGTTTGGCCGCTTCAGCGAAACGCCGGATGAATTCATCCGAAATATCACGATGTACGTAAATCCGCTGTAGCGAGATACATACCTGTCCCTGATACGTGAAAGCTCCCGTCACACAGCGAGGAACCACTTTGTCCAGATCTGCGTCCTTATCCACAATCACCGAGGCATTCGACCCAAGCTCCAATGTCACGCGTTTCAGTCCTGCTTTGCTACGAATGCTCGTGCCTACCGCTGGACTGCCTGTAAACGTAATGTGAGCAACATGGGGGTGCTCGACAAGCACATCACCAATCGTTTTGCCATCACCACTCACCACGTTCAGTGCACCATCCGGCAATCCGGCTTCCTGAAGCAGATTAGCGATGTAATAGGAAGACAGAGGCGTCTGCTCCGCAGGTTTGAGAACAATCGTATTGCCCGCTGCCAGCGCTGGACCTACCTTGTGGGCTACCAGATTCATTGGAAAATTAAACGGCGTAATCGCACCGATGACACCTAGAGGTTGCCGCATCGTATAACCGATACGTCCTTCTCCACCTTTGGCTGCATCCATCGGAACCGTCTCTCCGGTCAGTCGCTTGGCTTCCTCAGCGGCAAAACGATACGTTTCCACCGTACGATCAACCTCAGCCAGTGCTGCCGTAATTGGCTTCGCCGCTTCAAGCGCTATGATTCGCGCTGCTTCTTCCTTGCGTTCTTCAAGCATGGAGGACAACTTGTACAGAATATCTGCACGCTGATGTGCAGGCATCTGGCGCATTGCCTTCCCAGCCTGAACGGCAGCTGCAACAGCAGCCTCCGCTTCCTCGGCTGAAGCCGAAGAGACTTCTGCCAGCGTTTCCCCGGAGTATGGTGCTTGAAGTGTTTTATAATCTACAGATTCGGTCGGTTGGCCACCGATAAACAGATGTTGTTTTTTCATATGCTGCATCCTCCATCCTTTTAGAGCCTATTGAACTTAAGAATATTACACTGCCACTTCGATGACAGAACAACCATAGTCTCATGTAAAAGTTCAGTTCAATTTATATAATCTATTTATACACTATTTCCGTGCCATCAACCCACTACGGTATTCGGCAATCATAGCTTGTAACGTGCCTGATGAGCCATTGTGGCAATCTTGAGCTATTGCATTATAAAGGATTTCACAACCTATTTAACCGTCAGGACGGGGCATTCTGCATGTTTTAACACGCCATGACTGACACTGCCCACGATCATCTCTGCGATCATACCTTTCCCAGCCGCGCCCATCACGATCATTCCACAATCTCGTTCACGCGCCACACGGCAGATCTCATTAACGGGATCACCTGCAATCAACAGCGTTTCATATGCAATGTCACGCCCGGACAACTGATTAGTCACCGGTTCTATAATATGTTGCCCTTCTTCGGCAATCCGAGCTTCCAGATCAACACCCAATGCAGGTTCATTGATAGAGATAGCCGGATTCACATGCACGATCAACAGACTTGCGGGATGTTTCATATCTTCAGCCAGGATCAGAGCTTGTTCCAAAGCCTTATGAGCATGATCCGAACCATCAACAGCAACCAATATACGTTTCAACATTGCAATTCCTCCTGTGAATTAATGAGATGTAATGGCGGAATCGATATCCCGCAGATGATGACGGCGCACCAGCAGTACCACGACTCCAACCAGAACCATTAATGCACCAAAATAAAACGGCGTTTCTGGCAGGAACCACTCGGACAATTTACCCGCAAGCCATGGAGCAAGTGCACCACCCAGGAAACGAACAAAGCTGTATGCAGCAGAAGCAACAGAACGCTCCACAGGTGCAGCTTCCATAACAGCCGTTGTAATCAATGTGTTGTTAATCCCAAGGAAAATCCCCGCTACAATGACTGCCACAATAACGGTAGTTGGTGAACCCATCACCGTACCTACTGCCATAACAACCAGATCAATCGCGAACAATGTAAGCATGACACTCATCGAAGGAACCGATCCGAATCGGCGTTGTAACCTTGGAGCTACAAATACCGACGTAATTGCCAGCATCAGTCCCCAGCCAAAGAATACATAACCCAAGCCGTGCTCATCCAGATTCATGACATATGGTGAATAAGCCATCAAGGTAAAGAAACCAAAGTTATACAGGAAGGCGGTAATCGCCAATGTTTTCAGTGAAGGATAACTTAATGCTTTAAACGGATCGGACAAAGAACTGCGTGTTTTCGGTTTGGCCATCTTGGGCAACATAAATGTAATGCTTATAAAGGCAATCGCCATCAGAACAGCCACCCCATAAAACGGGCCACGCCAAGAGATGGAACCTAGCTCACCACCAAGCAGCGGTCCAACCGCAATCCCGAGACCAAGCGCTGCTTCGTACAAAATAATCGCTTTGGCTGTCCCCGACGTGGATAGTCCCACAATGGCAGATAACGCCGTTGCGATGAACAAGGCATTACCCAGTCCCCAACCGCCACGGTAACCGACCAGTGCACCTACCGTGTCTGAGGTACCGCCGAGGAACGAGAAGATAATAATCAACAATATACCGCTGAGCAGCGTCCACTTCACACCAATCCGGCTGGATACGACACCCGTAATCAGCATCGCTACCCCGGTTACAGCGTTATAACTGGTAAATAGCAGTGACACCTGGCTTTTCGAAGCATGCAGCTGATCTGCAATCGCGGGCAGGATCGGGTCAACCAGACCCAGACCCATAAAGGATATGATACATGCAAAGGCAACCGCCCATACCGCTCGTGGTTGGGATAACAGGCCCCCACGTGATGACGGCAATTCGTCCGGTAATGATGGCTCTCTTTTCATACGTAATTCCTCCTGTGAATAATTTATGTGGTGAAACTTTTCATTTGAAAACAACCGTGAAAATAATGAAAACATTCTATACATTTTCAGAATTAGAGGTAACAAAACGGCACAAATGACACCGAAACATCCGGTGTTTGTACAGGATCGCCACAGGTACTATGGTGCTCACTCCATGTAGCGATTATGTGTATACAGTTTTGTTTATTTGAAAATAGATACTAATTCGGTTAGCCGTCTTCATTACCCTGCGGATCATGTGCCTGTAACTTCTGAATACCGCTCCGAACGCGTTCACGCAGCTCTTCCAGTTCAGTCTGTACGGCAAGTATGCTCTGAAGTTTCTGCTCAATCAGTTGCAGCTGACCATCCAGCGTTGTTTCCATCGCGGTAAGCTTCTCGATCCGTTCTCTTACTTCGGTCGTCTGCTGGTAGTCAAAACGTTGTTCGTTCAAGGCATCTGCTGTTGCCACATAGGTATGTAACTCCTGAAGGGAGAATCCAAGTACCTCTTTGGCGCGAACCACCTTTTTCAGATAATCGATATCCTCCCGAGTGTACAACCGCGTACCGCCATCTGTCCGCTTAGGTGAAGGCATGACACCAATCTCTTCATAATACCGAATGGTTCGCTTGGTCAAACCGCACTCCTTGGCTACGTCGTCAATTTTATATAAACTCATTTCCCTCACCTCTACTTCTTTTTATATGTCTACAATGTTATGTACATAATTGTATATATTATTAACGTTAACGTCAACGTTAGATTTCAGTTATGAAGTCTTAGCAAGTTTAACATCCTCTTCGCTTCTCTATCTTCAATTGAATAGGAGGTTACCCATTCGTTGAATAGCCGACCTCTCACAACACCCTACGTGTTGTTCAGCATATGGCCGTATTTAAATTTACGTCTTGAGTTGTCAGTAAATACACAGAAAAGAATATGAATCAGATTTTCTGAGGTTAGGTTCGCAATAACCAAAACAGAGAGGGTTCTGAGAACTATCGTGGACGTTGGACGAAGAACCTTTTTAGTGCAGAAGAAGAAACGGCTTATCTGAAAGCGCAGGTAGAATATTTCTAAAAAGCTCAACACGAATTTGCACGGAGAGGGAAGCTGGATTTTGAAGCCCAATGCCAGCCCGTTCAAGGAATAAACAAGTGGGCACTGTGGTTGGGTGTGTAAAATTGCTTAAATTCATCGCGCAGGTCACTACAAATGGATGAAGAGTGTTGTCCTAAGAGAAAAACAAGTAGATTGGGATGCACATATAAAAGCACATATTTTTTTAGGTATTCACCAGCTTCGTCCTTATTCTGGCTACTGACGTATGCGAAACGCGTTAGGAAAGGAAGGCTTCGTGGTGAATCACAAAAAGGTTCGTCGCTTATCGAGAGAACTTCAATTATTTCTATAATTTTCATAATAATATTCTATAGTTAAACCTCCTACTCATCTTTCAATAATTTAAATATATAATTAGATAACAAAAAGCTTTTTAACTATTGTTCATACTTCCCAAAACTGCCCCATACGATTTATCTTCTAACATAGACTACTCTTTATAAATCTGTAACACTCATTCGTATGTATTTACATATGGAACAGATAAGGACGGAATCAGTAGTACTTCCAAATGACGAAACTTACTATATGATTCAAAGAGCAAGTCAAGTCCTTTACTTTCGAAAAGAACTTGACTTGAGAAGAGAATTTAGATGATTTATATCTTGATGAAAAGGTCTCCTACTACTCTTATAACGATCATTTCGACGAAACTTGTAAACTAGACTTAAGGATGTTTACAGTCACAGCCTTCATAATCTGAACTCACATAAAAACAATTTGTAGTTCCGGATGAATTTTTGCAGCGGTCATAATTATGAACATACCCTATTCCCCAGATATCACAACCGTCTTCACATGTTCTATTTTGGTTACATTTCCCTACATAAGACCAACCACTCGGACACCCAGCCATTCTATTTCCTCCTCTTAATAATAGTTTAATTAATTCAAAGAAACGATATCCCTGTATTCCAATCATAATAATATAAAACTTATACTAGGGATATTCCTATTATATTCCACATTTAAGATTTGGAAATAAATAATATCTAAATCTTTTATAAGTAATTATTTGCATTTTCAATTATTTTTAATTTTCTTCCATTTAGAATGTAAGCAACGTTAGTTTTATAGATTGACGGTTCAACCATAACAGTAGAGGCATGTAATAAATTAATATGTTTAAATTTTTTCTGTTTGGTTTTAAATAACCATTCAGGACCATCAAAGATAACTATTGTGTTTTGAAATGTTCCAATAGCCAACTTTTCTTCAATACTTTGGAATTCCTGCGCTCGATAGTTTAAAAAAATGAAGTTATAAGAATCAGTACTACTTAGGTTAAGTTGAGAAACACATTTGGACAATAACGCCTTCTGCATATCTTTTAAGTTTTGATTAATCAAAATCAAAACAATAATTAATGCAACTAGAACAATACCTATTATTAGAATATTCATAAACTTGGCCCCAGTTTCTTGATTTTTTTCAAAGTATCCCAAATATCAAAAATCACAATAAAAATACTGTACGCCAATAATAAATATAGTGAATGTCTGATGTCTCTTTGTTGATTTGAAATAATGATTTGAACTAACGATAGAACAATAAAAAATATATTTCGCAAAATTGGGTTTTTATTTAGAAAGCTCACTTTCCCAAAACAATTACATGATTCTATTCCGCTTTCACGTTTCTTCCTGTAAGTAATAATTGTGAAAAATATGAATAAACATATTGTTGCAACTTCTTTATATGGATTAAGAACGTGAAATGCATATAGGATTGCTAACAGGAACTCCAATATAATTACAGTGACAGCAGCCACTTGAGCTAAAGATGACGGAACAATGTTGTAACTCTTGATTTCATATGAAAAGTTAAAAATATTTCTTGCTTTGAAATAAAAGGAAACGAAAAAGATAAAAGAAAAAAAATAATCTATAAGAATCAATGTTAATCCCATTATGACCTCCTGTAATCAGATCGAAAGACAAACATACATTTTAGGTTCCACCATAAAAATTCTCTATTTTGTAACGTAAAAAATTTCAAAAAACAATTTATCTTGAAATTCAGTCGCCTTTGCGTCTAATCATAAAAATCTTCGCTAATCAGAGGAAAACTCTACTGTTAGCATACGTATTACGATTGTATGAAGATAGCTGTTTCTACTAACACTCCAATTAACTGAGCGTTGTTACAGTAAGTAGGCCTTACGTTTATGAATAATCAAAGTATGGTGGTATTGCTAAATTGTAATAATCCAGACCACAAACGTAGCTTTTTATGATAAAGCCTTCTTTATCAATACTGTATAACCATGGTATGGTACCTGTATTAAGTTGTTCTTTCATTGCTTCTGAGCTGAAGGAACAGATTTGATAACTTTTAAAAATGGTTTCTAAAAGTTCTTTCTCTCGTTCTGGAGCATCAATTAAAATAAGGACGTTAGCATCTGTATGTTCTTTACTGAATTCAACCAAAGACTCGAGTGCACTCTCACAAGATCTACAAGACACACTTAATAATAGTATCATTAGATACTCATCTTTAATAAAGTCATATAGATATGTTGTTTTCTCATGAATTAGTACATTCGGCAGCAGTTCACCAACTTGAAGTACTGAGGGTCTATAATTCATTTTTTTAAATGGTAAATTCATGATTAATCCTTCCTTTATTTCAATTTTTATAATTTCAGAATATAACCGCCACCATTTCTGGTTAATAAATATTTAGGTTTTTTTGGATTTTCCTCTATTTTTTTTCTTATTTTTTGTATAGTCATATAAACATTAGCTTCACAACCAAAGCCTTTCCAAACAGATTTCAAGAGTTCGGTTGTATAAACAACACTATTACAATGATTAATGAGAAATTGAAGAACTTGATATTCCCTAGAACTTAAATCAATACATTTATTATTTTTTAAGACAGCTTTTCTGTCAAAATCTAAATGTAATTTTGAAGCATAAATACTTTTTTTTGTATTCAGCAAAACATTTTTTTGAACATTTATTCCAATTTTACCAAGAATTCTAAATGTCTTATCAACACAATTAGTCGAATCATAATACAGATAAATATCCGCTATAGCCCCTAAGTATAAATTTATTAAATATTGCAATTCATGTTCTTTCCTAACCATTGATAAATGAAGAATTATTTTCTCTATTTCACCTAAATGAATTTTTTGCAAATCATCTTTGCTACTAACAGTAATAATAGACGCTCCATTAAATAATGATTGTACATATGCTAGGAAACTTAGGTTATCGGTCCACAATAAAATTTTCATATGAACTCCATTTCTCGGTTGGTACATAGTCATTAGCTTTACATGCATTCCAAAAATCCTAGTAATTAAAGAACACCTGCGGTATATTGCAGGCGTTCTTTCTTAATTTTTATTATCTACACTCGCAATCTTCAAAAGTACTAGTCACATAGTAGCATTTCGTTGTTCCACTTTGAGAGCAACGGTCATAAGTATGCTTATATTGGATTACAAATCCAGCATAAGCGGGATTGTCACAAGAAGATGTACTACAAGAATAGTCAGTACATGTTCCAATACGAGTCCATCCAGAAGGACATGCCATTCTATTACCTCCTCTCATTTATTCTGTCATTTACATTCATAAGTTTATAAAAAAACAATTGTATAAATCTATAAATTTATCCTAAATTTGATTTGGATAATTAAAAATGTATCCCCCTCCTTTTTTAGTGACTAATAGTTCAGGAGACTTAGGATTGATTTCGACCTTGTTTCTGATCTTTTGAATAGTCATGTATACATTTGCTTCGGAAGTTAGCCCTGACCAAACTCTTTTTATTATTTCCTCTGTATTAATAATCTGTCCTTTATTTTCAAATAGAAAATAAAATAGATTAAATTCCTTTTTAGTCATTTCAACTTCGATGTTTCCTTGAATAATCACTGATCTATTCATTTTGTTTATTTGAATCATTTCTTCACAACAAAACGATGAAGAATTAAATTCATTAAATGCAGCTTCTCTTTTTTTTAATTGGTAACGCTGATTCTTCAAGAAATTATGTAATTCCTTATTCCAGTCTTGATCAATAACAATTATATCTATACCTTGTTTCACTTTTCTTCTTAGAAAAATGAAATCATTAATTGAGAAATTTGGACAATCAAGGATGATGCACCTAATGTAGTTCTGATCAACACTTAGAAACGAATGAACATCAGAAACAATAATGAATCCTCCCGTCTCTAATAGTAGTGTGTTAATTTGTGCGGTGTATATAACTGAATAATCCTTCCATATAAGTGTCGACAATAAAATCCCTCCTTTAATTGTAGTCACGACACTCTGTGCGGATTCTGCAATTCTTTGTTTGAAGAGAGAAAGGCAGCAATGATGACATTGTTTATCTTATGGATAAAAATTAAATTTTATATTTATCTTTAATTCATACAAAGAGATTAAGTTTAGGAATCAGTACTAGCATATATTATGAAGCTATATACTAAATCCTGGTTTATAATCTATCAATATATAATAATTAACACATAATTAACAATAAAGTCTATATTTTCAACAAAATAATTAATATTATATAAAATTTAGGGCTTATTTATGTAAGAATGTTTGGTTTCTCCTTATGATGATAATTAAAAACTTAGGAGCGATATTAAATGGAAAAGCCTGAATTCTTGAAAAAATATGACTTAGATATTCTCAAAATTGATGATTTTTTACCAAACATGCCTCTCTCTGACCACACCAACTTACATGACTTAATTGAAGATCATTTAATACTATTTTTAGCAAGCACTCATTGCGACTTGTGTGAACAAACACTAGAAGTTATTGATAAGTATACTGAGAAGAATCATGATCTAAATATCGTAGTTCTTTTAGACTCCGATCCATCTAGCATCGGAATGTTAATCAATCACTTTAAAGAAAGGGCTCAATTCTATTTAGTTCCACCTCATATCATGAATAAATACTTGAAAATGAGATTTTTACCTGTTGGTTTCGCAATTGATTGTAATATGAAAATTGTCACTACACATTCTGTTCAAGATATGAATTCATTTCAGGATCTGATAGAACCTTTGCAATTGGAAATTATGAGGTAGATTATGAAGTTTAATTTATTAAAAAAAGAAATTCATCATAATTCTTGGAGATTGTACGTGACAATTCTTGTGTTAGGCTTGTTAACTGCATTGCTTTCTACAAGTCAGATAGAAGTAACAAAACATTTAACAGATACGTTAGTAAGTAATT
The DNA here is from genome assembly GCF_000517905.1 of Paenibacillus sp. FSL H7-689. Lineage (NCBI taxonomy): Bacteria > Bacillati > Bacillota > Bacilli > Caryophanales > Paenibacillaceae > Paenibacillus > Paenibacillus sp. FSL H7-689. The sequence continues at coordinate 107,215 of NZ_ASPU01000039.1, forward strand.
CAATTAATTCCCAACAAGTTGTTCTATGGATGGGTCTTCTTTTTTCAGTGTATATTGGCATGAATTTAATCAAAGTCATTAATACATACTTTCAAGATAAAGTACGTATTCAAATGAGCTTTAATCTGGACACCATATTCTTAAATAAAATTAATCCACAAACTATTACAAATGTAGAAACGCCTAAGTATCAAAATGAATTGAACATCGCAAAGTATGGATTCGATTCTATATCAGGTTTAACTTTATCTTTTCTACAATTTGTTAGTCTTTTATTCTCCATAACTTTCTATTTCGTTGTTATATTTCAGAAAATTTGGTTTCTTCCCTTTATAATATTATTGCTCAACTTACCTAAATTGCTCACTGAATCTAAATTGGCAGTGAAAGATTATCAATTTGTCGAACAAACTACAGAAGTTTCTAGAAAACGTTCAATCCTTCAAAGCCTCCTCTTAACACCATTAGCTATTAAAGAAATACTGATATTTTCTGCTAAGCCTTTTATACTGAACCATTGGGATCAATCGTATAGAGAAGAAATTATACAAACATTAAAATACAAAAGACATGAGTCTGTAAAAAAACTCATCCTTGGCCTTCAATCTAACTTGGGCCTGCTGTTAAATCAGTCTGTTCTAGTCTTTGCATTAATGAATAAAATAATATCATTCGGAGATTACATTTCACTTTTAGCAGCAATTACCATGATCGAATCCTCATTCTATGGTGTTGCAAGTTATTACAGACAAATTAAGCAATATCATATATCAACTAAGAAATTGGTTGATTTTTTTGGAAAATATTCTAATATAGGTATAGAAAGTAAAGATAGTGTAAGTATAAGATCAAAAGATTTATCCATACAAAACCTTAACTTCCAGTATCCTAACCAAAAATTTAAAACTCTTAATGGAATTCATCTAAATATTAAAAGTGGAGAAAAAATCTCTATTGTAGGCAGTAATGGATCTGGAAAATCGACTTTATCTAAAATTATTGCTGGATTACACGATATTGAAGCTCAAACTGTCTTTATTGGTGGAATAGATATAAAATTGTTAGATTCAACCTCATATTTTAGCAATTTTTCTATGGTAACTCAGGATTTTATGAAATACCCTTTTACATTAAAAGAAAATATCTCTCTTTCTGATAAACCTAATATTGAAAAGATTCTCAGCATTAAAAGAACATATTCAAACCTCATTCCTGATATTGATTTGAATACTGTATTGGGATACGAATATGAAGGTTCTAGACAACTTTCAGGTGGTCAGTGGCAAAAGGTTGCTTTAGCACGAGCATTATATAAAGATTGCGAATTTATGATCCTAGATGAAGCCACTTCCGCGTTGGATCCGGAGTCAGAATTCAAATTTATTAATACGTATATTCAAGAAGAACGAAGAAAAAATTTAATTTTTATCACTCACCGTTTAAATTTATGCAAACTTTTTGATCGAATTATTGTTATGGATAATGGGAGAATAGTAGAAGTTGGGACACATCATCAACTCATGAATTCAAGAGGAACATATTACAACTTATATCAGAGTCAAAAAATGGAGGAAGAATATAATGGGCTTGTTCAAACAACTATTTAAGGATGCTCAACACGGAAGCGAAAATGTAATAGAGTCATTTCGACCAGGAGAAATGTTCCCTCACCATGACCGTCAGCCAAAAAGCAATGTTGTTTTTTTATCCTTAACTTGCCAAGATTGTATTGAGGTCATCACAGCCATACAAAAGGCTAGTACAGCAGAGCACAATAAAGAAAAGATTAATCTAGTCCTATATATCGTTGCTACGGTTGAAGAAGTCAAAGAACTTGATACTTACTATAATTCGAGTTTCACCATATATGCGATTACAAAAAAAGAGCTCGTAGAGAAGTATAAAGTTCCTAGCACGCCCTACTGTTATCACACTGATCAAAATCATCAAGTAATCAGCACAACTGAATTTGACGATGTGAATTCATTTATGAAAATGATAACTGCTTTTGACTTTTGATTGTTCTCATCTATAATTTAGCGGGGTTTTCTTTGAGAAAATATATTTTTCTCCTAGAGCCCGCTTTCCATTTGTATTCATTATTAAAGGAGTGGCATAATTGATGGTATCCAGGAAACAAAAAAAACATAAAAAATTTAATAAAAAAAAATGGGCTATACTGACTCTTACAGCACTTATTCTTCTCGCTGGTTCAACCTATTTATTTAGAAAAGAATTATCTGTATTTGGGTTTAATACAGTGTTAAAGAAAGATGTTAAAAAAACGCTAGATAAATCATACAAACCCGTGGGATATGAAAGCAAAAGTCCTAAAGTAGAAGTGAGCGAACCTTTTTCCTTACTGTTGCTTGGTATCGACCAACGTGAAGGTGAACCTAGTCGGTCAGATACAATAATATACTCTGTAATACGGCCTAAAGAGGATAAAATACTACTACTCTCCATTCCTAGGGATACTTACACCGATATTATCGGAAGAGATGTAACATCCAAAATAAACTCTGCATATGCCCATGGTGGAGCAAAAATGACCATAGATACCGTGGAGAATCTTCTGAAAAATAAAGTAAATTACTATGCTGCTGTAAATTTCAATGGGATGAAAGACATTGTTGATGCAATAGGTGGAGTTAAATTACCGATAACTGAATTAATTGAAAACAAAAATCCTATTCATGAAAAATTAAGAATAGAACCCCATAAGCCAATTTATTATGGTCAAGATGCTTTAGCCTATGTCCGTTACCGTGAAGATTCTGATTTTAAACGTACCGAACGTCAACGTATTTTTATCAGCGCTTTGATGGATAAAGCTTTGGAATTGAAAAACATTTCTAAAATTCCAGAATTAATAGATATTGCTGGTTCTAATTTCACAACTAATATGGACTCTGATTTTATTCTGAACTTAGCAGAAACTGTTTACTTAAAGGATTCCTCTCCTAACTTTGAAAATTATATGCTTCAAGGTAATGGGAAAATGAGAGGAACGACTTGGTATTATGACATTGATTCTGAAGATTTAGAATACGCCCAAGATCTTATTGCAAGTTGGCTGGGTAGTTCTGATGAAGAGGGACTTCTACATCCTAAAAATATGGATTAATAGAGTTTTTAGTTGAAATAGCAAAAAAACTAGTAGGAGCATAAGCCCTACTAGTTTAATTCACGTTAGCAACATTGTGAATAATGACTATCTGCCCAATAGCAGTCAGTTGCTCCTGTTTTGTTATTTCTGCATCTGTGATACTCGTGTCTGTACCAAGTATATTCTAATACTGGTACGGTGCTGCACACTTGATTAAGGTTACAAGACCATTGATCGTTACATTGACTAGTATAAGTCCAACCTGATGGACATCCCGCCATATAAATCAGCTCCTTTCTAATATGTATTATATATCCACATAATACAAAATAACATAAATTATATATAAAAAAATACTAAATAATACAATAAATTCTTTTTTGTATAAACAATACTTTATGCAATCCTGTTTGATTATTATTTGATTGAGATAATATTACTAATGGGAACTTTATATTATTAATAAGCCCTACTCTCTTCCTCTTCATGGTTAGCCAAGTTAGATTAGCGTTCATTCGCATAAGGACTGAAAATTAGGCTGTACAAATTTCATTTTTGGACTGGGTATTTCTACGCTTCAAACAGAATTCCGCCGTGTTTGCTTTAACATTTTCTCAAGCAGCCTTTCCTATGAATCTTTACGTTGGTGCTGTCCGTTTCGGTTATCTTTACATGACTGCACGTTCCACCATATCCTTCGCGTTCCGCACTCTTCTTTTGCGTTAATCCCTCCTTTCCGAAGTTTAGCTGTGCTTCCTACTGTTTTAGAAACTTTCATCGACGGATACCACCTCGCGATGGATACCCTTGCTCTTTGCCTATGGGTTCTTAACTCCCCCAACAGCGGACTTTCACCACTTAACTAGTCGCCGTGATTGGTACATACAAAAAAGACCCGCTTCACACGCAGGTCTTCCTCTGTACACTATTCATTCACTTTACCTTAAACGTTCTGCTCATTCTGTTGCTGTTGAGCACGCTGCATTTGCTTCAACCGGCCTTCAACTCTGGTAAACAATCTAAACGTATAGAATCCTGTAGCAACCAGACTCAGAACCAAAGCTCGTACATCTGTAAGCCAGAGACCGATAATGCCGAATATCGTGATAATCACACCAAATTGCATCATCAGATTGGCGCTATAACTTTGCGCTTCGTCCCATAACTCGGGATTACTCATTGCACGCGGGGTCCGATAACCATATATTCCGTTAATCATTTTCGGTGGTTTTTTGAACACCATCAACCCCAGAATGAAATAACACACTCCAATGATGATCCCTAATACTGCTCCTGTCAAAACGTTCTCCCCTTCACTGTTGTCTTCCATAGACCTGCTCACACTGACACTCCGATGACAGAATAACCTGCGATGGTAGCTTCGCTTCTTCAGGTCATCTCTGTCCTCTCCGTTCTCGTGTAAATGTCTGGTTAGACTTATCTACATAAAAATATAAAAACGGCTCTACGTATATACGAAGAGCCGCCTGGATCGTTTCGTAAACTTAGATATTCTTCACACGAAGTACACGCATGGCGTTCAGGACAGCCAGCACCGTAACACCGACATCAGAGAATACCGCTTCCCACATGGTAGCTATGCCAAACACACCGAGTAACAGGAAGATCGCTTTAACCCCCAGAGCAAACGCGATATTTTGCCATACAATCATTCGTGTACGCTTAGCAATGCGGATTGCACTCGCTAGTTTCGACGGTTCATCTGTCATGATGACCACATCAGCCGCTTCAATCGCGGCATCTGAACCAAGTCCACCCATGGCCACGCCCACATCGGCGCGTGCCAGCACAGGTGTATCGTTGATGCCGTCACCGACAAACACCATTTTTTCCTTCGGAGATTTGGCAGCTTCCAGTTGCTCCAGCCGCTCGACTTTATCCTGTGGCAACAATTCAGCGTAGACCTCATCCACACCCAGCTCACGTCCTACCGCTTCACCTACGGCTTTGGCATCACCTGTCAGCATGACCGTTTTGCGAATGCCGAGTTTCTTCAGCGCCTGAATGGCTGCGGCTGCGTCATCCTTCACTTCATCGGCAATGATCAGATGACCAACATACGTGCCAGCTTCAGCCACGTGGACTATCGTTCCGGCTGTCTCCGGGGTGGTATAGGATATACCCGCCTGCTTCATTAATTTGGCGTTGCCTGCCAGCACTTCCCGACCATCGACGCTCACCTTAATCCCATGTCCGGCAACTTCGTCATAACCTTCCACACCTTGCGTGGGAATGGCTTTGGCCCAAGCTGCGCGAATGGATTCGGCAATCGGATGATTAGAATTGGCTTCGGCAATAGCTGCAAGCTCCATCAGTTCTTCTTCCGTGCGTCCACCTTCGGGATGAATGGCTGTTACTTTGAATACACCTTTGGTTAGTGTACCCGTTTTATCAAAAACAACAACTTTCACATCGTTCAACGCTTCAAGGTAGTTACTGCCTTTGACAAGAATCCCGTTACGTGAAGCTGCTCCGATACCACCAAAGAATCCAAGTGGAATAGAGACCACCAGCGCACAAGGACATGATATAACCAGGAAGACCAATGCACGATAGATCCAATCGGCAAATGTTGCACCACTAAGTATCAACGGCGGAACAAATGCAATCACGGCTGCAAGGATAACAACAACCGGTGTGTAATAACGAGCAAATTTACTAATAAAATGTTCTGTTTTCGCTTTCCGACTGCTCGCGTTCTGCACCAGGTCCAAAATCTTGGATACCGTTGATTCACCAAACGTTTTGGTAACTTCAATCGTCAACATACCATTTTTGTTCACAAATCCACTCAGTACATCACTTCCGGGCTCCAGCTCACGAGGTACCGATTCCCCTGTCAGAGCAGAAGTGTCCACCATGGAACGCCCAATTCTTACGATACCGTCCAGCGGTACTCGCTCGCCCGCTTTCACTACAATTCGATCACCAATCCGTACGTCTTCTGGAGAAACCCGTCGGGTCTCTTCACCCGAACCCGTCAGGATATTCGCATAGTCCGGGCGAATGTCCATCAGTGACTGAATCGACTTACGTGACCGATTAACCGCCATGCCCTGAAACAGCTCCCCGAGCTGATAGAACAGCATAACCGCTACCCCTTCCGGATACTCTCCAATGGCAAAAGCACCCAAGGTAGCGACGGACATCAGGAAGTATTCATCGAACACCTGACCGCGGATGATGTTTTTGGATGCCTGGAGCACGATATCTCCCCCGGCAATCAGATAAGCAAGCGCATATAGAGTAAACTGTGCCCAGCCCTCCAGCGGCGACCAGATTGCAGCTGCGAGCAGCACAGAACCTGCAGCAAGACGAGCAAGCAACACTTTTGTCTGTCCTGCACCATGTTCATGCGAGTGGCCTGCATGGGTATCATCATGGGTATGGATGTGATCATGTCCAGCATGACCTCCGTGCTCATGCACATGACCATGTGCGTGGCCCTGCGAATGTCCATGATCTTGAGTATGCGAGTGTTTGTTATGTGAGTGTCCATGATTATGTCCGACATGGTCATGACTGTGGTTATGCGCACCAGCTGCACTCCCTGTATGGGTGTGCACATGTCCGTTCACGTGTTTTCCTTTTTCCGAAATGCGAATATGCGGCTCCAGCCGAAGCACTTTGCGCTTTGCTTCTTCCACTACCTGTTCATCCATGTCGGAAGTGGTGTGTAGCGATAATGTTTTGGTAACAAAATTGACAGAGCATTCGTTAATGCCCTTAATTTTTTTGACGCCATTCTCGATCTTTAATGCGCAGTTCGCACAATCCAATCCATCAAGTAGCAGTTCCCTTTTCACCTGTTCCTGTCCGGTTCCCATGTGAATTCTCCCCTTTGCAGTACAAAAACGATGTTATATTTCAATTGTATTCAATATATGAGCACTCATTCATATGTTTGGTTACCCCTATTATATGCACGCCTAAACATGAGTGTCAACAATCGTTGTTGATTTTTCATACAGATTATGCTAATAGTAATCATTTCGCTTTAGGCGGGTTTTGGATATAATAGAGCTATAGTTGTTAACATAGGCGGTGATAGGAAATGGAACAACCGGTTAAAGCACCAAGTGAATGTGATGCAGCCTGCTCAGGTACTGAAGCCGACGTGCAGACGATTCGTACTTCACTCATAGATCGGGAGACCTCTTCCGAGATGGCAGATTGGTTCAAGGCATTCAGCGACCCCACACGTCTACGTATTATTGATGCGCTGTTACAGAAGGAATTATGTGTTCATGACCTGACGGTTCTGCTCGACATGGGACAGTCGGCCATTTCACACCAGCTGCGTTCACTCCGTAACATGCGGATCGTCAAGCGGCGCAAGGAAGGTAAGACGGTGTACTACTCTCTGGATGATGCTCATATTGAGCAGATTTTCCTGCAAACGCTCCAGCATATCAAACACAGCTAGGCAGCAGCCAAGCTTGTTCATGCAGAAGAACCCCCGCCTCTCGGCTGTATGCCGATGGACGGGGGTTCTTCTTGGTAAGGGTACCGTTTTATACAGGATACAAAGTGACTAAATCTTCTGATTAACTATCTCTTGGAGCTTGCCACTTCGGTTATAAAAGATTGTTCTTGTTCGGGTCGTACAGGCCCGATCTGTCCTTAAACCAGTTGAAGATATGTGATACACATACTTTGAGCACCGCGTATCCTGGAACAGCGAGCAGAATGCCCACGACTCCAAACAGATTACCCGAAGTCAGAATGACAAAGATAATCGTGATAGGATGGATTTTCAGCGTTTTACCCATGATCTGTGGTGAGATGAATTTACCTTCAATTAACTGTACGATCGTCCATACGGCAACCATTTTCAGCAGCATCACCGGAGAAGTGACGAGTGCCACGATCAATGCTGGTGTAATCGCAATTGCAGGTCCCAGATACGGAACAACACTTGTGAACGATGCGATAATTGCAAGAATCAATGCATAATCCAGACCAATGACCATATAACCGATGTAGAGCAGAATACCGATGCAGAAGCTGACGATAATCTGTCCACGAATGAATGAACTGATCTGGTGATTGATGTCTTCCAGCACATGCATTGCGCCCGTACGGCTCTTGATCGGCAGGAAAGACAGAATTTTCGCTGGCAGCTTCTTGCCGTCTTTCAGCAGATAGAACAGAATGAATGGAACCGTTACGATAGACAGCACGGTCTCAGTGAAAGCTCCGAGGAATCCGCCCAATTTGGTCCAGGTCGAGTTCAGAATTTCAGTAGCCTTTTGGGAGATTGTTCCCCACCAGTCCTGCGAATTCAGATTCACCGTTTCCTGGAACTGACCGAACAATTTACTGCCCGTAAGCTCCTCAAACTGCTGTTTTACCGTCTCACTGTAGGTTGGGAAATTTTCAATCAGCCCCACAATCTGGTTACGCACAACCGGAATGACTGCCAGCACTACGACGGTCAGAATGCCTCCAATCGCAAGATACAGGATCAGAATGGACCAGCCGCGCTTGATTTTCCACCTTTCCATCACATCCACAATCGGATTAAGCAGATAATAGAGTATGCCTGACAGAATAATAGGTAGGACAATGGTTTTGATGAGTACTGCGAGCGGATGAAGAACAAAGGATACTTTGGTCAGAACCATCACGTTCAGTCCCACCAACAGCAGAATCAGTAGAAATAGGACAAATTTGTTGTTAAGAAAAAATCGTTTGAACCGCTCCGGCCAAACGCGGGGTTGCTCAGGTTGCTCCATAGGCGTGTCGTCCTCTCTTATGACCCTTAATCAAAACTAAACTATAAAGCTAAATAAATGCCCACACACGAAAAAAATACCTTGTACAAGCCAACATATGTATAACACTCTGGATTTATACGTATGGTGCTGTTTAACCGTTTCAAATTAAACCGGTAAAGTCATTTTACCCCAAAATGAGTCTTCTGCCCCACACGAATCATTTGCAAATTCTCCCTATTCAAAAACGGCTCGCCTCACTGGGAGACGAACCGTAAATTTGTAACTATACCCTACTATTAATCCAGCTTTTACGCTGAAAAATGAAGATTAAGCTTTCCCCGCTAATTGTGCGATTAACTCATAGGAATGCAGACGTGCCTTATGATCATAGATCATCGACGTAATAATCAGCTCATCTGCCTGCGTCTGCCGAATGAAAGATTCCAACTGTCCACGTACGGTTTCTGGTGAACCATTAACAGCTGCCTTCAGCGTCTGCTCAACACCAGCTTTCTCACGATCCGTCCATTTGCCTTCCATCTCTGCCGGAGGCTGTACTAATCCCGTTGTGCCGCGAATAATGTTCAGGAACTGCTGTTGCATCGTTGTACCCAGCCATGCTGCTTCCTCGTCTGTATCCGCAACAACAGCATTGACACCAACAATCACATGTGGCTCCTTCAAGCTTTCAGATGGTTGGAAGTTGTTTCGATACGTCTCTAATGCAATCCGGGTGTAATCGGGCGAGAAGTGGCTGGCAAAAGCAAACGGCAATCCCAGCTGACCTGCCAGACGTGCACTGAAATCACTGGACCCCAAGAGGTAAATTGGAATATTCAACCCTTCTCCAGGAACTGCGCGAACAGGTGCATGATAAGACGTCGCCGAAGCATCAAAGTATGCTCTAAGTTCTGCCAAAAGTTCAGGGAAATCTTCCCCACTGTTCAGATCTTTGCGTAGTGCAAGCGATGTACGGCGGTCACTACCTGGTGCGCGACCCAGTCCCAGATCAATTCTGCCAGGATACAAGGATTCCAGAGTACCAAACTGCTCAGCGATGACAAGCGGTGCATGGTTAGGCAACATGATGCCTCCTGAACCCAGACGAATCGTTTTGGTTCCACCAGCCAGATATCCAATAACAACCGAAGTTGCGGAAGAAGCAATACCCGGCATGTTGTGATGTTCAGCTACCCAGTAACGGTGATATCCCCAACGCTCTGCATGCTGTGCCAGATCGAGACTGTTGCGCAAAGCATCAGCAGGTGTTGCACCCACAACGACGGGAGCCAGATCCAGGATGGAAAGCTTAACGTCATTAATATGTTCTTTATGGGATGAAGCCGTATTTTCTGTAGTCATTATCGTTTAATCTCCTCGATGATTATATTTTTGTATATCCAGATATATAGATTAATTAAATCACAACTGGATATGGTGATGTGTTCATAAACTAGCCGTTTACATCCGGACGGAATCCCTGCCTGCATATGCATCCTAGCTTCCGTTCCGGCATCCGGCTTATAACTCGTTCTGTACGTACTCGGCAAACTGACGGATCGTCTCCTCGTTGCGCCGATAATACGTCCATTGTCCTCTGCGCTCGGAGAGCAGCAACCCTGCCTTGAGCATAGTCAGCAGATAACTGGATATAACCGACTGAGCCAGTCCAGCCTTCAGTTGAATCGTGCCAACACAGATTCCGTTCTTGCCACCATCCGGATGCTGAGATAGTTCCAGCGGTGGGAAGTGTTGCTCCGGGTTTTTGAGCCACAACAGGATTTGTCTACGTGTCTCGTTCGATAATGCTTTAAATATAAGTATAGGTTCCATGGGTACGATTATACCCCCTTTCATCCATTTTGCAAACACATGAACAAACAAACCGACTCATGATCGAGTCGGTCTGGTATTATATGGAATCCTCATCTGGATTCAACATCCATATTAGAAATTGGTTGTAATCGTCTGTTTAACCTGATCCAACATGGCTTGATATGCGGGTGCATCCAGGTATCCAATACTACCGAAGAGCAGATGATCTACGGCTTCAATACCTACAAAATCGAAGATACCTACGTCTGAAGTTAATTTCAGTCCAGCAGTCATGCCAATCTGATCATAAATTTCACTTGGTGTACCATGTGTGTTGATGATGAGTCCTTTTTTGCCTGTCAGCAATTTCTCGATTCCCGCTTCACCCGCTGCATATGCAAAACCATTAGCGAATACACGGTCAACATATCCTTTCATAATGGCAGGAAGACCTGTCCACCAGATCGGATAGATGAATGTGATAATTTCTGCATCTGTAACAAACTGTTGCTCTGTTGCGATATCCTGTGGTGTCTGTCCTGCACGCATGGAAGCTGTGTCAGCTTCAGTCAGTACGGGTTGGAATCCAAGTTTGTACAAGTCACGAACGACTACTTCATGGCCTTGAGCTTTGAGAGCTTCTACAGCAGTATTGAGGATTGCGTTATTCAAGCTGTCTGTGTGCGGGTGAGCATATACGATAAGATGTTTCATAGTGTGAATCCCTCCAGGTTTGGTTTAAGTTAGGTTGCGAAAATGGGGTTACATTGATACGCTCCCATATACATAGATATCTATGTATATGGGTAAAAAATATTTGGGCTCCTCTGCCTCCACCCCAGTCAAATCTGGAAGGGTTGCAGACAGAAGAGTTCATTCATTATAACTTTCGGACAATAATGGATAGCAAGCTCTCCAATTGCTCCGACTGTTCGTTGGACAAACCACTATAGATGATGTCATTAATCTGCTCTGATACCTGATGGAAGATCGGTTCGAGTCGCTTCCCCTGTTCGGTTAGGCGAATCATCGTCACTCGGCTATCTTCGGCACTCTTGCTGCGTTCAACATAGCCAAGCTTCTCCAGCTTGTTGACCAGTACCGTTACCGTTGGTTGCGTGCGTTGAACACGTTCAGCCAACATCTTGATCGACAGCGTCTCTTCCCGGTACAAGAACATCAATACATCTCCATGAGAAGGAACAATCCCTGTTACCTCATGCTGTTCCAATTCGTGTACAATCCGTTTGTTGACATGGTCTCTGATTCTTGCAATCAGTGCAATTGCGTTGTATTTAGGCATGACCTCATTATACATAGACATCTATGTAATTTCAAGTTCTTTTTATAAAAAAGAAAAACAGCCCGATATTTTCCATCCTGCTAACATGTGGAAAATATCGGGCTGTTTCGATTCTACTTTGATCCTGATCTATAATGTTAGATCTTAGCTAATCGTTTTTTGAATTCATGTTGGATTCATGCTGAATTCAGTTAATCCATTGCGTGATTTTCTCAACGGATTGTCGGGACTTCTCACGCTGGGGCTCCTCTGCCCGATAACCGAAGGCTGCCATCATGGAGACGCCCCATGCGCCATTTTCCAGCAAGCCCTCTTCTTCCATAATACGGTGGACGCCCTCACGGCTGAAACCTTCGATTGGACAAGAATCAATCTCGATCTGAGCTGCCGCCGTCATCATGTTGCCAAGTGCAATATAAGTCTGTTTAGATGCCCAGTCAAATAATGATCGTGGATTATCCAGAATTTTCTGGTTATTTTGAAACTTTCCATAAGCCTCACTTGTTAGCTCAAATACGTTATTAGGCATTCCCTTTGTTTCCTTCAACATGTACTCCGCATAGGGAGAATTATAACTGGCATCTGATCGGGCCAAAATAACAACAAAATGGCTTGCTGTAGCCAATTGCTTTTGAGCGCCGGAAGAGACTTCGGACAGACGCTTACGCAGGTTTGGATTTTGTACAATCAGAAACTTCCACGGTTCAAGGCCAATGGAACTTGGAGATAATCTGCCTGTTTCCAATATAAATTGGAAATCCTCATCCGAGATTTTGCGGGTATCATCAAATATCTTTGTTGCATGCCGGAAATGATACGCCTTTAAGATGTCTTCCTTTGTCTTTGACTTTGCTGTAACTTCCATGGAGCTCCACGTCCTTTTTATAACTTTTTTTATGTTGAACAATAATGTTTAAGTGGTTTCATCTCAAGTATTATTTTAGGTTCTATATGTATAAATTAAAAGTACGCACATTATTGTTTCTTGGTTTATAAAAGTAAGTATTGGATGAAAGACAGCAATAATCCACTGGGCATACATGGCCCTAGTGGATTATCTATGACTCTTTTTCCTTTTAAATCTTGAAATCTTGAACCAGCTTATTCAAATTTAATGCACTATCCTTGACTTGATCAGATTGTTTAACTACTTCCACAGATTGCGCAGCAGAGGCAACCATATGTCCTGCAATTTCCTGACTGGATGCGGCTGATTGTTCACTGGCTGATGCAATTTCGTGAATGGAGCCCACTAGTATTTTGATATTTGCAGTCACTTGTTGTGAGGTTGCATTGAGATCTTTAACTGCATTGGCATGATCAAGAGAATCGACATAATACTGTTCAGCTGTATCCTCCAATAATTTATAATCTTTGCCAACCTGATTGAACATAAAGGATAGCAACTCTTTAGCATTCGAGGACAGATTGGTCACAGACTGCATAACTTCTTCCGTGACCTGCTGAATTTGATCGGCAGCCTGTCTGGAATCATCAGCCAACTTTCGAATCTCGCTTGCAACAACCGCAAAACCTCTACCTGCTTCTCCAGCCCTTGCAGCTTCAATGGATGCATTGAGTGCAAGCAGATTAGTCTGCGCCGTAACATCCAAAATGGATTGAGATAATATACCAATCTGATCTACAGCTGTTGCACGTTCCAGCGCTTCTGACATCTTCTTACTCGTATGATCATACATGTCTATGGCTGCTCGGCTCGATTCGCGGGCTTCCTGCTTCAACTTTTCAGCCTTCGTGCTGGTCACATAGGCGGACTCTGCTTGTTTAGATGTCTGTTCCGATATATATTCAGCTCCCTGTTGCATCTCCGCAGCCGAATGATTCATATTTTCCGTATGGGCTGAAGCCTCTTCCATTGCAGCCGAGAGCTCTTCAACTGTAGCTGATACTTCACGAATTCGTTCATTCAGACCAGCCATGTTCTGGTTGGTAAGATCGCTAACCTGGTTGATATGATGAGATTCCTGAACTACACCACGAATGACATTTGTTGTGGAATCGGTCATTGTACGAATAGCTCGTGCGATGACACTTATCTCATTATTTCCCTGTGTTAGATGCGGATCTAAGGATGCCGTTAAGTTGCCTTGTGTTATTTCTTCACAATAACGGGTGATAGCTTTCATTCGTTGACGTATACTGCGAATCACTACAAATGAAATAAGAATGAGTGCTGCAAGTGAAAACAAAAGAACCGAACCGAGTACCAATGCTCGTTGCTGAATTACTTCCTGTGTATCCGCATAGAGCTTGGCTGACTCTTCTTCGTTATGCGCACTCAAAAGGGTGATCGTCTCCACAATCGCTGTACTGCTTTTGTTAATTCTTCCTCTCTCATCACTATCGTAGGTGCCCGACATCTTTTTGGTATCCATGATTTGCTCAATATCCTGATAATATGTATCCATCTTTGCTACCAAATCTGCAAATATCTCTTTTTCTTTGGTATCCAATGTTCTTGCTGAAAATTCATTCAAACCATCCGTGATACTCTTCTTACCTTTCTGAACCTGATCGTACTGTTTGTCGGTATACTCTGCATTATCAAGAACCTTTGTATAATTGGCGCGCATATTATAGAAATTACTTTTCAATTCAAGAACATTGGTTTGATGCTGGAAGCGGTCATTGTAGAGGATACCTTGTCCCGTTTTTGCTTCGTTCATTCCGAAAATCCCAATCAGAAAAACAGTAAACAAACCGATTAGACTAATTACAGTCATGATGACCATCGTTGTTGTTAATTTCATATTTTTGAGTTTATTTCCTTTCTTATTTTTTGGCTTAGACTGAATTGACATGATTATTCCCCCACTTTAAATAGTAGATAGCCTTATATATCTTATATCTATATCGTATGTATCCATATTGTTTGTTAGCATTTCAGGAAAATCGACTTTATTCATTTGATGAGAAAAGTAATGGGAGACAACAGAAAAGCCGCCAGGATATAATCCAGCGGCTTTTCTGTGAATATGAAACGATATCTGTTCGACCTATAGTTGCTCCATCCATTCATTTTCAGAAATGACGGTATATCCTTCTTGTCGCAGCAATGCTGAGGTGACACCTTCTCCAGTTACCTTGTGATTGGCAAAATTCCCATCATAGATCATCTTTGTACCACAGGACGGACTAAACTCCTTCAGTACCACACACGATACATTCATTTCTCGCGCCCATTCGAGCGTCTGATAGGCTCCCTTAATATACAACTCTGTGACATCCTTGCCGCTTTTCTCGATCACTTTTGCAGTGCCTGCCAGCACGTCCTTGCCCGTGCCACCGATAATTTCAGCCGCTTCCCGTGGAGTGGAGAATCCGCCAAGCAGCTCCGGACATACCATCTTAGCCTGCTCCTGCTCCACCAGCTCCTGAATCTTCTCTTCCAGACTCGCTGTTCCGTTGTAACGGCAAGCTACCCCTGCCAGACATGAACTCACCAAATATTTCATCGTTATCTCCTTATACACATTCCATCTATGAAGTAAATTGTAACATATAAGATCAGCCCTATAACTCGCCTCTGGTGATCATCTTGATCCGTCCATCTTCCCTATATTCAACCTGAAAAACATCCTTGCTCGACTCCAGTTCAAATGTGACCATGCCTGGATGGTCAGGATTACGGTGAAGTTTATACGCTTGAAGATCCATTTTAAATATTTTTTTAATTATAGGTTCTACTTCTCCTCTAAGAAGAGACTCCTGTATGTTATATAGTTCCTGATAATAAGCCTCTATTTCTTCCCAGTCTGCAAAGTCTTGCTCATAGTGATTAGCATCCCCAACCGTATAACCCATGCCCGCTTTTCCTTCGGTCATCTGTACAAAGTAGTTATCTTTAAAGGAAAAAAAGACTGTATCCTTACCAAGTTCATCATCTTTGCTTCGGCTTGCTCTTACCAGATCAAGATTGGCTTTACCAGACAGAGCCTCAATCGCGTTTCTGGCATCCGTCAGCGCTGCCTGGGATACTTGATCAGGTCTAAGGTCACCTGTGATCGAGACAGCCTTGTCCTGCTGCCATACAATCTCCCCATAACCATCGCCAGTCTCATTCTCTAACGCTAATGTCGTATGCGATATTGGCTCCGACTCCCCTTGCTTCATACTCACAAAACGTTGGACTGATGCAGGTTTAAGCGTTGGAGTGCTGCCTATACTTTGCAAGAGGGATGGAACTTGACGCAGATAACGGTGTTCCAGCTCACTTGGCTGCATCTCTCGTCTCATCTGTACTTCACGCAGATTTCCTGTTGTCGCATCGAGCCATATCTGCGCATACTCCTTCTCGCTTTCATTTCCAGCCTCTACATATATTCTGCCGGACACAGGCAGGTCTTCCACTTTCTTAATCTTCAGCTGTTTACCCAGATCATCTCGCATCGTAGTTGCAACATTTCTTTTCATTTTGTCGGTTAGCAGATTTGTGTTCAAACCATCGGATAACTGTAACGTTGCTGTCGGATAGACCTGCTCGATCACGGGTCTCACCAGCTGTCCATCATCCCAGATCCATAGGAACAATCCAGCAGCAATAACCAACGCACCCGTGCCGGCAACAAGAGGCCCTCTTCTAAGGCGACGCTTGTGTGACGCATTTTTCACTTGCGGTCTAAACGGCCTGGATAACCTGGAACTGTCCTCTAACCTATCTCCCTTGCTTTCCTCTTCCGACTTCTTCATCCACTCCACCTGTTGAAGCACCTTTCGCTTGTGATCCTCTGTAAAAGGAGACAAAGCAAACGGTCCCTTCCGGATTTCCTTTTCCCACTGCTCATCCTTGTGTCTCATTTGCTTCGCTCCTCCCATTGTTTCCGTACCTTATCCTTACCTCGGGATAGTCTGGATTTTACTGTGCCTAAGCTGATTTTCAACATCGCAGCAATCTCACTCGTCGTAAGCTCATATTTCAGATTCAGCAAAAGAATCTCCCGAAACTTCTTTGGCAACGCCAGAACAATATCCCAGATTTCATGGATATGCTCCTTACGCATCACTTCCATCTCGGCCGAAGGATGTGCAGGCTGCTCTGCAATCATGACTCTTTGGTTCGAACCCCCATGCTCTGTCTCAATGGGTAACGTCTCTCCCCACAGACTGTTACGAAAAAATCTGGATTTTCAATATGTAAAAGTCGTGTTCCTAGTAATCGTCAACAGCCAGGTTTTCAGTGAGCAATCTCCACGATAATGAGCAATCCCCGAATACGCCCGAATAAATACCTCCTGTGACAATTCATCTGCCTGTTCGGCACTTTTGGTCAGAAAATAAGCGTAATTCCAGACGTCATTTCCGTAGTCATCCATTATGCTACTAAGTGTGTAATTGTCTATGGTCTGAGCCTGTGCCAGTAATTGATCATCCAACTGTTGTTCACCTCACTTAATATGACTGAGTCTAATGTGATTTGGTTCCCTGTTTTGGACATTATTTCTTATTATTGTAGCAAAATAAAAAAACAGCATGTTCAACATCGCTGGACACGCTGATTCCTTCAAGTTTGCTTAGTTAGAAATCTCTATCAGAAAGCTTTTAAGCGAACGCTCCACTTCCTCAGTTTCTTTCTGCCCTCTGGTCTATCATATCATTTTCATCGTTATACTTTCACAGCAGCAATCATCAGAAACATCGGTCTTCGATTTTCGTCTCGCATGCCTGGAACCTGTTCGATCATCTCTGGTGATGGTTTGGATTCAGCCACCTTTTGAATAGCAAACCCTGCCTTAATCAGTTCATTGAGATGTGTTGCCAGAGTGCGATGATATTTAACCACATCCTGATTCAGAAAGTTCGCCACACGTTTCCCTTCATCATGGTAATCATCCACGGGCCAGTGCAGGATTTCACCTTCGGGTCCGTAATGCCAATCCTGCGCAGCGCGAGCGGTGAAGATCGGATGTTCGGAAGATAGTACAAATGTGCCACCTTCTACGAGACAATCATTGATCTTAGCGTACACCGTGTCTAATCTTTCAATATAATGCAAGGCAAGTGAACTAATCACAATGTCGAATTGTCCCGGTGCAAAATCAATATCTTCAATCGCCAGCTGCTTGTACTGGATCTGCGGGTCGTCCGTCATTTCACGAGCACGCTGAAGCATATTTTCAGACAGATCTACACCGATCACTGAACTCGCTTGCTGCTCTCGCGCATACCGGCAGTGCCACCCAAAACCACATCCCAAATCCAGCACACGCTTGTCCTTCAAATCAGGCAAAAGAGTCTGCAGTTCATACCACTCCCCGGCTGCATCCAGCCCTTGAACGGAACGAGCCATCTTACTATAGTTGTCGAAAAATTCAGCTTCATCGTATTTATTTTGTTTCATCAAGAGATTCCTCCCGCCTTATAAATATCCACCTACTCTATCACATAAACGATATTTAAACGCAAAAGTTGCCAAGAGAATTCATGGCGTGTTATCATACAGAACGAACGTTCAGTATTATTAAATACAGAATGAACATTCAGTTTACTAACGGAGGTCATTATGAATACGAATTGGACGCATCCATTGGAAGGGCAATCTGTAGGTAAAGCTTTTATAAGTTACCTCGTGCCTTCTGTATTGGGGATGCTGGTAGTTGCTTTTAATTTTATTATCGACGGCATTATGGTTGGACACAAACTGGGTTCTACCGCCATGGCCGGGATCGGCATTGCCTCACCTGTCTACACGCTCTTTGTTGCCATGTCACTGTGGATTGGTATGGGCGGGGCAACGTTGTACTCCAACGCTATGGGTAGAAAAGATATCACTTCAGCCAAACAAATTTTCACCAAATCCATTATGCTCATTATGTTAGTTACGGTAGCCATTGGATATGTTGCATTTACATTCAAAGACAAACTGGTATACTCCCTCGGTGCAAACGCCGAGACCTTCCCGTTTGCTTCAGACTATATGAATATCATGTTATTGTTCGGGTTTGTTTTCACCATTGAGAATGCACTCTCTATCTTTGTACGAAACGATGGGAATCCCAATACGTCCATGTACGCTCAGATTACGTTTGCTGTTGCCAATATCATTATCAATTATATAACATTGTATGTACTCGAATGGGGTGTACGCGGTGTGGCCCTCGGTACAATTGTATCGGCGTCTCTTGCGCTACTTGTTCTGTTCACTCACTTTTTCAAAAAAACAAATAATCTCACGTTCACCCGGTTCAAGTGGAACAACAAACTGCTGGCTTCCCTGCTGCTCATTGGTTTCCCCAGCTTTCTGGCTGAACTTGGCATGTCGGTCTTCTCTGTCTCTCACAATATCTCCATGGACCGCATTGCAGGCACGGATGGTGTAGCATCCTTTACCGTGTTGAACTATATTCATGGTGTTGTATTGTTGGCTTTCCTGGGTCTGGCATCCGCTGCCCAACCTCTGATCAGCTATTATCACGGTGCCAATCAGATTATACGGGTACAACAAACGATACGTTTAGCCACTAAAACAGCTCTGGCATGCGGTCTATTATTACTGGTTGTTGTTCAGATCGGTGCACCTTATTTCGTGCAAATCTTTGGAAACTTCAGTAGTGGCGTAACGGATAATGCCGTTTACGGATTACGTATATTTACATTTGCCTATGTGTTTATGGGTGTTAACTTTGTCATGAGCACCTATTTCCAATCTGTGGGTAATGCCAAAATGGCCATCTGGATTACAGCTGCGCGTGAAATGATCATCATGATTGCGTTGATTGCAGTCCTGCCTTCATTCTTTGGTGTCACGGGTGTGTGGCTTGCCGTACCGCTGTCCGAAATGCTGGTTCTCGCAACCATAGCCTTGTACTATAGAAAACGATCCCTAACGGATCGAGTACACGCGTTGCAGTCTTGAGTAACGTTAACAGATAATAATAGCAACAGATAGCAAATAAATGGAACGTAGATGGAATGTAGGTAGACCTCATAATAATCTAACAGAAAAATAAACAAAAGCCCTGCACGATCAATATAGATCGCTCAGGGCTTTGTTTTATCCTAAATCAGATGTCATTAGATGCGTATATCAAATCGGCCATTACTATCTGTTGTTGCGTTCGCAATCTCCTTAGGGGTAGCTACGCCCATTCCATTGGATGGTGGTTGGGCAGGTGGTGCCTCCTTCGTAGCAGTTGTACCGGCTCCTTGAGAGCTTTGCTGTGCAATCTGTGCCTCAATCTGCTTGATCTGCTGTTCAAGTTGTTTGGTCTTAGTCTCCTTGGTTTGCTCATCATCCTTGCTGGATTGCACTTTCTCCAGTTGAGCCTCAAGCTTCGTCTTTTGTTTCTCCAAGCTACTTGAATTGTCCGAACTCGAAGATGTCGATATGTATGATGTAGTGGAGCTGGATGTAGAAGATATATTCATTATGATTTTCCCCCTCTTTACTTGGCTTCACTATACCCTATCCCACTGAAACGTACGTTAAATTCAACTGAAAGGTTGCTGAAGGAGCTAAGAATCAGAAGTCGAACAGATGGAAATATACCTACCAGCATTAATAGTCTGATCAATAATATTGAAAGTCTTCATATAAGTGAAGAATCTTAATTTCGTCTCATCTGTAAGTTAGTTGTTTGCCAGTGTAAAATAGTAAAACAAAAAGACACACTCGATATCATCAAGTGTGTCTTTAGATTGCTTGGCGGCGTCCTACTCTCCCAGGACCCTGCGGTCCAAGTACCATCGGCGCTAGAGGGCTTAACGGTCGTGTTC
>NZ_ASPU01000040.1:0-678 GCF_000517905.1 Paenibacillus sp. FSL H7-689
TTGTTTTCGGTGGGAATTTATCCTTCATTTTTTCATCGATCTTGTAAACGGATTTTCTCAACAACTTAGACTTTTGCACTAATATTTCTTTGGGTGATAGCTGATTAAATCGCGCTTTCGTATGGGTGGCATCCACAATAATTGCACTGCTTTTGATAATTTCTTTTTCCAACGCGATCTCCATGGTCTTTTGAATAAGTATGTCGAGGAGGTTCACATCTTTCAGGCGAAGCTTGCGAAACTTCGTTAGTGAACTAGGATTAATGACTTCATCTTCAGGCGCCATATCTAAAAAGTACTTAAAGGACATGTCATATTTAGAACGTTCCACAACATCCGCATCGGATACATCGAAAATGGATTTCAACAATAGGTATTTAAACATTCGAATGGGAGGCACTGCATTGCGACCATTGTCGAGGCAGTATCTATGTTGCAATTCTACCTGAACAAATGAAAAATCTACGAGATCATTGATTTGACGAAGCATATTATCTTTAGGTACGACGATATCGTATATGTCCATAAATGCACTAAGGTTAAGAGATTGTTGGTTTGAAATCATCCGAGACACCACCTGAAATTAATCATTTAATTATACAGGAAAACAGATATCCCTCCTCAAAAAAATGAGGAGGGATATCTGTTTATAGATGTTGGACTTTTTCAGTGGCCTCG
>NZ_ASPU01000041.1:0-783 GCF_000517905.1 Paenibacillus sp. FSL H7-689
TTTGAAATGCCTCATGTTCCTTATGTTCGGTCGATTTGATGGTTACAGAATAGGTTTTACTTTTCGCACCTTCTTTATAGCACCCGTCTTTCATTGGGCATACTTTGCATTTTTCAATGTCAAACATGTAGGTATTCTTTTGGTTATTATTCATACCTTTCTTACCTGTGCGCGCTCTTTGAATCGCCATATGTCCAGCTTTACAAACGTACATACATGCATCTTTATTAAACTCAAATTCATCTTCTTTTTTACGAGTTCCTTGTGTGATATTAGGGTTTAATTTTGATATTAATTGTAGTTCTTTGTGATTGGCATATTGAATATTATCTTTTTCAGAATAGGCAGTATCTCCAATGACGGTATCGATCTTCATACCTGTGTCGCGACTTTTTTCAATGAGAGTTTGGAGTTGTTTTCCATCACTTTTCTCACCAGTCGTAATTACCGCAGCTGTAATAATTCGTTCTCCATTCATAGCAAAATGTGTTTTGTAACCGAAGAACGAGGAGTCTGCCGTTTTGTGACCTATTCGTGCATCTGGATCATTGCTGAGTTGAAAGTGCTCATGGTGATCAGCTATGATTTCTTTTAAGTAGTTCAGCTTTTCTTTCACCTTTGGGTATTCACGGAGGGATTCTTCTTTTTCTACTGTATCTACAACTTTTTGGCAATAGTCCAGTTCATCAGATAATTCGTTCGTCGTTGTTTTCGGTGGGAATTTATCCTTCATTTTTTCATCGATCTTGTAAACGGATTTTCTCAACAACTTAGACTTTTGCA
>NZ_ASPU01000042.1:0-371 GCF_000517905.1 Paenibacillus sp. FSL H7-689
GTAGCCGTATCGGAAGGTGCGGCTGGATCACCTCCTTTCTATGGAGAATCGTTTCCTGCAACGGAAACATTCAAATATAAAATCTAGCCAGGTCGGCTAGTTACTCACTCGTTGCTCAGTTTTGAGAGCTCAAACTCTCAAACAGCTTGCTTTTGCATGGAGCTTGTTCTTTGAAAACTAGATATCGAAACGAAACAAACGCGAATTAGAACATTCCTTTAAGCTGATCTTGTGTAAACAAGTGAAGTGTTTATAAAGGTAGTTAAATTGCTTTTGTGATGGTATCGGGTGAGAGCGACTTTTGGCTTTGCGCAAGCAAAACAAGGGAAGCGAGCGACCGAAACCGGAACAAAATGGTTAAGCTACTAAGA
>NZ_ASPU01000043.1:0-244 GCF_000517905.1 Paenibacillus sp. FSL H7-689
TCGAAACGAAACAAACGCGAATTAGAACATTCCTTTTTAGCTGAACTTGTGTTAAACAAGTTTCAATAAAAACGGTAGATTGCACGTACGATGGTATCGAATGGGAGCGACTTTTGGCTTTGCGCAAGCAAAACAAGGGAAGTGAGCAGTCGAAACCGGAGCACGAGGTTAAGCTACTAAGAGCACACGGAGGATGCCTAGGCGCTAGGAGCCGATGAAGGACGTGGCGAACAACGAAACTGCC
>NZ_ASPU01000044.1:0-398 GCF_000517905.1 Paenibacillus sp. FSL H7-689
TTTTGAATCTCACTTGTTGCCCAGTGTGTTGCAGATACATCCTTGTAGCTCACGCTATTCACGGAACCTGCTGCCGCTTCAGTTGGAAGATTGCGAGCTAGCATGGCTGCCATCTGTGCACGTGTTACGAATGCATCCGGGCGGAAATCCGCACCAAATCCTTGGATGTACGGTTGATGTGTACTTTGTGAAGCTTTCAGTCCATCCACAACAACGAGGGTGAACGTACTGAATTTTGTTACGGTAAATTCGATGCCTTCGCTATTATCCGCGAGTTGCACCAGTTTGCCTTGAATCAATTCTTTTGTGCCGTCACTGTGTTCGATATAGATCGCCAGGTTGTCCAATGCTTGCTGACGAGCAGCCGGATCGGTTGGCAGACTGTCACGCAGTGGCAA
>NZ_ASPU01000045.1:0-240 GCF_000517905.1 Paenibacillus sp. FSL H7-689
GCTTGTTTCAAACTTTCGCGTTCATTCTGCAAGCAGAATGTTTACTCACTCGTTGTTCAGTTTTCAAAGATCAAACTTATTTTGTTACCGAATGTCGTTCTCTTCAGCAACTTTTATATCTTATCACATCCGAACCAACTTCGCAAGCTCTTTTTTTAAGTTTCTTTCGAAGCTTATTTCATTTGCTTGCCGCACCGTGTAAACCGTGTTTTCTTGGCCGGAATTAGAATATACCATGTA
>NZ_ASPU01000046.1:0-365 GCF_000517905.1 Paenibacillus sp. FSL H7-689
GGTAGCCGTATCGGAAGGTGCGGCTGGATCACCTCCTTTCTATGGAGAATCGTTTCCTGCAACGGAAACATTCAAATACGCAGCTTAGCTGCAAAACACTCACTCGTTGTTCGGTTTTGAGAGCTCAAACTCTCAAACAGCTTGCTTTTGCATGGAGCTTGTTCTTTGAAAACTAGATATCGAAACGAAACAAACGCGAATTAGAACATTCCTTTTTAGCTGAACTTGTGCAAACAAGTCAAGTGTATAAAGGTAGTTAAATTGCTTTTGTGAGGGTATCGGGTGAAAGCGACTTTTGGCTTTGCGCAAGCAAAACAAGGGAAGCGAGCGACCGAAACCGGAACAAAATGGTTAAGCTACTAAGA
>NZ_ASPU01000047.1:0-207 GCF_000517905.1 Paenibacillus sp. FSL H7-689
ACCATTTTGTTCCGGTTTCGGTCGCTCGCTTCTCTTGTTTTGCTTGCGCAAAGCCAAAAGTCGCTCTCACCCGATACCCTCACAAAAGCAATTTAACTACCTTTATACACTTGACTTGTTTGCACAAGATCAGCTTAAAGGAATGTTCTAATTCGCGTTTGTTTCGTTTCGATATCTAGTTTTCAAAGAACAAGCTCCATGCAAAAG
>NZ_ASPU01000048.1:0-233 GCF_000517905.1 Paenibacillus sp. FSL H7-689
TAGTTTTCAAAGAACAAGCTCCATGCAAAAGCAAGCTGTTTGAGAGTTTGAGCTCTCAAAACTGAGCAACGAGTGAGTAGTTTGTGCTCTTCATTTCATCCACACCGAAGTGACGGACCGAAATGAATCGCTGTTGCAGGTTCTAAGAACCTGCTTATTTGAATGTTTCCGTTGCAGGAAACGATTCTCCATAGAAAGGAGGTGATCCAGCCGCACCTTCCGATACGGCTACC
>NZ_ASPU01000049.1:0-253 GCF_000517905.1 Paenibacillus sp. FSL H7-689
TTTGAAAACTAGATATCGAAACGAAACAAACGCGAATTAGAACATTCCTTTTTAGCTGAACTTGTGTTAAACAAGTTTTAATAAAAACGGTAGTTAAATTGCTTTTGCGATGGTATTGAATGGGAGCGACTTTTGGCTTTGCGTAAGCAAACCAAGGGAAGCGAGCAGTCAAAATCCGGAGCAATATGGTTAAGCTACTAAGAGCACACGGAGGATGCCTAGGCGCTAGGAGCCGATGAAGGACGTGGCGAAC
>NZ_ASPU01000050.1:0-207 GCF_000517905.1 Paenibacillus sp. FSL H7-689
ACCATTTTGTTCCGGTTTCGGTCGCTCGCTTCTCTTGTTTTGCTTGCGCAAAGCCAAAAGTCGCTCTCACCCGATACCATCACAAAAGCAATTTAACTACCTTTATACACTTGACTTGTTTACACAAGTTCAGCTTAAAGGAATGTTCTAATTCGCGTTTGTTTCGTTTCGATATCTAGTTTTCAAAGAACAAGCTCCATGCAAAAG
>NZ_ASPU01000051.1:0-340 GCF_000517905.1 Paenibacillus sp. FSL H7-689
GGTGGAGGCTGAGGGGATCGAACCCCCGACCCTCTGCTTGTAAGGCAGATGCTCTCCCAGCTGAGCTAAGCCTCCATAATATGACCCGTAGGGGATTCGAACCCCTGTTACCTCCGTGAAAGGGAGGTGTCTTAACCCCTTGACCAACGGGCCTTGCTAAAAAATATCTGGCGGAGAGAGAGGGATTCGAACCCTCGAGACGCTTGTGACGCCTACACGATTTCCAATCGTGCTCCTTCGGCCAGCTCGGACACCTCTCCATATGGCTCCCCGAACAGGGCTCGAACCTGTGACAACTCGATTAACAGTCGAGTGCTCTACCAACTGAGCTATCAGGGAA
>NZ_ASPU01000052.1:0-211 GCF_000517905.1 Paenibacillus sp. FSL H7-689
AGCGCCTAGGCATCCTCCGTGTGCTCTTAGTAGCTTAACCATTTTGTTCCGGTTTCGGTCGCTCGCTTCCCTTGTTTTACTTGCGCAAAGCCAAAAGTCGCTCTCACCCGATACCATCACAAAAGCAATTTGACTACCGTTTTTATTGAAACTTGTTTAACACAAGTTCAGCTAAAAAGGAATGTTCTAATTCGCGTTTGTTTCGTTTCGA
>NZ_ASPU01000053.1:0-482 GCF_000517905.1 Paenibacillus sp. FSL H7-689
GGTCGAGGGCTTATCCAATAGCAAGTTGTAATTCGCATGTTTCGTTTCGAATCTAGTTTTCAGAGAACGATCTCTGAAGCATATTCCCTGATAGCTCAGTTGGTAGAGCACTCGACTGTTAATCGAGTTGTCACAGGTTCGAGCCCTGTTCGGGGAGCCATATGGAGAGGTGTCCGAGCTGGCCGAAGGAGCACGATTGGAAATCGTGTAGGCGTCACAAGCGTCTCGAGGGTTCGAATCCCTCTCTCTCCGCCATAATATTAAGGCCCGTTGGTCAAGGGGTTAAGACACCTCCCTTTCACGGAGGTAACAGGGGTTCGAATCCCCTACGGGTCATAATAACTTCAAAAAAAAGAAGTTGATTTTTACAACAAGATTATGGTATGATCATAAATGTGTTGTTCGGAGGCTTAGCTCAGCTGGGAGAGCATCTGCCTTACAAGCAGAGGGTCGGGGGTTCGATCCCCTCAGCCTCCACCATA
>NZ_ASPU01000054.1:0-371150 GCF_000517905.1 Paenibacillus sp. FSL H7-689
CAGGAAAACAGATATCCCTCCTCAAAAAAATGAGGAGGGATATCTGTTTATAGATGTTGGACTTTTTCAGTGGCCTCGAATGAACCCGAAGTCATCTTAATATAACCGATCGAAGACCTTTATTCTTCTACAACGCCAAGGGCTTTATTTTTCTCTTTAAAGCGACTGTTATGGGAAGAAACATAAGCCACTTTTTCCGCTTCAGGGTCCATGTATAGCTTCGCACTGTTTACCGCTAGGGCTGCATCTGTGAAAGTACCCGCAATCAGGTACAGTTTGCTACCATAATCTACAAAATCGCCTGCGCCAAACACGCCGGGAATATTGGTTTGCAATCTCTCTGTTGTAGTGACATGCCATTCGCCAAGATCAAGTCCCCAATCCCGGATTGGACCAAAGTCACTCTTCATGCCATGGTTTACAATGACAGCATCGACTTCAAGCAGTTCAGTTTCACCTGTATCCACGTGTGAGATGGTCACCTGTTCAATCACATCACCACTCATACTATGCAGTGTCTCTACCGCATATGGTGTACGGACATCTACAGAGGATTCTCTCATACGCAGTACATTACGCTCCAACCCGCCAAAGCGGTCACGACGATGCACAACCGTAACTTGCTCTGCCAGTGCTTCTAGTTCATTCGCCCAGTCCACAGCAGAGTCGCCTCCACCCGAGATCAACACGCGTTTACCACGGAATGGCTCCAGTTCCTGCACGGTATAGTGGAGATTGCTAACCTCGTAACGGTCTGCACCTTCAAGCTCCAGCTTGGCCATTTTATATATACCATATCCGATTGCCATAATGACGGTACGTGTCCAGTGTTGTTCACCTGTTGCAGAAGTTAACAGAATCGTGCCATCAGGTTGACGCTCGAATCCTTCGATCTGTTGTTCAAATACGAGGGTTGGCTCAAAAGTTCTTGCCTGTTCTTCCAATTGTTTAATCAGATCTTCACACAGAATTGGCGTCACACCCCCGACATCCCAGATCATTTTCTCCGGATAAAAGAGCATGCGACCTCCCAATTTGTCACGTGCCTCAATCAACTTGGTCTTCATATCTCGCATGCCGCTATAAAAGGCAGAGTACATGCCCGCAGGGCCACCGCCGATAATGGTTACATCATAAAGTTCCAACTGCTGATTCATATTAAAAATACCTCCGTTAATTCGATCCAGAACATCGAGTATTTGATATCGATTCTCATTATCACTTAAATCCTAGTGTAATGGTAATCTTATCAAATTACAATGGCTAAAAAACAAACATTTCTTGTACAAAAATTTTACGAACAAATCCGCTCTTTACTATTGGGCTCTTGGAGCCGCCAACAGCTTTTCAACGACAAAATCAATTTGTTTATTGATTGAATAGATATCCGAATAGTAGAAGAAATCAAAATCAATTTCAATTAGGCGACCTTCTTTAACAGCCGGGATGCTGCTCCATATTGGATCATCCGTAAGGTTATCTGCCCCTTCATACACCGAACGAAACACGTAGTCCCCGATATATTCAGGCAGTACTTCCATGGATAGATTAGAGCCTCCCGCTTCCGAAACTACATCAATTTTCTTTTGTACCACTTCAGGTGCTTTCATCCCCAAGTATTCATATAGTGCCTGAGATCCTCGGCCATATTGCTTGCTCTCTACAACGACCATACCTTTCAAACCGCCCTCCACAATGGAAACCGTTTTGTCCAATATGCCTGCATCTGCTAGTGTTTGCTTACTCTCTTCGACTTTGCTATTAAGATTATTGATTAATGTCTCAGCTTCCTGTTCTTTGCCAAAAATACTCGCTATACTCTGGAGTCTTTCTTCTGTTGTCATTTTCTCGTATGGAATATATACCGTAGGTGCGATATCCTTTAACAACGTATACGTCTCTTCAGAAGGAACAATGATTAGATCCGGATCAAGGTCAATGACAGCTTCAGGATTCGGTTCGAACCAGGTACCTAGTGAATTTACACCTTCAAGTTCACTCTTGTAGGCAGCCCCGTTGAATACTTCAGATGTAGCAATTGGCTTAATTCCAAGCGCAACGACGTCTCCCTGGAGATATAGTACAACAACCCGTTTAGGATTTGCTGGAACAACTACGTCACCCTTAACCGTCGAGACCGTGCGTGTTTCATTGTCTTTGTTCGTCTGGCTTCCTGTGTCGGATGATACTGCCGTACTGCTGTTATTGGAACTGGCACCCGTTCCTTCGCCAGCTGCTGGTGTTGTTGCTGTACCTGAAGAGCAGGCTGCGAGGAGCATCGTTATGCTCAATAATGCAACCATAATCATACTGGAACTTGTTTTTCTTCTTTTCATTGGTGTAGACCCTCCGTCTATATATTGATAATGATTCTCATAATCAATATATCCCGACTTCCATCTTCGGCCAATGGACGATTCAGAGATTACCAATGGACGATCCTCTGCTCTCGCTTCTTCTCTCATCTTTCGTTGATACTGAATCGGAGAGATCCCCACATGTTTTTTGAAGATACGACTAAAATAATACACATCCGAATAACCCACTTCTGCTGCAATTTCACTCAGCGTTGCATCAGATCGTACAAGCAGATTTCGAGCCTTGGCGATTCGAGTCTGAATTAAATAATCAATGGGACTGTAACCCGTCTGTCGTTTGAATTGCATGGATAAATGTCGGGAACTGTAGTTGAACTGTTCAGCCAGGAAATCAAGCGTGACCTGTTCCCTATAATGATTCTGTATATAACGAAGTGTTTGTTTCACCGGGTCAGCAAGCTCTGTTTTGATCTCCTGCTCTGCCAATTGAACCATCATTTCATGAATGAACTGGTAAAATAAACTTTTTGTATGAAGCAGATCCAGACTGCCAGATTGACTCCATGCACCCTCAAGCTCATCAAGGTAACGTAACAACCCCAGCGGACTACTCGGTGCAAATCCATATTGCAAAGAGAACGGTGCAACTTCCGGCTGTGCCAATAACCACTTTTTACGATAACTAGGAAAGGCAAGGAATGCTCTGTAATAGAGCAGAATATATTCGAAATCTTCGTTGGTTTGGATATCCAGTGAAGATCCTTTGGCCCCATGAAGCATGTAGAACCGCTCTGCCTTGTATGTTTGTCCATCCAACTGAAGCACAGCTGATCCTCGAATCGTATATATAAAACCGTTTGCCGGAAGTGTGTAGGAACTCAGTTGTGCCCCTGCCTCAATAACGATTCGGCGTATATCCAGAACCTTAACAGCGGCATGATTCCAGCATTTCATCTGTTCGTCTAATTGCATCGAATACTCTCCAATCCCAACCTCATCCGGAATAAAGTCCTTACAAGGTCATCATTCTGCCACACATCCGATAACATATGTGTAGCAGAGGTTCACTAATATACCTTTATTATAAATGATAATAATTTTCATTATCAACTGAAATTTAGAGTGGAATTGGATTTCATCTCATCCATCACTTGTTAGACTTAATTTGGTTCAGAGATCTTCGTAAACCACTCGGCCAATTCCTCTGTTTGATCCAATGTTGCAATCGGGTCAAAGTACCATGAACGATCCGGGCTCCAGATAAACACACGATCATTTTTAACCGCATCCAGTGAACTCCAGACCGGTTTGGATTTCAACTCTTCCAGGGTCAGATTATCTGCTGTTAGAATAATGTAGTCTCCGGCGAACTCAGGAATCGCTTCCGATGAAACTTCAACCAGTTGATCCTTCATTAAAATCTCTTTTTTATCTGCAGGAGGATTCAGCCCAAGCGCGCTGTAGACTGCCTGACCTCCCCGACCAAAATTATCACCAAAGGCCAACGGTGCTTTATCATAGAACTGCATGACCGACACCTCGGCCTGCGGATCAATCGCCTCATGAACGCGCTTCTTGGCATCTGCAATTCTTGCGTCATAATCGGTTAACCATGCCTCAGATTCTTTTTCTTTATTCAGGACTTCACCGAAATAGGCAATTTCTTCGTGGGTGTTTTTCAATTCGCCATAAGGTACAACCAAGGTAGGTGCAATTTTGCTAAAGGAATCAAATAAATCAGGATTACCTGTCACTATGAGATCCGGTTCAAGTTCCAACACCTTTTCGAGAGAAATGGTTTCATATTCACCAATATTCTGCACGCCCTCAAGTGATTTGATAAAATAAGGATTTTTGAGGTTCATCTCCGGTGTACCCACAGGTTTGATTCCCAGGGCGATCAGACTTCCCAGATACAAGTCAACCACAATCCGTTTAGGTTCAGCCGGGATTGTAATATCTCCCTTAACCGTTGAGATTGTACGTGGTTCCGATGTTTTGCTTTGATTCTCAGCTGTTACTGTCTTCGTAGAACTTGACGTACTATTGCTTCCGGAAGCATCCCCGCTCGAATTACTGGCAACACCTGTAGAGCAGGCACTTAACAGTAATGTAAGACTTAATAGAATACTAAGTAGCATTCCCGTTCTTGTCTGTCTGTTCATATTTATTGACCCTCCATGCTCATATTGATAATGATTATCACCATCAGTATAAACATACCTTCCACTTCCACCTCTGAAAATGTCATTTCGCGCCATGCCTAATGTCAGATCAGGCCAATATAGGGGTGCTGAGGTCTTTTCTTTAAATTGCAAAGGAGAAAGACCTGTATGTTTCTTGAACATACGTCCCAAATAATATCCATCCGGATAACCGATGCCGGCTGCAATCTCATCCAACGTGGCGTCCGTTTGCAGCAACATCTCCTTAGCTTTGAACAAACGAAACTGAAGCAGATAATCGATCGGACTGGTTCCAGTCGACTGTTTGAACTTGCGTGACAAACTTCTTGGGCTGGTGCCAATCATTTCTGCCAAAACATGAAGTGTAAGTGGCTGGGTGTAGGAAGACTCTACAATTTCAATGACTTTGCTGACCTGATCAATAATACTTGGATAACGATTAGATATACGAGGAATCTGTGATGAGATCTGCTCCACAAATGCATAGAACAAACTCTTGGCCTGAAAGTGCTGAATAGGGTTCTTTTGATCCCACAAAAAGTGCATCTGTTTCAATTGCTCATATAGAATGGTTGGCATATCGGGGGTAAAGCCATAGTTCATTTGGAACGGATTGATACGCTCCATTAACCTTCCCAGATCATTTCTCCCTCCACTAGGCAGGTTTGCTTTGTACATCAAGTAATATAAGCGCAATCCGGATTCGCCTGCTTGAATCACCAACTTACTCCCTTTTCCCCCATGGAGAATATAAAAGCGACTCACTTCATACGTTTGGTTGTCAATCGTCACTCCAGCATAACCCTGAATGGTGAGTACAAAGGTACTTGTCGGAAATTTATATTCCACCTCTTCATATGCCCCGAGTTCCATGTAACGGATATCTGTTATACTCACCGCAGCATAGTTCCAGAGGATATAATAATCATTCCACATTTTGCTAACCCATCTCCGTCTACATAAATTGTGTCTAAACTTCCACTCACTTATTGATAACCATTATCAATTATTATGATGAAGTACGCAATACAACCGACGCAAAATGAATCCATTGCAATGAAACAAGAGCTATTCAAATCCTTCTCTTAACATCCGATATATGTAAATAGAACCATGATAAAGAGTAGAAGGAGAACAGAGGATATGAATTCAATCTCATCTGCAACCAAAAGCAGTTTCACTCCCGGGAATCAAGTCTCCAATCGGGATAAAGAAATTCAGGGACTTATGCAGCAGAAGATCCGGCTCAATGAAGAAATGCAAGGTGTAAAAACCAATGAGGAGTTGGATACCAAAACCAAAGCTCAGCGAATTAAATCCTTAACAAGCTCCATTTCCCAGATCGATAGCCAGATTGCCCAAATTAAAGCTGAAGAATTGCAAGAAATGAACAAATTAAGACAGCCCGAAAAGACTCAACAGCAACAACCCAAACCAACCGACGAGACACAAGCCCCTTCACTCGATCACCTGATCAAGCATAGTCAAACTTATGATCAATTGGGTAAGCTGGTCGGTTTGCGTGATCGCATGCAGAGCTCCATTCAGACCACCGAAGGAGAAACCCGCTTCGACCGACTTGTTCTGGAGATCAATCCTCCCACAAATGATCTCGATCTCGGCAAATCAATGATGCTGGAAAACTCAGAGCGCACTGTCTTTCAGGCAAAGCGAGAGACCGTCCTGGACATCAACTCCCAGTTAAACAAGGTTAATCAGAAGATTGGGGAACTGGTGGAAGAGATCCATCAATCCGCGCCTAAAGAATCGGCACAACCTCCCATCTCTGCAACATCTGGAGAAGACAATCAGGAAGTAAATGAAGGAATGAAAACGGGAAGTAAGGAGCACCCATCAGATGGCGGAACCACAGATCAGGAATCAGGAAATGGTCCGCAAACTACGGCTTCTACATCTCCTGCTGCTTCATATCCATCCGTCGATATTCGAATCTGAGTACGCATTGATCAAACATAATTTTATGTATACATAATGAGCTTAAAGATTAAAGTGGCTCGTTTGCTACACAACCTTCGACTCGCATCCAATGATAGAACCGCTATTACAGGTGACTAACTCCTGATAAGTAGCGGTTTTTCTTGTATTTTTAACGTTATGGGTATAGAGGCGAAGCCTCAGCTTCCGAAGAAGCTTTCTTACAGAAAGCTTTTAGACCCACATCTTTAGGTTCTCTCTGTCCTCTACGTTCTCGTAATTTTATTTCTAGCACGGAGTAGTGGCGGTATCATTTGCACAGATGATACTTCCAGCAATCGCTTTACAACCTTTTTTGATGCGTGTGGCCTCATCAATAATCTGATCTATGTTTTCATATTTTCGCTTCCTATTGGTTACAACGGCGATGGATACCGACACCAGAGGAATGGGCCGATTTAGCCCGGAACGTCCTTCCCCCAGAACATATTGATGATGCCAATCATGTTCGTTGTAAAATGTCTTTTTCATTTCCTCAAAACCTGAGATGACTTCCTCACTAAAATATTTGTAATCATGGTGATTCAGGATCGTAATAAAATCATCACCACCGATATGTCCAAGAAAAGCTTCAGGGGGAACAAATAGCTTGCGAAGCAAGTTAGCTGTCGCCTGAATAAGCTGATCCCCCATTTTGAAGCCGTAGCTATCATTGTAGGATTTGAATTGATCGAGATCAACGTACAGTACGCTAAATTGGTCCATCTGAAGAGCCTGAGACAGCCTTTCATCTATAATATGATTACCTGGAAGACCAGTTAGCGGGTTCATAAAAATCGCCATTTCGGCCCGTACATCAGCAACAGCGAGTAGCAAACGCCGAATACTCACAGCTCCAAAGAAACTTTCTCCTGACGTGACCAACACAAGATCATATATTTCCCCTTCATCTCGGTCCATGGCTAGAACACTGACATCTGTAATCTGTTCTGAATAATCCACGACCAGTGCCTGTGTGTTCATCACCAGTTCTACAGGACGTCCCATATACAGATTATAGCCATACTGGGTGCCAATCTGCTGAAAGAATCGGGGCCTCATCATTAATGACACTCCCTGCTCCCCCATAACAGCTATACCTTCCAGACTAGGACTGGACTTGAAAAGATGATAGACGATATCACATTTTGTATCAGATTTTACTACAGGAATTGGTTCAGCAATCTCGCCTATTTGCGTAAACATACTATTCTACTCCTCTGTTCGTAGCATCTAATCCGAACTTTTCAAATATATATGTAGGTCTTTGTCAATGGTCACATCGTACCACTTTCTACTTGAAAAAGCGTTAACTGAGGGTAAAAGTTTATGAAATATTTACTTTTCTAAATTTTGCTATAGGGAGCTTATTTTAATGCTTGATCTCAAAATTCAGAGGCAACATGCAACACCAAATTTCATCATCATGTTCTGTGTTATTTCGTTATGCAAAAATACCGTCATTTACTGGATATCTTTAATCCAATAAATGACGGTATTCGTTGGCATATATTACAGAAGTTTATTGGCATGAAATGAACGAATTCAGATATAGGCCGCCTTGGTTAGAATCAAACTTGAATCCAAACTATTCTTGCCAGCTCACTACTCCTGACCCTTTCAGCTTACCTTATGCTCAATTCTCAGCTTGTCAGCAACCATCGCGATGAACTCGCTATTTGTTGGTTTCGACTTGCTGATGTTGATTGTATAACCAAACAAGTGGCTGATGCTGTCGATGTTACCGCGAGTCCATGCCACTTCAATGGCATGGCGGATGGCACGTTCGACGCGGGACGGCGTCGTTTTGAATTTTTCGGCAATCGCCGGATACAGTGTTCTTAAATCTTCTATGATTTTGTTCAACTATTCATCATTTATCGGGTTCGAGGCGAACAATTAGTTGCCAAAATTGTTCACGAGAAACATACTATACCCCTGGTTTATTGTCAATTTGAAAATGAACTTAAAATAGAATTTAAACACATCAGTTTCTAAGTGAGCCGAGTAATCAAAACGGGAAGTCGATATACTGAATCTCAGGGTTTCCCTTTAATTCTTCTTCGAACACATCCCACCAAGGATGATCCTCAAAATACTGTATCTGCTCTTTTAATCTCTCCAAGATAAGAGTATCCTGCTCCTTAAATCCTTTCAAAAAATATTTTTCTAGTGAATAACTTATTTGATCCTTATTAGCAAAACATAATTTATCCCAAAAGTATTTTTCTATATAAGCTCTCTCGTACTCCTCGTTACTTGACAATTTTCTAACAAGCATGTGAGACCAACCAATATAATTTTCAAACCTCTTCAAATGCTCTGATTCAATCCAGGTACTTAAGGCTCCTCTAACGCATTTCTGTTCATTTTTATTAAAATATCCAGAATTCGCATCTTCAAACAACATGTTCTCAATCCTCATTCTCACTGCCTTGTTAATAAACTCCCAATATTTGGCGGGAGCAACCTTTAGGATTGTACTGATTTCACCAGCTTCAGAAGTATATTTTAATTCATCACTAATTACGTGATATAATTGCCTAATTTCTCTCTCTTCCATTTTTTCTATTAATGCTCGCATGAAAAAATGTAAGTTGTTCAAAATCGCATCTGCACTCTTTCTTCTTAAAATAACTTCAATTGCAACATCAAGCCTCTGTCTTTTTGGTATTTCATCAGTTAACAAATCTGAGTATTCATTGCTACGGACAAAGTGTTTATCAAATACTCTGTTCAGAAACGTTGTTAATTCGAACTGTATCTTAGACTTATCAATGAGTTTTAGTATGTAGTCGAGAAACAGAATTATAGAATCAGCATCACTTTTGCTATCGCTATGTTTATCATGGCTCCTAGGGTTCCTAATTGTTGTATACACACCTCGAAGTAAATCTACCATTCCTTTCTGAACGTTTTTCTCTGACTCAGTCTGCCCTTTGTTAAGCTGAATCATGGGAGAGCTACTACCAAAAGCTTGTCCAACCAAACTAGAGCCATCACCTTCAAGACCAGTCTTATTCCTGATTGTTTCCGTAAGTAAATGGATAGCATCTAAAATAGCACTCGAATAGCTCTCATTGTCATAGTTCTTTTCTATAGAATCCCATAATTCTTGTTGTATGTTAGTTTTTAAATCCAAGATACTCACCTCTATTATGTATAAATTCAATTATTCTAAGAATGAGAATGGCTGTTGAACATCGTGAGTACTACTAACTTGCCAATTCTCTTTTTTGAAAGAGGAACACACTTACCCAACGTGTAGGTCAATGGTGTGATTATATGTAGTGTGTTACATTTCATTTTAAGAATAAAAATAACTATTTTAGTTATTGTAATGCGTTACATTTGAAGTTAAAATTGAATTGCCACTTGTTGCAGTAAATTTTATTTTACAAAGGACAAGAGCGGTAATAGTTTTTCTATGAAATAACCGCCCTCTCGCCAAAGACTGCGCGGTTATTTCTGTCTGTTACGAATAATTAACACTACAAGTGTAGCAAACTAGATCATAAGGATAAGTGCCTCATAAGTAGACATATTACCACCTCCCCTCATATGGAGGTCAGTTATAGTCCGCTCTTGTCCACTTTACAGTATACATGCGAAAACTAAATTATGGAATAATAAATATTGCTAGTTACGAACCCCTCGGCTCTTTCTTTTTGGTGGAGAGGACTTCCGCATCACAATCACAGACTGTGACACCATCATCGACCACAACAGCCAAATCTCCACCTCATATCCTCGACATTTTTCATTCCATTGAAAAACGAACAGATAACCTAATGCAATTCTAGAGACACTTGTTCACACATTGCCTTACTGATCATCAGCCATGCCAACCACACTGCATAAGAAAATACCTTATCCCTGCACTATTAATTGTGACGATCAAACTGCACATAAAAATGCTGCCAGCAACGAGCCGACAGCATTTCTTTAATCTTATTTGTAGTACGAACTTGGGAATATTGCTACGTTTGTACCTTTAGAATAATTATCTGCCTCGAATTTAACAACTATAGACTTCCGCCCAACAACACTAAAATCTAACTCTTCTACTGGAGAATCCACATCAAGGAACAATGCCTTTAATTCTTCTTTTGTCCCATTATCAATACTGACACCTTTGCCGAACCATCAAAAGCTTTCAAATCAAGAACCATGGTTTGATATTTGTTATCAGGGTAAAAGGTAATTTTGGCAAGATTCTTTCCAACCATCACTTCTTTGTAAGCCACCTCTGTTGCTTGAGTGTACTTTGTATTTTTGGAAAGCGCAGCATAGTTGCCGTAGCCGTATGAAATCTTTTCTTTGTCTATTGGTGTCTCAGCAAGCTTTTCTCCAAAGTTCATTTTACCTGATTTGGAGTCAACAGTTATATTCGTCTTCGTTGCTTCCTTAGCTAAGTACTGGTATGTATGTTTGACCATTGATCACTACAGGTGCTGTTGTGGTTTTCGGATTCCAATTAGCTCCATTTAATGCATATTTGAAACTACTGACTGTTGCTTGAACCGTCTTACTTTTAGTTGCTACGTATGTTGCCGTTCCGCCCACTAGCAAGCAGGCTAAAAGAATCATACTAATTTTTTTCACTTTCCCTTTATCTCCTCCTATTAAATATATTTACAACAAAATAATTATCTCAAATATTCCCTTTATAGTAAATAAGAATTATACTTGTATATGACTAAAGACTTATTGGAGAAAAAACATGACTAAAGACCTCATCCTGGCTGAGAAGAACAATTATTCAGTTCATCTACGATTCATGGATGGAACAAGTTTTTCTGGAAACATATCATTAACAAGTAGTAAATCCCATGTTAAAGTACCAACCCAAGGTGAGACAGCATGGGTCCCCGTTCAGGAGATAGTACATTGTTCTGTCACTATCCCTATAATAATGAACTGTTAAGAGCAACTGGCAAACTGTTGTATCGCACACAAAATGACAAGTACTCAAGAAGAACGCTAAAAAAGGACATGTCTTTTCACCTACTCACACAATAAATATGTTTAACCCCCAAGGAGGAGCATAATGAGATTAACAAACTTCAGTGTAACAAACTACAAAGTTTTTAAAGAACCATTTACCATCGATTTTTCACATGATACTATCGTTATTTTAACAGGCAGAAACAACACAGGTAAATCAACTATCCTAGAAGCTATTAATTGCTTCTTTCAAAAAGAAAGTAAAGCAAAAACCATTTCTAACGATTGTTTCTCTGTACGGTCAAAAGAGATACTTTTAAGAGCAGTCTTTGAGTCAGACGAAGAAAATATCACCATAACCAAGCAATACAAAGAAGAAACAGCACCACGTTTCCTTGATGAAAACAATACAGAGATAAAAGGTTCACACAAACTGTCCAATACTTTAAATGAGATTTTAGACAATAAGCCATTCTACATAACCCCATCAATGTTACCAGACGATATAAACGATTTAATTCAGAACATATACTCCGACATAATAAAAAACGATTTGAAAAATTTGGAAGACTTTAACGGAAGCCTTGAAGACGATGAATCAACATACAAATTAGCAGAAGAGTATGCAAGTCTCCAAAAAGCTTATCCCGAATTTTTAAGAAAAATCAAACAGAATACGGATAAAATTTTATCTACGGTAAGTAATGATGTTTCAGCCAATCTACGAGTTCTTTTTTCAAATCAAGCCTTGTCCTTAAATGTAGTCGGTGGAGAAAGTGAAGGTTTCTCATCGGCTGATATACTCAAGTCTACCAATTCAAGCGTTCATATTGACAGTAACAATCAGTCTAACATGCCTCTAGCAAATCAAGGAACTGGGTTACAGCGCATGAGCTTAATTTATCTTATTCAAAATATGATAGAGAAGAAGTTATTAGGTGAAAACGACAATAAATTGTTACTCATAGATGAACCAGAAGCCTTTTTACATCCCGAAGCTGTAAGAGCGTTAAGTAGTTCACTTTATAAGATCGGTCAGAAAATGCCACTTATGATTTCTACTCATTCACCAGTTCTTATAGATTTATCCGAAAAACATACATCAATACAAGTGTTTCGGGTCGGCAGATCAAAAGCAATTCAATTATACAAATCTGTAAATGACCAATTCGATGCCAATGACATTAAAAACATGAAAATTTTAAACTATATTGACTCCTATGTTAACGAGTTCTTCTTTGCAAATAAAATAATAATTGTTGAGGGAGACACCGAGTACATAGCTTTTAAACATCTAGCTAGACAAAAGCAATATAACGTTCATATCATTCGTGCAAGAGGTAAATCTACAATCGCAACTATAATGAAGGTTCTTAACCAGTTCAATTCTCATTATGTTGTATTACATGATGTGGATAATCACGAGAAACATACTTCAACTACATTAAAGGCTCAATGGACAAACTGCAAAAAAATACACAGCCTGAAGACTAGCGGAGATATTCGTGTCTTTTGTTCAATTTCTAACTTCGAAAATGCTATCGGTATTGGAGACGTACCTAACCATAAAAAAACGGAAATGATTTACGAAATACTACATGCACAAGAATCTTCTGAATCAGCACATTTAGTTGCAGCGAGAGAAACAGTCGAAAACTTCTTCGAGCTGATAATTAATCGAGACGACAAAAACAAAACTTTGCATTCTGGTTTCAAGCAAATTATCAACGAGGCAGATTATTCGCTATTTTTTGATGATCTAGTTTCAAGAAAAGTCCTTGAAGAACAAGAAGCGAAAGCAAAGAAAGAAAGAGAAAAATCAGTGATCAACTCGTAGTGATTGTTTCGAACCTAACTACATGCTGTACACTGAGCAGACTGTTCAGCCAAATCATCTTTAGATAATTAGCTATAAGCTGGGACTCTCATTTCCAGTAACATGTAATATTCAGAAAGAAAACAACCCACTTTGGCGACCTCAAGTGGGTTGTTTTCTTTCTTTCACCGTACATAAGTAGTGCCACAATAAAAGTCGTAGGAGTTGTTTCCACTTCGGTACTTTAACAAAGCGAATCCAATTAGCGCTAAAATAAAGCGTTTAAAATGATTCCACGCAATCTTCAGCCTCGATATTTGCATTCTCCCAGTAGCCAATCAACCTCCGCTGCGGACAGTTCACGGTGTGCTCTTGTAGGATTCGAAACAGTTAACTTTCTGATTGCCTCCCGCTGGTCACATGATTCCAATTTATATTTAATGAAGGAAGGTTATCTACAACACGTTTGTCAAAGGGCAGTGGAAACGTAAGGATTTTGGAATGTTCTCGATTCCCTAAAATCACAATTTGATCATTACTTGAGTCTGTACGTAAACAATCAATTTCATTTGCATTCTCATTTCTAGTAAGTACCTTCTCAACATAAAAATATGCTGTAATAAATGCTTGATCTTTATAAGAAGTGTGGAAAAAAACGTAAGAACCTTGGCTTATGTGGCGCTCGATGGCTTGAATCTTCTTTGGATCACTGTCCCCATAGGTAAGAAAAGTAAAATTAGGATCAATATGATCATTGATCTTATCAGGTTGAATGTACTTTATCATTAGACTTGCCATATCCATCCCCCATTTTCCAAAACATTTGATATTGAGGTAGAGCTAGAAGCTACTCAAACAATTGTCTCAAATTTTTCCTTTATAGTAAATAGGAATTATGATAGCATAGGTATTCAGGTCTATCGAAAGATACATATACCCATATCCCTGGAACTAGTGTTTTAACCAATAAGGAGGATACTTAATGAACAAAAAAGTATGTATTCTGCTTTCTGCTTCGATTATCGCTGCAAGCCTATTGACTCCAGCAATCTCAGCACAACAACAACATCCTGCAGAATCAACAAGTTCAAAAGCAGAACTGGTTACCATTGCAAAGAAGACTTCATCAACAAAAAAAGAGAAAATCGCTTATTATCAAAAGAAGATTGGTCAGCTAGAGGCACAAATTGACAAGCTCGAAATAGAACTAAGCAAGTATGCCATCTCATCCAAAGAGTATCGAAGAAATTTAGGCAAACAAAACAGTCTTTTAGAGAAGAAGTTATATTGGATACAAAAGATCATTGACTTAAAATGACTTCAACAAATCGTTTTAATTCTCCAATTTCAGGTATATAATATCCTTATGGAGAGTTACACGATCCGCCAGATCGTCTCGTGCACGATTTTTGTTGAGTAGGGAATCCCATCTTCAAAATAACGACAAAGACGGAAATAACCCACTGTTAGGCGGCTAACAGTGGGTTATTTCTTCTTCTTCTTCTTCTTATAAGGAGGGTTACTACAAAAAAGTTGCCAATGTACATGGGCTTTGATTAGTTGAGACAGTTCTTCCACTTTTATATCTTCTTTTCCATGATCGTCCTATGAAAGTTGCTACACAGCATCACTGCCTTCGCAGTCGCTCAACGCGCCACATTTCTGGGCTTATCCCAACTTGCGCCAAGTTACCTACAGCTTATAATAAGCTGATATTATTTTGGCGGATAAATTGAAACAAACGCTCGGCTAGCTTCTTAGCATCCTCACTTAAATCTGAATACTCTTCTAGATGCGTTATGGCTTTTTCGCTAAATATACGTTTATCTCTAATCGTTCCAGAACCGTATCCATAGCTAGCTCTTCTTTTACTACCTATTAAAACACCATCAATGAATTTCCCAAGATATATATCCTGGTAGCAACTAGTTTCAAAGTCCTCTTTAAATTTTAATGAATTCACGTCACATTTCTCGTAATCAGCTATAACCTTTTTCACTATATCTGCTGACAGAGTATTTTCTATCTCCTTAGAGTCAAGACAATAGAATCGTTCTCCAAGTTTAGCTTGTAACTTTTCTTGCCTATCCAACTTCTTTTCACTATCTTTATCAGTAATAAGAAACAAACGAGAACATACTCTATCTACATTCATATTTTTAAATGCTTCAGCCTCATTATCGTCTAGAAACGACCAGTGTGTTATATTGTTACCACTGTATTCAATAAAAGAATAATGATAATCTTCTTTGAAACGATCCTTTTCTGGAATTGCAAGATGATCTTGATATAGCTTTAAATATCTACGTACATAGAACCTGTCAGTTATGCCTTCAACCCAAACAGTACAATTGGACAGATAAACAGATGAGTTCTTCACTCCAAGCATCTCCAGCAAGCTATTATCTTCATTGCTTACATTTTCAATCACAAACGAAGCTTGTTTCTCCTTCGCTTCAGAATTGACAAGTTCTTTCTTGAAGGAATAAATTGAAATCTGGTTTACATCTAGTGTTATATCTAAAAAATGATTTGAATGAGTTGTTAAAAAAAACTGATAACCTGAAAACTCATCTCTAAGAAACGTTTCTATCAACTTCCGTTGTAACCCTGGATGGAGATACAGCTCTGGTTCTTCAATAAACACCAGCAAATTTTCACCCAAATGGGCGTATAGGGGGAATGTGAGGATGATAATTGATTGTATCCCATCACCAAGGTTATATATTGGCATTTCTTTTTCATCGCCTATTTTTACGATAACTACATCAGAGTTTTTGCCGGGAATTAAGACAACCTTCTCTCCATTAAAAAATGTATCACCTAAAAATTCTTGATACTTAGCTACTTTCTCCCTATCTTCTAAATCCCCAAGAAGCATATCCCTTAGTTGGACATACAAGCCTAATCCAGAGAATATGCTACCGTTAGGTGCGTCTGAAAAATAATCCTTTAATGTCCTTTGAGAATAGAAATCAGAACCACCCTCGTTGTATGGTCGTAAACCTCTCAAAGTAGGAATGTATACTCTTTCAAAACGATACTTTCGTTCTGTTTCATCACCAA
Organism: Paenibacillus sp. FSL H7-689; assembly: GCF_000517905.1. Taxonomy (NCBI): domain Bacteria; kingdom Bacillati; phylum Bacillota; class Bacilli; order Caryophanales; family Paenibacillaceae; genus Paenibacillus; species Paenibacillus sp. FSL H7-689. The sequence continues at coordinate 16,308 of NZ_ASPU01000054.1, forward strand.
CAATTAATCTTAATCTTTGCATGTATCTTTTACCGATTCCCTGCAGAGGTTGTTTAAAGGCTTCTTCATAGTTACTCTCACTCCCACCAAATCTGAGATTTGTCGTAATCTCGTTATTTGTGATGTTAATTAACCTTTCCAATATTAAACTTATTCTCTCCAAAGCATCGCAATCTTCAACTAATGAGTTTACATCAATTAGCGTTCTGGCTGTTTCCATAATATCACCGTAATCTGTAACACTATTTCTTAATATTACCGCTTCAACTTCTCCAACTAATTCTGTTTGTAAAGCGTTTAACTGTACTAACTCTAAATCATTAGGTACAAATTCAAGTGTAGGAGTTTTGAAAATATTTCTAAGCATCTGACTCTTTCCAGAGTTATTCGACCCTACAAAAATGTTGATCTTCGATAAATTTTCTAGCCATTCAAGACTAGAATTAGCCCCACTACGCTTGTATCTTTCATTATTCAACTTCAATGATTTGATTATGTAGCTACTCATACTTCATCTCCTCTATACACAATCTACGTTTATACATGGGTATCAAAAGACAGTATAGTTCACAAAGGACATTGTCTCAGAAACTCCTTTTATAGTAAATAATTTTAATGTTAACATATAAACCCTCTAACTTTAGGTATATAATATCTATATGGAGAGCGCTAACGATGACGCCACATCGTCTCCACAGTTTGTTGTTGGGTGGGAACACAACTAACACACTTTTGGCGCGAACCTCAGAGTGGTTATTTCTTCTTATCTACATGCGTTAGTACCGCAAGTAAGAATGTTTGCTGATCCTCACCCAACACACAAATTCAGCTTATTGAATTTAATGAATTGCGGATTCGATTGATGTCACTTGCAAGAATGCTGTCTCCAGCTACCTTGCTTCTTGGTTTTGCAGTTGTCGGACTCATCGATCCTATAATGCTGATGACATCATTGTAGTAAGTCGCCTTAAAATCCGATCCTGATACTGCTCTTGTAAATGTGTAACTCGATATCCCCTTATACAACCTGAACTCGTTAACTTGGGCAGTCAACCTGTTCCATTCAGCAGCAGTGATATTAAAATCTGCACCAGCATTCTTTGCCGTATCCCATTCAAAATTGGCTGGTCGTGTTTTCTTTGTTCTGACAGCCAACGTCCTCATTGTAGAGCTTTGTCCTGCTGTATCCACTGCTTTGATCCCCAGCGTATAATTCGTATCTGCTTGCAAGGATGCAAAGGTGTAATAACCACTCGAACTATAACTCGTCCCTGTTTGAACACCATTGACATAAAATTGTACATACCCTACACCATAGTCATCTGACGCTGAGTAATACATCTGAACAGCGTTTACGCCCGTGTTTGATTCAGACCAAGACAAGATGCTAGGAGCAAAATCATACGCTGTAGTGGCTCCGTACTGCGTCATAATTGATGTATTCCCACTGGTATCAAAAGCCTTTACTCCAAGAGAATATCTCGTACCAGGATTAAGTCCTGTAAATGTATATCCACCACTTGAACCATACATAGAGCCATCATATACACCATCACGATAAAAGTAGAATCCGCTGACTCCCCTGTTGTCTGATGCTGATGCATACATTGGGATGGAGTTCCTTGAAGCGCTACCATTCATGTACCAGCTATTGATTGATGGCGGCGTTGTGTCGGGCGCTATAGTCGTTCTCTGACCTGTAGATGCGCTTCCAAGAACATTCCTATTCGAGTCATAGAACGTGACGCTCAGACTGTAGTACGTGTTCTCTGACAGCCCTGAGTACGTCCAGTACTTGGTTGTTGATCCTACTGGGCTACTAAATGCTTCAAGCCCTGAATCTCCCACTCCATTCTTAAAAAAACTATAGTATTTCGCTAGTCCTCCACCAGTTTGGAAACTAGCAGAAACCGAAATATAGTTATAGCTTGCACTATTTGCATTTATGTTTACTGTTGCCATGTGTCTTTTTTATCTCCTTGTATTATATTCACATAATTGATTGTCTTTTCTTCATCTATCCAATCGATACGTATAGTATCCTTTTCATCTATGTAGACACTGATTTTGGTAGCGCTATCATTTGGGCGAGCAATAAGACAATTATGTTTCTCATCGTGGATCTCGATAACTGGAAACGAAAGTTCCATGATTTCTGGTGTGCCCACTATCATTTCTTTACCTATGATCAAAACAGAATACTTTTCATTATCAAACCTTTGTCCATTTGATAGATTTCCTTTTAGCATGACCCTTGTTATTCCTAAACCAGTAACTTCATTGATCCTTTGAATCGCATTCTTACCACTTGAACTCTCCAATAGAATCAGCTTCTCGGATTCCTTCAACACTACAATAGCTACACATTCTTTAGAGAAACGCTGTCTTGTTCTCGACGATGTATTATGCGAATACCCTTGCACCTCAAGATTTTCTAATGTATAGCCAAGATCATGATCTATTCTTCCCAGTGTTGGTCTATGTTCTAGCTTAAAGTTATTATTACTGTACAACTCGCAACATCTAAACCATCCTTGTAGGAAATTCTCCTTTTCGATCAAAGCTACTGCCATCTCTCTGGGGTTATTGAAATCGTGCTCCTTACCAAAATAAGTTTTTTTACTCTTATCCTTTACTCTGGAAATGGAATTTTACACGAATTCAAAAGTAATACTAGCGTTATCATCAAATCATTAGTTGTTAAGGATAGCTTATCTTGCTGAAATTGGATGGATTCTAACATCTCTTTACAGAAGACCTCGTTTCTCCTCGTCCAATACGATCCCTTCGTCTTCTTGAGCTGCCTCTCTTTACTAATGTGGTGTTTCTTTTTGTTACATGTCAATGCAATAGCTCCTTTTTACATTTTATTTTCGTAAGCGTTTTCATTTTTAATTAATTGTATCACTCCTGAAATTATTATATCACATCATTAATCCATTTGTCAACATTAATGTTATTCATTGTTTTACATTCATTTCTTTCATTTAGATCTACATGCACACTTAAATAAAAAAAGATCGCCATAGTACCATCAGCGATCTTTTCCCAAGTATTATTTTTATTTTATTACTCACCTGTAGCTTCTCTGAGAAGAGAGTTACAGGTGAGCAACCTCATATATCAAAGTAGTGTTTTAGCCTGCCTTAAAGAACCAGTGTTTTCGTTTTCGTTTACGTCGTCTTCTTCGTCCATTTTTAGATATAATCTCAGTTGTTTCCTTTTTGTATTGAAGCTTTATCTTCTTGCCAAGCAAACCTATTGATAATGATACAAGCGATATAGAAAAAATCAAATCAGTATTCATAATATAATATTCCTCCGTTAATTAAAGTATACAGAGGACTGCTCACCTTATTGAATTATATCAAGACAAAGACTCCGAGACAAGTTCCTCTCATCAAACACACCTCTCTACCATTTCCATCTAGTATCTTTTCTGATCAAATATCATCATTCCAAACAAACTCTCCACCTTTAAGCCTAAATATTAGAGATTTAACTGTAGGAATATGGAACTATACCTAATAATAACTTTATATTAATATTAATATACAAAAATGTACATACTTGCTTGTTGATATAAATTAAATTACTATGGTAAACATTGGTTCTAAACTCGCTATATAGGATCATCGTTTAGTTATTGGAGAGGGTGTAAAAATATAAATTCGGAGGGAAACATTTTGTTAAAGAAAACATCAATTAAATCATTATACCGCATTACCGCTCTAACTATGGCTTTCTTAATTTTCGCTGTCACTGGTGCTCAATCCTATTCATTAGCCGCAGGCGCAGAAACTCTGCAAAGAGATCAAGAAGCTGTGACTAGCTCAGTCGAGAATACTAATCCAGGAACTATAACTGATGAAACAACATTTAACACAAACCAACCCCAGACAGATGACCAGAGTCAAAGTCAGAATAACGTTGAAGAAACACCTTCTAATGAGAACTACCATAATGTAAATATCGGCGACTTTGATATTATTGGAGAAGATTTTCCAATTGAAGAATCGAAAGCAGTATGGGTACTCCCTTGGGTTGGTTGGGAAATTGGAAAAGTTATAGTTTGGCTGGCTGCTGGAGCCGCTGTTGGAGTAACAGTTGTCGAAGGCTTTGTAGAAGCTCAGGCATTTGTTAAGGAACTCTCTAAGAGCAAACAGCAAAATAAACCTAAATATTATAGAGTTAAATTTAATAAAACGCACATGTATGTCGGCAAACCTATGACAGATCAAGAAGCTTATGATTATTTAGCAAAAACCCCATTTAATGACATTTGGACACCGGATTATAATAGTGCTAGAATTATTGCTGCCAAATTTGGTACAGTTGATGGTCCTAAAGCTCATAATGATACTGGTTACAATGATACTCGGTACTGGTATCATTTCCATGGCGTATCACCTACTTACCGTACCGGTCATATATTTTATGGAACAGGTAGCCTACTAGGATTAAGAAAACGCTGATATTTATGATTAAGTCTTAGATACGTATTGTGTGTGCTCTCTCCAAAACCTAAACTAAATCACAGTAACTTAACTATCCAACAGAAGGTGGGATTAAGATTGGAAATTGATGTTCAAAAATTATATCAGAAGTATTTAACCTTAGAAATTGCTAATCCATTTACACTTGAGCAAATTCATGATCGTTTGACTCAAAAGTATTATGCCAAAAAGGTTGATCTAGAAGTGTTTGCAGATTTACGTAACGATCCCGAAGCACATTTTGATCGAGCTATTGCAGCTTATACGTTTCCAGATAAACGAGGAATTAATGAATTAATTAAGTTAAACAAAGATGAACACATTCATGAGCCTTTAGAATTTAGTTGGGTAATTGGTTCAACAGTATCGGGGATGTCCTTTTTATTAAATCTTGAAATCAGTATATTCCACGGAATCGCAGAAGAGGAAATGTTTATTGGTAACCTTCTTTTTGAGGAGTATTTGATTGCTCTCTATATTTTAGGATATATCAGTTTTGATGATGATCCACTAATTGATAAAGTTATAGCTCGTTATCGGGATGGATATTATCTTCGTCACTTTGGAATACAGGATGGTTTTGAATATCTATACAAATGAAAATAATTAAATAGAAAATGTAGCATGCTCTTTCACTAGGAAGGGCTATTTTCTATGAGGAAAATGGGGGCTTCCTTTAAACTAATTTATAGATTGTTCTATAACTGCTGCCTAGGCTTATGGTATCCAGAATACGGTTTTCAAAACTAGCAACCCGTCGCGGTGGAAGTGTATTTGGCAAAATGTGGTATTATTTAGCTTCCTCGATCTAATCTACCCCCTCCCCTAGTCCCTCAAAAGTGTTGTCTAATATGGATTAGACGATACTAAGGGCCCTATAATGACCATATTATATAAATAAATCTTTTGAAACACCTGATATAATTCTATTTTTCATATTTATTCATTAAAACTTAAAGTACCAACTATATTTAGCATACTTCACATAAATCAAATTAAACTGCATCAGAATATTGTTTTAAACCATCTTTGCTTCTTTTATAAGACGGATATGCCCTGACTGTACCTTCAGCTTTTGCTCGTAGCTTGACAAGGTCTTAAGAGAAAGATTTTTGGGTGAACAGTTCAGCATAAAGTTATATAACTGAAATTCAATATCATTCATAAAAATACCGTCATTTACTGGATATCTTTAATCCAATAATTGACGGTATTCGTTGGCATATATTACAAAAGTTTATTGGCATGAAATGAACGAATTCAGATATAGGCCGCCTTGGTTAGAATCAAACTTGAATCCAAACTATTCTTGCCAGCTCACTACTCCTGACCCTTTCAGCTTACCTTATGCTCAATTCTCAGCTTGTCAGCAACCATCGCGATGAACTCGCTATTTGTTGGTTTCGACTTGCTGATGTTGATCGTGTAACCAAACAAGTGGCTGATGCTGTCGATGTTACCGCGAGTCCATGCCACTTCAATGGCATGACGGATGGCACGTTCGACGCGGGACGGCGTGGTTTTGAATTTTTCGGCAATTGCCGGATACAGTGTTTTGGTGATGGCTCCCAAAATTTCGATATTGTTATACACCATCGTAATCGCTTCGCGCAAATACTGATATCCTTTAATATGCGCAGGAACGCCGATTTCATGTATGATGGACGTAATATTTGCATCCAGATTTTTGTGTTTGCCCATTGGCACAACATTGGATGATTTCATGAACATGGATGATCCGCTGCTTGTGGACATCGCCGTCTGTGTTCCCACCAGTTGACGCACACGATTCGCAAGCACTTCCATGTCAAACGGCTTGAGAATATAATAAGAAGCTCCGAGTTGCACGGCACGCTGTGTGATATTCTCTTGTCCGAATGCCGTAAGCATAATGACTTTAGGCTGTGGAGACAGGTTCAGGTCGCGCAAGCGCTCAAGCACACCCAGTCCGTCCAGGTGAGGCATGATAATATCCAGAATCAATACATCCGGCACATCCCGAGTTTGCTCCAGCAATTGCAGTACTTCTTCTCCATTGTATGCAATACCGGTTACTTCCATATCTTCCTGCTCAGATATATATTCGGCAAGCAAATTCGTAAATTCACGATTATCATCGGCCAGCAATACCTCAATTTTTTGCAAAACGGTATCCTCCTTTAAATTAAACATCGTTTCGTACATTTCCTTACACGTTTAATTTTCGACACAGCCAGTTAAATTCCTCCTGTCGAAAATTATTTTTCTTTATTTTTTTTTCTTGATCCTATATAATAAATAATTTATTTCATTATCCGATATATTATGTTTGCTTTCGACAAAAAAGAACCTCAGGGCTGTTTAGCCAGCCTTGAGGTTCTTATCGTTTTCCTTTTTCATCATAACGCCAGCATCTTGTAACATCCATTCAATGAAGCAACCGTAACCCGATTTTGGATCATTCACGAATACATGAGTAACTGCACCGATCAATTTACCATTTTGTACAATGGGGCTGCCACTCATCCCTTGAACGATACCTCCGGTCTTATCCAGCAGTTTCGGGTCCGTAATTCGAAGTACCAGACCTTTTGTTGCTGGTTCAGTTTGATCTGCCACATGAACAATGTCAATGGAGAAGCGTTCAACTTGTTGACCGTCAACCACGGTAAGTATTTCGGCCGGTCCTTCCTTTACTTCATGAGAAAAAGCGACGGGAATGCCTTTCGAATACAAACTGTGCTCAGGATTTCCAGACATTTTACCAAAGATACCAAAAGCCGTATTACGTTCAATATTGCCCAAAATTTTGCTTTCCTTGAGGAAATGAGCACGTTTTTCACCCGGATCACCGGTCTCGCTCTTCGAAATTGACGTTACATTGGACTGAACAATCTGACCACTACCCACAACAATAGATGTCTGTGTGTTCATATCTGTAATGACATGGCCCAGTGCGCCATATACGCCCTGATCGGGAGCATAGAAGGTAAGTGTGCCAACACCGGCTGCAGAATCACGAATGTACAATCCAAGCCTCCACGCTTGATCCTCGGAGTCATACGCCGGAGTTAATCGTGTCTTCACCGTTTCCTTACCACGTTTTAACACAACATCAATACCTTTTTTACTTTTCCCTGCAAGTTCAACGGCTTCAGAGACACCTGCTACGCCATCCAGACGTTTTCCATCCATATGCGTAATCAGATCTCCGAGCTTAATGCCCGCTGTTTCTCCGGGCGATACACGCTCATCCTGACCGGAACGGACCAGATGATGTCCAACCACCAGAATGCCTGCCGATTTAACCTTGACGCCAATCGTTTGTCCCCCGGGTACAACACGCAAATCCGGTATCACATTCACATGGACTGTTTTGACCGGAATTTTACCCCACAACTTCAACGTTAATTTGGCATGTCCCGTCTGTTGAGGGTGAAGATGCAAAGGTTGTTGCCTGGTAACATGCATCGCTGCCTGATCATCCAAACCAACGATATCAGGACGATCTACAACGGCGCTTGAAGCAGCAGGTACAGCGAGCCGGACATCCGCTTGCCTGCCAGCAAACACCTGCAATTCATCCGGCAGTGAAGCATAACTTTGCACAGGCTGAATGGCCTGGCTAATCACACAAAGAAAGAAGGCAAATAAAAGACCTAGCAATTTCTTCCTGAGGGGGGAATTCAATGGCTGTCACACTCCCTTTGCTTCTTTCGCTTGACGAAAGGTGGTCGCCAATTGCGTACCTATAAGATAACCTCGCCCCCAGGCTTTTATTACTGTCAATCATTACGCCAGCCGTCCGTTTCACCCTTTTTTGGCTTCCGCCAAATTCAGCATTTCCTGTGCGTGATGCAGCGTTTTTTCTGTAATTTCCACGCCGCCCAGCATACGTGCCAATTCCTTCACTCTGCCTTCGTCTGACAGCGATTCCACCTGCGTCATTGTCCGTCCATCGTAGACATGTTTCTCAATGAGATACTGATGATCTGCCATACAAGCCACTTGTGGTAAGTGAGTTATTGAGAAAACCTGACAAGTCGAAGACAAACGGAACAGTTTTTCCGCAATGGATTGAGCTGCTCTACCGCTAACTCCGGTATCAACTTCATCAAAAATCAACACAGGTATCCGGTCATGTCGCGCAAAGATACTCTTCATCGCCAGCATCATTCTCGACAACTCACCACCTGAAGCAATTTTGCCAAGTGGTCGTAATGGCTCGCCCGGGTTTGGTGAGATTAGGAATTCCGCATTGTCCGCACCATGACGATTCAGACGAATACGACGTCCATTCCATTCAATCCCCTTTGGATCTTCGAAAGGAGTAATTTGAACACGCAGTGTAGTCCGCTCCATTTGCAGATCCTTGAGTTCGCTTTCCACCTGTGCAGCAAGTTCCTCGGCGCATTGTTTGCGAACCTTGCTGAGCTCTTCAGCAGACTCCATCACAAGGTTAAGCATTTTGTCACGTTCAGCTCGCAATTTCTCCAGCCGTTCGTCCTTGTTCTCCAGTTGGTCGGTTTCATGGCTAATCTGATCATAATAACTCAGAATAAGTTCAACACTGTCCCCGTATTTCCGTCTGAGGCCAGAAATCAGATTCAGCCTTTGCTCCACTTCTTCCAGCCTTGCCGGATTAAATTCAATCTTCTCCCGGTAATCCCTTAACTGAAATGTCGCATCTTCCAATTGATAAAATGCAGATTGCAGCTGTTCTACGATTGGTTGCAGTCCTTTGCTATCATATCCAGAAATGTCTTCAATTCTTGAAAGAGCAATGCTCACAGCTTCAAGTCCGCGTTGACCACTGAGGAGATCATATGCACCAGCAACACTGTCCATCATTTTCTCACTATGGGATAGTTTGACCCGTTCTTCCCCGAGTAATTCATCCTCGCCTTGTGTAAGGCTTGCTGCTGCGATCTCCTCAAGCTGAAAGCGATACATGTCCAAGAGTTGATATGCCCGCTGACTGGACTCCTGAAGGGCACGCAGTTCTTTTTCCGCCGTGATAAACTTGCTGTAGCGCTCCTGGTACTTCGCTTTGATCGGTCCGATGACTTCCGAGCCATAAGTATCGAGAAGCCCCAGATGGCTCTCAGCGCGTAGCAAACTCTGATGTTCATGTTGTCCATGAATATTGATTAGCTTCTCGCCTACTTCCCGCAGCATGGTCAGATTGACCAATTGCCCATTAATGCGGGACGTACTCTTCCCTTGAGTATTCAACTCACGTCGTATAACCAAATGCTCTTCAGGCTCACAATGGATACCCAATTTCTCTAATGTCTGCCATACCGGATGACTCTGCTCCATCTCGAACAAGGCTTCCATCTCTGCCTTCTCACATCCGTACCGGATCAGATCAGCTGAACTTCGTCCACCAGCAATTAAGCCAAGTGCATCTATAATAATCGACTTACCTGCACCCGTTTCCCCTGAAAGTACATGGAATCCCGGATGGAATACAACGTCCACTTCTTCCACCACAGCCAGATTACGAATCGATAACGTAACTAACATCTGCAAAAACACCTCCGGATGACTAACTCAGATATTATGTTTTTGAACCATTGATTCAAGAGGTTGTTCAAAAAAGTCCGCTTTTGATTACGAAGGATGCCTGTTGGCATCATCAGCATCGTATATGGAATTCAGCCGAAATAAGTGGGATGCTTACGAAGTATGTTTCCTTCGGAAACATTGCAGTTGCTCACGTAGTTTCCCTACGCTCCGCTACTCCATTTCTAGCTTCATCCCATCTTCTCGGTACTGAAAACCAATCTTTTTGAACACGCACTTTAAGCAATGTAACCCATGATCCGCTCAATAACGGTCACACTGTTACCTTCAGTCCGGCAGATAATCAGAATGGTGTCATCTCCACAGATCGTGCCCATGACTTCATTCCACTCAATATTATCAAGCAAAGCTGCAATGGAGTTGGCTGTTCCTGGCAAACATTTCATCACAACCAGATTGTTTGTGTGATCAATGTGCAAGAAGTTGTCAACGAGTGCACGCTTCAACTTTTGAATCGGATTATATCGTTGATCTGTCGGTAAAGAGTACTTGTATCTTCCATCATCCATCGGAATCTTGATTAACAGAAGTTCCTTGATATCCCGGGATACCGTCGCCTGAGTCACCTGAAAACCTGATTTGCGTAGTGCTTCAACCAGATCATCCTGGGTCTCAATTTCATTTTGACTAATGATTTCACGAATCTTGATGTGCCTTTGTCCTTTCATATATGCCTCCAGTTAGATGTATTGCAATAAAGCAGCATTTGTAATTCGCCGCAGACTTTGCCCTGCAATGTTCATTCTTTTATATTAGTCCAGATCATCTCCATCATACACATCTTCCTGATAGTCCATGAGCCTGATTAACTTAATATCGGAATCCTCCACGTCAACATACAGCAATCCTTCACAGCCAGGATATAACAACAAATAATTGAGGAAGCGATCCCTTAGCGCAGGGCCGGTCATATCGATTGGCTGTCTGCGACGAGACGTTTTCACGAGGTATCTGAGATCCTCACGTTCTGCAACATAATCAATGAATAATCTGCTGTAATAAACGGATTCATTGGCCTCAAAAGCCAGAGGGACTTTCATTTTCCCACCGATGACTTCGTAGCCCTGTGCTTCAAGCAAATCCAAGGCCGGGGAATCTTGAATCTTAACGTTCAGTTGCATTCCAGACAAGCTTACCGGCGTCGGTCGGTTCACCCAATTACGCAAGCCAAAGAACAGCCACAAGATCAAACAGACAGCAAGTACACCTATAAAGATTGTGTCATATTGACCATCCATTATCGCTCACCTCGAAGACATATTCGAGGTTCAGTAATGATTTCCCTTTACGTCAATCACCTTTCCAGCGAAAAGAAACCCATCTTATGATGAGTTTCCCGTAAATGTATGAGCTGCTTCCTTTGCAACTTGCTCCGCAAGTGCGTCAAGTGAAGCTGGATCGATCTCTGGTTGTGTTGCCTCTGGTGCTTCCAGACGCCAATGTGCGAGAAATTCTATATTACCTTCTCCACCCGTTATCGGTGAAAAAGTTAAACTCTGCAGATGTAAACCAAGTTGACTGGAAAAATGAAGCATTGTCTGCAATACATCCTTGTGTACCTTCGTATCACGTACCACACCGGACTTGCCTACTTTTTCACGCCCTGCCTCAAATTGAGGTTTAATCAATGCAACGATATCTGCAGGTTGTTTCAAAAGAGCCAGAAGTGGCGGCAATATGATTCGCAGTGAAATGAACGACACATCAATGCTCGCAAAGTTCGGCACGGGTCCCGTCAGATCTTCAGGAGTCACATAGCGGAAATTAGTTCGTTCCATAACAGTAACCCGCTCATCATTACGCAAAGACCAATCGAGCTGATTATAGCCCACATCAATAGCGTAGACGTGAGATGCGCCATGCTGAAGTGCACAATCCGTAAATCCACCGGTGGATGAACCAATGTCGAGCATGACAAGTCCATTCATATCAAGGTCGAAATGACGGATCGCTTTTTCGAGCTTCAATCCGCCTCTGCCGACGTAGGGATGTACCGAGCCTTTAACTTTCAGCTCGGCTTCCCTTGGAATTTTCATGCCCGCCTTTTCGATCGGCTCATTATTGGCATATACCAGTCCAGCCATGATGGCAGCTTTTGCCTTCTCACGACTTTCATAATAGCCCTGCTCAACCAGCAGAACATCAATTCGTTCTTTCGGGAGTGACATGTCTGTCTCCTATCATGTAAATTTACGAAGGAAAACGTGTTTTGGGTATGCCGTAAGATGATTGAACAGCCATCTTGCGCAGTTCAGCACATACATTTTCAACGGTAAGACCCACTTCCTCACGTTGTTCCTTAATACTGCCATGCTCGATGAAGCGATCCGGAATCCCCATCAATTGTACATGAACATCATGTAGTCCCTGTTCTGCATAAAACTCCAGCACTGCACTACCCATGCTGCCTGCTTGGGATGTTTCTTCAAGTACAATCAATTTGGTGCCTCGAACAGCTAAATCACGCAACATTTGCTCGTCAAGAGGTTTCAAGAAGCGAGCGTTGATTACGCCTGCTGTGATCCCTTCCCGCTTCACCATCTCTGCTGCTTCTTCTGCAAGCTGCACCATTGACCCTGAAGCGATGACAGCATATCCCTCGGATGGACGCAGTTGCTCCCATGATCCGATCGGAATCGGAACAAGTACATCATCCAAAGGTACACCGACCACATTGTTTCGTGGATAACGGTAGGCAATTGGACCTTCATTATAATCAAGCGCCGTTTTCATCATATGACGCAATTCATTTTCGTCTTTTGGCATCATCAGAACGATATTTGGAATATGGCGCATAAATGCCACATCGTATACCCCTTGATGTGTTTCCCCATCCGGACCAACAAACCCGGCACGGTCAATGGCAAACATCACGTTGGCGTTATGACGGCAAATATCATGTACAATCTGATCATAAGCACGTTGCATAAACGTAGAATACACGGCAAAGACCGGCTTCAAACCTTCCATAGCCAGTGCAGCACACATGGTCGCCGCGTGCTGTTCTGCAATACCTACGTCAATCATGCGATCGGGAAATTCCTTACTGAACGGAATAAGACCTGATCCTGTAGGCATTGCTGGCGTTACCGCTACGACCCGCTTATCCTGCTTCGCAAGATCAATTAACGTTTGACCGAACACTTCCGTGTACATCGGTTTTCCGACTGCCTTCAGCACTTGACCGGATTCAATTTTGTACGGAGAAATCCCGTGCCACTTGTGCGAATCGGCTTCTGCTGGCTGATAACCTTTGCCTTTGGTCGTGAGCACGTGAACGAGTACAGGACCATCAACGTTATCTGCCTGTTTGAAGGTTTCGATCAATTTGGGAATATCGTGCCCATCAATCGGTCCCAAATACGTGAAGCCCAGTTCTTCGAAAAGAACACCTGGTACCATCATATATTTGACACTATCTTTGATCCAGCTTGCCGATTTGGCCAAACGGTCCCCAATAGCTGGGATTTTTTTAAGCATCCCCTCGACATCATCTTTTGCTTTCAGATAATGACGATCCGAACGAATCTTGCTCAAATATTTATGCATGGCCCCAACGTTTGGAGCAATGGACATTTCATTATCATTCAGAATAACCATCAGTTTTCTCTGCTCATGACCAATATGATTGAGAGCCTCAAAAGCCATACCACCTGTAAGCGCTCCATCACCAATCATCGCGATGACTTGGTTGTCCTCACCTTTCAGATCACGTGCAAGGGCCATCCCCATCGCAGCGGACAATGAAGTACTGCTGTGTCCAGCTTCCCATACATCATGTTCACTTTCGTTGCGTTTGACAAACCCGCACAGACCGTTATGTTGACGCAATGTATCAAAGCGATCCATACGTCCTGTCAGGACTTTATGCACATAAGCCTGATGCCCTACATCAAAAATCATTTTGTCTGCTGGACTGTTATAACAGTAATGCAGGGCTACCGTGAGCTCAACCACGCCTAAGTTGGGTGCGAGATGCCCACCTGTAACAGACAGTTTCTCAATCAGAAACTGCCGGATCTCTGCCGACAAAAGGGCAAGATCATCCTGAGACATCGACTTTAGATCACTGGGTTGTTTAATTTGTGGAAGCAGCACGAGAATCTCCCCGCTTTCCTAGATTGTTTAGTTATTGTTGTAAATCGATATATACATTATGAATCAAATGACATTAAATCATTATAACATAAAAGAACAAGAATCATAATTTACTGCACTATACTCCCGATAACGAGCATTCTCGCCAGCAAGTTATTTAAAATTCTTCTCCATATGTATTCCCGCATCCACTCGGGACAGCTCTTTCCATCTACTCGGAAAAAGGACATTACATTCATTACACGGCTATACAGGTTTTGAAACAGACCGCTCCGTCAGAATCTAATGGTCTCGACCCATCAGATAATCTGCAATTTCCAACAATCTGGATGCATCAGGTAACTCGGCTCTTTCAAGTGCGTCTTTTGCAGATTGGGTAAGGGATTTCACTTCATCTACAGAAGCCTCCATGCCAATAAAATAAGGATATGTTACCTTCTGCTGATTCACATCGCTCTGTGTTTTCTTGCCCATCTTCTGCTCGTCACCCGTCAGGTCGAGAATATCATCCTGAATCTGGAACGCCAGCCCCAGATCACGTCCAAACACACGTAAGGCTTCCAATTGTCCTTCCGTTGCTCCACCAATTCGTGCTCCAGCAATGAGTGAGAAAACAATCAGATCACCCGTTTTGTGCAAATGGATATATTGGAGCTGTGAAAGATCGGTCATGCCTTGCTCGCCTTCCATATCCGCGACTTGACCGCCGACCATACCTCTTGCTCCAGCAAGTTCGGACATGTCCTCTACGATGGACAGCAACGCATCTGCCGCTACACCGCTGCGACGACCAGCTTGAACAATGCTATAAAAAGCATGAGTTAACAGCGCATCGCCCGCCAATATGGCTGTTGCTTCACCATATACCTTATGATTCGTTAATTTTCCCCTGCGGTAATCATCATTATCCATAGCAGGCAGGTCGTCGTGGATCAGTGAATACGTATGAACCATCTCCACGGCGCAGGCTACCGGCATTGCAGCTGTACGCTGTGCACCGAAGGCTTCCGCCGCAGCAACGACCAGAAGAGGACGAAGGCGTTTGCCTCCGGCCATAAGTGAGTACTGCATCGCATCCGTCAGCGACTGGGGTACATCCCAGTGATCGGGAAGCGTGTGTTTCAACGCTTCTGTCACCTCAGCTGTGACCTCTTCGAGATATGCTTGAAACGAAGGACGATTACTCATGGACTTCACCGCTCTCATCGTCAGCAGTTCCGAAAGGTTTCTTGCGAAGCTCTCCATCTTCTTCTACGATCATCTCGATCTTGCGTTCCACTTGTTCCAGCTTCAGACCGCAAAGTTGCGAAAGTTTCATCCCGCGTTGAAACAGATCGATGGCCTGTTCCAACGGAACATCACCATGTTCCAGCTGACCTACGATGTCTTCCAATGCCGCCATTGCCTCTTCAAAATTCAATTCCGGTTCATTCGCCATGGGTATTGTCGTCCTCCTTCATTCCCCAAACCTGACAGTCCAGCTGTCCGTCTGTTAATTTAATCTTAATTGAATCTCCAGGCTGTACATCTTTCGTTGACTTGAGCAATCGCTGTTCTTGCTCGTCATAGACAAGGCTGTATCCCCGTGACATGACTTTAAGCGGGCTAAGCGCATCCAGATGCCGCACAGATGATTTCCACTGTTGCTGCTTCGATCTGGCTATAGACCTGATCGCAAGTTCCAGTTGTCTGCGTGCTGCCGCATTCTCACGGCGTGCTGCATTGACCTGCTCACGAGGATTGAATCGTTGCAGTGCTGCCCGCAGACGCTCCTGCTTCTCTCCTGTCCATTTCATACGCGTATCCACTGTTCTCAAAAGCCGTTGATGCATCATATCAAGTCGTTCGGTGTGCTGCATCAAGGTACGTCTTGGATGCACCAGCACTGGCGAACGCTGTAATCTTGCGAGCCGTTCACGATTATGTACAGCACGCTGACGTAAGCTGTGCTGTAACTGGCGCTGACGTTGTCCGATCTGATCAAGCAACTCAGCTCTATTAGGTACAGCTAATTCAGCAGCTGCTGTAGGTGTAGCCGCACGCAAATCGGCTGCAAAATCAGCAATAGTGAAGTCCGTTTCGTGCCCAACCGCAGAAATGACAGGAATATCCGAAGCAACTATTGCTCTTGCCACAATCTCCTCATTAAAGGCCCACAACTCCTCCAGTGAACCGCCTCCGCGTCCAACGATAAGTACATCGGCTTCTCCCATCCGGTTCAGGTTGCCAATCGCTTTGACAATGGAAGGTGCAGCACCCTTCCCTTGAACCAGAACAGGATATAAAACAACTTTGGCAGAAGGGTATCTGCGCTGGAGTGTGATCATAATGTCTCGCACCGCCGCTCCCGTCGGTGAAGTTACAACCCCGATGGTCTGTGGATAACGAGGGATCTGTCTTTTTCGAGAAGGTGAAAATAACCCTTCATCCTCAAGCTTTTTCTTCAGCTGTTCGTAAGCTAGATACAGACTTCCAATTCCGTCCGGTTGCATATGGGTAGCATAGAATTGATACTGCCCATCCCGTTCATACACCGAGACATTACCACGGGCAATAACCCTTGCACCCTCCTTCGGTACAAAGGGTAATCGCTGGTTATGGGACGCAAACATAATTGACTTGATCCGGCTGTCCTTGTCCTTCAATGTAAAATACATATGGCCGCTGGAGTGATGTGTGAAATTCGAAATCTCCCCGCGCAGCCAGACGTCCGACAGGACCTGATCCGATTCCAGTTTCATCCGGATGTATCGGTTCAGGTCTTTGATGGAGTAGATCTTTTGATCTGCCACAGACAAAACCCTAGGCCAATCCGTGAGCGCGCTTGGCAGCGATCAATGTATTTTTCATCAGCATTGTGATTGTCATCGGACCAACACCGCCAGGAACGGGTGTAATTGGACCAGAAACTTCTTTCACACTCTCGAAATCAACGTCTCCTGCCAGTTTGCCATTCTCCAAACGGTTCATGCCGACATCGATAACAACAGCACCTGGTTTCACAAAATCAGCATCCACAAAATTAGCACGGCCGATGGCTACAACTAAAATGTCCGCCTGACGTGTAATTTCTTTCATGTTGGCTGTACGGGAATGACACATGGTTACCGTCGCATTCTCACGTTGGAGCAACAGCGATACCGGTTTGCCAACGATGTTGCTTCTTCCGATAACCACTGCATGTTTACCGGACATTTCCAGTCCAGTACGTTTGATCAGTTCAATTACACCCGCTGGGGTACATGGAAGCAGACTATCGTCTCCAATTACGAGATTACCAACATTGACTGGATGGAATCCGTCTACGTCTTTATCCACGGCAATCGCATCAATGACCGCTTTCTCTTCGATATGTTTTGGCAGTGGGAGTTGAACCAAAATTCCGTTAATGGATTGTTGATTGTTCAGCTTGTCCACCAGCGCAAGCAGATCTTCTTGGGACGTATCTGCATCCAAGCGATGCACTTCGGAGTAGAAACCGAGGTCGTGACAAGCTTTTTCTTTATTACGCACATAGACTTGGGATGCCGGATCTTCCCCGACGAGCACAACAGCCAGACCAGGTACTACCCCCTGTTCGCTAAGCTGTTTTACTTCTGTTGTCATGCTTGCGCGGATCTCTTGGGATACTTCTTTACCGTTAATAATAGATGCTGTCATTGTACTCTCTCTCCCTTATGTGAATATAAATTTAGAGGTTGTTCAAAAAGCCCGCTTTTGATTACGAAGGATACTGAAAACCGGTCTTTTTGAACACACACTATAATTAATCATAACTTAAGATAATTTTGCTTTAATCGCGTCAACTTCCTGAATCATGCGTCCAAGTACACCATTGACGAACTTGCCGGATTCTTCTGTACCAAAATATTTGGACAGTTCAATTGCTTCATTGACCGATACCTTAGCCGGAATGTCATCACGAAACACCATTTCATACGTGGACAGTCGTAGAATCTGGCGATCTACACGTGACAGACGGCTGATCTGCCAACCTTTCAAATAATCCACAAGCAAACCGTCAATGGCTTCCTTATTGTTCCAGGCTCCTTGTACAATCTCAGTAACATAAGTACGCATTACATCTGCATCGCGGATAACTACTTCGGTTTCATTATCTTCAGCAGCTTCATTGATCAACATGTTCACAGCTTCTGCTGCACCTACCTCATTCATTTCCATCTGATACAGACTTTGTACTGCAATTTCCCTTGCCAAACGTCTTTTCATGTCCTGCCTCCTGCAGCGCTCCGTCTGGAGCGTCATCATGCTTATTTTATAATCCATGCAACCATCTCATCAAATCCTGTATTGGATTGATCGATGACTTCCACGGTATTGTTATTGTTATCCCTTTTCACAAAAAAACCTGCAATACGTTTCCTCCAAAAAACGGGCAACCCAAACTACAGCTCTATTTTCGGAAGAAACATATTGCAGGGTTCAGGTAGGTCACTTAAACGGACGCCAGCGATCGCCCAGCCATTGCCCCCACTCCCTCCAGGGAATGGACGAATCCGGCTTCGAATCGCTTCGTCTGCCTAACGTATAACCGATGAACACCAAGAGTGCAAAGAACAACATATCCCAAAAACCGATCCATACATAAAGAAATCCAAAAAAGATGCCGCCGATAATTCCGGTAATTCGGCCTCTGTGACTATCCCAAATCTCTTTCCACAGCATCAGTGAAACTCACCTCATTCCACTCGACTCTTGTAGTTAGGCGACTGGGTTACATTAGCGATATACACCGTGACAAAAGAAACCGGGATGCCCGTAATCTCTTGCACATGATCATGTATCGCCTTTTGCAGATCAGAAGTCAGCGCAGGAATAGGTGTCTCACCATCCACTACTGCACGGATCATAATCTCCAGTCCTGACTCAACCACACGTATGCGTGCCTTGACATCACGTACTCCCCGGAAACGGGAAGTTGCCTTCAAACAGAGATTCTCAATCGTCTCCATCGAAATCTGTACATCACCAAACTCAGTACGTTGATCTACAGACGGCAACGATGCACGCTCACGCCGAACCGAGATGTAGAAAAATCGCAAACTCAGGATAAACAAAATCGCTGCTGCAATAACCGACGCAACAATAACGTTCTGTTCCTGCTGGTAATTCAATTCGTAAGGCAGCACACCGCTAATCAGAAGAATGACGGCTGCCGATATTGCTCCAACGCTTATGCTGTATATAAACAACAGAAGCCGATCCAGTATTTTAGCCACGAACTGCACAGCCTCCCTTGCTCACTAACATGACTTAACCTGTTCACTAGCAAAAAATCAGATCCTCATCTAGCTTTCGCTATAATGAAGACCTGTCCAAGACGGGATAACCCCCGGCAGATGATGCCGGGGGAATCTGTCTTCTTTTATTTTACGCGCTGACTGTTCAGGTCGATCTCTTCCACTTTCTCGGTGCTCTTGAACTGAACGTCATGAATGTGCACATTCACTTCATTCACATTCAATCCTGTCATGTTCTCGATGGAACGTTTCACGTTCTGTTGAATCTCCGTAGCTACTTGTGGCAGACGGTATCCGTACTCGATAATTACGGAAACATCAACTGCAGCTTCACGTTGGCCCACTTCAACTTTAACGCCTTTGGAAAGGTTTTTGCGACCAAGCAATTCAGCAAATCCGCCAGCGAATCCGCCACTCATGCCTGCAACACCTTTCACTTCAAGGGTCGCCAATCCAGCAATCACTTCAATAACTTCAGGTGCGATCTGGATTTCACCGATATCCGTTCGTTCAAATTCAGTCGGTAGTGTACTCATAACTGTTCAACACACCTTTCGCGAGATAAGTTTGCGGCCATCCGTCAGGGCGCTGGACTCAGGTTAATCAACCTTCAGAACCCTTCCGGTCCGGCTTTACCGGAACTCCTGCAAACATCCGCGAGGTGCGGGCTTATCCTTTGCAGGAGACATGCGCTCTTATTATTCATACTATATCATTTGGGCTACATTATGACAAACAAGCCCAATATACCTTTTAAATCTCGTTTTCCTCAAGAAATTTGATATCAAAGTCACCACGAATGAACGTTGGGTGCTCCAGCAATTTCTGATGGAAAGGAATAGTTGTAGATATGCCTTCAATCGCAAATTCCCCAAGCGCACGTTTCATCTTGGCAATCGCCTCTTCACGATTCGCTCCCCACACGATCAATTTTGCGATCATGGAGTCATAGAAAGGTGAAATGGTATAACCCGGATAAGCAGCACTATCTACACGAACGCCAGGTCCTCCCGGTGCAAGGTAGAATCCGATTTTGCCTGGTGAGGGCATAAAGTTACGGTCCGGATCTTCTGCATTGATACGACATTCAATGGACCAGCCATTGATAACCACGTCTTCCTGACGGAATGAGAGTGGGTTCCCTTCAGCTACCGAGATCATCTCACGGATCAGATCCACGCCAGTAACCATCTCAGTCACCGGGTGCTCTACCTGAATACGCGTATTCATCTCCATGAAATAGAACTCGCCATTCGGGCTGAGCAGGAACTCCAATGTACCCGCTCCCGAGTAATCCACAGCAAGGGCAGCCCGTACCGCAGCTTCACCCATCAGTGTGCGCACATCTTCGGAGAGAATCGGACACGGAGCTTCTTCTACCAATTTCTGGCGACGACGCTGAACCGAGCAATCACGCTCTCCCAAATGTGCTGCATTTCCGTGTTTATCAGCAATGATCTGAATTTCCACGTGTTTCATACCTGTCAGGAATTTCTCCAGATATACACCTGCATTGCCAAATGCCTTTTGTGCTTCCTGCTGAGCAGCGGTAATCTGCTTAATCAGCGTTTCTTCATCTTCGGCAATACGAATTCCCTTACCTCCGCCACCAGCAGTAGCTTTGATAATAATAGGATACCCGATATCTCTAGCAATCATGATTGCTTCATCCATATTTTCAACAAGGCCGTCTGATCCAGGAATAACAGGTACTCCTGCATCTTTCATCGTCTGTTTGGCAACAGCCTTGTCACCCATTTTAGTGATGGCTTCAGGAGAAGGTCCAATAAACGTAATATTGCAAGACTCACAAATTTCCGCAAAATCAGCATTCTCCGCCAAAAAACCATATCCAGGGTGGATTGCATCACATTCCGTCAGCGTAGCTACACTCATCAGGTTTGTGAAGTTGAGGTAACTGTCCTTAGACAGTGTCGGTCCGATACAATAAGCCTCATCTGCAAGACGAACATGCAGAGAATCCTTGTCCGCTTCCGAGTAGACGGCTACCGTTGAGATACCGATTTCACGGCAGGCACGAATAATACGTACCGCAATCTCTCCACGGTTCGCAATCAGTATTTTTTGAAATTTCATTTCGTTTTGTCCTCCTTCGAAGCTCATGCGGTTAGCTGTTAACCAGCTATAACGGTTATTCCGGTTTCACCAGGAAAAGGGGCTGCCCATACTCGACCAGCTGTCCGTTCTCAACCAGCACTTCAACGATTTCTCCCTTGATGTCCGCATCAAGCTCGTTCATCAGCTTCATAGCTTCGATGATACATACCGTTGTTTTCTCAACAACTTTATCACCAGCGCTCACAAAAGGACCCGCTTCCGGCGAGGAAGCTCTGTAAAAAGTACCTACCATCGGAGATACAATTTTATGTAAATGACTTGTAGTATCGACCTGCGGTGCAGCTTCACTTACCACTGCTGCCGGCTGTACTTGCGGAGCAGCAATCATTTGCGGTTGCACAGCAGCTGCTTGAACATACTCCGTTTTGCCCGGTTTGCGGATTGATAACCGTGATCCTTCATTTTCAATTTCCAACTCTTGAACGGAACTTTCATCTACCAGTTTAATCAGTTCTTTGATTTCACTCAATTTAAACATTTCCATTATTCACTCCTTCGGCATCATGCCAGTCTCACTAGGACGGTCATATGGCTTTATGTATTATATCATAATCATTAAAAATGGAAAGAGCCCGAGAGTACAACCAGCTCCCGGGACTGCATTTCCATGATTTGGATTACTGTTCTGTGACGTATTGCACGCTGATTTTGTTCTGTGAAACCGCCAATTCTTTCATGACCAGATCCACAATGGATACCGCCTGTTTTACATCCAGTTTGTCACTGAGGACCACAACTTTATACTTGTCGGAATCTTCTTGAACGATCGCATTAGCGTACTGTTGAGAGAGCGTCTCCTCAATGCCAGTGATTTTAGCTTCTTTTTCTTCCAGTGTACGGAGTTGCTCGGTTGCTTTGGCATTCTCCTCTGGCGTTTTGCTCAGATCACCTGCCACGGTCATCAGTTCCTCATACTTACGATTGTTGCTTTCCTCACGTTGCCACTGGTAGTTCTGGAACTGGCTGCTCGCAGATGCTGTCGTATTCTGCTCTTCCATTTCCTTGAGGACTTCCTCATCTGTCTTGGTTGCAGTGCTGCCTGCCTGACCGTCTGTCTCCGGTGTAGTTGTTGCCCCTTTGTCGGTCTCTTTGTTGGTTTCCTTGCCTGCCTCGCCCTTATTCTCGCCTGGTTCGACAGCAGGTGTTTTCTCTGTATTTCCAGCTTCTTTACCTTCCGTAGCCGCTGGTTCTTCCACAGCGCCAGCCGCGCTTGGATCACTTTCAACTTCGCCGCTATTCACCACTTCATTCACAACCAAACCTTCTGTAGGATCAAGAATGCCTGCCGTCTCCTTTGCTTCCCCCTGCTTGATTCCATCCACTTGTTGACTGTCAGCCACCGGCGCGTTAACTGGACCGGAATCCTCAGTGAACAGATAATACGCGGACAAAATGACCATCAGACTCAGCATGGAAACGAGCCATACCGTTTGACGTTTGTTATTCATTAGAACTTCCTCCTCAAATTGGCTTCAATCTTATGAGAATTGAATCTTGTGATTCAACACATCAGATTAGTCTTGTTTGCGCGGTACAACCGAGATCCGGTAGGCTGCCACATTCAGTCCTTTTTCCACAGCATCGGTTATCAGGTCCTTCACAACCTTGTTCTCTGCACCCCTCGCAACCACAAGCACCCCACGGATCTGCGGTTTGAGCTTTTTGGTCACTATAGGTGTCTGATCCCCTGCTATTTCGTAAGTAATAATCTCGCCATCACGGGTATATTGCGTCATATGCCGTTTGCCCCCGCTAGCATCGGTTTCTTCGGTAAGTTGCTGAGAATCCTTCACGTTCCGCTGAACGACCAATTCTTCTGTGGAATCCACGGTAACCATCACATCAACCGTTCCCACACCAACAATGTTTTCCAGCACACCTTTGATTTTGTCTTCAAATGCAATTTCGATCGCCTGAAAAGGATTCTGTTCCGACGGATCACTCTGTATGGATGCCATGGATGTTGCCGGGTCCGGTGGTTCCCGACCGATATTTTCGGAATCAATTTTTTTGACATTGACGAAGGAATTGAACAGCATGATTCCCACCCCGATCAAACCCAGGATAATCAGCCAGCGGAAGGTTTGACTTCGCCTTGCCCCACCCTCTCCGCCACCCATCCAGGTTTCCATCTTTTTGAACCATTGTTTCATTTCGGACACCCTCCTTCTCAGAGCACTCCAGCACTTTTTGGTTCTGTCACTTGAACGTTGTTTGCATCAACATCCCACTTTTCAGTCAACAATGTAATAATCTGCACCGCATGTTCGGACCTTGTGGATGTCTCAACTTGCTGCTTCGTCTCATCTGCTTGATCACGTATAACAGGCTCGGAAGACGCTTCATTTCCATCACGTTGCCCTTTACTCACATCAATCTGAACATCAGGCACTTCAATCTGACCGA
Organism: Paenibacillus sp. FSL H7-689; assembly: GCF_000517905.1. Taxonomy (NCBI): domain Bacteria; kingdom Bacillati; phylum Bacillota; class Bacilli; order Caryophanales; family Paenibacillaceae; genus Paenibacillus; species Paenibacillus sp. FSL H7-689. Next base: position 40,276 of record NZ_ASPU01000054.1, read on the forward strand.
TCTGGATGGGCTGCTGTATTTGATGTGATTTATCCTTCTCGACTTCTGTGTCTGTTCCAAATATGGGTTGTGTGTTAGCAGCGACTTCTTGCTGCCCTGCCTTCACTTCTCCTTCTGCACTCTCTCCGGCCATCTCGACCAACACACGCTGGATCACAGGCAGTTCGACTGATGAGGCAGCTTCCATCTCGGTTTCATATTTACTCATGGTCAGCTGTACCTCTACGGACCGCACCTTGGCTCCTGTTGTTTCTTCAATCTGACCTTTCATGACATTAGCCAGTTCTTTGGCTGTCCATTGTAAGGATTGTTCCTGTTCATTGGATTGCAGCCGTTTGCCCTGAGCTAATATCTGTTCGAGTGTCGCTTTCCCATTCGATGGAGCATCCATTGCAGACATTGCCCGTTTCAGTTCGCCAACCGGATCACTTTTAAGCAGCTTGGTTATGGGTGATAAAAGGGTCAGCAGGATGAGAAGGCTCAGCACAAGCTTGACATAACGTTCCATGGATCGATTGGGCAACAACATATCCACAAAAGTCGCCAGCAGAACGATCATAATCAATTCCTGGAGCCAGTTGCTCAGCCACCCCATCCTTTCCACCCCCTTTCTTGCCAACATACATTCAGCGCATCATGACAGTCAGATTGCCCGCGGTCAGCAGGATGGTAATGGCCAGGAAAAACATCAGTCCGACGGCTGCGAGCGCCGCAAATACGTAGATCATGCTCTTGCCGATGGCCTGGAGGCATCCTACAATCGGGGTGTCTCCTAGTGGTTGCATGATGGCACCAGTTACGTTGTATATCAAGGCAAGAGCCAGGATCTTGAGTGCCGGAAAGGCACATAGAAACAAAATGATGATCACTCCGGTGAGTCCAATTGCATTTTTGACAAGTAAAGAAGCTGTAATTACCGTATCCGTCGCATCCGCAAATGTTCTGCCCACGACAGGGACAAAGTTGCCTGCGATGTATTTGGCGGCCTTCAGGCTAACTCCATCCGCTACGGAGCCCGATGCTCCCTGCACCGAGATTACACCCAAAAACATCGTCAGCAGGATACCCAGCAGTGCTACACTAATATTGCGCAGGAGGTCTGCCAGCTGTGTCAGCTTGTACTTGTCAGACAATGAACTGACGAGATGCAGAACAGCTGAGAAGAAGAGTAACGGGAATACCAGCAAGTGAATCAACGTACTCACCAGATGAATCATGAAAATGATGAGTGGATGTGTCACCGAGACGGTGATGACATTACCCATGGACGCAAGCAGTGTGAATAACAAGGGAACCATGGCCATCATGAAGTTGATCATGCCGGTTATGGCATCCTTGGCGTATCCAATCGCTACACTGAAGCTGTTGATCGCAATGATGATGATGACCATATAACAGATGGAATAGGCGATTTTGCTAATATTATTTTTCTCAAATGCGGTCTGAAGTGTCTCCAGAATCATGCTGAGTACACTTAACATCACAATCGTGACCAGAAGTTTGCCATTATATAAAATTTCATGCAGCATGAAGGTTCCGATCGCTACAAACACCGATTTCAGGCTGAACCCTTCATTGCCGGGGATTAACATATCCATGAAGGAAGGGGTCTTCCCATCCGGGAAGAAACCACCGTATTGTTGCATCAGTTGATCCCAGTATTTCTCCACCTGATCCTTGGGAAGCTGATCGGCCTGCTGCTCCATCCACTCACCGGAAGGCGAGGTTGCAGTAACCTGTCCCAGGATACCAAACAGAAAACAGAGCATCAGCACAACCGTAAGGCGCCACTGCGGCTTATGATGCATTGATTTCATATGAAGTCCGCACGCCCTTTCTACACCGGCATCAGCTTCATGACGGTTTCGATAATAATGCTGATGATCGGTATAGCAAGTACAAGGATCAGTACCTTACCAGCCAATTCGATCTTGGACGCAATGCTTTCCTGGCCTGCATCCCTGACAATCTGTGCGCCAAATTCAGCGATGTACGCTATGCCAATAATTTTCAGCACCGTTTTCAGATAAATACTTTCCATGCCTGAATTCTCGGCAAGCCGCTTCAACACTTCGATGACTGCTCCAATTTTGCCAATCAACAACATGAAGATGACAATGCCGGTCGCGGCAGCAATCAGAAAGGCAAACATCGGTTTCTGTTCCTTAATGACCAGAATAAGCACTGTTGCAATGAGCGCCAAACCTACAACTTGGATAATTTCCACAGGTCACCACCATCCGGCTTCATGACCGTTTTCATTGAAAAAGAAATATCGATTTGATCTCTTGTAGCAGGCTGTCCAGCATACGGACCACCATGAACAATACAACGACAAATCCGATTACGGTCACCCAGTGAGCCATATCTTCCTTTCCCATTTGTTTCAGTACCGTGTGAATCATGGCGATGATGATTCCGATACCCGCAATTTGAAAGATTGCGTTCACTTCTAGATTCATGACCTTGGCACCTCACTATCCCGGCTATTTCAGAAGATCAGAATGACGATTAACGCTCCGACAAGCATCCCGAGGCTTCGGCTCATTCGTTCATATTTCATTTGATCGGCCTGGGCGCGGGATTCCTCATGCATTAGTTGTTGAATGGCTAACGATATATGTTTGGTCTGATCCTGACGGTCACTTGTGCCAAGGCTGAAGCTTAATTGCAGCATCACTTCCTTCTCGTCAGCCTTCATGGCCGATCTTCCCCACGCCAGATCCACGCCTGACTGCAGACTTTCCCGGGCAGTGAGTCCATGAGGAGGTTCCATTTGTGTAGCTGCATGAAGAAACAACGTCTTTACAGGTTCTTTGGTCTGTGCTCCCATCTTGCCCATGGCATCGGGAAGTGGAGTGAGCCCATAGTTAATCTCCGTCATTAGTCGCTGGAGGGCTGCAATGAGTTCTCGCAACTGTCTCGGTCTTAATGCATACTGTCTGGCCTTGTAAAATCCGGCGAGGGTGCTGGCTAACAGAATAATTACCGCACCAAACATGTTAACCAAAGGCTTCACCTCCTGCCCCGGTCAGCTGCAACCCACGCATTTTGCCATCAGCCAGCCGAAAGGTCATGCCCCGGCTCGTCCGTTGCAGCTGGACATAACGTTGAAACATCTGCTCCGTAATTAAGGTTCTGAGGGCGGGTCTGGCCGACAGCTCCGATAGGTCACGGCCATGCGCAGTCGCAATCACTGAGACTCCTGCATGCAGGGCTTCCATCACCGCCTCGGCATCCTCCGGACGACCGATCTCGTCCACAATCAGGACATCGGGCGACATGGAGCGAAGCATCATCATCATGCCCTCAGCCTTCGGACAACCGTCCATCACATCTGTTCGGGGTCCTACGTCGAAGCCAGGTACTCCTTTGTAGCTACCAGCGATTTCGGACCTTTCATCCACAATGCCCACTTTCAGACGCGGACGTATTCCCTGAACCAGTTCAGTTCCCCCTGTAAGCTTTGTACCACTGCTAATTTGTCTCGCCAGATCTCGCAGCAACGTCGTTTTCCCTTGTTGTGGTGGTGATAGGATCAACGTGTGCAGGACCTGTCCGCTCTTCATATCGAGAAGATAAGGAAGAATACGATCAGCCACTCCATGTACCTCACGGGCTACCCGAACGTTAAACCCGTTGATGTCACGCAGGTATTCGACACGCCCACCGCTTAGTACCGTTCGTCCAGCAAGCCCGATTCGATGTCCCCCAGGTATGGTGATGAACCCTTTGCGCAGTTCCTCTTCCAATGTATAAAGTGAATGGTTACTGATCAGGTCCAGCAACCTGTGCGTCACTTCTTTCTGAGGAACATACGCTTCTTCAGGATTCCCGGTCGGACAACCTTGAGGTGTCAGGAAGTGGTATGTGTTGCCTGCATTAATCTCCAGGGGTCTGCCTTCTCGAATACGTACTTCCTCCACTTGTTCCAATAGAGCGGGTGGCATTCTTCCGAGAATGGTTCGGATCGGTTCCGGAAAAAGTTCCCTCCAGTTCACCTTCATGAGTAGGCTCCTCCAACCTTGAGATCATTTGGTTCACACTTCTGGCGCTTGTTCATATCTCAAGTTTATGCCTGTACATTTAATTTATGACGCTGAAATCTATCAATTCTTCAGAATACGGTTGAGAGTTGAAACCATAGATGCACCTTCTGTTCTAGGCACCCGTCTAGATGTGCTTGCATATAGTAATTGCAGATAGGTAAGTTCCATTCCGGTTCAAAACAGAACTACCGATCCCCAGATACAGAAAGGAGTTGTGGGGAGTGCGAGTTGATGTCGTTGGCAATGTGAATGAAGTACGTACCATTGATATTGCAGGGCGAAGTGCAGTTGTCATTGATGTATTATGTACGACCAGTACGATTGTTACGGCTCTGGCGTATGACGCTTCGGCTGTGATTGCCGTAGAGACCGTTCCACAAGCCAAACAAATGGAAGTGAAAGATTGCATTCGAGGCGGGGAGCGTTTTGACAAAAAAATCACCGGATTCGAAGTGGGGAATTCCCCCTATGAATATATGACTGCAGGCATTGCAGATAAAACAATCATTCTAACCACAACCGATGGAACCCGAGCTTTGATCAAGGCTTCCAAGGGGAAACATGTATTTGCTGGTTCATTTCTCAATGTGCAGGCTGTTGCAGCAGCTCTATGTGAACTTCAACGAGATGTATTGCTGTTATGTGCGGGGAACCAGGATGAATTTGCTCTGGAGGACGGCTTGTGTGCTGGATGTATCATCGATGAACTGCACCGTCAATCCTGTTCTCCCCTCCAGCTTAACGATCTCGGCATAGTACTTCATCAGGCGGTATCCCAATGTAAGGAGAGCATCCCGGAGTTGGTGCAGGGGTCTGTTAGCGGGCGGAGGCTTGAAAAGTTAGGCAGAGTTCATGATATTTCGTATTGTTCTCAATTAAACCTGCTGGATTGTGTTCCCGAGATGGGGGAGGGGAACCGCATGCAGCCTTATAGAGGCATACGCGGGGGAAAGATGTTCAAGTTGATGTGAGAATTGCCATGAGAAAAACAAAAAAAGGTGTACTGCTGCCCGTTGGCAACAGTACACCTTTGCTAATTTACATACATTGAAGATACTTATCTGCGATCTTGAGGTCCACCGATAACGGCTTGCTCGGCAGTGTCGAGATCATATGCTGTATGCAATGCCTTAATGACGTCATGCAGCTTATCTCCGTCAATAACACAAGATACTTTGATCTCGGAAGTGCTCACCATCTTGATACTCACGCCTTCAGCGGAAATGACTTTGAACATCTTCGCAGCTACACCAGGATGACTGACCATGCCTGCGCCAACAATGGAGATTTTAACGAGGTTCTCCTCAGATGTAACTTCACGGTAAGGCAAGCGGCTGTGAAGGCCTTCAATGACACGTAATGCGTTCTCACGATCAGACAGCGCCACAGAGAACGAGAAGTCCGCTTTGCCATCCATCACTCCGCTCTGAACGATAATGTCCACATCCAGCTGATTGGATGCAAGCGCACCAAATACTTCGGCCAGAACTCCTGGTACATCCGGCACACCCAGAATACTGATGCGAGCCACGTTTTTGTCATAGGCAATACCACTAACCACTACGCCTTGTTCCATTGCTGCTTCCTCCTTCACAACCGTTCCTTCATTATGGTTAAAGCTGGATCTTACGATTAAAGGTACACCGGAATGCTTCGCGTACTCTACTGCACGCGGATGCAACACCGCTGCTCCCAAATTAGCAAGTTCTAGCATTTCGTCATACGATATTTCCTTCAGCTTGCGCGCAACCTTAACGATCCGCGGGTCCGTAGAATAGATTCCGTCTACATCCGTATAGATCTCACACGCATCAGCCTTAATCGCTGCCGCCAGCGCTACAGCTGTTGTATCCGAACCACCACGACCGAGCGTTGTGATCTCGCCGTCTTCCGTCATGCCCTGGAAGCCTGCAACAATAACAATGTTGCCCTCGGCAAGTGCTGCATTCACACGGTCAGGTTGAATATCATGAATACGTGCTTTTCCGTGAACCGGCTCTGTGCGGAATCCCGCTTGCCAGCCCGTAAACGATACTGCCTTACGTCCAAGCGCTTGAATAGCCATCGATAACAAAGAGATCGAAATCTGTTCTCCTGTCGTTAAGAGCATATCCATCTCACGAGCAGGCAGTTCACTATTCAGTTGTTTTGCCTGATCAATCAAATCATCTGTTGTATCCCCCATGGCCGAAACCACAACTACACACCGATGTCCTTCATCAGCTTTTTCTACAACACGTCCGGCCACACGCTTCATGCGTTCTGTATCTCCGACCGAGCTACCCCCAAATTTCATGACGTACAATGACAACGCAAATCCACTCCCTACCTTGTGCAGTATGCATAATTAATGTCCATCGTCATTATTCTCTACGAGAAATGACTTTAACCCAGTATATTACGAAAGCGCCTGATAGGCTAATCTTTTTTCGAAAAAACCCTCTGCCAAAGGAATGGCAAAGGGTTGTTAATAACCTTTTTTAGCTTACAAGCTGTGAAAGTTACGCACGGGAAGAGTATTTACCTTCACGTGTGTCAATCAGGAGAACGTCACCTTCGTTAATGAACAAAGGAACCTGTACGTTCAAGCCTGTTTCCACTTTTGCATTTTTGGTAGCGCCTTGTGCAGTGTTACCTTTAACACTTGGCTCAGTCTCGATGACTTTCAACTCAACGCTTGTTGGCAAGTCAATTCCGAGAATTTCACCTTGGTAGCTAACAATCTTAACGACCATGTTTTCTTTCAGGAAGTTCAATTCCCATTCCAGTTGTTCACTAGTCAATGTGAACTGATCATATGTTTCGTTATCCATGAACGTGTGCTCTGTACCGCTTGCATACAGGTAGGATACGCCACGGTTTTCAATAATGGCACGACCAATCGTTTCGCCTGCACGGAATGTTTTTTCAACAGTGTTACCGTTACGCAGGTTTTTCAATTTGGAACGTACAAAGGCAGCGCCTTTACCTGGTTTAACGTGTTGGAAATCAAGTACGGTATAGATATCGTTATCTACTTGCACGGTCAAGCCTGTTTTAAAATCGTTTACTGAAATCACAAAAAATCCCTCCTGATATGGTTAAAAAGTAGGTGATATAAGACGATGGGTTAATGTTATATGTAAAATGAGCCCAAGAATGGCCACCTCGTTCACTTCGATTGCAGTACCATCCTCTGATCGCTGTTATCCCCAGATTTTTTTGATCCCATTATCAATGGGAAAATCCGGTGATAAAGGCGAACGCTTCGCTTCTTCAGATTGGTTCTGCACTCTCTGTTATGGTGAAATTTCTTATTTTCAATTTAAATAACACATTAAAAATCGTCTTATATCCCTGTGGCTGTAATTTAGCCGATTACGGTGAACTTCTTGTCCGACTTCGTGAGAATATGAATACCCGTCTCGGTAATCACTACGTCATCCTCGATACGCACGCCGCCAAGCCCGTCAATATATATACCCGGTTCAACGGTAACGACCATACCCGGTTTCAATACATCGTCGCTAAGCTTGGACAAGCGAGGAGCTTCGTGAACTTCCATACCCAGACCGTGGCCTGTGCTGTGTCCGAATTGATCTCCATATCCGTGACCTGCAATGATATCACGAGCCAATGCATCTGCTTCCCGTCCGGTCATGCCCGGTTTCAGGTTCTCCAGCGTATGTAACTGAGCTTCCAGTACAATGTCATAAATTTTGCGCAGTTCAGGTACAGGTGTACCTGTTGCAATGGTACGTGTCAGATCTGAACAGTATCCGTCCAAAAGTGCACCAAAGTCAAATGTAATTAACTCATTCTGTCCGATGACCTTGCTGCTCGCTACACCGTGAGGCATAGCAGAACGTTCACCCGATGCTACAATGGTGTCAAACGAAGAGGACGTTGCTCCATGCTTGCGCATGAAAAACTCCATCTCCAGATCCACTTCACGCTCCGTCATACCTGGTTTTGCAAACTGCAAAACGTGGCTGAACGTGGCATCCGCCAGATCTGCTGCTCTCTGCATAACCGCGATCTCATCTTCATCCTTGAACATACGAAGTTGTTCCACGATCCCGGATACAGCTTTCAGTTCGATAGATTGAAGTGCTTCAGCATAAGCGGAATGCGTGCCAAATGTGACACTATCCTGCTCGAAGCCCACTTCTTTGATATTTGCGGATGCCAGTAGTTCACGCACTGTATCCATCGGCTTGGCTCCATGCTCCACAACGGTGAATCCTTTGGCTTGTTGAGGCGCTTGTGACATATAACGGAAATCAGTCAGCAGATATGCATCCTGTTCCGTAATTAGCACATATCCCGCCGAGCCTGTAAAACCCGTCATATAACGACGGTTAATCGGGTTTGTAATCAGCATTGCAGTGAGTTCATGCTCACGCATGGCTTCACGCAACTTATTTACTCGTTTGTTTTCCATCGGTAACCCTTCTTTCTCTCACATTCCCGGGTTCCCGGCTCAGGTTTGTTTGTCCAGATGACGCACAAGAGCCAGCAATCCCAGTTCATAGCTTACTTCGCCAAATCCGGCAATCTGCCCGATTGTTTCCGCTGCAATCACTGAATGATGTCTGAACGCTTCGCGTGCATGAATGTTGGATAGATGTACTTCCACTGTAGGGACTTTTACAGCATTGATTGCATCACGTATAGCATAGCTATAATGGGTAAATGCTCCGGCATTCAGTATTATTCCGTCTGCCTCACCCATCGCTGCATGAATGCGGTCAATGATGTCCCCTTCATGGTTCGATTGATAAAAAGCGATGGAGACGCCAATTTCATCAGCCTGTCTGCGAATTTTGTCCTCAATATCCTTCAGACTAAGCGTTCCATAGATGCCCGGTTCGCGTACACCAAGCATGTTCAGGTTCGGACCATTGATCACAATAATTCGTTTCATCGCTGCTCCACCCTCTCTGCAAATAACCATCTGCTATTTTAACACAGCCATTGCCGGATTGAGAAGCTTTTTTGCGCTATGCCCCCGCTTGCTCCGGCTCGCGTTTGCGTTCGTCCGTGTACTCCATGGCTACCGTGTAACCAATGAACAGCCCCCATAACAAAAAGAAACAGAGTTCCGTGATGATTGAATCCCACGTTAAACCGTTCAAAGGTTTCATCATCCCCAGTTTTGGTCCGACCAGTATAAAGAGAATCAGCCACCAGACGATTCCATATACCATGCCGGGTAACGGTCCTTTCAGTTTTCTAATCGTGAACGTGTAGAGTAAGGATGCCAAGATGGAAAAGACGATAAAAAACAGCCAGCCTGTCAAATGTCCTGCTGCGGTATATATATATTCATGTTTGAAAAAAGGCTCGGCCAGAAATCCGACAGGTACAATCGTAAAATGCAACAGATAGAATAGCCAATGTAGCCCACCCCAGATAAAACCGGCAAAGAAGCCAAGCTCTAATGCAAAGGAAAATGGCTTCGTATAGTAGTGTGCTTGACCTTGCCTCTGGGTAGGGCGCCTGCCCTTGTCTTTTGGCTGCCGTTCTTTCTTACGTTGACCTTCATCTTGTGATGTATCTTCATGCTTACGTTCTGTCATCGATATTCTCCTTCATTCAGTTGATAATCCCGCATTATGCCTCGAATTTCCGCTCCGATTCTACGAGGTAGTATGTTCAAAACAGGACAATCTTAACAACATCCTTCAAGGTTTGACTCACAAACTAGAAATTGGTCTCAAAATTCGATACAATAGGGTTATTAAACTGCCTTTGATCGCGAAGGCCTAGAACAGAATAGGAAGGTGAATAATTTGCCTCAACAATCCAAGCCTGTCAGCTATGGGGGGCAAGCTGTCATTGAAGGCGTAATGTTCGGTGGGAAACATGTCAACGTTACAGCTGTTCGTAGAAAAGACGGCGAAATTACGTATCTGGAAGTTCCCAAGCAAGACAAGTCCTGGGTCACGAAATTGCGGCGGATTCCTTTATTACGCGGAATTGTCAGCATTATAGATTCAAGTGTCAAAGGTAGCAGACATCTCAATTATTCTGCTGACGCCTATGCTGATGATGAACTGGAACCGGAAGAGAAAGCCAATCAAAAAGAGAAAGAAGGTTCGGGCTGGAGCCTTAGCATGATCATTGGTGTGACCGCCGTTGCCATCCTTTCATTCCTTTTTGGTAAAGTTGTGCTCACATTGCTTCCTGTTGTTATCGAGAATTTTCTATTCAAAAATGCATTCGACAATCAGTTTTTGCATAATTTACTGGAAGGCGGCATTAAGCTGATCCTGTTACTCGCTTATCTGTGGTTAATCTCACAGACGCCGATGATTAAACGTCTCTTCCAGTATCATGGAGCGGAACACAAAGTAATCAGCGCACATGAAGCTGGTGAAGAACTGACACCGGAGAACGTGCAAAAGTACAGCCGACTGCACTACCGCTGCGGAAGCAGTTTCATTATGTTGACTGTCATTATTGGAGTGTTTCTATACTCCCTCTTCACGTACGATAACCTCTGGGAACGGATGGGTCAGCGTCTGTTGTTATTGCCAGTTGTGCTAGGCATTTCTTTTGAACTGTTAAAGCTCACGAATTCAGTACGTGATATTCCTGTACTGCGTTATCTCGGATACCCGGGATTGTGGCTGCAATTGCTGACAACAAAAGAGCCGACCAACGAACAGGTAGAAGTATCCATTGCTTCGTTTAACCGCATGCGTGAGTTGGATGCCAAGCTTGCCAATGTCTCTGCTACGTCAGAAGTACCTGTTGCAACACTCGATCCTGTGAAAGGGTGAATGATATGAACAAGCAGGCAATCTTATTTTGGACGTTCATCGCACTAGCTGCTGTTGGAGTCTTGACTTGGCTGGGGAACGCTAGTCCATCCAGGATCATTATTCCTCTGGTCGTGTTCGGAGCCGTATTCCTGCTGTACAAATATCCGCCTCGTCGCTGGGCAAGCAAAACCAAATCACCAAAGATTAAGCCATCGGCACGAACCATGGCAAAAGTCAATGCACAGTCCAGTGCCAGAAAGAGCAGCGGCTCTTCAAAGAAACGCAAGGATTATCCTTTCCAAGTGATTCAGGGACAAAAAGGGAAAAGCGATGAAGATATACCGAAATTTCACTAAAAGGTACTGAACAACCAAAAAAGCAATTCTCCCAACATGCGGAGAATTGCTTTTTTCACGTTTATACAGGAATCAGAGGTGGAGCTTCTGCCTGTTTCTTGCGCAATTCTTTTCTTTGTTTGTCCAGCTGTTCATCATACATTTTCATATTCCACCCATTGAAAAACTCGTTCCCTGCGGTTGCGCCTGATCGATATAAGGCTGTGCTATCCTGTAACGATAAATGAAATTGCGTCGGTTTAATGCCAAGCGTTGGTATCTTCACTGTGCGAAACCGGTTAATCTGTTCGATGTAGCGTTCATCATGTGCTGTGAGCATCGTCTCTACAAGGGCCTGAAGCATGCTTAGCGGTCCTTTAATCCGGGCAGGTTCCACTTCCGTCTTCCCCACCATTTTGAATCCGACAACCGGAATGACGTCTCCTCCTCGTTCGGAACGATCACCATCGAAGAGCCACAACGGAAAATTGCTAAGCAATCCACCATCCACGACATACACAAACTGATCTTGAAAAGGAAGTCCTTTGGAGAATACTGGTGATTTGCGTATGACTACCGGATCGAAAAAATACGGGATACTGCAACTCATACGAACCGCCTTTGCAACATCCAGCTTCGCAGGGTCAATGCCGAACCGCCGAATATCGTCTGGCAACACCAGAATGGTCCCATTGGATATATCGGATGCGGTAATAAGCAACTTACCTTGTGGCAAGTCAGCGAATGTGCGAATCCCTTTCTGCTCCAACATCTTGCGAATCCATGATTCCAGCGCTTCTCCCGAATATAGTCCTTTCTTCAAGAACAGCCTTGCCGCGGGTCCGATCCATCGGGTATTAAATATGGGGGAACGACGCAGCAATGAAACAAAGGGGGTATTCTCAATAATGACTTTCATCTCTTCGGCCCTGTAACCGGCCGCTAGCAGAGCAGCTACAATGGAACCGGATGATGTGCCTGCCACTCGATTAAACTGAATGCCGCAGTCTTGAGCACCCTGCACAGCACCTGCAAGCGAGATCCCTTTGACGCCTCCACCTTCAAACACCGCGTTAATTAACATAACAAAAAACCCCCGTTCTCCAGGCAGCCACGTTTCTACTGCCACTCTATGAGAACAAGGGTTTGTCTTATCACTGTATTGTTAAAATGTTTTATAGACCATAGTAGGCTTTTAATCTGGCAATCAAGCCGAGAGGGTTCTTCGTCAGGTACTGTGAACTGAAGAATATATCCCCTTTAACCGAAGAATACTTCTTGTTGTAGTTCAGCTGATCGATGATCTCCTGTGATGTCTGCCAGCCGATCTCTGGCGTACCTAACTTATAAGGAGAGTGACCGATATACAATTTTACATTTGTGTTAGCCACTTCATTCGCCCACCAGTCGACAACTTTGTCGTATCGGGCTACGTTCAATGTCATACTCCAATATACCTGAGGAGCAACATAGTCAATCCACTCCTGATTAATCCATGTCCGCACATCTGCATTCATGCTGTCATACGCGGTTACTCCTGCTTTGGTATCAGAACCTGTCAGATCAACAGATTTGTTACGCCACACACCAAATGGACTAATTCCATATTCAACGTTAGCTTTCACGCTGTGAATGCTCTGCCCGAGCTGCTTAACGAACTGATTGATATTGTCCCGACGCCATTCAGCACGGTCTTTGGTATTCAATGTGTTATAGGTTTTGAAGGCTGCATCATCATTAAAAGTCACATTGGACGGATAGAAATAATCATCCAGATGTACGCCATCAATATCATACTGATTGACCACTTCCATGATCGTATCGATAATATGCTGTCTGGCTTCCGGGATACCCGGGTTAATGTACATTTTGCCAGACGCATTCACAATCCAGTCTGGATGAAGCTTGGAGATGTGGTTTGCAGCCAAGTTTGACGTACTCGCTGAGTTCGTTGCTCTGAACGGATTAAACCAGGCGTGGAACTCCAGGCCCCGTTTGTGTGCTTCCTCAACCATAAAGGCGAGGGGATCATAACCAGGATCTTTACCTTGTGTTCCTGTCAATACGCTGTTCCAAGGTACCAGACCTGAAGGATAGATGGCATCCCCATTAGCTCTCACTTGGACAAATACGGCATTAATGCCCATACCTTGCAACGTATCTAGCTGTTTTGTATACTCCTGTTTTTGCTTCTCTACATTTCCCTTGGCACCGGATGTAGGCCAGTCTCCATTCACAGTGGAAATCCAGGCTCCCCGCATCTCTTCAGAAGCTGGTACAGTGCCCGTGCCTCCAGGCTCCGCTGGGGTTGCCGGGGTTGGTTCAGGAGTTGGGCCTGATTCGTCTCCTGTGTACAGATCAATAGTCTGGGCTGACTGATTCCAGTTCACTCGAATGCCCAGGTTCTCACTGACGAAACGAATGGGTACCATGACCCGACCTTGTTTCAATTCAACCGATGCATCCAGACCAACTACAGCGTTATCCACAGTCGCCTGTTGGCGTCCGCTTGTCATAGAGATGACCGAATCGGATTTCTGAATGGTCACGGTACGAGTGGCTTGAGACCATAGAACAGACGCACCCAGTCCTTCGCTAATAACACGCAGAGGCACCATCGTTACATTTACTTTGGGCAAGATGTAGGGTGATACATCCGATTCCAAACGGTTTCCGTCTAGAAAAATAGCGATTTCCTTCTGCCCGGCTGCTTGTGCCGTCATGCCTGCTGTCTGTAATCCAAGTACAAAAATGAGCAGCAGCATCAATCCTTTACGAACGTTCATTAGTGCAATCCTCCAAAATCATTATAAATTTGCGGTAAATTCTACTAGTTTAATAGACGCTCCTACCGTTCGTTTAGTTGCGAAAATCACCAAATTATGGTGTGATTGCACACAAAAAAATGCTTCCTGCCATTGAAACGGCAAGAAGCATCCTTTGATCACAGGATACAATTCATTGTAGATCACCATGTGTATTCCACTGCTGAAACTTAAGACTCCGTATTACTCATGACGTCCTGAAGGTTTTTGAGGTCACGCAACCGACTCTCATCCTGACGGAAGTATTCAACCAAGGACTCGATGCATGTAATGGAGTCCCAGCTCAGATGATGTTCAATGCCTTCAACATCATTGTAGATATTTTGTTCCTGAACACCAATCGTTGTCAAAAATTGTTCAAGCAGATGATGGCGCTCCATCAAACGTTTGCCCATCTTTTTGCCTTTTGGCGTAAGCACCAGTCCGCGGTACTTTTCATAGATCAGGTACTCGTCTTTGTCCAGCTTTTGGATCATCTTCGTCACCGATGAAGGATGTACTTCCAGTCCTTCAGCTATATCAGACACACGAGCATAGCCCTTTTCATCAATTAATTTGTATATACGCTCCAAATAATCTTCCATACTGGGCGTTGGCATCTGCTTCCCTCTTTTCTCTCTGACCGGCCCCTATTCGTGCCTGGTCCCTATCTTATAATGATACATGTTATCAATACGCATTGGCAAGTCCTGTACAGTTCGGAGCGCGCTGTTACACAAGTAATTGGCAGGCGTGACTTCTCCCCAAATGAGGCAAACTAAGCAAAGTTCCGCATCGAAAGGAGTGATTTCGTGAGTACAAGTGTAGCCTCACCGCCAGTTCGTAAAGCAAAAGGTACTAAACCCTTTATTCCCGATTTGGTGTATTTTGAACCCGGTGCGTTGGAATATGATAAGGGCAAACGGATTATGGAATGGGTGACATCCAAAAACATACCTTATCAGATGACCACATCCCATAACCGAATCACAAACTTGCCGGGTGAAACCGAACAAGAAAAATATCGGATGGCAAAGCGTACTCTGGTCGTCGGTGTGCGCAAAACACTCAAGTTTGACCAGTCGAAACCTTCAGCGGAATATGCCATTCCCATCTCTACAGGCTGTATGGGGCACTGCCATTATTGTTATCTTCAAACTACACTTGGTGCGAAACCTTATGTCCGTGTCTATGTCAATACCGAGGAGATCATTCAGGCTGCCAAAGGATACATTGAAGAACGCGCGCCTGAAATTACACGATTTGAAGCTGCCTGTACGTCTGATCCCGTAGGACTCGAGCATATCACGGAGAATTTAAGTGACCTGATTCGTTTTATGGCGGAAGAAGAATATGGGCGCTTGCGATTTGTAACCAAATATCATCACGTTGATCCGTTGCTGAACCTTAAACATAACGGCCACACCCGTATCCGGTTTAGTGTCAATTCGGATTATGTCATCAAAAACTTTGAACCGGCTACCTCCAGATTTGAGGAACGCATTGAAGCTGCTGGCAAAATTGCACACGCCGGTTATCCCCTGGGATTCATTATCGCTCCGATCATGTGGTATGAAGGCTGGGAAGAAGGATACTCGGATCTGTTGCAGAAGCTGGCAGATACGCTTCCAGAGGAAGCAACCAAGGATCTTACCTTTGAGATGATCCAGCACCGTTTTACCAAAACGGCCAAAGCAACCATTGAGAAACGTTATCCTAAAACCAAGCTGGAGATGGATATCGAGAAACGTAAGATGAAATGGGGCCGCTGGGGTCAGTACAAGTATGTGTATAAGGATGACCAGCAAGATGCGCTGCGCGAATTCATTACGGAACGGATCTTTGAACATTTCCCACTAGCCAGTATTGATTACTTCACCTAAACGAACAACAGGATTGCCCAAAATCATATTCAGTTAAAAGCATTCCTAACAAACGATTAAAAAGCAGGTTACATGACCCAGAGTGACTCTGGTGACATGTAGCCTGCTTTGTCATGCATTTTTTAATTCAAATTCAGTTCATCCGCTTAAATGATCATCCAGTCTGGTGTAATCTGCTGCAACCAGATCGTAATCTTCGTCATCTGATCTGTAAAAAGCAATACCCCAAGGAACAACATTAATGCTCCCCCAACTTTCATCATGACATTGGAATACCGTAAGATCCAACGTGTCGAACCAATGAAAAAGGCCAAAATGAAGAACGGGATTGCAAACCCTGCCGTATAACCTGTAATCAGCGCCAGCCAGGTTGTGGGCTCACTTGCAGCCATAGCAATGATTGCTGTTAGAATAGGGCCAATACACGGCGACCACCCTGCTGAGAAACCGATACCAAATATAAAAGAGCCCAGATAGCCTGCTGGTTTCCATTTCATATCCAGCTTGCGTTCCTTCATCAGAAACTGTGGCTTGAACACACCAAGCAAAAACAACCCCATAAGCATAATCAAAATCGCAGACAATTGCCGAATCAGTTCACGGTTATCATTGAAAAATTGGCCAAACAGTCCTGCACCCAGGCCAAGCGAATAAAATACAGCCGAGAAGCCTAAAATAAATGCCAGCGTATGCGTCATGGTCTTAAAGCGGACTTCGCGCTGATTGCGGTCATCCTTCAATTGTTGCACCGTCATACCTGTAATGTAGGAGAGGTATGATGGATACAGCGGAAGACAACATGGTGATATAAATGAGACTAAACCTGCTACAAAAGCCATCCATACATTAACATCAGGCATGAAGCGGATGTCTCCCTTCCCCGGGCTCACGTGCTTTCTCGTTCAGTCGTCAGGCTCGGAACCCTTTTTTTCCAATCATCGTCAGAATCAGCATCATGATCAGCAATAATACAATCGTTGCTCCAGGTGCGAGGTTCCAGATACCTGCTACAACCAGTCCAAGGACTACGGCAATTTCGCCAATCACCACGGACAAAATAATAGCGGATTTGAAACTTCGGGCCATCAACAGGCTGACTGCTACCGGAATCGTCAATAGCGCTGACACCAGAAGCGCACCGACAATCTTGATCGCCGTGCTTATGACAAGTGCTGTCATCACAGTGATCAACATGTTCAGAATTCTCACAGGCAACCCTGTAACCGCTGCCGCATCTTCCTCAAAGCTAAGCAGGAAAAATTCCTTATGTAACAATGCCACTACAATCACCACGATCAGCGTAACCACACCTACAAGCTTCAGATCCGTAGCGTCTAACGTATATATACTGCCGAACAAATAACTCATGACATCTGCATTATATCCTTTGCCCAGCGTGAAGAACAAGGAAGCAAGGGCCACGCCACCGGACATGATAATGGCAATCGATAATTCGGCGTAACTCTTGTACGCTTTGCGCAATTTCTCTATCGCAAATGAAGCAAGCACGGCAAATATCAAGCCTACCGCAATGGGATACACTTCAATCAGGAATCCAAGTGCAACACCGGCAATGGTCACATGAGACAAGGTGTCTCCAATCATGGATAACCGCCGTAAGACGAGGAACAGTCCGATTAACGGAGCGGTAATGCCAATTAACAACCCACCCGCCAGGGCACGCTGAAAAAAATCACTCATTAATATTTCCAAAACAAACACGACTCCTTCGGCCTTACTCTAATCTAATGGAATACGGCTAGCGTACCTGTGCAGTGGTATGTTGCAGATTGGTCTCAGCACAATCCTGTACCTCATGCGAATGACGGACATGAAAATTAATTTTGCCATTCGTTACCACAGCTTCAGAGCCCAGATAACTCTCCATCCGATCCATATCATGAGACACCATTAGAAAAGTCATTCGGTGATGTTCATGCATATGGGTAATCAGTTCAAAGAAACTGGCCTGTGATTCAGCATCAATACCTACGGTAGGTTCATCCAGAATCAACAGATCCGGGTGATTGATAAGCGCTCGTGCCAAAAATACACGCTGCTGCTGTCCGCCGGACAATTGACCAATACGTTTGTTCGCCAGATCCTCGATCCGCATGACCTGCATCGCATCCGTGCACTGTTGCTGACATTTGCGAGACATACGACGGAACATGTTTTTGTTATTATACAAGCCTGACATGACCACTTCACGAACGGTCGCAGGGAACAACGGGTTAAATGCATTCTTTTGAGGCACATACCCGATTCGGTCCCAGTCCTTGAACCTCCGGATCGACTGTCCGAATAGTTTGATATCTCCCTGCGCAGGAGGAAGAAGTCCTACCAGCATGCGCAGCAATGTCGTTTTACCAGCCCCATTGGAACCGATAATCCCGACAAAGTCCCGTTCCTGGGCCATAAAATCGAGATTCTCAATCACTCGCTGGTCCCCATAGGAAAATGATAGTTTCTCGATCTCTATAATTGGATCATGACATAGTGGCATGATTTGCTGCATGGCAAAGCCGCCCTTCATTATATATAAGAATCCCATAGCGTCCTAAGAGCCTTCACCGTGAACGGTAAAGACTCTTCGCTCTGAATTCTTCATTATATCTTATTTTAATGCGATCAGCAGATTTTGCAAATTTTTCTCCATGAGGGTGAAATAATCATCCCCGTTTGTTGCCTGCTCCTTGGTCAATCCCTCAACCGGATTAAGGACCATGGTCTCCACTCCTGCTTCACTTGCCAATGTTTTCGCCAATTTGTCAGATACCAGCTCTTCGAAGAAAATGTATTTAATGCCTTCATCTTTAACGAGTTTCGCAAGCTTCACAATATCCTGTCCTGTCGGTTCAGCATCCGGGGAAAGTCCCATAATGGCATGCTGGGTTAATCCATAATCACGTGCAAGGTAGCCAAACGCTTGGTGCGAGACAACAATTTCGTTGTTTGGTACGTTAGCCAATTCATCTGTAAAACGCTGATCCAGCGTCTCAAGCTTGGTACGAAGCTCTTCATAACGTTGTTCGTAACCTGCTTTGTGATCAGGATCTGCCTCGACCAGACTATTTTTGATGTTTTCAGCCATGATCATGGCTGATTTCGGACTAACCCACGTATGTGGATCAATATGATGATCAGCGACATCTTCACTTGCAGCCTCATCAGTATGTTCATCTGCATGCTCGTCTTCGTGCTCTTCGCCGTGACCGTGCCCATCATCACCCTCAGCAGTTAACAGCTTAACACCTTCACTGACGGCAACAGACTTCACCTGTGTATCGCTATTCAGCGACTTCAGGAAATTCGGAACCCATCCTTCCAGTCCAGCTCCATTATAGAGAAACAGCTGTGCCTTGGACGTATTAACGATATCCTGACTCTTCGGAGTCCAGTCATGTGGCTCTACTCCCGTTGGCAGCAGGTTAATAACATTGGCATCCTCACCACCAATTGCAGTCGTAAAAGCATATACAGGATAAAATGTCGTCACGACGTTTACCTTGCCTTCCACAATCTTCGCATTATTGGAACTATCCTGCCCACACGCTGACAATACCAGCAAAGTGAGAATAAGCAAACCCGTCCACAGTAACTTCATGTTGCCTCTTTTGCTCGTCTTCCCTATCCGGTTATCCTGAGCTTGATGTTGCACTTTATAAAATGTCATTATGATTCACTCCGCATCTCTTAATCGTAAACATTACTGAAAGAATTATAGGTAACCTGAACCTACTTGTCAAGCTATCCCGTCCTATTCATTCTTTCCTGAAGTACGGAGTTCATAACAGTATATGCTTGTTCTCTTCCCTTAAGATGCGATTTATATCAACAAAAAAAGGGGCCCGAATTACATCGGGCCACCTTGAGTCATTTTTATGACAGAATTTGATTTCTTATTTCACTTGTGCGCCATTAGGCATGTTGTCCGGTACTGTAGCAAGTGTAAGCTGGTCGCCATGCGATGCTGCAAGGATCATACCCTGGGACAGTTCACCACGAAGTTTCACCGGTTTGAGGTTGGTCACACAGATGACTTTGCGTCCAACCATCTCTTCTGGCGAATAGAACTTCGCAATTCCAGATACGACCTGGCGCTGCTCATAACCCAGATCGAGCTGCAATTTCAGCAACTTATCCGCTTTTTTGACCGGTTCACAGGCAATGACTTGCGCGACACGCAGTTCAACTTTGGCAAAATCGTCAATACCGATCTCTTCCGTACCTTCAGGTGCGGTTACCGGTTCAACAGGTGCTGAAGCTCCAGCATCTGCTTGACTTGCTTCAGGCTGTGCTGCTTTTTGGCCACCAGTCATTGCTTCGGAGATATAAGCAATTTCCTGTTCGGAATCCAAACGTGGGAAGATTGGATCACCTTTTTGCAATGCGTTTCCAGTTGGAACCAGACCCCATTGCTTAGCTGTATCCCAAGCTGTAAGTTCACCTTCCTGAATGCCGAGCTGTGCCCAGATTTTATGAGGAGCACGTGTCAGGAACGGTTGCAACAAGATGGAAGCAATTCGCAAGCTTTCGATCAGGTGAGCCATAACGGATGCCAATTCATCACGTTTTGCTTCATCACGAGCCAACGCCCATGGCTGCGTCTCATCAATATATTTGTTGGTGCGGCTGACAAACTGGCTGATCGCTGTCAGTGCTACGGAAAACTGCAGGTTTTCCATCGCCTGTTCCACTTTTTCCACCGTAGCATGGCCTGCTTCTTCCAGCGAAGCATCAAATTCCGTTACATTCGATGCAAACGCAGGGGCTTTGCCTTCAAAATATTTGTCTACCATGGCAACGGTACGATTCAACAGGTTACCCAGATCGTTTGCGAGGTCGGAGTTAACACGCTCTACGAAGCTCTCCGGTGTAAACGTACCATCGGAACCAAACGGTACTTCACGCAGCAGGTAATAACGCAGTGCATCAAGACCGTAACGGTCAATCAGAGTCACTGGATCAACGACATTACCTTTGGATTTGGACATTTTGCCGTCCTTCATCAACAACCAGCCATGTGCAAACACTTTCTTCGGCAAAGGCAAGTCCAGCGCCATCAACATAATTGGCCAGTAGATCGTATGGAAACGAACAATTTCTTTCCCTACCAGATGAACATCCGCAGGCCAGAACTTGTTATACAGGGATGCATCGGATGAACCGTAGCCCAGTGCTGTAATATAGTTGGACAACGCATCAATCCACACGTAAACCACGTGTTTTGGATCACCTTTAACTTTAACGCCCCATTCAAATGTAGTCC
This sequence comes from Paenibacillus sp. FSL H7-689, assembly GCF_000517905.1. Classification (NCBI taxonomy): domain Bacteria; kingdom Bacillati; phylum Bacillota; class Bacilli; order Caryophanales; family Paenibacillaceae; genus Paenibacillus; species Paenibacillus sp. FSL H7-689. The sequence goes on from NZ_ASPU01000054.1 coordinate 61,368, forward strand.
GCGATACGGCCAAATCTTCAAGACCTGGCTTGATGAAATTGTTGATCATCTCGTTCTTACGGGATTCCGGCTGAATAAAGCCCGGGTTCTCTTCATAATATTTCAACAAACGATCTGCATATTTGCTCATACGGAAGAAGTAAGATTCTTCTTTGACCAATTCAACTGGGTGTCCGCTATCCGGGCTCTTGGCCGAGATAATCTCACCATTCTCATTCTTCTCTACATCCACCAGTTGAGTCTCCGTGTAATACGTCTCATCCGGAATGCTGTACCAGCCTTCGTACTCACCTTTGTAGATATCTCCCTGTTTCAGCAAACGGTCAAAGATATCCTGAACAATGGTTTTGTGACGTTCTTCGGTTGTACGGATAAAGTCGTCATTGGAAATGTCCAACTTGTTCCACAGTTCCTTGATCCCCACAACGATATCGTCGATAAAAGCTTGCGGTGTCTGTCCTTTCTCTTGTGCCTTGCGCTCAATCTTCTGGCCATGTTCATCGGTTCCTGTCAGATAATGAGCATCGTAACCGCGTAGACGCTTGTAACGAACCATCGCATCTCCCGCCACAGTTGTATACGCATGCCCAATATGCAATTTGTCACTCGGATAATAAATCGGGGTTGTCAGATAAAATGTTTTTTGGTCAGCCATGAATAACTTCTCCTCCTTCAAATGTTCCTGCTTCATGTGATCCCTTCGTCCAAAACAACTAAAAAAGAACACAAAAAACTCCCGCCCCTATGGGACGAGAGTTGCTCTCACGTGTTACCACCCAAATTCCCCATGTTTTTCGCAAAACACAGGCTCTGTCGGTCCTTCGACCGCCCATTAACGCTGGATCACGCCTCAGCCTTACGACAGCAGCTCTGAAATCACTGTCTGCACGCTCGAAAGAGGTTCCTCCGGGACCATATTCCATCCTCCTCCCAGACCGGTTCTCAGCTCATCCGGCTCTCTGCACTGGGGGTGTGTCTGTACTTATCCCTTCACTGGAAATCATATAGAAGTTGTTCAAAAAGTCCACTTTTGATTACGAATCATGCCTACCGGCATCATCAGCATCGAAGTTGAAATTCAGCCGAAATGTCCGTTGCTCACGTAGGTTTCCTACGCTCCGCTACTCCCTTTCTAACTTCATCCCATCTTCTTGGTACTGAAAACTAGACTTTTTGAACTCGCATATATAGGAAAATATACTGAAATGCGGACCCCTTTGTCAAGTGGACAGCATACTCAAGTTCAATCCTGGCCTGCTTCCAGGCCACCCGAATACTTCAAGTTACATCGTTACTCTGATACCATCATGGATTTCTCCGCCTTTGGTGGCACCAGATCTACACCGCCTGGATGAAACGGGTGGCATTTGGCAATACGTTTCGCTGTTAACAACGAACCTTTGAGCGCACCGTGTACTTCAATCGCCTCCATGGCGTAAGCCGAACAGCTCGGATAGAACCGACATGTTGGCGGTGTTAATGGAGAGATATAGTTGCGGTACACCCGAATGGGTGCCTGAGCAATTCTGCGCGATAACTTCATGGTCAGTGCTTCCCATGAGCGTGTGTATGTCCCGATGCCGCTTTGGCCGGAGCATGCTCTGCACAGTCCTTACAATATCCAAATACCTCGAACTTGTGGTCTACAACCTGAAATTGCTCAGGCGCATCTGCAAGCTGCATCGGGCAAAAAATAATAGGATATGTCTTCTGACACTTCAGACAGATCATATGATGGTGATGATGATCTTCACTACAGTGCGCTTTGAATTTAACGCCATCTTCGAAGATGACCTGTTCCAGTACACCCAGTTCCTGCATCACCCGCAAATTACGATATACTGTGTCAAAACTCAGTCCACTGTAAGTCTTACCCATATATTCATAGACGTCCTTGGGTGTAAGATACCCGGGAGACTCGGCAAATAACCGGGCCAGTGTTTTCCGCTGATCGGTAATGCGAAGCCCCTGTGAGGACATGGTCGAAATAATCTGTTCTGTCGACAGCATGATCTAAAGCACCTCCTGTCATACGAGCATTTTGCATCATTCATAGAGCGACAGTTTATTCGGCAAAAGCGAAAACTTTTGCTTTCTTGTATACCTCTAATAATGCATCAAATTACGATTAGAGTCAACGAAGACACCGGGTTAGGTCATTCCAACATCACATAAAAAGGACTCCATGCACATGCATTGCCATTAGTCTAGCTTGAGCTAATGACAGTACATTTTGATGGAGTCCCTTCCTGACGGTTCAGATGATCAATCGTTCGGGCGACTTTTGGGGTGAACGGGTATATATGATATAAGCTTTCACTCCAAACCGTCCGTGCATGTTCATGGTATTACTTTTCAGCCGGAAGCGGCGTGAACAGCAGGTTAACAGGCAAGTTACTTCCTGGTGCCGCCGAGAAGAGAATGGTTACACTCTCGCCGTACGAACCTGTGCGATACATAACGCTTTGCTCATTAGGTGCAGTTACAGATTTACCTGTGGAAATCTGAACGACCTGTCCATTCACGAGTGCCACACCTGAATATCTGCCTCCACGAGGGTTGAAAGAAATCAACGTGCGCGGAGCAACATTATTCAATGTAATTTTGTACAATACACCGAAGTTACCTGCGTTGGACGCTTCAGTGAAAGCCATAGGGTCCGTTCCCACAAGGTTTGGATCACTTGCATTGTCTCCAAGTGGAAGACGTGCAGGTTTCGACCCTACTTCTTGGTCATACGTAATGATCCGTGTTGCATTTGGATAGGTACCACGGTTGTGAACTCCATCACGATCCAGAACCGGCAGGCTCGATAACACTTCCATCGGGTCCTTGTTTTCTTCGATCATGATAATGTTGTAATCCAGTTCATAGTCACTGAATACATCCGAATACAAGGAAATGACTTGTCCCTGTTTCATCGGAAGAACGCTCAGATCATTAAGAATCAGCTTGCTTTCTCCTGGCTGGATGTACACTTTCTTTTGTCCGGTACCATTCTGCATCGACTGGAACCAACGGTCAATGGACAGCTTTCCAGCTACCGTTGCAAAAGGAGACGGTCCTGCAAAACCCATGTTTTGCTGGTCAATGGATGCCGTGTATGCATTGTTGTTTGTCGCTACAACATACATTTTTACGCTTTTGCCCGTGTTGTTCACATGGTGAATCATGAAGCGTGTCTGTCCAAAGGAAGATTCCTTGTACACAATGCCTTCCGTATTCACGGTTTCAGGGCTGTTACTGCGGATCAGCAGACTTGGTTCATCATAATAAGTGAAAGGTACTTTCTCCAATGCCGGTACTCCACCACCGTCAAAAGTGAACTTCTCACCGACTGGTGTGAACAATTGATTGAAGTCAGTCACACTATAAAGTGTTTCTCCCGTAATATTGATCATCTTGGTATAGCTATCGCTAGCACCATGTTTATCGGTAACTGTAATCGTTACGGTCTTCGGTCCTGGAACAAAGAATGCAAGTGCATTGTTATCCCATTCGGTTTTTACAATTGCATTCTCATCATCTGTGCTTTGATCAATATAAGTGATTTTCTCACCCATTTTGTATTCTTCTTTATCTGTCGTAAACATTGCGACAGGTGGCAGATTCGGTCTTTCAACCTTAATCGTAACCGAATACGGATCGCTCCATTGACCACTTGAATCCTGGACCGCATAGGTTACTGTGTATACACCTGGTTGGTCGAATGAATCCTGACGGCCTGTCCAACGCTCATCTACAATGCTGAGTCCCTTGGGAGAGCTGGATCTGGTTGTGTAGGTTACCTGGTCTCCGGCAAAAACCTCTTTTTGTACCGTGAAGCTTGCCACCGGTTTGGTACTCAGATTCAATACAACCGTTTTGGCAGATTGATTTACTTTATACGTAATGTCCAGAGCCTGTGTAATTGAAGTCAACGGCACCATGAACGTATTTTTTTGTTGATAAGCCGCGCCCTTCATCGTTCTGGACACACCATTAACGGTATAGATCTTGCTGTTTGTTTTGAAACGCAACTCATCTTCACCACTAATAATGATCGTTTCTTTAGTTGTGTTATCATATTTGACATCATAGCCAACCCGATCAACGAGAGCACGGATCGCTACATAGGATACACCATTTTTTACAGCCATCGGCTGTCCAGCAAGATATGTTTTGCCATCTTGCATCATTTTATTACTGTTCATATAAAGAGTGAGGTCTCCACCCCGGCCTCCAGCAACAGATGAACCGCCTGTAGATGGTTGCTCCACTTCTACTGGTGCAGGTGCTGGTGTTTCCTCAGCTGTACCTTCTTCGTCCATAGGTTCAATTACCGGCTCAACAGGAGTCGCGTCTGTTCCTGTAGGAACATCTGTCTCAGGAGGGTTCACTTCTTCAGTTGTTTCATTATTTGATGTTGGAGTGTTTGTTCCGGATTTCACTTCGGATTCCGCGATGGTCTGTTCTTTCTTCACAACCTCCACGGATTTAACTTTGGCTGTATTCACTGATGTAGTATCGCTCTGATCTGCTGATTGTGCATTGGCAGGAATCACTGCAAACGCCTGAAACACAGCAAAAGCGGTAAGTATGGACAATTTCTTCTTCAAATTCATTCTTTGTCTTTGGCTCCTTCTGCTCCCATTTTATAAATATCCCCCTCAAAAAGTCATATTATTAGACGCTTGGAACCGGGAAAAGTTGCTAAAAAGTTAAGAGGAGAATTGTAAACTTTTAATAGAAGGAAAATACTATGAAAATAGTTATCTATTAATTATCTTTTTGGCATTCGTATCCCAAAATTAACCAATAGAAAATTCCAACAAAAAAATCTCTCCGGGAGATGGTCAATCAGCACCATATCGCAGAGAGATGTAAGGATTGAATAGGTCTAGCGCAAACGGACAGGCAGACTTCCTGTTGGCTGCAGTCCACCGGTTAACACATGGGACAGTACCCGAACAACTGCAGGTGTATTCTCATACGTACACACATAACTACCCGGCCTCGAAATCTCCAGCAGATCATATGGATTGCGCAGAGCAATTACAATCAGCGAATGATTCTTACTAAGCTTTTCAACCAAATACTGTTGCCCTTTCGGAAGATGACCTGCCGATGTGTACGTACATACGATAACTTGTTCATTATCCGACACATCAGCCAATATCCGATCTGCTTCATCATAAGTGGGCTGAGTAGTAATTTTGTGCTCACGAACTCTGCCTCGCAGCTGCGATAGCGCCATACCCAGCGATTCTGTATGGGACCATGGTTCATCCACCTCTGTCCGTTGCACAACCTCAGGCCAGATGACATATACGCCCTTCTCTGGGTCCAAGGGCAGCAGCCCATCATTATGAACGATGGTAATACTGCTTGAAGCAATCTTGAACAACGTCAATTCGTTGGGCACACTGGGTTTAGTGGATTCAGTGCAATCAACAGGTTCGACATCGGTTGCTTCGACCGGTTCACTCGCTTTCGGCGAAACAAGAAGATCATTCTGCTGGCCACAGCGCTTTCTTTTCCATGTCATAATGCGTTCAACCGCCTGATGAATAACCTCTTCCGAAATGCGCCCCGTTCGAACTGCTTCATATATGCCTTCCAGCGCAGCAACCTGATCTTGCAAGGTATGACTCACCAGAATCAGATCTGCTCCTGCTTCCACAGCACGAACGGCAGCTTCAGCTACCCCATATGGCTTGGATATCGCATGCATTTCAAGACAGTCTGTAATAATAATGCCTTCAAAACCCATTTCCTCACGTAGCAGACCCGTTAACACCTTATGTGACAACGTTGCCGGAATGGGCTCTGGCTCAATCGAAGGGAACATCACATGAGCTGTCATAATAGCATCAACTCCGGCCTCAATCGCCTTGCGGAACGGCAACAACTCCATCTGTTCCAGCCTGTTTCGATCATGAGGTACCGTAACCATACCAAGATGAGAATCTACGGCGGTATCTCCGTGCCCCGGAAAATGTTTGGCAGTAGCAGCTATGCCCTGTGATTGATATCCGGTGATGGCTGCTACGCCATGAGCGGCCACACTTTCAGCATGTTCACCATACGAACGCACACCGATAACCGGGTTAAGCGGGTTGTTATTCACGTCGACCACTGGCGCAAGATTCATATCAATACCGATGTTTTTTAACTCACGACCCAGAATTTGAGCACACTCCAGAGTATATTCCGCATTGCCTGTCGCACCAAGCGCCATATTACCCGGCACTTGGGTCATTCCCTCTTGGTCAATCCGTGCAACCATGCCACCTTCCTGGTCCACCGAAATCATGAGTGGTAGGGCCCCTGCTTCAGCAGCCATATCTTGCAGTTCGGCGGACAGCCGTGTCAATTGATCTACACTTTCGACATTACGCCGGAAATAAATGACACCCCCGACGTGATAGTCACGGATTAAGCGAGTAATCTGTTCATCTGCGTGCTGACTGTGAAATCCACACATCAACAATTGTCCTACCTTTTGCCCCAATGTCAGATCATTCAAGGGTTTCATTCGACCTCTCCTCCCGTTTCCCTTGCTACTACAAACCCAATTGTTTACTCTGCCTGTACTCGGAGGGTTTCATGTGGAAGTGTTTATGAAACACCTTGGAGAAGTACCGGCGCTCCTTGAAACCTGTGGCTTCCCCAATCGCTGTAATGCTCCATTCGGTTGTACTCAACAATAAAGCGGCACTTTCCATCCGTTTCTGCGTCATATATTCCACAAAAGTAACACCCATTTGGGTTTTAAATAGTTGGCAAAAGTATCCCGGGCTGATTCCAAGCCAATCTGAGACTTCATCTATTCCCAAGTCCTGTTGCAGCCGTGCGTCCATATACTCACATGCAGAGAGGATCAGTTCCGATACAGAAGGACGTGGTTGCGTTTGTTTGCCCTGAGAGGCATGGGTAACAACCTCTGCAAGTTCAAGGAGTTCCCTCATGGATACAGCCCCTTGCAGTGCATTCCAAAAGTTCACTTCGTGTTCTTCAGCGAGGGCCTGTACTTCACGCAGTTCCCGAAGCATGTGTACAAGCATAAACCGAAGATTGGTTTCATCTATCCTGTTGAAGGATTGTCCTGAATTCCCCATTTGCTGTTTAAGCCGCTCCAATACATCACGTAACCCCTGCTTGTTCCCTTGACGAATCCACCGAGTAACAAACTCCAGATCTTCTCTTGTAATCCATGAGTTAGCCCCTTTGGAGGCCGTATGATCATACGATAAGGTGGTTTCGGGACAACTCGCCTTCAGCACCTTGTCTTCACTCTCCGAATGGGACATCAGTATTTTTTGACAATGCCGGTATCGCTCCAGAATTTGACTTTCCAGGTTCACGGGCACAGCATCCTGAACAACCCTGAACTTCACACTTGAATCCAAGGATAATATCGCATTTAATTCGAGACACAGTTGATGGGCCAGTTCCTCTGAGCGACGTTTCCACTCACCTGATGCCTCCAGCAGGATGCACCACTCCCCTTTGCGGGTCGCAAGAATCTGACAGTCCTCCGTAATTCGATCTGCCACTTCCCTAAGTCTGGAACTTATGGTCTCATGCCATCGTTGATGCTGAAGCTCGGACCAGCCGATAGAATGGCGAAAATAACCGACCGCATCCACCAGCAGCAACGTATACGGTGTAGCAGTTGTTATGAATTCAGGAACAGAGGCAGGATAGGCAACCTTCAATGGTGCTTCTCCTCGCAAAAGGTCAATCAACTGTTTGTGTCTGATCCAGCTTTCCATCTCTTGGCTGCGATAAAGTTGCGATTCGTTTTCCTGACGTCTCTTCTGGATCTGCCCGGCAAGTTCACGCAGTTTATGTTCAAGATTCAGATAATCAATGGGCTTACATATGTATTCATGTACGTTATACTTGATAGCGGTTCGAGCATATTCAAACTGCTGATACCCGGTCAGCAAAATAATCTCACACGTTTCACCCTGCTCTCGCAGCAAACGAATAAGTTCCAATCCATCCATAGACGGCATCCGAATATCACACAAGAGAATGTCCGGATGACTTTCTGTTACTTTCCCCAGCGCTTCTACACCACTTCTCGCTGTACCTGTGATTTCAATCCCCATCTCTTCCCAGGGTAAAATGTAGTTCAGATTCTCCAGAATCGGCAGCTCATCGTCAACCAGCATTGCAGTCAGATTCATCCGGCTTCCTCCTGCTCATATAATGGAATAATGCATCGAATAACTGTGCCATACCCCGGTGCTGAACATATAAATATGCCATACCCGGCCCCGTATTGAATACGAATTCGATCTGCCACACTTCGTAATCCCAATCCCCTGCGTTCCGTTATGGACGATAATGATTCCGCCCCTTCCGCGAGCATATCTTCCGGTGGATCTTCTGCCATATACTCAAATCGTGCGAGCATTTCCTGGGGAATACCGATCCCATTATCCTCAACACATAACACCAGATGACCCCGTTCTGCATATGCGCTTATCCGCAATACACCTGGATAGGTGATCCCCTCAAACCCATGTTGAATACTATTTTCCACCAGAGGCTGAAGGGTAAGCTTAAGCAGAATTGAGCTGTATAGATGGGGTGGAATGTCAATCTCATAGGTGAACAAATCACTGAACCTGTACTGTTGAATCTCCAGATAACTCTGCAAATGTCTTATTTCCTCACCCAGCGGAATCTCCTCCTGATCCTGAATGCTGATACGAAGCATATTGCCAAGTCTGGTCACCATCTCGCTTACTTTGCGGCCCTCCCCTCGCAGCGCTAACCCATTAATGGATTCCAATGTGTTAAACAGAAAATGAGGTTTGATCTGGGCCTGTAGTACACGCAGTTCCGCTTGGGCCTTCTGATCTTGCTCTGCCCGAACGCGACGGAATAATCCCCCGATCCGATCCAATAGTTCATTGAACCCTTGCGCAAGCAGCTGCATTTCATCGAATCCTTTTCCTTCCACCCTCGCATTAAAGTCACCATCATCCACACGACGCATAAACCTTACAAGTACAGCAATGTTACCCGTAATGCGATTCATGAAAAAAAGATTAAAGATCATCGCTGCGAGCAGACATGACAGAATAATGATGACAGACCAACCTGCAAAGGCATTGGTTTCCGCAGATAAGGCTTCCCATGAAGTCACACTGACGAGGCTCCAGTTATAGTTCTTCAGATGATATTGCGAAATGATGCTCTCTTTGCCGTCAAAGACCGTTCTGACACTGCTAAAACCGGGACCGTAACGGCTGGATTCAGCACCAAGGTTTTGCATGTTCTCACCGTTATATATACCTGCAGGATCATAGACGATCAGCCCTTCTTCATTAATTAACAGGAATGATGTATCCTGTGCCGAATCGCTGATTTGTAGGTGACGGAAGATCCGGTCGATCTCTCCTTTTTTGATCTGAACAACAAGCACGCCGATATTTTGAAAATAACTGAGTTCTTTGACCAGTCTGATCTGGGTGAAGACAGGCTCTACCCCGGTTAATTCGGGATATTCCAGAGGTGCGAGCCATTTAGGCACGCCATTAAGTTGCTGAATTTCGTTGAATAAGGGATGCACTTTGAATTGCTGAAAAGGAAGGGCTTGAAAATTTTCTTTGGTGAAAATGGAGACAATCTGGTTATTCTCGGAAGAACGCAAATCATATAAAAAGGCATAACTAATGAACGGATAATTATATAGAAGGGAACGGAAATTGCGCTGGCTGGCATTCAGGGATAACTGATTACCGGTTCCCAGATCCTGCTTGGTCGGATCTTTGGCATTCAACGCCATTTGAAAAACCGATGTCGCTATCCCGTTGTCGGTCACATTATTAATCTGCTGAAATACATTCTCGATATTGTAGCTGATGGCCTGAAGCGCATATTCGGCCTGTTGATTGTATTTTTTCTCAATCGTATGTGATGTGACCAGAAACATGCCAATGCCCAGCGCACACATCGGTACAATAATCAGCAGCAGAAATGCCAAGGCCAGCTTCATTCGCAAGTTCATATCCCGTTCTCCCTATTAACTGGTTCATGGTATTAACCTTTGACACCACCTGCAGTTACTCCTTCTATAATTTTCTCCTGGAGTATAGCGTAGATCACAAGTACAGGTACAACGCTGTATACAATACCTGCCGACATCTGAGCATAGTTCATCTGATATTGATCCCGAAACTGGACCATGCCCACTGGCAGCGTACGCAATTTATCGGTGGATAAAAAATAGTTGGCGAGTAAAAATTCGTTCCAGTTGCCGAGGAAATTAACGATAAAAACCGTAACAATGGCTGGAACTGTAAGAGGTATCACTATTTTAGCAAAGATACCCGGGGCCCTCAAGCCGTCCATGACCGCCGCTTCCTCAATCTCCCCAGGCAGAGAACGCATAAAAGCCGCCAGGATAATAATTGTAAAGGGGATCGCATTGGCCACATAGGGCACGATCAATGCCAGATGTGTATCCAATATGCCCATTTTGCGAACAAGCAGATAGATCGGAAGCATAAGTGCATTGTTGGGAATAAGCATGCCCGCCAGAATTAAACTGTACAGAAACAGGCTCCATCTCCGGTGTCTCATCCGGGTTACGGCAAAAGCAAACATGGCGCCGAGGACAATCGTACACGCCGACGATAAAACCGAAATGTACAGGCTGTTCCAGAAATACGTGCCAATCTTGGCATTCACCCAAGCCTCCACGTAATTGTTAAACTCCCATGTTGTAGGCAAACCGAATGGATTCAGGGCGATTTCATTGTTATCCTGCTTGAAGGAAGAGAAAATTACAAATAAAAAGGGAAACAAAATCGCTATCAAGTACAACATTAACAACACATGAGGTATACTACTTTTTATGCTTTTCGGCATCAATATTCCACCTTCTCGCTCCGCCTCGCCACCAGCAGTTGATACACCGCAGTGAGCACAAGCGTCAGAGCAAAGATCAGCACTGCAATGGTATTGCCATAGCCATATTTGAAGTTGGTAATCGCGTATTTGATCATGTATGTGGCCAGAACCTCGGTGGACCCGGCGGGCCCACCTTTGGTCATGACAATCACGATGTCTGCTGCTTTCATGGCACCTGCGATGGACAACATGATCACCACCGAAATGATCGGCCGTATCAGCGGCAACGTAATTCGCATTGCACGTTGTACCGCCGTTGCACCATCGATTGCGGCCGCTTCATCCAGATCACGGGGAATCGCCAGTATGGCCGCCAGCACCATGACAATGTAAAATCCCGTCCACTGCCAGGCATTGGTCACCAAGATGGACAACATGGCAAATCGGTTATCCGATAACCAGTAGATTGGATCGATACCAAGCACATGAAGTATTTTGTTTAATAGTCCGATATTGGGTTCATAGATAAACCCCCATAAGATACCGATAACGGCAGTCGACATAATGGATGGTAAAAAAACAGCGGTTTTATACAGACCTTTCAGTCTTTTCACATTGGCAATCAGAAGCGAAAACAGGACGATCAGGGGTACCTGAATCAGTACCGAAAATCCGATGAAAAAGCCGTTATTCCGTGTGGAAATCCAAAACCGTTCATCGGTCAGTGCTTTCACATAATTGGATAAACCCACAAAACGTGGCTCAGCCGATACCCCATTCCAACTCGTCAGACTGTAATACAGGGAGCTACCAATAGGGTATAAGAAGAACATTACAAACAGAATTAGGGCTGGCATTACAAACAACGTATAGATTAACGGGCTGCGGAGTGAAGTATTCATGGTCAGCCTCCTTCAGTCACTTCAACGATCGCAGTTTCGACTTGAATTGGTTTATTCCACGGAAGCGTTTGCTTCCTCTTGCACCTTTTGCAACTCTTCTGCCATTTTCTCTGGGATGGTCTGCCCACCAATCAACTTCTGAATCTGCAGATTGCTGATCTCTGTCGTCACATCGGCCTGAACGAGTGCATCAAATGCCGGGAACGACGTCTTGGACGCATTAAGCACAGCCACAATTTCTTTCATCAGATCATCGGTAATGCTATCGGTCAGCACTTTCTCGTCCAGCTTCATGGCAGGCAACACACCATCTTCCACAAGGCCGCGGATCTGCATATCTTCATTGTAGAAATTTTTGATAAAAGCTTTCACTGCGTCCAGCTTCTGCGGGTCATCCGCCACTGCTGCCGAGAATCCATATCCATTGTTCACATCACGCATCAAAGACGTCTGATCTCCTGCTCCGTTCTCTACCGGAGGCATATTGAAGAATCCAACCTTGCCAATGAGCGATTCACCGCTCTGACCTTCCTTAAATACAGATGATTTCCATGTTCCGTCATACATTAATACCACTTCTCCACTTGTAAATTGGGTGGTATATTCGGCATACTCAAAGCCCAGTTCACCTTTTTTGAAATAACCCTTATCCACCCATTCCTTATGTTTGGCAAAACCTTGCACAACACCCGGATCGGTCCACTTCGCTTCACCTGTTGCAAACTTTGCGGTAATCTCCGGCCCGGCATACCGGGACCACAGATGGTTGGTTAACATAAGTGGCACCCAGCCCGCCTTGGATGCGGAAGCAAGCGGCACTTTGCCATCAGCCTTGATCTCAGCCAGTATATTGTCCAGTTCAGCCATGGTAGTTGGGGCTTTCCATCCTTTTTGTTCGAAGTACTCTTTATTATAGAAAAAACCTTCGCCCGAACCGCCAATCGGCAGTCCATATACTTTGCCTTCATACGTAAACGGTTCAAGGGATGTAAACTGGTCCTGAATGCCTAGCTCTTGCAGGATTGGGGTCAGATCAAGCAGCATACCTTCCTTGGCATAAACTTTGGAATCCGGGCTACCGAACAGTTCAAATATATCCGGCGGGTTGCCTGCCGCCATCTCTCCGCGAAGCTTTTCCTTACGATTCACATCGGATTCGACGCCATCCAGCGTAAAGGTCAGATTGGGTACCTCACCCTCCACTTTGTCCACAACATCCTGCAGAATGGCCAGTCTTTTCTGTTTATCGGCTCCCACCTGTGTGTGGCGGAGAAGCATTTCAACCGGTTCCTTACTTGTTTCCTCCACAGGTGTATTGCCTGCGCCTTGCTGTGGCTCGTTACTTGAGCTTGCACATCCCGCCAAAGTCCATGAAGTGATAAGCAATAATGAAAGCAGTAATGTCATTCTTTTTTTCATCTGGTTGACCCTCCTCAAGATATTGAGCGTTTGGCTTTACACTCTGATTATAAAAAGCCGGAGCTTACATCGTAAGGATGACAATTCATCAATGGAGGGATAAAATCCTTCACTAGACAAAAAACAGCCCCTGCGAAACATGTTCGCAAGGACTGCTTGGTTGATTGTTTTTACTATATAAAGGTCAGATTACTTACCTGAACAAGCCATGCCAGCCGTTTCCTGGCGACCTTGTTCGATCAGGCGATACGCCCGCTCCACTTCTTCTTCACTTGGTGAAGGAACTCCATCCAGTGGATATACTTTACCGAGCGCCTCCCATTTGTAGATCCCCATCTGATGGTATGGAAGAATTTCGAACTTCTCGACGCCATTCAATGTTCCGATAAACCGTCCGAGGTTAAGCAAATCCTCTTCCTCGTTATGAATGCCAGGCACATACACGTGGCGTATCCACATTTTCCGACCTTGCTCCGATAACCACTTGGCCGTTTTCAACGTTCTCTCGTTGGATTTGCCTGTCAACTTGATATGTTTCTCATCATCAATATGTTTGAGGTCCAGCAGAACCAGGTCTGTGTGATCCAACAGATCGTGAATCCGTTCCGGTTCGTTAAAACCGTTGCTATCCAGTGTCGTATGCAATCCCCAGCGCCGCTTCACTTCCTTGAAGATCTCAGCTACAAAGTGGGCCTGTAACGTTGGTTCTCCGCCAGATATCGTGAGCCCGCCTCCGGAGCTGCGGTAGTAGGATAGATACGGCTCAATTTCAGCCAATACCTCCTCAAGCGTCATTTCTTTTCCGCCATCCAGCGCCCAAGTATCAGGGTTGTGGCAATACTGACATTTGAGTAGACATCCTTGCATAAAAAGCACAAAGCGGATGCCTGGGCCGTCAACCGTCCCGAAAGTTTCGAGTGAATGAATATGTCCGTTAACCATGCTGCCTCTTCCTTTCTGTATCCGCATCCGCTGTGCGTTTAATATGATTTGGAATACCTTGCTCTAGCGGTCTTCTACTAGCAAATTACTTACATCGAGCCATGGAACGTACGGTTGATGACATCCAACTGTTGTTCACGAGTCAATTTAATGAAGTTAACGGCATATCCGGATACCCGTATAGTCAGTTGTGGATAGTTTTCCGGGTGATCCATCGCATCAATCAATTGCTGACGATCAAATACGTTAACGTTCAGGTGATGAGCGTTTTGACCGAAGTAACCATCCATCATCGCAGTCAGATTGGATTTACGTGTAGTTTCCTCTTTACCCAGTGCTTTTGGCACGATGGAGAAGGTATTGGAAATCCCGTCAAGACTGTGTTCATAAGGCAATTTGGCTACCGAGCCAAGGGATGCCAGTGCACCTTTTTTGTCACGACCATGCATTGGGTTTGCACCTGGAGCAAATGGTTCACCTGCTTTACGACCATCCGGTGTAGTCCCTGTTTTCTTACCATATACCACGTTGGAAGTGATCGTCAGAACGGATTGTGTTGGAACTGCGTTACGGTAAGCTTTGTGCTTGCGAATCATGCCCATGAAGTTCTCGACCAGTTCAACAGCAATGCTGTCTACGCTGTCTTCATTGTTACCGTAACAAGGGAAGTCTCCTTCGATTTCGAAATCAACAGCGATGCCTTGTTCGTTACGAATTGGTTTTACTTTGGCATATTTGATCGCACTCAGTGAATCTGCTGTAACCGACAGACCAGCGATACCACAAGCCATCGTACGTACAATATCACGGTCATGTAATGCCATTTCGATACGCTCATAGCTGTATTTATCGTGCATGTAGTGAATGACGTTGAGGGTGTTCATATACAGCTTAGCCAGCCACTCCATCATTGGTTTGAAGCGTTTCATAACCTCATTGTAATCCAGCACTTCGCTAGTGATGGCAGGATACTCAGGTCCAACTTGTGCTCCGGATTTCTCGTCACGACCACCGTTGATCGCATACAGGAGAGCTTTTGCCAGGTTGGCACGAGCGCCGAAGAATTGCATTTGTTTCCCGATCTTCATCGCCGACACACAGCAAGCAATACCGTAATCGTCACCGTAGATTGGACGCATCAGATCATCATTTTCATACTGGATTGAGCTGGTTTCGATGGATACTTTACTGCAATAATCTTTGAAAGCTTCTGGAAGTTTCGTGGACCAGAGAACAGTCAAGTTCGGTTCTGGTGCAGGACCCAAGTTGTGCAGTGTATGCAGGAACCGGAAGCTGTTTTTGGTTACACGTGTTTCACCATTCACGGACATACCACCGATGGACTCAGTCACCCATGTTGGATCTCCACTGAATAGTTCGTTGTAATCCGGTGTACGCAGGAATTTGACAATCCGCAGTTTCATTACAAAATGGTCAACCAATTCCTGAGCCTGTTCTTCGGACAAAATGCCCTCTTGCAGGTCACGTTCAATGTAGATATCCAGGAAAGAAGATACACGTCCCAGTGACATCGCAGCACCGTTTTGTTCTTTGATCGCAGCCAGATAACCGAAGTACAACCATTGGAATGCTTCTTTTGCTGTTGTCGCTGGCAAGGAAATATCGAACCCGTGCATATCGCCCAATTGTTTCAATTCTTGCAATGCACGAATCTGTTCAGACAATTCTTCCCGCAGACGAATGACATCTTCATCAATAACATCAACTTCGAGTGCATTCAGTTCGCCTTTTTTGTTACGAATCAGGAAGTCTACCCCGTACAAAGCTACACGACGATAGTCACCGATGATCCGGCCA
Organism: Paenibacillus sp. FSL H7-689; assembly: GCF_000517905.1. NCBI lineage: Bacteria > Bacillati > Bacillota > Bacilli > Caryophanales > Paenibacillaceae > Paenibacillus > Paenibacillus sp. FSL H7-689. Next base: position 77,303 of record NZ_ASPU01000054.1, read on the forward strand.
CGGCCGTAAGCATCTGGCAGACCTGTAATAATTCCTGCTTTACGCGCTGCACGCATGTCGGAAGTATAAGCATCGAATACACCTTGGTTATGTGTTTTGCGAATGTTTGTAAATATATCAATGACGCCCTGTGGCATTTCAAAGCCATATGCCTCACATGCGTCAATCATCATGCGAATTCCGCCTGTTGGTTGAATGGAACGTTTGAACGGAGCATCGGTCTGAACGCCGACAATCTGCTCTTTGGATTGATCCAGATAACCGGGTTGGTGAGAAATAATAGTACCTGGTGTGTTCACGTCAACGTCAAGGACACCGCCGTTATCCCGTTCTTTTTTGGTCAGATCAGATACGATCTCCCACAATTCTTTGGTATTCTGGGTTGCACCTGCGAGAAATGCTTCGTCACCGTAATACGGAGACAAGTTGTGTGCCAGAAAATCATTCACATCTACGGATTTGGTCCATGTTCCTTTGGTAAAGTTTCTCCAGCCTGTTTGTTGTTTGACATCTTTTTCAATCACCGACATCGTAATCCCTCCACTAATTTGGATTTCTGGACACATAACATCTTGCTTCATTCGTAGCATTGTGTGCCCAGAGCCGCGATTAATGTGAATTGTTTCACATAAACCGGAACATGTTCTCTCTACTTGGGAACCGGAACCGCGGGATGAATGTTTTTCTTACATTTTCAGTATACGACTTGGGGCTTTCATCATCTGTGATTTTTGTCACAAAGCCAGTGAACTAACTCACTCCACCTGCGCTGTGTCCCATTGACCCCTGTAAATTCACACTTAGCCACTGCGCGGGCAGAACAACTTCCGATCGCTGTTATCCCCGGATTTTTTCAATTTTATATTTCAAAGGGGAAAATCCGGGGATAAAGGCGAACGCTCCGCTTCTTCAGTTTTTTCTGCCCACTCCGTTATTGTGTAAAGGGATGTTCAAACGGCCACATCACGGATTCCGTGTAACCTCTATAAGAACTATTGCTCCTCTATACTTGGTGCAAATCAAATCTTAGAATATACCCTGAAAAACAGATGCTCGCTCTTCTGTTTTTCTGCCCTCTCGTTATTGGTGACCACCTGGCTCAAACAGCCACGTCACGGATTCCGTGTAACCTCTCTAGAACCCTTTTGCTCCTCTATGCTCGGAGCAAATCAAATCTTAGAATAAATCCTGAAAAACAGATGCTCGCTCTTCTGTTTTTCTGCCCACTCCGTTATTGTGTGAACATCTGGCTCAAACAGCCACGTCACGGATTACGTGTAACCTCTCTAGAACCCTTTGCTCCTCTATGCTCGGAGCAAATCAAATCTTAGAATAAACCCTGAAAAACATACGCTTCGCTCTTCTGTTTTTCTGCCCTCTTCAGCATGGTGTGAAAGACGGCAATCGGGGCTCCCCTCTCGGGGAACCCTGATCTTCTTGCCGTAAGGCACGCTTCGTTCTAAATTTATTATTCAAACTTTCCGTAGAAAGCGTTGCGGTATACATCAGCCAGTTCAGTTACCAGCGGCAACTTCGGATTGGCAGTTGTACATTGGTCTTCGAAGGCACGGTCAGCCAGATAATCGACATGTGCTTCAAAGTCTTTGGCATCGAATCCGATCTCCTGGAACGATTCTTCAATACCCAAGATTTTGTTCAGGTTACGGATGGCATTGATGAGACTGGTTACGCCTTCTTCTGTCGTACGTGCAGGCAATCCCAAGATGCGGGCGATTTCGGCATAGCGCTCATCCGCTATAAAGTGTGAATATTTCGGGAACGATGCAAATTTGGTCGGTTTTTTCGCGTTGTAACGAATGACGTGTGGCATCAGAATGGCATTGGTGCGTCCGTGTGCGGTGTGATACTGACCGCCCCATTTGTGCGCCAAGCTGTGGTTAATGCCCAGGAATGCATTTGCAAACGCCATACCAGCAATTGTGGAAGCATTATGCATTTTCTCACGTGCCAGTTTGTCGCCTTGCAGTGCCGATTGCTCCAGGTATTGGAATACCAGTTGGATTGCTTTGATCGCAAGTCCATCCGTGTAATCATTTGCCATGACAGATACATAAGCTTCAATGGCATGAGTCAGTACGTCCATACCTGTATCGGCAACGGCTGTTCTCGGCAGGGAGTACACGAACTCCGGATCGACAATCGCTACGTCTGGAGTCAGCTCATAGTCAGCCAATGGATATTTGGTGTTACCTTGATTTTTATCTGTGATAACCGCGAACGATGTCACTTCAGAACCTGTACCGGATGTGGTTGGGATCGCTACAAATTTCGCTTTTACACCGAGACGTGGATATTTGTAGATCCGTTTGCGGATATCCATGAATTTCTGTTTCAGATCGTTGAAGTCCGTGTCCGGGTATTCATAGAACAACCACATGGCTTTGGCAGCATCCATCGGTGATCCACCGCCGAGTGCGATAATGCAGTCCGGTTGGAAGCGGCGCATCATTTCGGTTCCGCGATCTACCGTTGTTGTGGATGGATCTGGCTCAACATCGGAGAATACTTCGATTGCTACCGGCATTTGGCGTTGACGCAGATAGTGTTCTACCTTTTCAACATATCCAAGTTTCACCATCATGGCATCCGTAATAATCGCAACACGTGTGATGTCAGGCATTTTGGCAAGATACTGCGTTGCGCCTTTTTCGAAGTAGACTTTGTTCGGCACTTTGAACCATTGCATATTCACGGTACGGCGAGCCACCCTTTTCACATTGATTAAGTTCACAGCGGTTACGTTGGAAGAAGTCGAGTTACGTCCGTATGATCCGCATCCCAGTGTCAATGACGGCATGTTTGTGTTGTAGATATCCCCGATGGCACCGTGTGTGGATGGTGAGTTCACAATAATCCGTCCAGTTTGCAGACGATCTGCGAATTTGCCGATCACTTCTTCATTTGTTGAATGGATAACCGAAGAGTGACCCATACCGCCAAAAGCAACCACTTCTGCTGCACGTTCAATGCCCTCTGCTGCCGTTTTAACTTTGTAACAAGCCAGTACCGGGCTTAATTTCTCAGCCGACAATGGGAATTTGGTACCTACCCCTTCAATCTCGGCCACGAGAATTTTGGTGCCTGCCGGAACTTCAATACCGCACAACTTCGCAATACTCACCGCAGATTGACCAACAATCGCCGGGTTCACCGCACATTTCTCGGCATTAATCGCACCTGCTGTCAATTTTGCTGCTTCATCTTTGTTAACAAAGTAACAGCCATTTGCAATCATTTTTTTCTTCACTTGATCAAAGATCGGTTCTTCAATGATGACCGCTTGCTCGGAAGCACAGATCATGCCGTTGTCGAAAGACTTGGACAGAATCAAATCCGTTACTGCCTGATTGATATCCGCGCTTTTCTCGATAAAGCAAGGTACGTTACCCGGTCCTACGCCCAGTGCAGGTTTACCACAGCTGTACGCTGCACGTACCATGCCTGATCCGCCTGTTGCCAGAATGAGAGCCACATCATTGTGATTCATCAGTTCGTTTGTACGATCCATGGAAGGATCATCAATCCATTGAATGCAATCTGCTGGTGCACCATGTTTCACAGCCGCTTCCAGCAGGATTTTTGCAGCTTCCCGGCTACAATTCTGTGCAGATGGGTGGAAGCCAAAGATGATTGGGTTACGCGTCTTGATGGAAATCAATGCTTTAAACATCGTCGTTGATGTTGGGTTGGTAACTGGTGTAATACCCATGATGATGCCGACCGGCTCCGCAATTTTCTGGAAGCTTTCATACTCGTTATCTTCAATCACACCTACGGTTTTATCGTACTTGATGCTGTGGTACACATATTCTGTTGCAAATATATTTTTGGTGATTTTATCCTCATACACTCCGCGGCCTGTTTCTTCTACGGCCATCTTGGCGAGCATCATGTGTTTATCCAGACCCGCAAGTGCCATCGCTTGCACAATCCGGTCAATCTGCTTCTGGTCCATCTTCATGAATGCGGCGTGTGCTTTATTCGCTTTGTCGATTAACGTTTGAATATACTGACCTGCTGTCGGTTCTTTTGCTGGGGCGACTTCGTTCTTTACAGCCATCTCCCTCATCCTCCTAAAGGTTCGTATTAGTTTGTCTCTCTCGTTTACATTCACATCGTAACATGACAATAAACTTAATTATGTGATTTTTTTCACAAAGTATAACAAATTTAATTTAAGTTTTGTAGTGTCCTTCATACGACCATTTTCACTTCCTATTTAAAATATAGAGCTGTAAAATTCATCCTCTCCATTAAAAGTGAATTTTATCACAATGTTTGAAATTTCGTCATTTTTGCCCCCTTTCCTTCCCCCTCAAACGGTAAGATTAGGTATATACTGAACTTAAAAATTGAACCACCGCAATTTGTACCGTCCTTCCTCCCGGCCGAGATGACCCTGATCAGGACGGCAACGGTTTGCGGCGAACCTCGGAGGCTACTGCTTACTACAGAAGGTCGTCCGATGGACATAAAGGGGAGATAGACTTATGAGAGAACTAACAACTGTACTGGAAAAGCGCGGTAATACTAACTGTTTCTCGGAAGCAAATTTCAACCATCTGCTGGTTACCATGAAAGATAGAACCTATCCGGAAGGTACACATCTGTACTGGGAAGGCGACATCTCTGACAAACTTTATTATATGAAACGGGGCCGTGCCCAGATCACCAAATCCACGGATGAAGGCAAGGAACTGATCATGTACATGTATCAATCCGGTGATATGATTGGGCAGGCTGATCCCTTCTTTGGCTCTAAACACAGCTTCTCAGCGGAAGTATTGGAGGACAGTGAGATCGGTGTACTGGAACATAAAGACCTGGAAATGTTAATCTGCCAGCATTGTGACTTCGCGATCGATTTTATGAAATGGATGGGCATCCACCACCGGTTGACACAGACCAAATTCCGGGATCTCATGTTATACGGCAAACCGGGTGCACTCTGCTCCACCCTCATTCGGTTGTCGAATTCGTATGGTGAGCCTCATGGAGAGCATGTCATTATTCACAAAAAAATTACCCACACGGATCTATCCAATATGATTGGAGCCACTCGTGAAAGTGTAAACCGCATGTTAAGCGACCTGCGTAAGAAAGACGGGATTGAATATGACAATGGCATGATTGTCATCAAAGATCTGAAGATGCTACAAGGAATCTGTCACTGTGAGCTTTGCCCGAACGAGATCTGTCGTATTTAATACTTGACTATGCTGATCGGATCTTGCTTATATATTTAATGAAAAAAAGCCCAGTTTTCTAAAAAGAGATTGGGCTTCTTGGTATACTTAGGATGCATTGGTTAATTCAAGCTTAACCGCATCACGTGGATTCAATTTCATGTCCAGACCATTTTCCATTAATTCTTTGTCATTCACCATAATGACCCACCGCTCATTCATACGAGGCGTGACATTCTCGACCGAAACGACAAATTTGTTATTCTCCGACATTCTTACAATGCCGCTGGACTTCAACACATCACGAACTGTGCACTCTTGAACGTAGACGCCGGCATATTGACGATTAAGGGTTGGCATAATGTTTCCACCGCTAACCTTGAGTAACGTTGTCTGATATGCAACGCCATCCCCCCCACTGTCAGCGGCTTTCACGTAAATGATCACTTCATCTTTGGCATGAAGCTCCATGTCCCAATCTTCCTGTTCAATATCCTTGCCGTTTAATTTGACAGCCCAGCTAAGCGAAGAATCCAGAGAAACTTCACCGACGGATTGAATCCGTTTGCCATCTGCCGTAAAATCAACCAGTCCGCTATTGAGTAATGCTTTTTTGAGTGTCAAACCCTCACTAAAATCTCGCTTAATGGACTTTGTTGCATCAGGCAAAAACGTACTGCCATCTACAGCCACTGTGATTGTATTCGCTGTTTCTGTCTCCTTGACAATTGGCTGCTCAGAAGGCTGTGTCTCACTACAACCAGCCAAGATCGCCAGTAGGAGCAAACATACACCTATGTAACCGGGGATTTTCTTCATCATGTAGGTAACACCACCCTGCGTAAAATCATTCACCCTGTTGTCCATAACCTCTATTATGGCACAACCTTCGGCAAAAAAAAGTGTCAAAGCCGTTACTTTTATAGGCTACCGCCTGCAAATAAGGCTTGTACAAGAAAGAGAGCCTGCACACAGGCTCTCCAATCGATATCATTTTTATGTTCTCATTGGTTACGTTATCATTGGACACTAGCCTGCATGTATGTCCGTCCTCCATCGCCATCTTTCAGATATGGATTAAGCCCGAAGAACTGCTCCTCAGATACGTATACACCTGTCAGCAATCGCCCTTCAAGCAATCCACCGTCAACCTGCACGCAACATGAAGGTGCGTCTACATACTCCTGATACAACGGAATCTGCCCATATTGTTGATGGACCTTGAATACCTTGCCTTGCTCATGCAAAGGCCGTTCCGAGAAATAGGTAGGCACAATATAACGGGCAATGACATCCAGCTCCTGCACGCTATAAAAGGGTTCATCACCAAGCCATGGCGCAAACATTCGAATCTTCTCATATTGTGACCAGACAACCGCCTGAATCAGCATTTCTGCCTGAACCAGCCGACCTTCTCCCACATCTAAAGCCAATTGCTTACCACGGATAGTTTCTTCCATCTGAGACATCGTTGAATCAGGTTGTCCCAGCTCACATCCGATACACTTCCAGCCCCTGGACGTTTGAATCCATTTTTGCAGCACCGCCGGAGCTAATTTCGGACCATCGCTGTTCACAGAATGCGTATTCACTTCGGCAAGATCATCCTTAACCGAACGGGAATATGCTGTGCGCTTAAACAACTCTGCAGCTTTTTTGTAAATTAGATGGACCTGAATGGATGCGCTCTCAAGTTCTGCAATATCTTTTTTGCCGTAGCGTACTTCACGGGATAAGCTTTCTTCTCTCATGACAAGTGGGCCTCCTTCGCTCCGGCCGTCTGTGGCCATTTTCTATAGATTATACTACAACTCATGACAACATGTGCATAGCCCAAGAGAAAAACGCCGATCAACATAGTACTTAAGACAAAAACCCCTGATTTCCACAGAAATCAGGAGTCTATGTCATTCATGCAACAAAAGTGGGTGATATTGCTTATGCGTTAGTCAACCCACTGCTCAGCCCAGTCTTGAATTTGATTCATAACAGGCTGGAGCGCTCTACCTTTATCCGTCAGTTCATATTCAATACGAACTGGCGTCTCGGGATAGACGTGACGAACCAGAATACCTTCACTCTCCAGATCTTTCATCCGTTCGGATAACATCTTATCACTCATGGATGGAATCAGATTGGAGATATCCTTGAATCGCTTCGAACCACTCATCAATGTTTGAATAATTAAACCATTCCAGCGCTTGCCCAAAAAAGAAAACGCCGTCTCAAAACGCGGACACATCCGCAAGTCTTGACCTTCCACATTAATCACCTCTTTAGAGATCACTCAAATCAACTTACATTTTGTTAGTATATTTCATAATAACATATTTAAGCTTCAAAGAAAACGCCTGCAACTAAAAAGTTTAAATTTTAGAAGCATATCATCCAAAATGGATCATACATCCCAGTATACATTACACGCTACGTCGTCACCATGGGAAATATCGTATAACTTCCCCATAGTACTATCTTACCCAAAAAGAACCCAGCTGCCACAGTCATCAATGACTCGGAGAAGGGTTCTTTTTGAATAAAACTTATAATTTCCATTACACGATTGAGTTAGTGAATTAGACCAGCACGCCACCAAATGGTCTTACAGGTTCGCTCTTGCCAAATTCCGGCTTAAAGCTGCGGGCAGGATATGCCCATTTCACAGCATTGCTGATCACTCTTAATATTTCCGGTTTGTAATAGGTCGGATACGTCTCATGACCTGGTCGGAAATAAAAGATTTTACCTTCACCACGCCGGAACGTACATCCGCTCCGGAATACTTCCCCACCCTGGAAGTTGCTCACAAACACCAGTTCATCCGGTACTGGAATATCGAAGAATTCACCGTACATCTCTTCTTTTTCCAATACAATCTTGCCTTCGATGCCATCCGCAATCGGATGAGATGGGTTAACACACCATACAATTTCCTGCTCGTCAGCTACACGCCACTTCAGATCGCAACTTGTTCCCATCAGCGCTTTGAATGGTTTGGAGAAATGACCTGAATGGAGCACAATCATTCCCATCCCGTTCAGCACTCGCTGCGCAACCTTCTGTGAGATCTCATCGCTTACGCGATCATGTGCCATATGTCCCCACCATATGAGCACATCTGTGGAATTCAGCACTTCATCACTTAATCCATGTTCAGGCTGATCAAGTGTAGCTGTACGAATAGCAAAGCCTTCGCCGCCAAGTCCGTCAGCCAGTGCTCGATGCAGACCATCCGGGTAGACTTCCCTTACTTCATCGTGAATTTTCTCATGGACAAATTCATTCCAAATGGTGACGTTGATCATATTCAATTTCCCCCTAGTGTAGCTCTAAACCCACCACATGTCGCCCAGCGGTTCTTCGATCAATACTTGCTGGAGATTTTGCACGGCTTTAGAGAATCCTTCTTCAACCGACATCAGACCGTCTTCGTGCTCAATACTTACTACATAATCATATCCGACTAGACGCAAGGCACTCATAATATCTGCCCAAGTCTTGTTATCATGTCCATAACCGACCGAGCGGAACTGCCAAGCCCGATCCAGCATATTGGTATAGTCCTGCATATCCGTTACACCGTGTTTGTTCACGTTTACCGGATCAATCGTTGTATCTTTTGCATGGAAGTGATGGATAGCTCCTTCACGTCCCAAGATGTGAATTGCCTGAACCGGATCAATACCTTGCCACCACATGTGACTTGGGTCCAGATTGGCTCCGATCACTTCACCTGCTGCTTCACGCAGTCTCAGCAAGGTTGCTGGTGTATGAACGGAGAATCCACCGTGCAGCTCCAATCCAACTTTTACGTTACGATCTGCTGCAAATTTACCCCACTCTGTCCAGTAAGGGATCACTTTGTTCTCCCACTGCCACTTCAGGATCTCCTGGAAGTCATTTGGCCATGGTGCAACAGGCCAGTTCGGATATTTGGCATCCTCATGGTCTCCCGGACAACCGGAGAATGTATTCACTACAGGTACTTCCAGCTTCTCAGCCAGTTCTACCGATTTAACAAAATCATCGTGAAACTCTTTGGCAATATCCTTTTGCGGATGTAGCGGGTTACCGTGACAGCTAAGTGCACTGATCGTCAAACCACGTGATTCCACTGCATTTTTGAAGTTTTTCAAGGCTGTAGGATTGCTTAACAACTCATCTGGCTTACAATGTGCATTGCCTGGATGTCCGCCTGTTCCGATCTCTACTGCTTTTAATCCCTTGGATGCTACATAATCAAGAGCATCCTCCAATTTACGTCCTCCGAATAGTACCAAAAATACGCCGAGTTTCAAGTGCGATTCCTCCCTGGATTAGATATCGTATGATTGCTGAATTCATGAATATTGAACTGTATACAATTACCGTTCAGATCACATGCCTGTTTGATTAGTGTGGAAAATCGAGAGTGTTTCTATCCTGAAATTGAACGTAAGAATACTGGTTATTCTGCTTCACTCGTAAGAGCATCAAGCTTCGAACACTTATTACTCAGACTAGTGGGATTCCACGGTTTCAATCTCAGTTTGAACTGTGCGAGTTACTGCAAAAGAATCATAGCTGCTCTCCAGATGTATGTGCTTGCCTTCAAGTGAAGAACGCTGGAATGAATGCATGGCTTCCAGAACGTGATAAGCTAGCTTGCCACTGGCTTTGTGTTCCCTTCCGGCACGAATGGATTCAACCATTTCCGTTACGCCGATGCCTCGTTCGTTTTGTCCACTTTCGAAGACTGGTTTGACTGTCTCCCAAGTGTCTTGACCGTATCTGCGAACCTTCACTTCCCCGTTGAAATAATTGGGGTCCGGTACACTAAGCGTACCTTCTGTACCATAGATTTCAATACGTGGCAGATCCGAAGCTCCGCGAATATCGAAACTGGTAATCATGGTTGCAATGGCACCTTCTGCAAAATCAATGGTTCCTGCCAAGTGAGTAGGCGTCTCTACTTGAAGCGCTGTGCCTTCCTTTGGCCCAGAGCCAATCTTGCGATCTGCAATCTGTATGCCTGCCGAGGCGCTGATTCTGCGTATCGGTCCAAGCAGCGTAATCAGAGCAGTCAGGTAGTAAGGTCCCATATCAAACATCGGTCCGCCACCTGCGACATAAAAGAACTCCGGATTAGGATGCCAAGCCTCTGGTCCTCCACCCATGAAGAATGAAGTCGCTGCAACCGGCTTACCAATCAGCCCATCCTCAATGGCTTTACGAGCTGTCTGTATGCCTGAACCAAGGAAGGTATCCGGTGCAGAACCAACATACAATCCCTTTTCCTCAGCCAACTCAACAACTTTGCGACCATCCTCAAGAGAAATTGCCAGCGGCTTCTCGGCATACACATGTTTGCCTGCTTCGAGTGCAGCCAGATCGGTCATGGCATGACTGCCAGGAACCGTAAGGTTCAACACAAGTTCAATTTCGTTATTTTGCAGCAACTCATCTACATTGTAAACGTTTGCGATATTAAATTCATCTGCCCGTTCCTGAGCGCGTTCACGAATCAAATCCGCAACAGCCACGACTTCAATGACCGGGTTGTTTTTGAGATTTTCCAAGTAGATGGCGCTGATGTTACCACACCCGATGATGCCTGCTTTCATTTTCTCCACTGTGACGTTCATCTCCTTACGCATGGTGAAAATCTGCGTTTGAATGGTTGAGATACATATGTTTTGTTGGATGTTTCCTGTTCCTTAAATCTAATACTATGGTATTCCGTTTCAGCTTCAATTAAAATGAATAATATGATTGAAACATGAACTATCTGGTCATAATTTTCAAATTGCAAGGAGTATGCCCATGCCGACAGATCAATCCTGCCAAGTTCTTACAGCAGGCTTTTCATTTCATCGTAAACCCTACGCTATGGTGCAGCCTGAAGGGGTGAAGAACTACCTGTTAAGACTGCAAACAGACGGACGTTGCCGTGCACGCATAGACGGGGACATGTCCCTGGTGGATGCGGGCGATCTGCTTCTTTTTGATCCTGACGAACCCTATGAGCTGAGAATAGACAATGAAACCAATCCGATGGGAGAACGACTGGTGGAGAGTGGTGACTATCACATCTTCTTTAATGGTTCCTGGGTGGATGAGTGGTGGAAACGGCACAAACGGCCGACCCGGATCAAAGTCGAACTGACGGAAAGTCTTTTGGTCCTGTTTCGACAGCTCGTACTGGAACAGCGCCGCATCTCCAATCCTTATCCGGAAATTTCAAGTTATTATATGCGAATTTTATGTCTGGAAGTGGATCGTCTGCTCGCGGAGCATCCAACGATAACCAACACCAATTATGTGGCTTATGAGATCAAAAACTACATTGAAGAAAACGCTTCCTCTTTATTCAAGCTCGATGATGTGGCAACACATATTGGCATTAGTGTCTCACGGGGTGTACATCTCTTCAAAGAAGCGTTTGGCAAAAGCATCATGCAATACACGCTTGACGTACGGCTGAATATGGCCAGGGAACGAATTATTTTCAGTCCAATGACCCTGGAGCAAGTGTCTGAGTCTTCCGGCTTTAACAACTATACCTATTTTCATCGGGTATTCCGTTCCCGGTTCGGCATGTCTCCGAAGGAATTCCGTGTCATTCACCGGGAACAGATGTAATCATACCAGTATACGTAAGTTGAACTTATTTGCGCGCGGCTATGGCCTCGGATACAACCATCGCCAGATCTTCATTGCCAAACATGGACAACACGCCAAGTACCGTATCATCCGGGATTTCACCGGCTTCCTCCTTGGATACAATCAGCTTCTGCACCTGCTGCAAACGCTCGTTGCTCTGCTGATTCGGGTAGGCTTGCCGGTACATCTCTTCCGGATCCAAACCATTATTGACACACCACTGGGCAAATACGAGGATCATCATCTCTTCTTCCTGTTTATAGGTTTCTACAACAGCTTCCTCGATCTGTTTATTACGTTCCTTTTCATATTCATCCATGACTTGTATTCCTCCGTATGTGTATTCTGCAATTATTTGCGAATCAATTGTTCCGCCAGTTCATGACTGTCCATGACATGACTTGCACTGATCAGGCAATCATCAGGTGAGTCCAGACAAGCCAGGAAATTATCAACTGCTCCGCTAAAACCTCTGCGTGTTAACACGGTGTCCCAGCTCCCGAACGTTTCTTTGGTTTCCAGACTCCCCTGTTCCATGTAGCTGATAATGTCCATGTTCACCACTTCAACAGATCGTCCACCACCATGCAATTCGATCTTCTCCAGATCTGTCCCAGCTTCACGCACCATATCGAATCGACCGTAGGCTGTTCTGCCCAGCTTGGCCGTTCCCGTTGCATGCAGCAGTCTGTCCCGATCATTCTTCCGAATCCATTGATGAAGCAACTCCACATTATGATCCGAGTACCACAACATCAGATCCAGTATATGGATGAGATCATCATAGATGGTTTCTGCCGCAGGACGATCCTGAATGCCTGTACGATGTTTGGTCACTGTCAAGGATTCAAAACCTTTTCCACCCTGCATCCATTCTTTCGCTTTTTGGTACATCGGTGCGAATCTGCGGTTGAAGCCCACGGCCAGTAGCAGCCCTTGTGCCTCGGCAAAAGCAGTCATCTCTTCCGACTCCCGAATCGTATAGGATAACGGTTTGTCTACGTACACGGCTAATCCCTGTTCCAGACATTGCATGACAATGTCAAAGTGCGCTTCCGTTGCTGTATGTACAAACACCGCATCCAAGTCCCAGGACAACAGTTCTTTCAGATCCGTTGTTCCCCGTTCTAATCGATACGCCTCCTGAACGGCTTTGACCGGCTCCGGAGATCGATTCATAATGCCTACAATCTCCACGTTCGGATGAGCTGTTAACAGCGGCAAATATACTTTACGTGCAATATCGCCGAGGCCGATAATTGCAACTCGTTTACGTTGGGTTGTTTCCATGATGATCATTCCACCTTCAGTTCGGTTCTATATTTCCACGTCCTATAGTGTAACCCTTCGGACAGCAACTTGCCAGTGATTGCAGCAGACTTCGCACGAATTGTTCAGACAATGGGCGAACGTGGTAAACTTAGGAGGAACAGCAGTACAGATCGGGACACGACCAGACCTGCCTGATCTGAAAGGAGCGTTTGGGATTTTGCGAAAATGGTTATGGCTTCTGTTATATGTTTTACTTGCAGGAGTCACGTTTATTTACAGATATGAACTGCTGGCCTGGACCGATCTTCATCAGTCCATTCCGCTGTTACTCGCCATGGCAACATTGTTTGCTCTTGTGCCTGTAATTCCTTATAAGTTTGTTATTATCGCCTTTGGTTACAGTTACGGTACCACCACAGCAGCCTGGATATGCTGGCTTGGCACCACACTTGCAGCCATGCTCGTTTACGGCGGAGCAAGAACCATCTTCAGACATCAGGCGAGATCGTACCTCGAACGTATTCGGGGTCTGAACCGTTTTACCACATGGATGGAAGCACATCCGTTCATGGGTGTCATGTCGATGCGACTGTTGCCGATCGTGCCTCAGATGGCCGTTAATATCTACGCAGGTATAACGTACACGCCATTCTGGGTCTTCATGCTTGCCACGGCCATTGGGAAAATGCCAGCGATTTTTGTATTTGCCTATGCAGGTGCACAAGCTGAAACCTCAATCTGGTTGAGCTTGGCCATCCTTGCCGGATATCTGGTGTTCATGGCCATTGTATTGCTCTTATTTCGCTTTCGGTCACGCAACAAAGCCTGAATTCAGAATTAGCAAACCGTTCAGATTCAGCTTGTTTTCATTCCGGCTTGGTTGGCTTGCCAATTCAGGATATAATAGAAGAGCAAGCCTAATGCTTGTGTAACAAGTTTTAATAAAACGGTAGATTGCTGGAGCTCGAACACGAGCGCTAAATCTTCATCAGAAATGGAGTGACTATAGCATGGAACAACATTCAAGTGAGTTAGCAACTTTTGCAGGCGGATGCTTCTGGTGTATGGTATCCCCCTTTGAAGAACTGCCCGGTATTCATAAGATCGTATCGGGTTATACAGGAGGACATACCGAGAATCCAACATATGAAGAGGTCTGCTCGGAGACAACAGGACATGTAGAGGCTGTACAAATTACGTTTGACCCTGCCATCTTCCCTTATAAGAAACTGGTTGAACTGTTCTGGCAGCAGATTGATCCTACGGATACAGGCGGACAATTCCATGACCGCGGATCTTCCTATCAGACGGCTATCTTCTATCACAGTGAAGAGCAGCGCCAGATTGCGGAAGCTTCCAAAGCGGAGCTGGGACAAAGTGGACGTTTTGACAAACCAATCTTCACACCCATTTTGCCAGCCAAACCGTTCTATGAAGCGGAAGAACATCATCAAAATTATCACCGGAAGAACCCTGCCCATTACAAACGCTACAGCAAAGGTTCTGGACGTGTAGATTTCATCGAACGTAACTGGACCGGTAACGTGGATAAAGACGGGCTGAAAGAGCGTTTGACGCCGCTTCAATATGAAGTTACGCAGAACAGCGCGACCGAGCCTGCATTCCATAACGAATTCTGGGATCACCACGGTGATGGTATCTATGTGGACATCGTATCTGGCGAGCCATTGTTCAGTTCTACCGACAAATACGACTCCGGCTGCGGCTGGCCGAGCTTCACACGTCCATTGCGTGACCACAACGTGAAGGAAAAAACCGATCTCAGCCACTTCATGATTCGTACCGAAGTGAGAAGTCGTGAGGGTGATTCCCATCTGGGTCACCTGTTCAACGATGGTCCTGCCGAAGCAGGTGGAATGCGTTATTGCATCAACTCTGCTGCACTTCGTTTTGTACCCAAAGAAGACTTGCAAAAAGAAGGTTACGGTGAGTACGCCGTCCTTTTCCAATAAGTTATAATACAAATACAAAAAAGCAGTGGGATGATCCCGCTGCTTTTTTGTCGTACATTCTTGTTTTTAATAGACGAACTATTGTTGCACAAGAATGCATTGATTAGGTTTGGCTCGAAGAGATTTCCGAATTCAATTGATTGGCAGGAGCCGTCTGATCATTACGAAATTGAATTCGCATCGCTGGAACAATACCCAGGATCATCACGGTAACCGAGATTGCGTAGACGATAAAAATGGATGTGCTGTTCATCAGTACACCTGCCATGG
Organism: Paenibacillus sp. FSL H7-689; assembly: GCF_000517905.1. Classification (NCBI taxonomy): domain Bacteria; kingdom Bacillati; phylum Bacillota; class Bacilli; order Caryophanales; family Paenibacillaceae; genus Paenibacillus; species Paenibacillus sp. FSL H7-689. Next base: position 92,664 of record NZ_ASPU01000054.1, read on the forward strand.
AAGATCCAAGAAGCATACTTCCTATGAATAAAGGTGTGATGGTGCCATTCACTCTCCCGATCAAATGCTCATCGATCCGAGTGACCAAGTATGTGGAGATGATGACGTTGATGAATGCCATACTGATTGAGCTTAAGAAGCTGATCAAAAGGGTCAACCAGAACCAACTGGATAACACTTCCCCCATCGTGGCTACAGCCAGACACAGCACACCTACAAGCAGAGTTAAGGTCTGGTTCAGCTTGGCACTTACAGCAGCCGCAATACCTCCTCCAATCAATAAACCTATTCCGGACGCTCCAGAGAGAAACTGTAACGACGTTGCTTCAAGTCCCAGACGTTCGGTGATCAGAAATATTCCAAGTGGGCTGATGAGACCCGCAGAAAGCCCTATACAGATGAATACCAAACTAAGCATTTTTAACGAGCGAGATCGAGCAACATATTGCCACCACTCTTTGATATCCGCTAATAATGAGGTATTTGTTTCCCGCTGGGTGGCGTCTTTAGGAAGCAATGTGAGTAGAAGCGCAGAGATCAGGAATAGAATGAGTAATGCGTACATGGATGCCTGAATTCCCATTGCAGTGTATATAAACGTTCCAACGATTGGTCCGAGAATTAAAAACAACGATTGACCACTCTGTGTAATAGCAATTGCAGACTGCAAATGTTCTCCCTTTACATTTCGCCTCACAATCTTTAGAGAGGATGGTTGAGAAAACTGGCTAACGATAGAGGATACAAACGTGGCTACGTATAGAATCTGCCAATACCCGGAAGATAAAACACCGATAATCATGACAATAGACAACGCACTCAGAATATCCCCCAGTATCATCGTACGTTTGGGATTCCAGCGATCAGCAAGTGCACCACCAATGATGGAGAAAACAAAAATCGGAGCATATTCAAGTACGGTAATCAGCGAGACGGCTATTGGACTTCCCTGAGTTCTATCCATCACATAATAGAGGATCGCCATATTCCGGATCCATATCGCCAGATTTTGCAGCAGATCAGACCCTGTCACGATTAAAAAAGCTTTGTTTCTGAACAATGTGTTCATTCGCCATCTCCTCTTTTAAACCGACTGTCCGGTTTATTAATATTTAAAAAGAAAAACTGACGTTACATCAGCTTTTCATGGTTAACCTTGTTGAATACCTGCCAGCAGACTGGCCATGCCTTTGTGGTAAATACGACGAATATCTGTCAGGTCCTTCTCATAATAGAGTGTAGTCAATCCGCTAAACAGACCGTAGATGATGTGCATTACATCCTGTGGGTCATCCGGTTTTAACTCTCCATCTTCCATCCCTTTAGTAATAATGGACTCGTATGTCGCATACGGAATTCGGATCAGGGAAAGCATCTCATCAAGCATCTCCTGACTGACGACCTGACCCGAGACAAACTCGTTAATGGCGTGATTCAGCGGGTTAGCCAAATCATCTACATAATGGTCAGCAAGTCCGTACAGTTTGTCTATGGCAGTCTTATACCCGGATTCTTTGTCCAACCAAGCATCCATCCAATCTTCATTGTTAAGCTTGATTAGATACATGAATAACTCTTCTTTGCTTTTGAAATGATAATAGATGCTGCCTTTACTCCGATTGTTAATCGTACATATGTCTTCCATGGAAGTTGCACTATATCCCTTTTGGGCAAACAGTTCCTTGGTATTACGTGCAATGTCTTTTTTTATCTGGGCAACATCTTTTCTTCGTTTAACTTCGATTGGAAAAACCTCCATAAATTAAACCGACTATTCGGTCTAATAGTATCACAACACAAATACTCCGTCAATTCATTTTGCACAGGCACCCTCTCATTTGCTGTTTCAAAAGGGGGTACAAGAGAGTGCCTGGCTACAATTCAGGAAAGAAGAAGTCACATCATACTTACAATCCAACCGATCCAATACGCAAATGGAATTAATAACAACTGTGCCAACAGTGTACCGAATAAACGGGATACGAGCATGCAACCATAAATCTGATTCATGCGATCCAAACGGATCTCGCCACGTAATGATTTGTCACTAAGCAGGGAAATCCGCGGATCAATCAGGATGGTTAACAAAATAGTCGCTATTCCGTTAATTAACCCGGTTGATTGGGATGCAGCTACAGCCTGCCCTGGGTAAAGGTACGCTGCGTATAAGCTGGACAGGACACCTGTGGTATAGATTGCGGTTACCGCTACATTAAGCAGCATTAACCGTCTTGGCATCCCATGTTGTACCAATCGTTTGGCCATCTTCCAGGATGGCGGGGTGATGTAATACGTTGCATTTCTAATCTTGCTTCGCTTCAGCATACCGCGAACCATCGCAGGGATGGAACCGGCTGCTTCAAAATGTACAACCATTCTTGATGAGAGCTTCACCATAGTTGGAAAACACAATATGGCTAATGCCGTTCCAATTGTTGCCGCACCCATTAACCAGTGCAGCTGCGCCGCAAAGTGTGGATTGGTTCCACGTGTTGCAGTATCCACTAGATTACCTACCATCGGACCCTGGGCCATATTCGAGGTTCGAGAAACCAACAACAAGATACCTGCCAATGAAATGGCCAACGCGATTCTGCGGGTGCGTAGTCCACCAAGGCGGAGCGCGTATGACAAGCTGTCTGCGGCATGAATCAGCATAGTGAACAGCATAGGGATTGCCAGACTAAGACTAAACATATGTATGTACTCCTTTATATTCCTGTTATTGAACTTATTTCTTTCATGGACAGCATTATACTCCTCTGGCTTGCAAAAGTATAGGAACGAGATCCTTCTATATGAGTTGAACTAAAGAATATTTACACTGGACACTCCGATGACAGAACAACCTTCCGATCGCTGTTATCCCCAGATTTTTTTGATTCCTTTTATAAAGGGATAAATCCGGGGATAAAGGCGAACACTTCGTTTCTTCAGGTTTTTTCTGTCCTCTCCGTTTCGTGTAAATGTTTATTTCAATTTATATAGATCATCGGTAAATGCACTTACGACCTCGGATGTTCATCGTTTATCCCTCTCCTCACAGGGTAATATACAACTAATCCATTATTGTACAGGAGGGGTTCATATGCCTTGGAACAAACAGGATTATCCGGTATCCATGAAGAATCTGGAACCACGTGTCAGACATAAAGCAATTGAGATTGCCAATGCTCTGCTCGATGACGGGTATGAGGAAGGGCGCTCGATTGCTATAGCGACAGCTAAGGCGGAAGAATGGGATGAAAATCATCCCGCACCGGAAAATTCGAAATCGGACTCCACATCTTCTTCTGATAATTCCAACCGTAACAAGTCATCTTCTGGGGAGCGCCGTCATTCCGAGCCCGTCTCTTCGTCCAAAAGTCATGATAACATCCATGTCGTGCCTACCGACTCCGGTTGGGCGATCAAAGAAGAAGGAAAGTCTACCTATCTGTCCACATTTGATACTAAGGCAGAAGCTGTAGATAAGGCCAAAGAACTGAGTAGCAAACAAAATATTCGAGCGATTATCCATAATCAGGATGGTCAGATTGCTTCTTCGGTCAAGCCCTGAATGAATCGGAAAACAACAAAATCCCTTTTGCTGCTGAAGAGCAGTCAAAAGGGATTTTTGTATGAACTTTAACTATCAAGACCTGAATATGATGCATGCAGGTTATGGTTGTTCTGAGACGTATGGTTAATTGGATACCCCTCTAGCCACCGTAGTCCGTTGTGAAATAGCAGCAGCGTTAACTGCCTTGGCTGCAGCCGATGGCATCGGCAATTTCACCGCCGAAGTTGTAACCACGGTTCCGCGAGCCGGAACACTAACGACGTACGTGATGACTTTGCTGGCAATCCATACGGCCAGAATCGTATATAAAGTTTCTTTTACCGGAAGAAAGAAAAGCGACAATCCCAATACAAAAGCATCGCTGACAAAGAAAACTGTTCCCAGCTTCCATCCCTTCCAGCGGCTAACCAGCACGGCGAGAATATCGTCTCCACCTGTCGCTCCACCGAATCGAAGCACGATCCCAGCGCCTACCCCTGTCAATATACCGGATAGAACTGCCGGAATCCACAGATTTCCGTTAAACGACAATACCAGTGTGGAGTATCGTTCAAAGCCGTCATAGAATAGGGAAAATGCACCGACGCCAAGCAATGCCTGAATCATGAATTTCCAGCCTTTAAGGAACCAAGCCAGGATCATGACCGGAATGTCCAGTAACAACATACCGATAGCAGGTGATAAGCCTGTTGCGTATTTTCCGAGCAGGGCCAGACCAACAAATCCGCCCTCCGATAAATGATTCTGAAAGTTAATGTGATAATAAGCAAAAGCTAAAATAAATGTACCGAGTAGCATAATGGCGAATTTGATCGCCTCTGTTTTAACGTGTTGTAAGGTTAACGATGTTCTCTTCATTCAGGTTCCCTCGCAGTTTGTAGGTTGGTTTTTTAGACCGACCGTACCCTGCAAAAGGTAAGCCTGGAAGAAATCATCGTGTACGTCCTTCGAATATTCATTCCAATCCCCTCTTTCGCAGAGTCAGCCGTTTTTTTGAAACCGGTTGGTGTACTCTACAAGGGGCGCTATGTGTATGAGAGATCGTAACGTTTCCAGATCGTCCTTGGGGAGATTGTCCTTCGGGAACTCATGGTATCCTGATCCTTTCTGTTCTGTTGTGGTTAGCTGTGCTCAGTTAAACTGAAAAATAACTACAATGCGTAAGCTTGAACATTTAATTGTACACTTACACTTGGATTACAGTACCCTCTTTTGATCGCGGTTATCCCCGGATTTTTGGAATTCCATTTTCCCTCTGGGGAAAATCCGGTGATAGCTTATGCTTCCGAAGCTGCTTTCATTCAAAAAGCTTTCAGACGAACGCTTCGCTTCTACAGATGGGTTCTGCACTCTTCGTTCCTGTGTAAATTGTAAATCCAACTTACAGCAGTTGCAAGTTCATTCAGTTTAAACACCAAAGCTAACTTGCTTGTTCTTCTATTATATAACACCAACGTGACCGGGTCTAAACAGTAGACCCCTCAAAAACAGGCATAAAGCAGCCTTTGGACTGCTCCAGCAGTCATACGGCAACACCAGGATAAGCAATGCTTGCTAATGGTGCAACCTGCTCCTTTATTCTATGACCAAAGCTTCCAAAAATAACTGTCAGTCACCCAACTGTGACAAATTGGGGCCTTTTTTTATTTTCTTGCGCTTTTTAAAGGAATCATTTTCCTTTCACACATACACTATAGCAAACGTAATCGGCTTATTCTTTGTCCAGTTCAGACGTTTCCAGACTTACTCTGCTGTTTATGGTATAATATAACAATTGAATCCCACTACCGTTTAAGCGAGGCGGATTGATGAAAACGTTAAAGCCAAGAGTCTTTATTGGCTGCTCGCTGGAAGCGAAGCCGATTGCAGCCGCAGTACACGAAAACTTACGTTTTTCAGCCGAAGTTACCCCTTGGTATTCCGGGGTTTTTAATCCAAGTAGCTATACCATGGACGATCTGGAAGTAGAGGTCCGTACGACTGACTTTGCCATTTTTATTTTTCATCCGGATGATATATCCAAAATTCGCGGGAAGTACTACGCGTCAGTCCGGGATAATACAATGCTGGAAATGGGTCTGTTTATGGGTCGTCTGGGACGAAAACGTATTTTTTTCATTCTTCCTGAGGATATTACAGACATCAAGGACACAACCAAGGTCGAAGGATTGCGTATGCCCACAGATCTGCTGGGGTTAAATCCACTCGTATATGAAATCCGTTCTGACGGAAAGTGGGCACCAGCCGTGTCCGTGGCATGTTCCAAAATCGCAGACAGTATTGAGGAACAAGGACGCTGGAGTGATCCAGAATTGGAGAACATCATTGAGAAGCATAAACGCACTGAGGGAGAAGCAAGGTTACAACTGCTTAAGTTGCTGCGGTTCTTTAGGGAATTGCTGCGTACCCGCAAAGCAGATGCCAAGATGCTGGAGCGAATGAGCGATGCCTTACGTACTGCCTTTGTCTCTCATCCTCCATTCGCTGTACGTGGCACAGCCATATACCGTACAGATGACAGTGGTTACATCGAGCAATTATGTGGTAATGTTGGAGAACCGGGGAGAAAGTATGACTTGTCCGCTAACGACGACAAACAACCGGATGATCCCAAGCGCATCCTGGTGATTGATTCTTACCGGGAGAATAAAATCAAGATTAACCTGTATGATGATTACCTTGAGAAAGAGTATCTGCTATGCTATCCTGTAGCCAAGAGGTATGTTATCACCGTTCACATTATTGGACATATTGAAGCGGATGAGGCGGTATTTCAGCAGATTGACCTACAGAATCGTCAACTGTTCAACGCCATCAACGATTTGTTAGGAGGCGAACCGGAATGAAACCGGAAACGAAAAAAATAAGCAAGCGCTGGGGCAGCGAAAAAAAGGTACGCCTCAGTTCTGCGCCCGAATCATCACGACCGGTTCCGGAACCCAAGGAAGAAGATCGTTTCCACAAGCCGGCCGTACCGCTAACTACCATTGGGCCCTCCCTGAAGGGCAAGGAAAGACCTTATAAGGTCATCCTTGAAAAAGAGGCGTTCTACGAAAAGCCTCAATATCTTGCATAATTCCTGAACACATCATCAAACCTGCCGCTGAATCGGCAGTATTCCATAGGCCCCGCCGCCCAAGGCAGGGGCTTTTTTGTTGCTCATTTTCGCTAAAATAAAACTGCTTCTACTCGTTGACCTGGTGCCATTGTGTTAAGGCAAGACATCCTTAAATCATGATCATAATCGTAATAGCAATTCATTGCAGTAATTCATTGCTTGTAATTACTTCTGTAGCAGACTGCATTGCATAAGGTTTATTTGGTTTATGGCCTTAGGTTTCCTGCAAAACCCATAAATTATACCTTATTTTGGAGCAGGCTTGTCCCTAAATCCCTAGCCTCACTCACTATCTGTACCTTTAGGAAAATGCGATAATGTGTGCTTCCAATATTTCTCGGTTGTATTGTGTATCTCCATTACATATATTGATTATAATATAGGAACACATGTTCTGTAAATATAAAATTCCAATTAAAGGTTAAGGAAGTGAACATATGACATCCTCAACTTCCGCCCCATCCCCTGCGGATGAAGACCATCGTCTGATTAAAGGTCTGGTTGTGCGCACGCTATTGCTGGATGTACTTGAACGAGATATTCACACACTGGATACGTTGCTGCTGAAGATGCCCGAAGTCTACATTCTGTCGCTGACCCGCATTCAAAACAATGTGCTCAAGGAGATGTTGGCCCTTCGTAAACAGATGAGAACCCGCGGTGTCAAAGTACTGGAAGAGAAACGGGAAGCCGAGGGTATCGAAACTCTGTATATGTGCAGAGGGTATCGGCAACGGTTCTATATGCTGTGGACATTCGCACGTAATGAAGTCAAAAAAGAACTCAGTCGGCATCTGCAGATGGACTTGGCGCAGACTTGATACAACTCTGACAATATAGAACCCATTCCCCAGCAAAACAAGTTGACCACGGAAGGTTACGTTCATTAAGATGGAATAGATATATCCAACCGTTCCAATAAGGCATGAATTGATTTCAACCGGATATACTCTCAACGTCTTATCAATCAAGGAGTTGTACTTCATGGATTTGAATACACATTCGATTAAACAAACACCCGCACATACAGGCATTGCCGCAGATGTAACAAAACTGATCGGCCAGACACCTGCCGTTAAACTGAACAGACTCACAGGCAGCGACTCCGCTGACGTATACGTGAAACTGGAATACTTTAACCCGAGTGGCAGCGTCAAAGACCGTGCCGCATACAATCTGATCGTTCAGGCTGAACTTGCGGGACACTTGCTCCCTGGTGCTACCATTATTGAACCGACGAGCGGAAATACCGGTATTGGTCTTGCGATGAATGCCGCCGCCAAAGGATATAAAGCCATTCTGATTATGCCGGACAATATGTCCAAGGAGCGCATCAACATTCTGAAAGCCTATGGCGCAGATGTGGTGCTCACCCCTGCTGCGGAGCGGATGCCTGGTGCGATTCGCAAAGCGAAAGAACTTCAAGCAGACATTCCAGGAAGTTTCATTCCGCAGCAATTCGAGAATCCGGCGAACCCGGACATTCACCGGATCACGACGGCTCCCGAGATTATGCAGCAGATGGATGGCAGGCTGGACGCCTTCATCGCTACGGCGGGAACCGGCGGAACCATTACTGGCACCGGGGAAGAACTGCGTAAGCAGTTACCTGACATCCGCATCTATGCGGTGGAGCCCAAAGGTTCTCCGGTGTTGTCCGGTGGCGAGCCCGGACCACACAAGCTCGTCGGTACAAGTCCGGGGTTCATTCCGGACATCCTGAATACCGACGTATGGGATGCCATCATCCAGGTGTCCGATGAGGACGCACTGGATACGATGCGGCAGCTTGCTGCCCGGGAAGGGCTGTTGCTCGGCCCTTCCTCTGGCGCTTCGGTGTGGGCCTCCCTTCGCATTGCGAAGGAACTGGGGCCGGGGCACCGGGTGCTCTGCATTGCGCCGGATACCGGGGAACGGTATCTTAGCATGGGTATTTTTTAACACAGCAAAAATCTGTACACATCAAAAAGGGGCTTCCATCTCCCATAAGTCATTAGCATGACAGAGGCCCTCCCTTATTAGCGCTCATTGGTCATTGGTTCTAATGAACCTGACACACGCTATTCGCTCCTATTTGCGCAGGTCTGACGTGTAACGAATCACAGCGACGTTATTTCTCCAAATTCGGTCGATTTACAGGCTTAAGAGCTATTTTCGGCGGGATAACGTTACTGAGATTCGTTAGAATTTACATCTCTTCATTATCACCCTAATAAGGTGCGGTAGGTTCGTTAGAATGTTGGAGCGATTGGTAGCGAGGAGCGAGGGAAAACCCCTCGAAAAAAAGGGAAGAGAAGTACATTGAAGGAACCATCAAAACAAAAAATAAGCTCTTGCTCACATACGGATGGTGAATCCGCAGAGAACAAGAACTTATTTTGGCAAGAAACCTTATCATCAAAAATAAAGCAAGAACATTTAACGTAAGCTAGTTAGTGTGTCAGGGTTGTCCATTCCACACCTTCGGGAAGCAGGGCCGCAATGCGGTCTTTGGCTTCCTTTTTGGTATACAGCGATTCATCGAGAATGACCGCAGAACCGGAATCGGTGCTTGTCCGAATCAGACGTCCAAGACCTTGCTTCACACGCAGGAGCATATACGGAAGATCGATCTCTTCGTATGGTGCTGCCGACGCACTGCGTTTTGCATTGAAGACAGGGTCCTGTGGTGGATACGGAAGCGACCAGATCATGACATTGGATAATGACGGACCTGGAACGTCCAGTCCTTCCCACAGATTAACGGAGCATAGCACACTCTCCTCATCCTGCTGGAACGCCGCAATCAGATCACTGATCTCCCGGTCGCCCTCATACATAAAGCGCAAACCTTCTGCTTCAGGTACATGAACGATGTCCTGCTTGAACGCACGTAGCTCTTCCATCGTACGGAACAGAACCAGCGCACGTCCTCCACTCTCCTGAAGTAACGACACCGCATCACGCATGCGATTTTCGTTCTCCGGGTGACCCGGTATAGCTTCATCGGTAATTTTCATCTTCATTTTGTCCGCATAATCATACGGAGAAGCCACCGAGAATGATACAAAATCATCAATGCCCAGGCTGTCCGCCACATAACGGAATGAACTGTCCACAGATAACGTGGCAGAGGAGAACACGATTGGAATACCTGTGTTGAACACACGCTCGTTCAGCATTTCCTTCACGGTGCGCGGCATGATCGATAAGGTCGTCTCATCCTCGCTCTCTTCCGCCCAACAGATGTAACCATCTTCCTTGCGGAACAAGGCAAGCGCAGACTGAATCATATCGAGATGTTCTTCCACAACACGCATCTGGTAACCATCCAGCGAGAACAATCCGCTCTCAAATACCAGTTCCTCACCGATCGCATCCAGCACACTCGTCAGACGTTCAATCTCACGTAGCAGTGGCGGCTCTACCCGAACTTCTTTCCGTTCCGAACCAGGGATCGCGACCGTATACGTATCCAGCAACGCAAACAGTCGCTCACTGCTCTCAATCGCTTCATCCACACACTCCGCGAGGGATTCACGAATCTCTCCTTCTAACAGGCGAGTGACGAGTTCCTCGAAAATGCGGTGTTTCAGCTTGTAGCTCAGTGCGTTCAGGGCTGCTTCTTCCAGCAAATGTCCTTCATCAAATACAACTGAACTGTGATCAGGCAGGAGTGGCAGTTGGCCCTCGCGTTTGCGCGCATCATAGGTCCACACATGCTCCATGTAATAATCATGGGAACAGATGATGATGTCTTTAGAACGACGGTAATGGTCACGCGACAGCGTCAGGCCGCAGCGTTGTCTTTTAGGACAAACAAAACAATCCTGGAACGGGTCCCAGTTGATCTTATTCCACTGACGATCGTTCAGATGTGGATACTGTTTGCGGTCACCATACGGATGGAAGGCCTGAAGTGTACCCGGGGTATTCACAAAATCCGGAAGGCTCTCATGCACTTCTTCAATAACAGGCGCATCCTCATCCGCAAATCGCATTGCACTTAATTTGTTCAAGCAAACGTATTGGTCCGGTGATTTGCCCAGACGTGCGTCCACTTCCAAGTCCAGATGTGCAGCCAGCTTCGCAATATCTCCACCGGGCTTCACAAGCTGTTCAATCAAGGACTCATCGGCACAGGCGATCACCGCCGGTTTGCCCGTATAACGTGCATAACAGACCGCGTAGAGCAGATAGACTAACGTCTTGCCTGTTCCGACACCGGCCTCCGCCATAATGGTCTTTTTATCTCCATAGGCCCGTTCGAGCTGGTACGCCATAAAAATCTGTTCATCCCGTACCTCGAAGCCGAACTCTGGCAAAATATCGTAAAAAACATCGGCAACCCATTCCCCGAGACGGGATACAAAAGGTTCAGCCGGATCATATGCAAAAGGATAACGTTGTGTAGACAATCCTAGGTCAGCCTCCATTCTTAGACGCGGTCCTCTTTCATTTTCCGTTCAAAAAAGGCCGCAGGGCAAAAGTTAATTATCTCACGCGATGAAGCGGGTGACAAGCTTTTTTTACGAGATTATTTGCGAGGTTTAATGTATAGAACCAATTTTCAGGGAAAATATATACAGGAATCCACTTTAAGGAAAGGCGGTGCTCCACTCCATGAATCATCAGTCTTCACAACCAGAGCATTCCTCAGACAAATCAGCTGAGACATTAACGGATCGACAAGGGCATCCCATTACGGACAATCAGAATGTACGAACCGTTGGCAGCCGGGGACCGACTACGCTGGAGAACTATCATTTTCTCGAAAAAATTACTCACTTCGACCGTGAACGTATTCCGGAACGTGTGGTCCATGCCCGTGGTGCTGGTGCTCATGGCGTATTTGAAGCGTATGGAACGGCCGGGGATGAACCGGTATCGAAGTACACACGTGCACGTCTATTTCAGGAAAAAGGCAAACTAACGCCCGTGTTCGTTCGCTTCTCTACCGTTATACATGGTGGACATTCACCGGAGACCCTGCGGGACCCGCGCGGATTTGCTGTAAAATTCTATACCGAAGATGGCAACTGGGATCTGGTGGGTAACAATCTGAAAATCTTTTTCATTCGTGACCCGCTCAAATTCCCGGATATGGTACACGCCTTCAAGCCAGACCCGTTGACCAATGCACAGGATATGGAGCGGTTTTTCGACTTTGTATCGCTAAGTCCTGAAGCTACCCATATGGTGACATTCCTCTTCTCTCCATGGGGCATTCCAGCGAATTATCGGCAGATGCAAGGCTCGGGCGTCAATACATATAAATGGGTCAATCAGGAAGGCACGGGCGTACTCATCAAATACCACTGGGAACCGCTCAATCAAGGGATACGCAACCTGCTGCAAAAAGACGCGAGCGAGATTCAAGGACAGAACTTCAATCATGCGACATTGGACCTGTATCACGCTATTGAAAAAGGGGAGTATCCCGAATGGGAGCTGTGCGTTCAAGTGATGGAGGACGGCGAGCATCCGGAGTTGGATTTCGACCCGCTGGACCCAACCAAGCTATGGCCGCAGGATCAGTTCCCTTTTCTACCTGTGGGCAAAATGACGTTGAATCGTAATCCCGAAGATTATTTCAATGAAGTGGAGCAAGCGGCGTTCGGCACAGGTGTCTTGGTGGACGGGCTGGATTTCTCAGATGACAAACTGCTGCAAGGACGCACCTTCTCCTATTCGGATACCCAGCGTCACCGGGTGGGTGCGAACTATCTGCAACTGCCTGTGAATGCACCGAAAAATCGGGTAGCCACGAATCAGAGCGGCGGACAGATGCAGTATCAAGTGGATCGTGCACCGGGGCAGAATCCGCATGTGAACTATGAGCCTTCATCGCTCGGTGGGTTAAAAGAAGCACCCCCACGTGGTAAGGAACATGAACCACTGGTGGAAGGCCGACTTGTCCGCGAGAAGATTGAGCGTACCAATGACTTTGGACAAGCGGGTGATACGTACCGGGCGTTCGAAGATTGGGAGCGGGATGAGTTGGTCAGCAACATGGTCGGGGCTTTGGCGCAATGCAAACCGGATATCCGGGAGCGCATGATCTCTCATTTTACCCAAGCCGATGCCGATTATGGTCGTCGTGTGGCTGAAGGGCTGGCCTCTGTTCCAACCGATGATAGTACAACGGTCCAACCGAAACATGAACCAAGCGTGGAGCAAGCGAAGAAACAGAGTCGTGAGACGGACGGATATTAAGGTGGATGGACAGCGTTTGGATCGCTGAGTCTGACACTGTTGGTACATTTGGGTATTTTGAGTAAGGAGATTACGTTCTGGATTAAACATAGCCCTGATCGTCAAGTTGCCAATTGCAGCTGCTATCAGGGCTTTTTCATGACTAGCTTGAGTGTAATCTCCACTTCAGGATGCATGCAGCTATGTATTTTAAATTAAAAGAAGTTCATATGAGTGGATCGAAGGTAAGACTTGTGCTCGTGGGATGGAAAAGCGTACTTCTCTACGTTCATTTCAGATGATTCTTCGTTAAATGAGAGCTATCACCCAATGGAAAGATTACATAATTCACGTGATATTACAGGCATTGGAAGCTTGCAGGCCTGACCTGCCTGCATGTACCTCCATCTGATCAGATGATTATTGATGATAACGCTTACAACATTTACCATAAAGCTGTGTCCTAGAGATTACATCTAACCAGCCGGCATGACCTATCTCATAGGTAACGGTCTGGTACACGGCTACCACATGCTCTTCATTCTATTCCCAATTAACCAAGGAGGCTTACGTAATGAAATTATTCCCATCCACATCCACTCATGTATCTGCACGATCTGCACGTTCTCTGAAGGAACGCTCCCTCAAATCCAAAATGGCCCATATCTGTCTGAGTGCCGCGTTCCCTCTATTATTAATTGGTGGTGGATCGGCCGGTGCAGCAGAACTGATCGAGAGCAGCTTGCAAAATCCCTCTGAATCGGTGGCGACTTCTAATATCGCACTTGCTGCGGGTGATCTGTATGTGTCTCCTAACGGCTCAGCCAGCAATCCGGGTACGATCAACAGTCCAACGTCACTGGCTAACGCATTGACCCAGATCGCACCGGGCAAAACGATCTATCTACGCGGCGGTACCTATAACTTCTCCCAGACCATTACCATTGAACGTGGCAACAGCGGCACATCGAGCCAACGTAAAAACCTGGTGGCGTATGGATCGGAAAAACCGGTCTTTGATTTCTCCGCTCAAGCCTTCGCTTCCACCAACCGCGGGCTGCAAATGTTCGGAGACTACTGGTTCGTCAAAGGGCTTGAGGTGAAGGGTGCGGGCGACAACGGCATCTTCATCGGAGGCAGCTACAACCGCCTGGAGCAGATCGAGGCTCATCACAACCGGGATACGGGTATTCAAATGGGACGTTATGCTTCTACAGCCGCCAAGAGTGAATGGCCTGCATATAATGAGGTGATTCGTTCTTACTCCCACAACAACTATGACCCGGATGACGGCGAGGATGCCGACGGTTTTGCGGCCAAACTGACCGTAGGCCCGGGCAATGTCTTCGACGGTTGTATTGCGGCCTATAACGTGGACGATGGTTGGGATCTGTATAGCAAAACGGACACAGGCGCCATCGGCGCGGTCACGATCCGCAACAGCATCGCCTACGCCAATGGCGCAACCGCAGACGGCACTTCTACCTCCAACAGTGATGGTAACGGCTTCAAGCTAGGCGGCGAGAAGATTGCAGTGAATCATATCGTTGAGAACAGCATTGCGTTTAATAATAAAAAGCATGGCTTCACCTACAACAGCAATCCCGGTTCGATCCAGATGAAAAATAACACCTCCTGGAACAATGGGCAAAGCAACTTTGCCTTTGATGTAGGCACCCACATCTTCACCAACAACCTGTCCTTCCAAGGCGGCGCCAGTGACAAAACAAGCGGAACCGACGTCAGCAGCACCAACGTCTGGTGGAAGAACAAAAAAAGTGAGAACGCCAAAGGCCTGCTCGCCAGCGCAGCCGACTTTGTCTCCCTCGTCCCTTCAGTAACACGTAGCGCAGATGGAACGCCTGTCCTGGGCAATTTCCTCAAGCTTGCGGGTGGTAGTGATCTGATTGGCTCGGGTACACCAGCGGGTAAGAATATTGGTGCGCGGTAAGTGGTAGGTAATAAAATAAAAAAATAATTTAAAAGCAAAATCCCCTCCCCCATGCCAGCCTGATAGGTGGTAATGGAGGAGGGGATTTTTGAATTGTTGTGTATTGTCTGCCGCTGGCTTATGAAGTAGGTAAATACTCACGGTTTAGCTAAAACCTCAATCATCAGTCTGCCGCCTGTGCGAAAACCTTGCTCAAACGCTGCTTCCACATACATGGATGTGGACTGTCCGATCAAGTCGATCAGTTGTTCCAAAGCATCGTATTCGTTCTCGCTAAGCTGTGTTTTGTAGTCCTGCATCAGGTCCGATATCTGGCGATTGATCTCCTGATACTCTTCTTGCTCAGGATGAATCGACTCGTCCAACCGCAGGTTTCCGTGAAACAAATCCTCGATAAGGTTTGACATGTTATCCTTCATGGTAAGGTCACCTCAGGAAGATTGTAACTCAAGGGATGAGGTTAGATGGGAATTTAGCGGGAAATCCGCTAAGTAAAGATTAAAAACAAAATTTCCTTGGCAAGGCACTAACGATTTGGAGATGAATTAAAGTTTAGTTACAGAGAAGTTGGATTTTTTTTATTAGATGAAGTCTTGTAATTAACTTGTAGTATTAGATACAAGATAAAGATATAATGACTTTATGGAAATTATAACAATTGGGGGCATTTTAAGTGAAATTAGTGTGGACTCAAATTAAAAACTTCAGATCAATTAAGGACTCTGGAAAAATATATTTTAATCCCAATTTAACAATTCTCGCTGGTAAAAACGAATCAGGAAAATCCAATATTTTGAAAGCTTTGGAATGTTTTTCTCTTGATAAATTTAATAAAGATACTGATTTCCCTATTGACTACATAGAAGAAGAATATCCAGAAGTTATTGTTCATTATCAATTAGAAGAAGATATAGTGATTGACCTTTGCGATACACTTAAAATAAATAAAGAAAATGCACACAAAATTAGTGGTGTTACAGTAACTAGAACATCTGAATTTTTAGAATCAATTGAAGTAGACATCTTTAAAGACACCCTTGAGTATGTTATTGATGCAGTAGGTGAGGCTATTAAAGTAATCAATAGAGAACTCAAAAGAACGTTTAAACTTGATATAAATTCTAAATCATCTTATTTGCTGTCTGATTTAATTGAAAAAATTGATAGTTACCTCTTAACTATCAAAGAATTTTTTAATGAAGAACAATCTAACAAGTTAAATTCAATAATTGAGGAAGTTGTTTCGCATTTAGAGATGTTGAATGGATTTTCTGATTATATCTCTGACAAAAAATTTAAAGCAACGATCCCTAATTTTATATATTTTAGTTCTTTTGAAGATATTATTCCCGATTCAATTTCAAGCAATGAAGAAATAACCCCTATTGTAAACAGGTTCTTCAAAGTCGTTAATCAAAATCCGAAACTTTTGTTCGATGAGTCCAACCCTCAGAGAAGGAGACTTTTATCTGACAAGATATCGGCAGGGATTTCGGGTGACTTTATGGATTACTACTCTCAAGACAGCGTTTCTCTTAAAATTAACTTAGACGGTGACGACCTTAACTTTTTTGTATATGGAACAGATACCCAGAAACCATTTCAGCCAAGACAGAGAAGTCAAGGTTTACAATGGTTCCTATCCTTTTATTTGACGCTTCAGGCGGAAATGAAAACAGGCAGCGTCTTACTAATTGACGAACCAGGTTTATATTTACATGCTTCAGCTCAAGAAGACCTTTTAGGTATGCTTAATAACCTTTCTGATAAAAGTCCCATCGTTATTTCCACACATAGCCATTGGTTGATGGACCCCAACAGATTAGAAAGAATCAGATTAGTCCTAAAAGTGAATGATCAGACTCAAGTAGAAAACAAAATCCATAAAGGGGCTGATGCTTACACCATGAAGCCTATTTTCTCAGCAATAGGCTTGGGGTTGAACAATGACATCAGTACTTTTGGAGAAAGATTAATTTTGGTTGAGGGCTATTCAGATTATTATTACCTAGAAGCAATGCGATATTATTTTCAGGAAATATTGGGAATAAAAATTAAAAATTTTAAAATATATCCGTGTTTAGGCTCTGCACAAATAATTAATGTTCTTACATTATTAGTTGATTCTGAAACGGAATACTTTATTTTATTAGATAATGATAAGGCAGGGAGGCAAACTGAAAAGAAATTGAAGGCTGAGTGTGGTATTGACGAAAATAAAATACTATTTACGCCGGTAAAAAGCAAGAATACCTCAGTAATTGAAGATATGTTTTCGCAAAAAGATTTTAGTGAAATTATTCTTGATACATTAGATACGAACAAATTTGATAAGGTTTTAGTCTCAAAGAAATTTAATGAGCGTATGCATAATAACGAGATTACAATACTCTCGGATGAAACAGT
Source organism: Paenibacillus sp. FSL H7-689 (assembly GCF_000517905.1). Taxonomy (NCBI): domain Bacteria; kingdom Bacillati; phylum Bacillota; class Bacilli; order Caryophanales; family Paenibacillaceae; genus Paenibacillus; species Paenibacillus sp. FSL H7-689. The sequence continues at coordinate 109,875 of NZ_ASPU01000054.1, forward strand.
TTCAAATTTCAAAGAAATTCTTGATGTGATTGCTACACCAAAATTCTCCCATAGAGAAAATTAGTCTTAATTAGAGACAATATTGTTGAGAGGAGAGCTCCTACAGAGCTCTTCTCTCAACTAATTTTGGATTAATTTTATTTCACCCATGATTTGTCCCAAGTAGGAACCATCCTCATGTTGCTGTAAGGGTTCTTATTTTAAATTTTGATATTCTATTTCATTATCGCTTTTTGAAGTGTTATATCTATCTACTAACAGCCTCATGAATTTTCGCCTTATTTTCAGAGGACTAAGTAGCTAACTCACCAACAACTCTGTAGATCAACCCAATCCCATCAAAAAATAACCCCCCGAAAGTGAGATAACCAGCCGAGGCCTTGCATTTCTCTTACGATTCAAATGTTGTTCTATCTGGATATTGTCCATCTTCACTATACAGACATCTTGCCAACCTTTGAGCCGCTCTATCGAAATAAAACTTCGATTCGTGGTTGGCGTTTACTACTAGCTCCACTTCTTGAATGGTTTCCTTCTTTTTATTTAGTTCAATCTTTCCCATAACTTGTTCATTGGGGCAAAAATAATAGATAACCTTCTCATCATATTCTTAATCTTTCAATAATAATACAAATGAAGCCATTAGATTCCCTCCTATGGTCTCCAAATCCATTGTTTACCTCTTTAGGAGTATTCATGTCCCAATGGGTTATCTTAAATTTAACGCCTACGGGTACTATGTTATTTTAATGTAACAAGGTGAGATGACGTCTGGGTATTTATTTACTTCCGAATTCTTAACACGCTCAATTTTTTGTCCAAAATTGCGGATTTTGAAAATCTTCACTCGTGTAAAGTTCAGTTAAAACATTCGCCTCTTCCTGCCAATCAGGACCATACTGTAAAAGGTAATCTGTGAACCATTCATAGTAGGACCGGGTAGTTGGATTCAACAGAATCAATCTTTGATACATCATCATCACACAAGGGATCGGTAGAAAGAAATGAGTAAGCTCAACATTTTATCGCTTCTAATAAATGATCGGAGTCGTTCGTATGATCTATCTCGGATATGAGTTGAATGGACAGAGAGTCTACGTTCTCTCTCGTTGTTTTTAATTCTGGCTGATTAAATTTCGACCAATCCTGGTCAATCAACTGATGCAGCTCTTCCACTTTCTTTTGTATAGTCAAGGTTATCGTCCGTTCTCTTCATTAAATTCAGTCTATTTCTCACGCCGTCTAATAAATTGAAAATTTTCTCTTTTTCTTTTGGGTGTTCCTGAAGGTATCTCTCACTGCAAATTTCTAAGTAGTTATAAAATTCATCATATTCTATAACCGCCATTACATCTTCATCATATACTGGAGGCTCCCCAATAAAACACACTTTCTGATCGCCAATGCACCCTTCCTCTTCTGGCATGGATAGGATGACAATTGTACTTCCAGTGGACCTGAACCACAACCATGTCTCTCATGGTCTCCAAAGTATTTTAATGCTCTGGGAAAATCAATAATCCAGAAATAAGATTCGACTAATTGATCTATTTCAGTTTTTGTTGTCAGTATTTTGTACATCAATTATCTCTTCCTTAATATTAATCGGAATGCAGGATCAAAATGCTTTATGTTCCCTTTGTCATCATTTAGAAGTTAGTCTTTGGGATTTTTATAACACCAATCCGGGTTATACGGTAAAGATTTCAGTTTTTGTATGTCCTCCCGGCTGTATACCCAATCATTGTATGCAATCCAAAAATAATCATCAGGATTCAGCTTGAGATATTCATAAATAAAATGAAGTATTAACTCTTGATTATCATAGATATCCTCAATGTGCCCGACCTGGCATAGTGATTCGTTAGGATCTAAACCTAAATCTTCGTGATAATAAAATTCAGTGCTTGGGCTACTAATGCTGTGAATATGGAAAATCAATGAAGATTCATTGTCCCCTGTAAATGACTTATGATTAATATTCAGCGTTGTATACAAAAATTCTCCTTCATTTGTATATGTTTTATTGTTATAGAAATAAAGAGCTGCGTCCGAATGAAAAGCTGCAACAATAGTATCAGCTAGAAGCTGCTCTGGAGAATATTTATCTTTCTTTGCTAAAATAACAGCTGAAGTCCCCATTTTCATTTCTCCCTATTCCGAATTGCAGTTTATCTGGTGAGACCACATTACAGGCAAGTTGAGCATAGAATCTATTCCTTACTCAAACTTTTGTCCTGCAACCACTTTATAGCTTCTTCACCCACCAGAATATTTGGTTCTTCTGGCGTTCCGATATTGATGCTTTTTATAAAAGCTTCTTCTATTCCCCTAAGCCCTGTTAAGTTAGCACCGTGCAACAAAGTTCCTTTAAACGACGCTGAACTGACATCTACCTGATTCATATTAGCATCTCGAAAATCTGTAAGGTACAGGGAGCTGGAAATTAGCTTTGCATTTGACAAATTCGCATTTGTAAAGATCGACTCAGAAAGATCCGCTTTGGCAAACCTTGCACCTTGGGCATCGGCATCTGTAAAATCGGCATAAGACAAATCTGCCTTATAGAAATCAGCATTTACTACGTTGGTGTTAGTAAAGCTGGATGAACATAACAACGATGATGACATGTCCATATGTTCCAAATTCATGCCATCAAATGCACATTCGGTCAAATAAGCTTGATCCAAAGGATATCCCGATAAATCGACATGACGAAAGTCTATTTCATCTACACCTAATTTTTCACCCTTTTCTCCAATGGTTTCAATCCACACTCGATGTGAATTTAATTGCTCTATCAGTTCTTGTTGGTTAGTTGATTTCATTACTACACCACCTTTATTATGGATACCAGATGATTCGTTCTGTAACTCCCGCATCTTTTACTGCCTCTTTTAGCTGCTTGATATGTTCAGGAACTAACTCCCGTGTATCAATAACAACATTATGACCACGATCAAACTCCTCGTTTATTTTATCCATAGATTTTACGACTGTAAATGCTCCCTTTCTCGGTGACGTATGACCATGAGGATAAGACTCAAAACTTTTCACGTCCCACTTTTGACCAGTAGTGACGTCAATAAATTCAGCGCCTTTATTTTCTTCAGGATCACGCATGATCTTTCCTAATTTACCTTGTTGCTCTAAATCTAGTCCTATCTCTCTTTCTTTCAAACCTTGATCTCTAATTTTTCCGCCATGTGAAGGATCGCCTGCCAAAACATCCAATTCCTTTTGTGTTCTACCTCCCGTATATTTTCCGTCCTTGTCATAAAGGTTAGACCCATTACCTTGCCCCTTACTCTCAGTAGCCCTCTTTTGCTCATTCGCTTTCCTCGCTTCAGCCGCTTCCATATTCTTTTTAATCTTCGCCACAGCTGGATGAGAAGAAGGTACGCGAAACGGCCCTTTGCCACCCGGCATACTCCCGCGAACCATCTGAAATGCCATAAATAGCTGACTGAACTTCAGAGAAGTCAACATCATCTGAGCATATTTATCGGATACAGGCTCGCCTGTGAAGGGATGAATTCCATTTTCAAAAGCTTTGATCTGCATCGCATAAATATCTTCCCCTGGCGCTTCAGCATCCGTAGCTTGCATCCGATTAAAATCCAAATGCCCCTGATCCTTCTTATATGCCTGAAGGGCTGCCTGATCCGTAACACCATTCTCATTCACAGGCATCCACATCAGCTTCCCAAACATATTGACTTGTGCCATCCGGTAGCCCTTATCATCCGAACCGGCATAATATCTTGAGGTCTCCATCATTACTCCCGCACCTAGAGCACCAACAGCACTGCCAAGACTCACTTTTTCAGCATCGACATTCTCAAATCGCGTGGCAATATCCTTTAATTCCTTAGAGGTGTTCACCATACTTTCCAGCGCCCTCTGCAATAAAGGACGTGACCGTACAAACTCATCATAAAAACGCTCCTGCGTCACACCTAGCCACATCTGCTGAAGGAACATGATCTGTCTTGTGAGATCCTCCCGTATATGTTCCAATTGTTGTCTCGCCTGATCCACCTGATTCGATACGTGATGTAACTGTTCAGGGGTAACTTTAATGGTATTCATCCATTTTCACCGCTCATCTAATATATGATAAAACTATGTTAGCAGAAATTTAATGGCAATTATATCCTGCTAACCTCCTGATTTCACTGCATGAATCCACGCTCAGAATGATTTATATCCGTCCCTCAGCCCCATACGATCTCTATGTAGGTGTATACATGTTCCAGAGGGTTTTCCTTTTACGACTACAGGATACTGTGGCATTTTACTACGACAAGCCGAAAACTTTAACAAATCATAGTATTAATGAAGAAACTTGACTCGTGCGGATGATTAGGTGTACTATATGTTTGTATAAATGGAATATATTACAATTTAAATATTTATTTTGGAATCTTATATTATCAAGATGGGTATCAGAGCCTATCATAACTAAGATATCAATGCGTATAAATGAGTTTTACATTTTGTCTGCAACACATAATCATTGGCAGGCATTCATTTTACATATACATTCCTACTTCATAGAGTTTTCTAGCCTGTAGAGTTCTACCTCCTTAATTTCTTTTTCAGTAAAGAAAAAAGGGAAGAACCATTTTCATAAGAGAGGAGGGCAAGAGGCTTTAAGCTGCAAGCAGGTCTATTTGTCGTAACCACATGTTTTTGTAAAAGAATACCCATATCAAGAAAGGTGGAATTTATTGCTATGAGAAAATTGATTAGTTTAGCTCTTATTCTTGTTCTAATGCTTTCATTTAATGTAGCTGCCTATGCAGACGGTGATGTGACTCAAGCCAAACCTATGACAAAGGAAGAAATTATTAATTCCAAAGAATTCCGTGAAGCTGTGAAAGCGGCTAAGGCTGAATTTGAATCGCAGAAGGCAGATAATGCGGGTGGTCCAGTTCTGTTTGCGCCTGCTCCGAAAGTATCTCACATTAATGTATATGGTGTCGTATCTCCGAATGGCGGCCAAGAAATTTACGGCTTCAATAACAACCCGCTCTCCACGACCAATGATCATGGTGGGGCTTGGATTCAGTGTATTACTTTCCAGATCGGTTATGACAGCAGTCACTACGGCACACTCGCCGGCAATACAATGACTAACAACTGGTCTGAAGCTATTGATCTGGACGGTGACCGTGTCGTAGATGCTTGGGCCTATTCTTGGGTTTATGAAGCGCCTACTACAGGCGGACAATTTGTAGGAACGGTCTATTCCATTAATATTCCAACACAGTGGACCGCTTGGATTAATGTTCGTTAACAGGAAGGATGTAATATGAATATTGGAGGAATTGGCTATCCTGGTTCTATCCTGAGGAATACGGGAAATAAGCCCAAAAGCTCATCAGCTTTGGACATGGATTTAATTCTTGATCAGGCGCAGGGATATACATCCCCTGCGTCTTTTCTCATTGTGACCTTAAAGGGCCGACTTTGTATAGGAACCCACCGTTGCACAGCAGGCTACTTGCCCTCTGCTTGTATGAATACATAAGTACTCTCATCGGATCTTTCTTCTGAAAAAGCGAAATTCAACCGATCAAAGTTTCTTACATCTTCCACATCTGTAATCTTACGCTCTGCCAGGTACCGTACCATCTCACCTCTGGCCATCTTGGCCCAGGTTGCCTTTTCAACAAGCTTCCCATTGACCATTTGTCCGAATACACATGTAATGAACCGGGTTTCCTCACTCAGAAAAGGCAAAATATTTTTGCTATACTCTTTGGAAGCCAGATTTAGGATGTAGTTGCTTTCTGATTGAAGCTGATCTGCGAGTTTGCTACCCCAGAATTGATAGAGCGATTTGAAGCCTGGACCTTGCAACTTGCCCTGCATCTCCAACCGATAAGGGGTAACCCCATCCAAAGGCCGTAACATGCCATAAAAAACGGATAATATGCGTAAATGCTGCTGAAGATACGCCAGTTCCTCATTTTGAAAAACACCTGGAGCCATATACTGATACTGAATGCCCTCATAGGCATAGATTGCTGGTGTCAGATTTGCTTTTATATTCATATTCTGAATCCGCTCCACGTTCTGTTCGGCGATTACATCGTTACACTTCCACATCGATTGAGTTCAGCTCTCCTCGCTAGCAGGTGAAATAATAATCCTTACCATGCTGATTCATCCTTTAATCAACCGTTATAATTTAGACTTTTTCATTCTTCAGCAAAGTTTTATAATTCCAATTTGAAGGGTATTTTTTTATCGTGGTGCTTCAAAAAGAACTACAAAAATGAACAAGCCAGCCCACTACCGGACTGGCTTGTTCATCAAAAATTAAAGAACGCATCATCAATTTATTGTTGTTAGCGAATTAATATTTTTTGAGATGTTTCAATTCTCTGCAGAGCGATTAAAACAAATCATTCAAAATATTGATTAGCTTAAAACTTGGACATCACCAAACAGGGAGCAATTCAAATGCTGTTTGTCTGCTCACTTAATTTCTTGCGAAGACCCTTCTACAATATCAATCATATAGACCTTATCCATGCCTAACTTTTCGGTAGTGGTGAGCTTATATAATTCAGTTTTTTGTAGGTTCTAATAAAGCCCACTGCCAATTGGATCCCGGTCCAGTGGTTAAAGCTATTATCTCTTCAGTGTCCAGATCTAATGGAATGACTTTCTTTTCAGCTTCACCAGAAACATCTTTCACAATTAAATTAACCTGATTATTTCTCTGTGACATGTTGATTAATTCGATATTGTACTGGTATTTCAGATCAAATGTGTAACTAACCGGATCACTTTCTGCTTGATATGATTTCACCGTATTTTGTAATGCAGTCACAAAAGCCGGAGTACAGAACAACAGTATAAAGATAAACACTCCCCCCCACAATCATGGTACTTACACTTAACTTATAATTCCATTTATTCATGAGAATTACAATCAAAATCATATTAACAATAAGAGAAGGTATTCCATAGAAAAGCATGATCCACATACCAACCACATCTAGTGATCTTTGAAAATAAGACGTTGCCCCAACTAAAAACCAAATAAGTACTGATAAATTAATTAATGTAGTTGCAATCCATATAAATTTAATCCAAGTCGACACTCCTTCACCTTCACACCAGACATGAAGCTAGATACATGCTACACTACCATCCCCAAGGTCTGATTATTCTGATACTTGTCCTCTGTATGTATTTGATGATGACTTGTTCCAATACTATTTACTTGGTTGCTTGTCGTACATGTATCCTTAAATTTCTGTATATATTACCTAAAAAGAAGGGAATCCATCAGAATTCCCCAATGATTAAAATCACGTTGATCTGCAATTAAACAAAAAATACCAAATAAACTCCAGTCGATTATTTTATGAAAAGTATTTCCCTGAATTTAAATCTTCTATTTCTTGAGAGAGTTTTTTAGTATATGGCTTCATATAACTTTTTTAAGAATATCCGTATGCCTACCAAGATTATACAATATTGTAGTAAATAACACTTGTACGATATAAAGACTCGTTTGAGTCGCCATCCATTCAAAAAAATTGAAGAACTTTTCAATTTGTTCTATGTCATCATTTTCACGAAGCAATCCTTCAACATAGGTAGACACTTCATCTCCAAAAAACACATGTCCTAGAAGCCTATCCTTCTTCGGCGCGGGCTCGATGACCGAAGCGATCGTCCCTGGACTGCTGGACCGCAGGCTTACGATGCCTGGTCAGATCGCCATGGTTAACCGCCAAGATCAGGAACGTCTGAAGGAGCTGCATGAACGCTATCATGTCATTACTCCATTCACGGAGGAGGCGAAGCAGAGCAGCTTGAAGCAGGCCGATCTGATCTTACTCACCATGAAGCCGAAGGATGCCGAAGCGGCGCTTCGACACCTCAAGCAGTTCATTCAGCCGCATTAGCTCGTCGTATCGCTTGTAGCGGGGCTGTCGATTCGCATAATCGAACGGCTGCTGGAGATTGATGTGCCTGTTGTGCGCACGATGCCGAACACCTCCAGCACGATTGGCCTAGGCGCAACCGGCCTCTGCTTCTCCACCAAGGTAACCGAGCATCTACGCAAGCTGTCGGAGGAAATTTTCCGTTAGGTCGGCATTACGGCCATCGTCGGCGAGGAGCAGCTTCTCGATGCTGTTACAGGCTTATCCGGCACAGGCCCGGCCTATGTGTACTACTTGATGGAATCCATGATCTAGGCTGGAAGGCAGCTTGGTCTGGGCGATGAAGCCGCGCGCATCCTGACCGTGCAGACGGTGCTGGGCGCTGCCCATATGGTACAGTCCACCGGCGAGGAGCAGCGGAGCTGCGCCGCAAGGTGACCTCCCCGAACGGCACCACGCAGGCTGCGCTGGAGCTGCTAGCCAGCCATCAAGTCGGTGAATCGTTCGTCAAGGCCATCGCAAGGGCAGCAGAGCGAGCCGGGGAGCTGGGTGCGATGATCGAAGGAGGCGTCAAGCCATGAGCGGCTATTGCACCGCAACGTACCGCTGCTTTGACGATAAGGCTGACTTCGCGAAGAAAGCCCAATCGATCGCTGTCGGACTAACCGTAGGAAGCTGGACAGATCTACCGGAGGCGCAAAAGGCAAATATGGAGAAGCATCTGGGCGTTGTTAAGAGCGTCGAGGTGCATGAAGCGGATGCTGCTGGCGAGCGCTATGCCGATATTCAGATCACATACCCGGACATCAACTTCAGCCGCGACATTCCCGCGTTGCTCGTCACCATCTTCGGCAAGCTGTCGATGGACGGCAAGATCAAGCTGCTGGATGTCGACTTCAGCGACGGTCTCCTGTCCGCATTCCCAGGCCCCAAGTTCGGGCTCCAGGCATACGCGAGCTGCTAGGCGTCCATGATCGTCCGCTGCTGATGAGCATCGCTGCTGCTGGTCAAGCTGATGCGGATTGCCGGAGCTGACCTGTCGCTATTCCCCTTCCCCCTATGGCTCCGTCGTGATGCCCAAGGCGGAAAATATGGCGGTCAAGGCAGCGCTACATGGTCATCCACTTGGCACAGCAGCAGGCGGACGAGCGTTCCGCCAAGCGATCGAGGCGGTAATGACGCGTGAATCACTGCATGAGAGGGCAGAGCGACATCCAGAGCTGAAGCAGGCAATCGAGCTATGGGGATTGAAGCAATGAATCACAACGCATCACGCAAGCAGGTCATCTTTTGCGACTTTGACGGGACGATTATGGTCAATGATAATATTATCGCGATCATCAAGCATTTCAACCCGGACGGCTGGGAACAGATTGCGACCGATGTTATAGCCGAGCGCAAGTCGATTCGTCAGGGAGTCGCCGAGATGTTCCGCCTCCTCCCCTGCTCCATGCAGGAGGAGGTAGTGAACTATGCCATCCATAATGCCCGGATTCGCGATGGCTTTGCTGAGCTGCTGACCTACTGCAGGGAACGGGAGATTGGATTCTATGTCACGAGCGGCGGCATCGACTTCTTTGTCTACCCCATCGTGTCCGCCTTTGCGATTCCGAAGGAGCACATCTACTGCAACGGCAGTGACTTTACAGGCGAACGCATCCAAATTACATGGCCCCATCCATGCGATAACCAGTGCACGAATGACTGCGGCATGTGCAAGACAACCGTCATGCGCCGTTTCCCCTCCGAGCAGTATGAGCGTATTCTGATTGACGACAGCGTGACCGACTTTGAGGGCGCCGAGCTGAGCGACATCTAGTCGCTGTTCGCCGCCAAAGGCTGGTTCGCGGGCACCAGCGGCAATCTGTCGATCCAGGTGGGCGACTTTGACCCGGAGCAGTTTCATTTTGCCATCACTGCAAGTGGCAAGGACAAATCGCTGCGCACGCCGGAGGATTTCCTGTTCGTTGACCAGCAGGGCAAGCCCTTCGAGCATACGCGGCTGAAGCCTTCCGCAGAGACGCTGATTCACTGCGAGATTTACCGTCTTACCAGCTGCGGCGCTATCTTCCACACCCACACCGTGTTCAACAATGTTATCTCTGAATGGTTCTGGGAGCGTAGAGCGGTGCCTGTCGAGGGTGTCGAGTTGATCACGGCGTTCAATACCTGGGAGGAGGAGGCGAAGATCGAATATTCCGATCGTCTCCAACTATGCAGATATTCCACGCATCGTACCGGAGATTACGGACAGTCTGAACCCTACCCGGCGTCCTGCTGCGCAAGCATGGCATTTACGCCTGGGGCGCCAATGCATTTGAGGCCAAGCGCCATTTGGAGGCATTCGAGTTTTTATTTGTATATGTGTATCGGTGGGAGCTGCTTAAAGGGAGAGTTTAATAACTTATTGCAATGATCGCTCTAGGGATGGACGTGATAGTACAACACTGGTGCGGCGCGTCCATCCCTAGAGCCTAGCACACAGCTATGCTCAGAGTACTAGTTGCTTTGTAAGAGTCTTCGTTTGGAGGAACTAGAGCGTTAATTGGGAATATTATTTCGAGAATGCTCCACTAGAGCAGTAAGCCAATCACTAATAGAATCAAATTTAAAACCTTTTATTGTTGCAAGAGTATTACTCATGCACCACGAGTGCTCACTGTCATACGAGCCTTTTTGATGTTCTGAGCTATGCTCAGGTGAGAAGACAAAATCATGACCACATGCTGCTGCAACAGTATTTAAAAATTGGCTGGTAGTCATATTGCCGTTGGAGCACGCATTCATTGCTCCTTCTATAGAATCATTCTCTACCGTCCAGAAAAGAAATCTTGCTGCTTCATCTGAAGAAATAAGGGAAATCACAGATTGAAAATTCGATACTTTGATAGGTATCTTATTCAGGATATGATGAACATAAAAGTCAAGCCGTCGCGTGTAATCATCATTACCAAGAATATAAGGAAATCTTACGAAAATCGATGGAAAATCTGCCATTTGATTAATTACTGCTTCCGCAAACCTCTTACCCTCCGCATACTCATAATCTGAACGCATCTTCCAAACCAATTCAAAATTAGCTGAGTTAAAATCAGATTCCATTAGCGGAGCATCTGAGAACTCATAAACAGCTTGCGAAGAAATTTGAATGTACCTACCTATATTCCCAGCGAACGCCCTTACAGCATCCAATGCATCCATCGCATTAAAACAGATAAAATCAACAACAATATCCCAATCATTATTCTTCAACTGCTGCATAGATACAGACTCCCAACGATTGATAATGATTCTCTTTACTCCGTCTCCAAAAGAATCACCTGTAAGTCCTCGATTAGCAATCGTTACATCATATCCTGCAGATATTAGTTTTTCAACAAGCCGATTACCAACAAAGCGAGTTCCCCCAATAACCAGTATTTTTTTCATAAGTCCTCCCACTTCAATCTAGTCATATTCATTACCACACGGGTCCGCCTTACTGTTATTTTCTATTTTCACTTCCTCGCCGCTCATCGTATACATGCTAGCGTAGACATCTCCGGCTTTTTCCGTAGAAATGGAGGCATAATGTGTTATAAAAGCTCTACGAAAACGTTCATTGGAGCGATTAGGATAAGACCCGTGAATTATATTCCCACTAAAAAAGATAGCATCGCCTGTCCTCAGCTCTACGGTTACAATCTCCATGCCCTCTGGCACATCTACTTCCTCTTTCGTAAATGATAAGTTAGGGTCCGATAAATGAGGGCACTGTATCTGCGTGCGGTGAGATGTAGGAACAACCACGAGTGCGCCGTTCTCCGCATCGGAATCGTCCAATGCCACCCATACTCCAATGCAAGGGTCAGGCTCCATCTTCAAATAAAAATTATCCTGGTGCAGTGCCTGTCCCAAAGCTCCCGGGGGCTTATAATAAAACATGCTGTGGCAGGCAAGGGCTTCCTCCAGAAACAAGCTTTTTAAAATGGTATTCACCCTGGAGTGGACCATATACTTAAAAGCAACCGTATTGTTTTTATGTGGTTCCATTACTCTTGGATAGGAGCTGAAAATATCGGCATTCGGTCCGCCCTTTTTCGAGAAGTCGATTGACTTAAAACTATCACGTATCTCATCAATTTCATTAAACTCATATAGGCCTTTAATAATTACAAATCCCTGATCATCGAACTGCTCTTTGTACGATTGCATTTTTGCTTTCGATATCATATTAATAACCTCTCCTGTCGATTATTTTTAGACATACAGATCTTTCGTCAACTTGGTTTTTACAAGCTTATGATACAGTCCATTTTGATGAATTAACTCCTGATGGGTTCCCTGTTCTGCAATAACTCCCTTGTGCATCACCACGATCATATCTGCATGTTCAATTGTTGATAATCGATGCGCAATGACTATAGTTGTACGATCCTTGACGAGTCTATCCAACGCTTCTTGAACCAGATGTTCCGATCTCGTATCTAAGGATGAAGTCGCCTCATCCAAAATTAAGAACGGGGCATTTTTCAATACGGCTCTGGCGATCGCGATTCGTTGTCTTTCCCCACCGGAAAGGCCTTTACCCGTTTCACCGATCCTTGTTTGATAACCTTCAGGCAAGCGACGAATAAACTCGTGCGCGTTGGCAGCTTCTGCAGCGGCTCTCACCTCGTCTTCCGTTGCCTGTCCGTTTCCAAACCTTATATTCTCCATAATCGTACCTTCGAACAGCGTGACATCCTGCGGAACATAGGCGATCAGACTTCTCCGTTCTTCTAATGATAGAGCATACATCGATTGGCCATCGATGTAGATATTTCCACCTTCAAGTGGATACAAACCCATTATCAATTTGGCAATCGTAGTTTTACCACTTCCACTCGCACCAACAAAAGCAACATGGCTTCCTTTTTCAATGACCAAGTTTACACGATCAAATAGGGGCACATCCTGTTTGTAACGAAAACATACATCTTCTAATCGGATTCCCATCTTATCTGGCAATGTTGTCGTTCTTTCAGAGGCATGTAGAGTCTGTGTCTCCTCTTGCTCCTTATGAAGTTGATCGAGTCTAGTGATGCCGACTAGTGAAATTTGGAGTTGTGATATGTTGCTTCCTATCTGCAAAAATGCGAACGACACATTGATCTGAAGGGAAACGAGCGCTGTCAAAATACCTAATTCAATTGCCCCGTTCATCAATAAAAATGCGCCTAGTACATAAATGCCTCCATGGTTCAGGAATCCGATAAAAAAAGCGACCCCCTCCATTTGTCCTTCCTTGCGGCCTAACATCAGCCCCAGCTTAGTAACTTGTTTAATGCTTCTCTCGTGCTTACGTCCGATTACTTTGTAGAGATTAAACATCCGGATGATGTGCGAACCACCGATGATATCAATTAACCTTTGTGTTTCCTTACTTCTCCGACCTTGCATCAACCCGCTAAGCCGACTTAACGACTTCGAGAACCTCGAGGTAAGAAGGGCAAACGAAACACAAACCAAAAACAGAGGAATCGCCATTTTCCAACTAATCACAAACATAGAGAACAACGAAGCCACGATCAACACAAACTGATAAAGAATGGTGCGAAGATGTTCGGAATAAGCTGATTCGATTAGTCGAACGTCATTCGTCATCAAGGAATAAAGCTCGCCGCTGTGGCGTTTATCATAAAAACCGATCGGCAGCCTGACTAATTTGGAGAACAGCTTGTGTCTGATTTCGAACATGACCTCTTTTACAGCAGAATTATAAAGATATACAAAAAAAGGGGAAACAAAGACGAGCAGTAATACAGGTATAAAAAATACAATCATACTTTTGTACAATAAATTAAAATCCAACTCCACAGCAGAATTAAACATATATTTCCACGCAAAAGCCTGCATAATAATTAGACTGGCCGTAATTGTGCACGAGCCTATAAGACCAATAGTATATCGAATGATCTTGGGCTTCATAAAATGGTACAAGGAAATATATTCACTCTTTAACCTGATCAATATCATTCTCCTCTTATATCGAGACTTGAAACTGTTTGTTATACAGCTCGAAATACTCACGGCTATTCTCCATTAAGTCAAAGTGGGTTCCCTGAGCAATGATGCCACCTTCTCCTAATACGAGAATGTTGTCCGCATTAATGATTGTGGATAAGCGATGAGCGACGACCAGTACCGTCCTGTTCTTAAAGATGCGGGTTAACGATTCATGAATGAGCGCCTCAGATTGCTGGTCAAGAGCTGACGTAGGCTCGTCTAACAGGAGCACAGGCGCATCCTTCAACAATGCACGAGCAATGTTAATTCTTTGCTTTTGTCCGCCAGATAGGTTGCCCCCTCTCTCGACCACTGGTGTTAGGTATTGCTCAGGCAAATCGGAAATAAACTCATGAGCGTTCGCAGCTTTTGCTGCTTCCACAATCTCATCCAAAGTGGCATCCAATCTTCCGTAAGCGATATTTTGCATAACGGTCTCAGGGAAAAGAAACGTTTCTTGCGAGACGATCGCCATCAAGCTTCTTATTTCATCTAGGTTCGTATCGGACAGGGGGTTTCCATTGATTCGTATTTCCCCAGATTGCAAGGTATAAAATCCACAAATCAACTTTAGAATTGAACTTTTCCCACAGCCGCTTGCACCAACAAGTGCTACAGTTTGATTCTTTTCGACTCGGAAACTAAGGTTTTCAAATAATAGCGGTTTGTCCGGGTAACCGAACGATACGCGATCAAACTCAACAGCGTAATGGGTAACCAGCTCTCTGGGACTCGATCCATTGGAAGATTCCCGCGGAGCCGTCAAAATTTCTTCGATTCTGGCTATAGATGCCAAAGTCGTCTTGAATCCCATGAATAAGGAAGGAATTCTAACGGCTGGACCTACGAGAAACTGCATCAAATAAATACACGTCAGTAATTCAGAAGGCGATATTTGTTCGTTTACGCTTAAATATCCTCCGAACAGGATACATAATCCGTAAGGAACAGCCTGCAGTACAAGCTGCAAGGGCGGTATGAACGACAGTCTCTTCTCCATCTTCATGCTCTTGTGCAAGGTTTGTTGAAGCATCGTATCGAACTTTACCAACTGCAGTTCCTGTTGGTTAAATGATTTGATGACAGTAGCACCGTTAATCGTTTCTAATAAAACTGAATTCATTTGCCCGAAATGCTTTTGAATCTCTTCGCTATTTTTTTTTAACGGAGCCGTGATCGCATCCGCAATTTTTAGAAACAAAGGAATGAGAATGACACCAACAACGTACAATTGCCAATTCAAATAAATGAAAAACACAGAGGATACAAGGAAGACAATCGGTTGATAAATAAGATCGGCCAAATTTCTCTTAATAAAATTGTCTACTTCTCCAACGTCCATTGTAAATTTCGAGGCCAACTCTCCCGAATGCTTTTTCTCCAAGCTATCTATTGTAATTCGTTGAATGGTATGTGATAACTGTCTTTTTAAATTTCCTATGGCCAATGCGCCAAACTTCTCATTTGAACTTTTGACAACATATTTTCCCGCTCCACCAAAAATAATGATTGCAAATAAAATGAGAGCATAACGAAGTAGCATGTTCTGATTATCGCTCGTCAGAGCCTCATTAATCATGTTATTAATGGAGTACGCGACGAACATTTCAATGAATATGATAAAAATAAGGCCCGCTATAGCGAGGAACAACCAATGAATATGCGGCTTAGCGAACCACATTAGGTTCTTGTACATTACTTTAATGCTTTTCATCCCATCCCCCTTGACTTTTGCTTGAAAACGAAAGCAAAATCAAACCTTTGAGCGTCGCAATAGGCCTTCTACGACCAGTGACAATTTCTGTATTGTTGGATCTCTGAAGATATCTTTCAGCTCCAACTCTACATCAAACTCTTTATGAATTCTGTTCATAACCGTTGTGGCACTCAACGAATGTCCTCCTAAATCAAGGAAAAAGTTGTCAGTTAATTGTACATCATCCACCTTTAATGTAGACTTCCATATCTCCTTAATCTTTTGTTGCACTTTCGTCTCGGAGTGCTCGGACCTTGGTGAAGCAACCTTCTCAGATAAAGAAGGCAGAGGCAGATTTGCACGATCCACTTTTCCATTTGATGTTAATGGTAATTTATCCAATCGAATAAGGAAAGAAGGAATCATATAGTTGGGCAGGTGCTCAAGTAGAAACTCCCTTAAATCTCGGGTTATATCTTTTCTATGGGCATAATACGCACATAGATATTTGACGCCTGTTTCATCCATTTGATCTACTACGACAACATCAGTTATTCCTTCATACTTGCTTATAACGTTTTCTACTTCACCTATTTCTACTCGAAATCCTCGTATTTTCACCTGGTTATCCCGTCTCCCAAGAAACTCTATTTCTCCGTTTGGCAGGTATCTTCCCATGTCTCCTGTTTTATATATCCTCCCCATTCCATTCAATATATGATTAGGCAGGAACGCCTCATTAGTTTTAGCTGCATCCCCATAGTAGCCACGACCTACTCCGACTCCTCCAATATATAGCTCTCCTGGCACTCCTGTCGGCACGAGTTCTTTATCGTTGTCCAGAATAAAAAAACTACTATTATCGATAGGCTTACCGTATGGTATACTTCCAGTATATACCATTTCCATACTGACTTTATAATAATTTGACCATATTGTACACTCTGTTGCCCCTCCCAGACAGACCACTTCAGCATTTGGGAAATACATTTGAGCTCGTCTAGGTAGTTTCACTGGAACCCAATCGCCACTCAAAAAGACTAGTCGCAAATAATGTTGTTGACCCTCCGTCTCATCTTCTTCAGCCAATTGTATGATTTGATTCAATGTGCTCGGTGTAGAATCCCAAAATGTAATTCGATGCTC
This sequence comes from Paenibacillus sp. FSL H7-689, assembly GCF_000517905.1. Lineage (NCBI taxonomy): Bacteria > Bacillati > Bacillota > Bacilli > Caryophanales > Paenibacillaceae > Paenibacillus > Paenibacillus sp. FSL H7-689. Next base: position 126,657 of record NZ_ASPU01000054.1, read on the forward strand.
TGTAAGCATCTGTTTCACTCGCAATACATCACGACTTTCTTCTTTGGTTGCTATGACCACCTGCCCCCCTGCCGAGAGCATTCCAAATATATCGTAAACTGATAAATCAAAACATACTGAAGTAACAAACAGCAAGACATCTCGGTTGTTCACAGTAAACGTTCGATTCACCCAATTTATTAAATTGATGACGGAGTGATGCTCTATCATTACTCCTTTTGGACGACCAGTAGAACCGGATGTATAGATTACATAGGCAAGTTGATCAGCAGCTACAGGAATATCCAAATTAATAGCAGGATACGAACTTATTTCACTCTCATTTTCATTCGTAAAGGGTAGATCTCCTATAGCCTCCTTGGAAATCAAATATTTAACATCAGCATCCTCAATAATGTGTTGCTTCCTGGCAAGCGGGTAGTCTGGCTCCATAGGTACGTAGGCTGCTCCTATCTTCAGAACGGCTAACAACGCTACGATGAGTTGTTCATTACGTTCAAGGCAAATACCCACTTTATCGCCACAACCAACGTCACGGCTCTGCAACAGTCTTGCCAGTTTGTTGGCACGATCATTAAGCTCGACATACATCAACTTTTTCCCGGCACATATGATCGCGGTTGCATATGGTGTTCGTGAAGCCTGTCGTTCAATTAACTGATGCAATGTGCTTTGATTATCATAAGAAATTACCGGACCATTTCGCTCTTTAAGCAGTTCAGCTATCTCACTCTGCAATAACAGCTTAGAATACTTGATATTTCCTGATTCTTGATCAATGAACTCAGCTAGTATTTTTTCATAAAGAGCTGCTGCTTTATCAATATCCTCATCATAGAAGTAAGCAGGTGCATATTTGATTTGCATACCAAAATAGTTGGGGGTTTTCAAAATTTCAAAATCAAATAGTGTATTCGTCATTTCATTACGTGTCAATTCGAACTCAACAGTCGAACGACGCATTGCAGCGTTATCATACAAGGAGCCTAATACATGAAAGTCCATGAAGTTAAACAACGTATCAAATACAGGATTTTCTTGACCATTACCAGACTCACCGAGGAGGGAAGCAATATCCGCTAAAAATAGTTCGTTGCTTTTCATTTCGGTAAGTGTACTTCTAATCGATCTCAAGAAGCTTTGTTTGTTTAAACTCTTATCGACTGTGGTTCGAATAGGCACAGTGTTTAAAAAACAACCTAGCAGTTTCTCACCATCTTCCACAGCAGGACGATTATGGGTAACAACTCCGGTGACAACATCTTTTTCCGTACTAATGACTCTAAGCAAGTATAAGTAAGCACCGAGACAAACTTCTTGGACGGAGCACTCATTGGCTGCTCCGAATTGAACCACACGATCATACAACTCGCTTCCCAATGAGAATTCTTTAATAGTACGTCCTTGCTTACCCCTAATCGGTCTACCAAAGTAATTGAATGGAAGCTTATTTCTTGAATAGCCATCCATATATCTCATCCAGAAAGCTTCCGTTTCTCTACGATTAAGATCAGAATAGCTTCCTAATACATAGTCCTTATACGTAGACTTTAGCCTTCGTAAAGTGATCTCACCTTTCAAATGCATTTCATTGTATTTCTCCATTAATTCTGCATACAACGAAGCAATGCTCCAGCCATCCAGAATGGCATGATGACAAGATAAAATAATAATTACTTTGCCTGCTGATAATTGGTATACTTTCATTCGCCACAGCAACTCAAGCCCAGTAAAACAATATTTCAGATTCAAATCTTCCTGTAAAAAAGATTCAATTATTTGTTGCTGCTGCTCGAGTTTCAGATCAGTTATATTGTCAAAACTAATAACGGGCAATATATGGCGGTGCACAAGTTGCATTTGATCCTTAACATTGAAGGTAGTTCGTAAGATTTCGTGCTTATCTAACAATTTGAGTACTACGTCTTTCAGTGTCTCAAATTTAAATTCAACAACATCGACCGGGAAGACGAATTGATCATGGTATATAGCTTCATCCTTTTTAAGCAAACTGTAGTACACCATACTTTGTTGGATAGTGCTCATCGGATAATATTCAACGAAATTAGCAGGAAGATTAGCACTTAAATTCCAATCCACCTCGTTGTAAGCATCAGCATTTTGCGGGATGTCGATTTTCTCCGTCTTGAGTTCTACTTGTTTCTCACGTAAAAAATTGGCTAGTTCTGCAAATCGATGATTACGATATACATCTTTGACCCCAATTCGGCAACCAAACGATTTATTAATTAAAGTGACCAAGCCGATGACGCGTATGGAATCACCACCACAGTCAAAAAAACTAGCCTCAAGACGTACCTTTTTCAACTGCAAAATTTCCCTCCAAATGTTTTCAAGCTTGTATAAAACATCATCATTATAGGTAACTTCATATACGTTGTCCCCGCTACTCTCTTCCACATCGATAGCAAGGAGCTGCCTGCGGTCTACTTTTCCATTATTCGTTAGTGGAAGTTTGTCAACTTCAATAAAGTAGGATGGAATCATATAAGATGGCACTTGGGTCTGCAAATAATGTTTAAGTTCCAATCGCTCCACCTTTGCCGCGGATACATAGTAACAATATAACAATTTGTCGCCAACTTTATCTTCTTTAGCGACCACAGCAGCATCTCGAATAGCTTCATATGTTGCAAGAGCTTGCTCAATTTCTCCAAGTTCAATCCGATAACCTCTTATTTTAACCTGAAGGTCTTTCCTTCCTATATATTGAAGCTCTCCTGTTGGCAACCACTTTACTAGATCTCCTGTCCGATACATCCGTTTGCCCGGCTGAAACGGATCAGGCAAGAAAGATTCTGCAGTAAGCTCGGGGCGGTTCAGGTACCCCACTGATACGCCTTCCCCCGACACAAACAGTTCACCAACAACTTGAACAGGACACAGCTTGTCATTCTGATCAAGAACATAAACTTGCAAAGTTGGAAGGGGAACTCCAATATTGCTCACATTACTTTTTATTGCTTCTGCATCGAGCACTTTGCTAGTTACATGCACGGTTGTTTCTGTAATGCCATACATGTTAATAAACTTGACGTGTGGGGAAGTATCCATAAAAGACTTAATTAGTGATGGGTTGAGTGCCTCTCCCCCAAAAATAACATATCGTAAAGAAAGATCCTGGTTGGTTTCATTCACTATATAATTCAATAAGCGATAAAAAAATGTTGGTGTCTGATTAAGAATAGTTACTTTTTCACTCAGTAGTAGATTAATGAATTCAGCCGGTTCACGAGTGATGTCTTCAGGGACAATGACAAGTTTACCACCGTTCAATAGCGCTCCATATATCTCCCATACAGAAAAATCAAATGAGAATGAATGAAACATTGTCCATACATCTTGCTCATTGAAATTAAATCTGGCTTGGTCATTAAAAAGCAGTCTCACTACATTGCGGTGACTAATTTGCACTCCTTTAGGATTTCCTGTTGTACCTGACGTATAAATGATATAAGCCAAATCATGAGCATTGACCTCAGTAATAGTTGCATGAGCAGTGATACTTAATGGTCGCTTAAAGCAATCATCAACACATTCAATTCGCACTATTCCGTTTAAACGTTGGACAAGGTCCGCACTCGTAAGCGTCAATTGTGCATGGCTGTCTGTCACCATATAGCGAACACGCTCGTCAGGTAAGTTCGGATCAATAGGCATATAGGCAGCTCCCGCTCTTAATACAGCCAATACACTTATAATCATGTTAAGAGAACGTGGTAACATAAGCCCTATAATATCACCGCTTACAATTCCTTTCCTGTGAAGCAGATGAGCCAATTGCTTTACTCTTGCATCGAGTTCCATATAAGTCATGCTTTCGCCATTATATACAACAGCGGTTCGTTGAGCGTTGACTTTAACCTGCCGTTCGAACAACTGAACGAGCGTCATATTTTCATCAAAACGAGCCGTTGTATCATTAAACGTATTTAATATGACCTGTCGTTCTTCCGAAGAAACGATCTCCAAGTCACTCATTTTAACATCATAGTTACTGGCGGATTGTTGCATTAGATAGACAAAATTTTCGGCAATTCTAGATATATAAGTATGACTGTACCAATCTGAACTATACGTAATAACTAGTTCAATTTCTTTTTCTTTTTTAACAAACATAAATTTAATTCTATAATCTTCTTGCTCCACTTGCCTAATCAGCTCAGCTTCCTCGGTGGCCTCCACCAAAATACTGTAGGCCAATTTACTTTCAACATAAGGCTTAAGAATATTATCTCTTACTTGGAAAATCATTTCCTTGTATGTGACATCTCTCTCAACCTTACAGCTTACTGGAAACGAAGAGTCCCCATCTATCAACCCGATGCAGAGCTCCGCTTCTTCTGTGTACCGATACAGTAAGTAGACGACCGCCGCGCATGCTGCAACCTGTAAAGATCGAATAGATTGGTTGGTTATGTTATTCAACACCTCACTTGTTGAATTATCCATTCGTGTTACGTGGCGTTTATATCCTTCTGTAGTTTCCACATGTCGATCGGGAGGAAACAAACTAAAATTCTTATTTTGGTCATCGGCGTCATAACGTCCATTCATTATTTCTACATTCAACATAAAATCCTCCACACTAAAATTGAAAATCGATGGAATGATAAGTCTCCATACGTTGTTTCAAAACCTTTCCGACTGGGCGATAAGCGACTATTGAGTTTTCATCCTCTGTAACGATGAACTTCAAAGCCTCGATATAACTTTCTACTAATTCCGCAATAGACTCTTGTTTCCAGAGAGTAGATGCGTAGTTAACGGTTAAAGAGAGACCAGATGTATGAGGCTGTACATTAAATACAAGATCAAATTGAGCCCGCTGTAACTGTGGTTGAACATAGCAGACTTCATTCCCTTCGATGTGAATGCCCTCGAACTCAAAATCTTGCAGAACAAGCATGACATCAAATAGGGGTGATCTACTTAAATTGTTTTTATACCCCAATTTATCTAATAATTTTAGAAAAGGATAATTTTGATGATCAAATGCTTCAATTAAGTTTTGATTTACAACCTTCAACAATTGATTTACCGTCATATCATCTTCAATTTTTTGTCTTAAAGCCAATGTATTCGTAAACATCCCTACCACTTTTTCCAAATCATTATGTGGTCTTGATGTTACAGGAGTACCAATGACGATATCTCGCTGTCCGCTATATGTATACAGCAGGAGATATAAAGCGGAAACCAGTCCAACAAATAACGTTTGATTATGATGACTTAAACTTCTATTAAGCTTCATCAGCCAATCTTGCTCAAGATTGACAGAGATACTACCAGCGTAAAACTGACGTTCGTGCGGACGGACATAATCCGTTTGTAACTCAAGCTGAGGTATGGTGTCTGCGAATTGAGAAAGCCAGTAGTCTTCATCCTTCTGATTATATGGAAATTTTTCGGTGACCCAGCAGCAGTAGTCAACATATTGTAGCCGCACTCTCGACAATACATTGCCCTCGTACACCGTATTAATTTCATCAAAAAGTATCTTTAAAGAGACTCCATCAAGCACAATATGATGGGCGTCTAACATAATAAGCACTTCAGAGTTTGCAAAATGAATTTCCGATCTGACTAAAGGTGCCGCATTCAAATCAAATGGCTTTATGAACGAAGCTATAATATCTTCTTGTTTCCAAAATTCATGATGTTGTAGATGAACCTCAAAGCATACATCTGGATCTATTTTTTGAACAACCCTTCCTTCCCACCATTCGAAATATGTTTGGAATATGGAATGTCGCCGCACAACCGTCTCAATGGCCCGTTTCATTTTGGCTATATCGACGTAACCTTTGACTGCAAATACCACTGGTAAGTTATAAGTCAAGTTACTGTCGTCAAAACTGGATGCTCCATATATCATTCTCTGTTCGAATGAAAGTGGGTACCATTCTTGTTGCTGTACAGGCTGAATCGACTCCATAGTGTTCGAAACCACCCGCTCCAGTTCTTGACTGATAGCTTCTATCGTGGGATGTTTATAGACCATACTCAAAGGGAGTAGTTTCCCAATGGTATCACGAAGACGGTAAATGAAAATCGTTCCCTTGAAAGAGTTTCCCCCTAGTTCAAAGAAATGATCTCGAATACCCACTGGATTGACGCCAAGAATATCCTCCCACATATCAACGAGAAATTGCTGGAGCTGAGTTTTGGAAACCTCTACAACATTAGAGACTCGTTTTTTCTGTTCCGCCGGTTCAGGCAATGCTTTTATGTCAATTTTTCCGCTAAGAGTTAAAGGCATATGTTCTACTTGAACGAAATGTTGTGGCACCATATAAGCTGGCAACTTTCTCTTCAGGTACTGTTCCATATCAACAATAGATGCATTTGCCTCCGATATGAAATACAGACCGAGTGATGCATTCTCCCCTTTACCTAAAACGACTGCAACTGCATCATTTACGAAGTTCGCCTGCAGCAACAAGCTTTTAATTTCATCTAACTCGATTCGGAATCCACGAATTTTAACTTGATTGTCGGATCTTCCCAAACATACGATTTCCCCATTTTCTAACCATTTCCCTCGGTCTCCAGACGCGTACATTTTTTGTCCTGATCGGAAAGGATTCTGAACGAAAAGGGAATCGGTCAACTCTGGTTGGTTCAAGTATGATTTAGCGAGGCCATCACCAGAAATATAAATGTTCCCCGGAATGCCGATTGGCTGCATATTTAAGTTTTCATCCAAAATATATATTTCCGTATTATCAATAGGAAAACCGATTGACAGTTCACTATCCGGTTCTAATTTTTTGACTGTTGTCCATACTGTTGCCTCGGTAGGGCCATATACATTATATACTTCTGTGTGGTTCAAATCTCCGAGGGTTCGAAGTAAAGACTTGCTGAAGGCTTCTCCACCAACTATGAGCTTTTTTAATTGTTTTAGGCTTTCTTTATTCGCCTCATTTTTCAGAAGAAGTTGAAGCCTTGATGGTGTAATTTGCAAAATGTCAATGTGATGTTTCTTTGTCAAACGAGCAATTTCGTTAACATCTTTTTGAACTGTTTGACTGGTCATAAAGATATGAACACCGAACACAAGCGCTAAAAACGTTTCTACAATAATAATATCGAATGATACTGTGGTAATGGACAATATCTTATTACCTTCTTCAATCTGAAGTTGTTTACTGAAACCATGAATAAAATTGTTTACAGCTTTGTGACTGACAACAACTCCTTTTGGTCTTCCTGTCGATCCAGATGTGTAATAAACGTATATTGAATCGTCGGGATTGTTAATATTGGTAATGGATGCAGCAGGTATTTCATAGCGAACAGTAGATAAATCCAACACTTTTACACCCGCTAGTTCTCGGTGAATCAGCATTTCCGAAGTCGTAATGATTACAGATGCCTGACTATCTTGCAGCATATATTGTATTCGTTCCTTAGGCAATTCTCGGTCTATTGGCAGGAAAGCAGCTCCGGCCCCAATAATCCCCATCATTGCCGAGACCATGTCAGACGAACGCTTAAGTAGGATAGCAACAATATTGTTCCGTCCCACATTCATCTCCCGCAGCCTCAATGCAATGGCTGTGGAATATGCTTGGAGCTCTGCGAAGGACCATTGCACACCTTCAAAACTTACAGCGGGATACTGCGGTGTTCGTTCAGCTCTCTCCCAAAACAACTCATGAATTGTCTTAGACATTGGATATGCAGAAGGTAGGACGGCATCGGAAGTAAGCCGTGAAGTAATTTCATCGGTTAATTTAATACTCCCAATAATAGACTCGCTATTATCCAAAACCTGTGTAAGAATTTGCAAATAATGATTCAAAAATCTTTGTGCCGTTGTTTTTTTGAATAGTGCTTCATTATATTCCAGAACTAATTCAATTTGACTTTTCCTCTCGATCCCGTACAAAGTAAGATCAACTTTCGAACCTACCATCAAACTATTATGAGACACGAATTTAAGTCCACTCTCTGTCCCAATTTTAATATCGCTATTAAAGTTCTGATAAATAAACATGGTATCAAACATTGGGTTGCGATTAACTTGATTAACGAAGTCCAGCTTATGCACTAGCTTCTCAAAGGGATATTCGTGATGGCTCAATGCTTGGATGAGTAGGTCCTTCATCTCGTTTAAATACGCATTAATGGGTTTTAATTTATTAGGATACGATTTGATAGGTAATATATTTGCAAACAGCCCTAGCATCGTCTCGGTTTCAGCTTTTGTTCTGCCATTGACAAGGGTACCAACAATTAAGTCATCGTTCCCCGAATATTTCGCCATTAGTAATTTAAATGTCATAAATAATAATGTAAATGCTGTCGTACCAACTTCCTGAGCCCGCTTCCTTAATATAACTGTCAAATGCTCCGGAATCCTTTGCGTCAGCGCATTCCCATTGAAGCTCTGGAGTTCACCACGTTTGTAATCGTAAGGCAAGTTCAATTCTGAAGCCAAGGAAGCATGCATACTCAGCCAGAATTCTTCTTTGGGTAGCATGTGTTCAGAATACAATATACCCTGCTCCCATTCTGCAAAATCCCTGTATTGTACGAGCGGAACCAATGCAGTATCCTTGTCATATATATCAAAAACCTCATTAAGTAATAACACCTGTGAGATTCCATCAGTTATAATGTGGTGAAGATCAACAAGTAAAAGAAATTGATTCTCATGAGATTGAACGAGCATGCACCGCATAAGCTCTGGTTTATCTAGCTGAAATGGACGAACGAATTGCCCCAACCAATGGGTCGAATCCATACTTTCATGAGCTTGTAGCTTAACAATCTCCAGCTTAATGCTTACGGATTCATGAACTTTCTGAACATACTCCCCATACTGAAAATGGAACGAAGTTCTAAGAATATCGTACTTTTGGATAAGCCTTCGGAAAGCACTTTCCAACCGAACTGTATCAAGCTCTCCCTCAAATCTAACCATTGTAACGTTATTGTAGGCACACCCAACACCATCCATCTCATGAACCAGCAACATTCTTTTCTGAGCAGAAGACACAGCATAGTGTTTTTTCTTACCTGTCCTCGAAATAGGGGGCATAGTTTTTCTTTCGCGTCTTTCAATACTTTCTGCAATTTTTTCAAGGGTTTGAAGTGCAAATACTTCTCCGATCGATATGTCAACTTCGAAACTCCGATTCACTTCGGCAGTGAGTCTAATTACATCTATAGAGTTTCCTCCAGTTTCAAAAAATGAATCTTGAATTTTTAGAGTAGATATACCGATTATCTCTATGGAAATATCTACTAATTTTTGCTGGGTAGCAGTTAATACCTCTTCGTCTCGTCTAACCTCCTTTTGGTAAGTTGAATACTCATGTATGCGTTTTATTCTTTTGTCATACATCCCGTTCAAATACCTAGAAGCTAACTCCACTCTTTTAATTTTACCAATAGATGTTTTCCCGACTTCTTCTTTATTAATAGGTATAATATTGCTGGCTCTCAGTCTCAAAGTCGCTAAAAGTTGTGACTGGATCTGTTGGGTCTGAACGTACAAGTTCTCAGGATCTGTTGTTTCGGAACAGTAAAAGACAATAAGCTCATCCGTATCGGCGTTCTGTTTTCTCACACTTACGGCAGCAGTGTAGGACGGAATAACTCCCCTTATCGATTCAACTATATACTCAATCTCCGAGGCATTATAATTTTTACCGTTTACAATCACAACCTCTTTCAATCGGCCGGTTATCGTCAACTCGTTATCGCGCAAAAAACCAATATCCCCTGTATCAAACCAGTTATCAACCGTGAAAGCTTGACGGTTCACTTCGTCATTTTTGTAGTAACCCGGGGTTACATTTTTCCCTTTAATTTGTATCCTAGCTACGACATTTTCTTTTACTATCTCACCTTCTGAATTGACAATTCTTATTGCCGCCCCGGGTATAGGGCGACCTAAGCAAACAAATTGGGTTCCATTTTCCGTAGATAAACCCTGTTTTACCACTTCGCCATAATTATATTTTTCTAGCCCGTAAACTCCTGTATTGCTATTAAAGCGATGCGCGTAAACAGTGCCTGAACTTGTCTCTGACATCCCCCATGAAGGAAAGATGCAATCATCCGATAATCCGTATGGGGATAATAAATTTAAAAACGTTCTTGCAGTTGCCGCATTAATTGCCTCACCACCGTTTAGTATAAAACGCATGCTCGTTAAGTCCCATTCGCTAACAGTATGGTTTTGGCTGAATGCTTTATTAATTAATGAGAAGGCAAAATTAGGCGCCCAAGTTACAGTTGCCTTGTAATTGGATATCGCCTCAATCCATCGGAGTGGCTTGGCAAGTATATAATCTTTGCGGATAATGATTTGCTCTGCTCCGCAGTAAACGTCTCGTATGTGAAACATCACGATTCCACCAACATGTTCAAGTGGCATCCAATTCAAAGAAACATCATTTGCATGAAAACCGTTTATCTGAACGGTCGCCTTTTCCATGTTAACAATATTACCATGGGTAAGCCTAATACCTTTTGGCATCCCCGTGCTACCTGATGAAAAAAGAATGACTGCATCCTCGGCAGCATCTACTTCCGTTGAAGCAACTGTTTCTTTTCCTTTCGCAAGCTCCTCAAACACTATTAGATTATGGTTAGCATCGTGTTTTGACAAGAAAGCAGCTAGATATCCCTTTAACAAGGCGTTAGTAAACACCACTGCTCCAGGCATAAGCTTCAGAACATTCAGTAGTGCCTGGTTATCAGAATTCGGAAATTCGAAGTTATCTGAGACATTGAGTAATACAGGTACGAACCCACCAAGGATACAGGCCCAAAAAATGATAATAAACGCATAGTTATCGCTCAGTTGAATAACGACCTGATCTCCACGTTTTAATCCACTACTTCTTAACCCATCCAAATATCCATGCGCTTCAGTAAGCAACGTAGAATAGGAGATGCGTTGTTGTTTACCAAGTTCATCTATAAATGTGATCCCTCTTTGGGGATGCATCTGTGCTGTATAAGCTAAAAGCTCAGGTAGCGTAAAGGGATAAGTCATTTCGGTTGCTATGGCTTCGCCGAAATAAATAGCTTTTTTGGCAATATCCTTCATAATGTTCACCTTCCGTCTTTTCATTCATGTTGATTCGCCAGGAACTCATTTGAGAATGAAAGCTTCGATTTCTTTAATTACGTTGTATCGCTCACTGTGAAGAAAAAAGTGCCCGCCTGGAAACACTCTTGAAAAAGGAATAACACTCAGACAATGTTTCCATTCATTCACCATTATTGTAAACTCATCTTCCCTACCAGAAAAGACTGCCACCTCTGACTCAATGATTCGTTCTAGAGTTTGGAAGCCTTGCGTTTCAATTAATTGAAAATCGTGCCGGATGAGTGGCATGAAATGGGTTATAAACTCCTTACGGTCTACGTCCTCCGACACACCTCCCAAGGAAACAATGTATTCGTAAAAAGGATTATCCGGCAACTTGTGTGATTTAGAATGATTATAGTATAAAGGGGTAGCAATACCGGAGAAAATAACAGCTTTCGTATGACGTTGATCTACTTTATATCGACGGCATAATTCATACAATACTAACGCTCCCATACTATGACCGTAGAAAGCAATCGGGCTGTCATTAAGAAACGAAGCTATCATGGTGTAAACGTCATCGACCATATCGTCAAAGGTGTCATAGCCAGGCTCCCCTTGCCTTACCCCCTTGCCCGCCAATTCAATTGGAATGATCATAATGTCTGGGTGGATTTCCCTTTGCCATTGATAATAATACATCGAGGAGGATCCTGAGTATGGAATACAAAAAAGCTTGATTTTTGTAATGTGAACTCTCTCCTTTAGACAAAAGTCTTGAGTTTATCTAGTTGTTCAATTTCCATTTTTTTAATTTTACGACACAGGGATATGATTTCTTCAGCATCATTTTTTTCGTTCAGCAGGCTATGTTTTTTCATCAGATGCTGCAGCATGTCCAATGCTTTACTACAATCGATGAGTTTTTTTATTATTTCAGAATATAGTTTGGCATCCAGTAAGGTAAGGAACCGAGTGAAGATAATTCTAGAAGCGGATAGCTTGGAAAAGGCATGCTCTAAAAAGTACAATCCTCTGTTTGCAATCATCGACTCGTAATCATTCGTTTCCATAAAAACTATCGCATCGTCAAACAAAGAGAAATCATCATCTAGACCGGATATATATTCACGATATTTCCATCCGATTTGCTCCGAAAGCTGAGGATCGATGAGAGCAGAATCGAAAAAATATTCAATGATTTCCTTCTCGTACATCTCGTTAAAGATAGCAACGTCATAGTTCACATAGTTGAAATCAGGATAACCATCATCGATCATTTGCAGCGTTGTTGACCCACCGGAGTCATCATAGCCGATGATGTACATGTAGTGATAGGCATGTCTCTGTAAATAAGTCCACTCTCTATGAGGGATATGATATTCATCACATTTAAAAACAAGCACTTTTCTCTCTTCAGACTTCTTCTTTATATGCTCCATAGCATTCTGGAAATTATTGATGATAATGCTTTCCTGCTTTCCTCCTACAAAATCCAAATCTTCAGGTTCAAGGCAAGATGTTAAATAAGCCCAGTTATGATTTCGATTCATGACAATCTGCTCTTTAATGCTGCGGGTTGATTCATAGGAGTTATATAATAACCAGTCAATCGGGGCACCAATGTGCTGAAAGTAGTGATAGGTTTTTGTTTTCATACAGTCGAAATAGAAATGTGAATCTTGGCGCAGCAATTTACGATTGTACATGTTCTTCAATTTCTCCCCTGATATATACAGCAGACTTGCAACTGCTTATTCTTTGATCCACATCTTCTTCTGTCATATTGGGATCTAGATGCAGAATAACGGTTCTGCTTAAAATATCTATAGTTTGTGGACACATGTCTTTAGAATAACTCATGTTCAAATGTCTATTTTGGGTAAGATGAAATGGATTTAAGGAAGGATGATGACTGCCTATATGCTCCAATATCGGCCCCCAAGTTAAATAAACATGCTTATCAGACTCAATAGGGCGCATCCCTTGTACACCTTCGAAAGCAGCAAATGCTTTAGCCGAAGTCTCATCATCGAAAATAAATGCAATGCTGGTTCCACAATCACCATCAATATCATAGGATTTATTGAAACGTATACCGTCCACTTGACTCAGCTCATCCACAAATTTGCCTTTAATTCTCCTGAGATCGTCCAAAATACCATCCAAACGTTTCAACTGTTCTCTTAAGATAGCCCCCATAATTTCGCTTGCTCGGTACTGCACACCAACGATATTGGGTGAATCAAGTGGATTCAAAACCTCCCTGTATACGCTTCCAATATCATGATATACAAAAGCTCTTTCGTAGATTGTTTTGTTGGAGGTGATAAGTGCGCCCCCTTCTCCACAACCGATTGTTTTAAAATGATTAAAGCTAAATGTTCCAGCATCACCAATTGTCCCGAGACTTTGGCCCTGATACGTACCACCAATCGCTTGACATGCATCCTCAATGATTTTGATATCCCTTTCTGAACAAATAGTTTTAATATGTTCCATATCGCAAGGAAAACCACACATATGTACCGGAATTGCGACCTTTGTCATATTAGACATTTTGCGGGTCATATCTTCTACATCCATAGTCAATGATTCGTCAACTTCTACAATTACTGGGATTGCTCCTACCGCAAGTACTGCAGCTGGCGTTGCGATGAAGGTATAGGAGGGAACAAGAACTTCATCACCAGGTCCGACTCCAAGCCCTACCAGAGCTGCTATCAATGCACTTGTTCCACCACCTGATAAAGCTAGTACGTAGTCTGACTCAAACTTTTGCGACAGTTCACTTTCAAAATTTTGAACCTCTTTGCCTTCACTGTTAAATCGAAAAAACTGCTTGCTTTTTATAACTCTAGCAACTGCATCTATTTCCTCCTGGCCGATTCTGTACATTTATGAATTCTCCTTTCCATCATGTGTTTTTTCAAGTACAAGCATGTAATAAAGATATCTTCACAAACTATTAATGTGAACTAGTGTCTTTGGACATAACGTAACAAAAAACATCGATCCTGTTTCATACAAGACAGAATTGCTCAGTCACACAAATAGATTTAGGATATAATTCAATATTTTAACATTATTTTTTATATTGTCAAATAAGGTTTATAATTCTTTTTTTTGGTATCTATCCCTTTTCATTTTAGATTTTTTACTACTTAGGTCTACCCGAATCGCAACTTTCCTGAAAGTGACGCACCTAATGCTGGAAGCACATCTAGCTTCTGCTTAATCAGGGTCGAAATCACTCTCCGCATCCGAGCAAATTGTGTGACACCTTCAAGTGTACGGAAGCAGCCGGAAATCTTCTGTTTTACCTTCACCATCCTCAAATCTCTCTCAGCTTGGTTGTTGTCAAATGGGGTGTGGGCATCTCAAAGAAACCGGAGAATTTCCGGCTTGTACTTCGCCAGTCGGACTGCTAGATTTTCAGATTTGCTTTTGGCTTTTCCCTTCGAGATCTTTGCCCATTCATACGGAGCATCCTTCAAGATCTCATCATAATGGGAGCAGATGGCATCTACTACTTCCGCGGGTATCGGCTTTACCCATTGGCGATACTCGCGTGCAAGTTGCCAGGATTCTTGAAGGAGCTCCACCATACTCGCTGCACATTGATGTCAATTATGTTCAGCAATGCCTTACATTCGCGTAACAGATGCGCATTGCAAAGCGCAGAGTAAATCGATACTCGTTCACAAAATAACTCGTGAAGCAGTCATGTACGACCGTCCCCAGATAGAACGGCAACCACCAAGCGCATTCATACCTTTACTCCCGCGACGATCGTGAATGGCGAGCCATGTATAGTCTGAGGTGCATACGGTATGCATCCAGTGCAATTTTTCTTTCACTGGAACTCCGGTTTCATCTGCATGAACGAGCGGTTTCTGAAACAGAATCTTTCGAATATCTTGTTCCGCTTGTTCCAACTGCCGGTGCATCCGACCCAGCATGGAAAGCAGTGTAGCTTCACTTGGCCGCAGACCAGTCAAGTCTTCAAACAGTGCTGCGATTCGCTCAAGGGGCAGCATCTGGTAAGCATGAAGATAGGCTGTCCATGCCGTAAACCCATCACCGTATTGGGTTGGCGCTTTAACGTGAGCTGGGAAATCGCCCACTGCTCCATAATGTTCTGGCGGGTCAGGCACCTGATGGGAGCTTCCAATTCATTGATTTATCGAAGGCCCCTCATATGCTAATAGCGGGAAAAACCGGATCAGGAAAAACAGTGTTTCTATATTCGATAATCGTAAGTCTTCTAAATCAATTCGGTTCCAAGGAGTTAGAATTCTTAATCGTAGACCCATAGCTCTCCCCCTTGTCCAACGTAACGCGCAGATAAGCCGGTTCCTGGCTGTCCACTACAGAAAAATTCATCCGTGTAACTAAACTCAATTGGGACTTGCCCAACTACGGTCACGACTGCGTAACCTTGTGAGCGAATGATTGGATTTGTATTTTTATTGAAACCATCCGAATGAACGACGTTTTCTGTTGTATAAAGAACATAGTCAAAAACGGCTCCATTGGTACTGCTTGCATAGTTTTTTATCGGATTGGCCAACGAACCATTATTACTGAATATCATAGATTATCCAGGATATACAGTGATTCGAGTAATCGCATCACCACCTGCTTTTTGGACATTAAATGTCCGATAAGGCACACCATATGTTACAGCGTTGCTGTAACCAAGGTTACAACGGCCGTTCTTCCTGCTACTACCGTAGGCTTAGTGGTCGTATTCGTCCCTGTAGAACTTTCCGTTCCATCCGGAAGATAAAACAACGTAATCATGCTTATCTTTGGTCGTTCCATCAGTTTGGAGCGCATCCGATTTGGAACTGATGTTGGTGAATTGATAGCTTTCGCCCTGATATAGTATTGTACGCGTTTAGGCTGGCTCATCGCTCCACTCACCGGTATAGACTTCATAGGGAAATTCAACACTAACAGGCTGTGAGCCGCTTGACCCGTGGATGTCACCCCGGCTGTATATCCCGAACCTACTGACAAACTGCTAATTGAGTTCATGTTTCGCTCATGATGCTGCCATCCGGTCTATAAATAACGTAATCGTATGCACTGCTTCTTGAGGTCGCCGCATTGGTGCTCAACGATCTTGTTGCACTTCCGTTATTCGTGAACGTATAGGAATCTCCAGGACTCATGGTCAAAGTTCCGTCTGCCATGGCCATTGCTTGAGGAGAGAAAGAGTTTTCCCCGTATGTATCATCAGTTACCGCCGTTTCATCTTCTGGTTCTTCGTAGACATCCCGATCAATAATATCCAGATACTCGTCGTCTGTTAAAGCTGATTCCTCCATAGAAACATCAACATTCTCCGCGTTACTCTCAGTTGTTATTATGGCATCCGATTGATCCGAAAGCGCATAACCGCTAGTCGGATATATGGTTCCAATCAACAACAAAGCCATCAGAAAAACAATAAAACCTTTTCTTAAACTCATGGAGTTCATATTCCTCCTTTATGTTTTTTATCCATTTCCTCCCTTAACAGATGTATAAATGGAGCATAATAGATCATTACCTTATTTTCCCTTATTTTAGGACATAGTAAATTATTCACTGAATCAAGGAGCTTTTTTTCTTTTATATTTCAGATAACAATTCAAAATAAACCTGTAATTATCTTGATTTGAAATAAAATAATAGATTAAATGTAGTTCAAATACTATTTTAGTTGAGTTATCGTCTTTCCTATTTTGATTAGGAATTAGATTTAAATATCTAAAAAAATCGAGTAGGAGGGGGGCGGCGAGCCCCCGACCTCTCACACCACCGTACGTACCGTTCGGTGTACGGCGGTTCATGAAATATTCCGTATGGAGTTGTATCTGTCCATTAAGCTCTTCAGTCCATTGGTTTCCCAGTATTGGTTATTCAATGCTCGTGATAAGATGGGACTCCCTGCAATTCGCCAGTACCCTTTTCGCGTATTTCCCCACTCATAGGCTTATATCCTTAGGCATCCCTAAGGATATAAGCCTTTTGATTTTGGTTCTCGGGTTCTTCCATTGCTTCAGAGACACATCCTTAATCTTCTTCGTATCCACTTGTCTATCTCTCGAAAGCTACTTCGCGTGTCCGCTAGCGAGAAGCATCCACACCATCCCATGAGGTATTGGTTTAGTTCCTTGATTCGCTCTTCTAGTTTCATCGCCTTTTTTCGAGAGGTTATCTCTCGAATTCTGGCCTTCGCCTTCTGTAGCGACTGCTTTGTGATTCTCACCTTGGGTTCTCATCCTCACTCAAACTAAATTCAAGAAATTTCCGTTTCCATGGGCGGTCTACTGCGCTCTTCACCTGGTTCACCTTTAGTTTTAGTCTGGTCTCGATGAACCGGGTGACCGAGCCCTTCACTCGCTCACCTGCTCTTCCTGTTTTCACGTAGATATTACAATCGTCCGCGTAGCGGACAAATCGGTGTCCACGTTTCTCGAGTTCCTTGTCCAGCTCATCCAGGACAATGTTAGATAATAACGGACTTATAGGGCCATCTTGTGGTGATCCTTCTCGGGTTGGTTTGACTACTCCGTTCTCCATCACACCCGACTCCAGATATCTTCGAATCAGTAACAGGACTTTCTTGTCCTTCACTTTCTCCGATATTTTCATCATCAGGCGGTCATGGTTCACGCGATCAAAGAATTTCTCCAAGTCCAGATCGACGACGTATCGGTATCCTTCTTTCATGAACATTCTGGCTTTCCTTACCGCATCATGTCCTCGCCTTTTCGGACGAAATCCATAACTATGCTCCGAAAACTGTGGATCGAACCAGGGGGTTAGCACCTGCGTAATGGCTTGCTGAAGCATTCGATCTGTCACGGTGGGAATCCCTAACATCCGGACACCTCCGCCGTTCGGTTTCGGGATTTCGCCCCGTCGTACAGGGCTCGGTTCATAGCTCCCTTCTTCTATGGCTTGCCGCAAGGTTTGCCAATTTTGTACGATGTGTTCTCGTAAGGATTTTACGGACATGCCATCGACGCCATGACTTCTTTTATTGGCTTCAACGCGCTTTAATGCTTGCAGAAGATTTTCCCGTGACAGCAACTGCTCCAACATTTTTTTACCTCTCTTTACGTGATTTGTATCTTCCTCTTGTGCCAGAGATGAATTCAGTCCTACCGAAGCCCCCCACGGAATTCACCGTTTCCTTCCTCGGTTAGGTTTTTTTTCTGCTGTCAACACTCATCTTGAACGCCTGGAGATACAAAGCCTATTTCATGTTCAGCCCTTCCGCTCGTGTTGCAACACGTAGTGTACTATGGAGTCTGCTGACTTCTGTACGTTCAGCCTATCCTTACGGAAAGGGTTACGAAGTTGCCTTCGCTTTTTCGTACAGATCTCCCCAGGTAAGAACGCTATCTTCCTCTCCATCCATCTGCTTCATTTACTCTCGCACGCCTTTGGCAGTATGGGCTTTGGCTTGTTTAGCAACCTCATCCAACGTACGCTAGCCTGATATGAAGTTCGTGTTCCTCAGACCAGAGATTTGCGGCCGACTTCCTTCAGATTCCAACTCACGGTGGACACCCTTGCCTTAAGCTAATGGCTCTACTGCCTGCACCACTCGGGACTTTAACCCTATAGATAGCGCCCATGCTGGGCGCACTAAAAAAAGCCGCCAGTTGGCGACTTCAAGTGAATCAAATAGGTATCATTCTGGTACATGATCAGCGCACAGCAGCTACTGTACCTCTGCTTGTATGAATACATACGTACTCTCATCGGAACGCTCTTCTGAAAAGCCAAAATTCAACCGATCAAAGTTTCTTACGTCCTTCACATCTGTAATCTTGTGCTCTGCCATATACCGTACCATCTCACCTCTGGCCATTTTAGCCCATGTTGCCTTTTCAACCTGCTTACCATTAACTATTTGTCCGAATACACAAGTTATAAAGCGCGTCTCCTCCTTCAGAAACGGCAAAATATTTTTGCTATACTCTTTGGAAGCTAGATTCAGAATACAGTTGCTTTCCGATTGAAGCTGATCTGCCAGCTTGCTACCCCAGAATTGATAGAGCGATTTGAAACCTGGACCTTGCAGCTTGCCCTGCATTTCCAACCGATAAGGGGTTACCCCATCCAAAGGCCGCAACATGCCATAAAAGCCGGATAATATACGTAAATGCTGTTGAAGATACGCCAGTTCCTCATTTTGAAAAACACCCGGAGCCATATATTGATACTGAATGCCCTCGTAGGAATATATGGCTGGTGTCAGATTTGCTTTAATATTCATATTCTGAATCCGCTCCTCGTTCTGTTCGGCGATTGCATCGTTACACTTCCACATCGCTTTGAGTTCCTCATAGGATAACTCTTGAAGCAGACTCAATAGCTGTTCTGACTCGTTTATAAAATGCGGCATCTGCGCGATAGCCATAAGATCGGTATCAATCTTCATCTTTTTAGCTGGTGATATGATAATTCTCATCGTGCTGATCCATCCTTAATCTACCGTTGTTTTTGTCGTTATCCATTGTACAGGATTGGACAGGCGAATCCAATGCCAAGGCTTAACTAAACCCCTCATAGTACCTCTGAAAAGACTCAAAATGAACAAGTCAGCCCACGATTGGACCGGCTTGTTCATTAGAATTCAACACATTCAATTGGTGAGAAAGCAAGGGATGCATTTCAAACCGCTATTAGGGAGATACGCTCCCCGCGCCGCTATTTTGCTCTGTTTTTGTAGTCGGCAATTGAATCATTGGCGTATTTGACCCACTTACATATGGAAGGGCTCCATCCCATTTCTTGATGGTTTCATATTCAACGAGTTGACTCGATAATGATTGTTGAAGTTCTTTATTTGCTTTAGCCTGACCTTCTGCTTCGATCAATAGTTTGTCTGCATTACCTTGCGCTTCCACGCGCTTGCGATCTGCTTCTTTCTTGGCGATCTCAAGTTCAGTCGTTTTACGTTCCAGTTCTTGAGAAGCTTCGACACGCTTATCGATTGCTTCCTGAGTCTTGGCGTCAGGTTGAGGAACACCTACAGTAACGTTGGATACAATAAAGCCTAACTCTTTAACGTCATCAGAAAAACGTTGTTGCACGTCTACTCCTGCTTCGGATGACTTTTCACCATACACATCAATGACTGTAAACTTGGAAATCCCCTTACGAGCTGCGTCACGGAAACGTGTTTTGAGATATGTATCCTCAATTTCTTGAATGCTAATTGGCCCAAATGTATTAAAGATAGAAGATACTTTACTTGGTTCTACTTGGTAGTTGTAAGCAAAATCGATTGTGATATTTTTCCCGTCAGAAGTAGCAATCTGAATATCTCTGTATTCCACCGTTTGAATTCGGATCGGATATTTCGTCACTTTATCAAACGCTCCAACGAGTTTCCACCCTTGACTCAGTGTGCTATCTTTTACGCCTCCATTTGGTGAATAAACGACCCCAACATATCCATTAGGAATTCGTGTTAAAAAGAAGGTCACCATTAGCACTCCCACAATAATAACTAATGCAACCGCAATTGCCCCTACCCTAAACGTCTTTGAATTTTTCATCACCATTCTCCTCTTGTTTGAATTTATTGTATTTCTTCAAAATTCTACTACCTATTTTATTGAATAACGGGAACATTAATGACCATAGAATAAATGCTAGGATAAAAATTAAAATGATTCCCCCAATAAATGGCATATCCGTCCTCCCCTCTATGGATGTAACCGAGTACAAATTTATAAATGGTAACTAATTATATCCTCCTTTATATATACTTTGTAAATTCGTATTAGGTTTCAAGGATATTCATCGCTTGAAGTACTATTAGGTTAAGTAGTGAAGAAAATGGTGAGTCAGTGACGTCCTATATCCGCTTATTCCGATAAAAGAAAGTGATCATCCATTCATCTGGGTATTATGGATCAGGCCATAGTTGCACCCATTGCTCTTCTCTCTGGGTGTAGACATATTCCTGCGGATTGTCCTTAAATTGGACGACTACAGGATACTGTGGCATTTTACTGCGACGAGCAGCGATGCTAATGATATCATCTTCATCCATACTCTTTTCAACGATTAAATACGTTTCTTAAACCATCTTCAAGCTCCTTCATATCCTTTTTATATGAGCCGTACCATGTGACAGAAGCTATGACAACTAATATAAGTACAATCAGTGATCCTTTTAGAAACTTCTATTCTATCGGCCAAAAAGAAAAAACCTTAAGGACATTGCCCCAAGGTTTAAGCGTAGGAAATTATACATGTTCATTATAAGAAATAGACTCAAATAATTGACCAAATACAGGTATTAGTTTAGTTGCATACCAATTTACGTCAGTTATTTTGTTATAACTTTCTACATCAAGGACTTTTCGATTGATATCAGGACTCATAAGTATGGTACCATTCTCTTCAATTAAAAATGTTCCCCCTACATCAGTATCTTTCCAAGTCATTGCCACTCCAATTAATTCTCTTTTATTATCCTTTATGACTAAAATCTTTAGTAACTCCTCTAGAGGAATTGATTTGCTCCGCCAATTAAAGTCATTATCGTCTCCAATTGGTAGATAAGTTACTTTTCCTTGATCGTTATAAGACCAACCGAAATCTTCGAGTTTGCGAAGAATAGTCATTCTTGAGATTTGCTTTGATAAACTTATTTCAATGGATATTGAAACAGACATGCAAAATCCCCCTTATCTTTAATCTAAAAATCCCTTGAATCCAATCCCTTTTTTAGTTAGCCAATCTTTGATCTGCTGAGGTATTTTTCGTGTTTGAATATAAGTAATTTATAAATTGCGGCATCTGCGCGATAGCCATAAGATCGGTGTCGATCTTCATCATTTAGCTGGTAATATGATAATTCTCATCGTGTTAATCCATCCTTAATCTACCGTTTTTTTTATCGTTATCCATTTTCCAGGATTGGACAGGCGAATCCAATGGTGAAGCATAATATCTTCTTTTGTCTTAGTAAGTATGATTGCTTTATTCATTCGGATTAGGCGTCAGCTGAATCCATTCATCTGTAAAGTTGTAGATATATTCCTGCGGATTGTCCTTGAATTTGACGACAACAGGATACATCGGCATTTTGCTTCGACGAGCGGTGATGCTTATAATCGTATTCCCATCTATTCCTTTTTCGGCGGTTAAATATGTTCTCAAATCATCCTCCAGCTTCTTCATGTCACTCTTATAAGAGCCATACCATGATAAAGAAGCGATGACAACTAGTGCAATTATAACTAATGAGGTCTTTAGCAACTTCATTTTACTCACCCTGACTTTAATTTATATTCTAATGATCCTAAATTTTAACAAACTGATTGAACCCGCTTATTTGGAATAGGCCCTTGCTACTATATCAGATCAAAACTTGTCAATATGCTATTACCTGAAGTTGGGTCGATATTCTCATGAGTCACCATGATCTGTTTTGTTATGATTATAAATAAAATACATTTAAATTAATAGAGTCTAAGAGAAAGGGTGCCGCTTCTTATGTTTATTGTTCAACTACTGCTCGCTCTCGCACTTTTGGGCGGTTCAGACAGCTCCAATGATACCACATCTACACAACTGGAAGTAAATCCGTTACTGCCTCACCCTGCTTATTCTGAACTTGTCTTGGAATCCGGTTTAAAGCCTTTCCGTTCTGAACTAACATACAAAGGACTTGAACCAGACTATAATCAATTTGAGCAGGCCGCTAAAATTCTTCAGGACAAGCTTTTGGAAAGCGCACTACCACCGCTTCTATCCAAATCCGGAGATACAGGTACATTTGATTACGGCGGACAATTAAAATTGTTGAAAACTGTCCCTCTGAAGCAAAGTATTGAATTCGGTCCTTTAACTATTCATATGATGGATGCTCAGTTATTAGAGGCTAGTGATATTCCAGATGATACCCGTAAAAACATTTCTATTCTGAATCATGAAGATGTTGGTCCTGATATAACTTATATCAAAATCATCTACAGTGTGGAAAATACAACGGATCAAAATATCGGATTTTACGGTTTGAATTCGATCCATCCGAACACAGGTAAACCTATCTCAGCGGATCGTAATTTCATGAGAAAACCCTATGTTTATCATCAATATGACGGCGTAGTCATGGATAATATGGGCTATGGTTTAGTATACACAGATGACCCCGACAAGCTGGAATCCATTGAATTGGTTTTCAATAGAATCTATGACTATGATACTGGAGAAACCATTGTAGAGCCTACTTCATTGAATATCCCTTTCACGGTCCAGAAGTAATATTAAACTTATATTTGCTTTAATTTTAAGATACCATTTTTCCACGATATAATAATTATTAAACCCCGGCCATGTACCTGCAGATGAGCAGCATACAGCCGGGGTTCCTTGTTGTATTAAGAAAATACATTTGTTCTATCTATAAACTCAAACTATCTTATCTCGTAAAATCATGCTGCCCAATAGTCAGCAGCGTCGGCCTGCTCTTACTCCACACTGAAGTGGCAATCTTCGGATTGTAATAATACAGCGCTCCGTTCGTCGGATCAGCGCCATTCAAAGCCTTGCGAGCAGCCCTGTAAGAGGTCTGGGTTGGCTTGGTATTAAACTGCCCATCATCTATAGCCGTGAATTGCCCTTTCTGGAAAATAACCTTCGAGATAGACGACGGGAATTCACTCGAATGTACCCGATTCAACACAACCGCTCCTACAGCGACTTGCCCTTCAAAAGATTCTCCGCGCGCTTCGCCATGGATCAGCTTCGCCAACTGGCGCAGTGTCTCGCCTTCGGCTTTGGCCTTTTTGTTCAGCCTGTTCAGCGTCGCTGGACCTGCAACGCCGTCTGCACTCAGCCCCTGCGCCTGTTGGAACTTGCGGACAGCACCTTTGGTAATCGTACCGTAATAACCGGTCAATCCTGCGTCAAAGTACCCCAGATCGCTTAATTGCTCCTGCAATTGCAGCACATGCTCGCTACGAACGCCCTGTTCCAACTTCTGTGCTCCCGCAGAAGGAGCTGCCACGGTTAATCCCAGCGTCAATGCGCAGGCACCGAGAAGCATGCTGACCCGCCCCGCTCTTTTGCCAGCCATGTTCCCCTTCCCATGAGTGACTTTCCGACTGACAGTGATAGGTTCCATGTTGTCAGCAAACGTTAACAGATCTAACCCCTCATTCGTGCTATCAACTGTAGTGCGTTCATTACTGTTCATATGGCTAACCACCTTCATCTCTTTCATCTCACTCACGCTATCTAATTCACTTATCATATTCTTTTCATTGATTTCATTCGGTTGATCCATTCCAATATTATTCTTCATCATTCCATTAACCTCCACTTTTCTGAATCCAGATCCCACTTCTTTCCCCTGAATCCTCACAGTTGGACATCCCGAGTGTCATTATAGGATATAGAAAAAATGAAGTCTATCGGACCGATGACGCAGTGAAAAAACGACACTGAACATAACAAAAAGAGGCATGAGCCCATGGTCACACCATGGTCATGCCCCTTCTTGTATCAACCATATACCGCTTGTCCAACCCGTTATTTCCGTAGGCTGGCAGACCTGTACAAAAGTTGCGTTGTATTTATTGACAATTACTCAGCAAGTTCCTGACCCTTCGTTTCCCGGCCCCAGAACAGTACAGCCGCTGCGCCAATGAGGATTGTCACGAAGAAAATCGTGAAAATCAGGCTGATTGCCACTTCGCGCTGAACAAGCATGCCGACCATTAATGGAGCAAGCACCCCACCGATTCGGCCAACCGATGTGGCAAGTCCAACACCTGTCGAACGAACGGAAGTCGGATACAATTCCGGGCTGTAGGCGTACAGACCACCCCAGGCTCCCAGATTGAAGAAGGAAAGACAGATTCCTGCGGTCAGGATCGTCGCTTCCGTTGTTGCCAATCCAAACGCAATCGCACTGAATGCAGTCAAGGTAAGATACACAACAAGTACGAACTTGCGTCCGTAACGTTCAATGAAGTACGCCGCGGTGAAGTAACCTGGCAACTGCGCGATCGTCATGATCAGCACGTACTGGAAGCTTTTAACCAACGTGAATCCTTTTGCCATCACAACCGAAGGTAGCCACAGGAACATTCCATAATAAGAGAAAATGACGGTAAACCACAAAATCCAGAGCATCAACGTTGTACGGCGATGTGGTGCTGACCAGACGGTAGCCACTTTTTCGCGGAACGTGATTTTATGAAGCTTGGTATGATTCTTGTACCGCGGCGGGTCCTGAATAGCACGACGCAGATACAGTGCATAGAACGCCGGAAGCGCACCAATGGCAAAAGCAATTCTCCATCCGTACTCCGGGATGACAAAGTTGGCAATGAGCGCGGATACAATCCAGCCCCCTGCCCAGAAACTTTCCAATAATACAACGGCACGTCCCCGTTCCGCTGTAGGCATCGACTCCGATACCAGTGTGGATGCCACGGGCAGCTCTCCGCCAAGTCCAATACCCGCAACCAGACGCAGTGCACACAATACGGCGAATCCAGTCGCCAATGCAGACAGACCGCTTGCAATCGTAAAGATTAACAAGGTCCACATCAGTATGGCCTTCCGTCCAAAACGGTCCGCAAGTGCACCTGCAAGCAAAGCACCTAGCGCCATACCGATCGAGTTAATACTCGTAAGCACCCCGACTTGTCCGGGACTTAGACTCCATTCCTTGGCGAGTGCAGCCACGATAAAGGAGATCATGCCCACTTCCATCGCATCAAACAGCCAGCTCATGCCGGCACTGAACAGCAGCTTGCGCTGCTTGGGATTCCGCAATACTTCCAGTTTGCTCATCACTTATAGCTCCCTTGATCTCTATGTAGTCATTCTGACACTAAATCATTATTATGCAGAATGCTCCAGAAATCAATGCAAAATAAGCTTTTCCTTCCGATTTCTGCGATACCTTACCCCTTGAGTGAACCCGCTGTCAGACCTGCAACAAAGTAACGCTGGAGCACAAGGAACAACGCGATCATCGGAATGGCCGTTACCAGCACACCCGTAAGCATCATCGGATAGTTCGTCACGTATTCCCCGCGGAACTGCATAAGTGCGAGCGGTAAAGTGAGCTTGGACTTACTGCTGAGCATCAGCATCGGAATAAGCAAGTCGTTCCATACCATGACGAGCAGGAACGTAGCCGTTGCCGCCAGCGAAGGTGCAGCCAGTGGCAGTGCAATTCGCGTATAGAGTCTCCATTCGCTTGCTCCATCCATACTACCCGCTTCCAGAATCTCCGAATTGAGCATGCGCATGAAACCTGTCAGCATAAATACAGAGACAGGCATCAGCATAGCCGCGGATACGACAATCAGGCCCGTGAGACTGTCCGACCACCCGAGTGTACGCGTGAGAGAATAGATCGGTAGCATACTCACCTGGGATGGAACGATCAACCCTGCTACGAACAGAGCAAATACAATTTTGCCTACACTTCCGCCCCAGCGGACAATGGCGTAAGCAATCATGCTACTCAGCAATAACTCAATGGCAACCGTACCAAGCGTCACGACCAGACTGTTTCCGAAATATTGCCACATCGGCTGATTGCGGAACATGCCAGTGATGTTATCCCACGTAAACGGGTCCGGCCAGCTGAATGGACTGGTGAAGAAGTTGCTGCTTGTTTTGAACGAGGATACAAATACAAAGTACAGCGGCACCAGAATCAGCAGCGCGTACACCAATAAGATCAGGCGATTGAACCATTTTAGAAACATGTGAACTCCCTTCTGCCTCGATTGCAGGATGAATGCTCCAACATCAACCTCAATAACTTACCCGGTCGGCACGCAGTGCCTTGAACTGCAACAGCGTCAAGAGCGCGAGCAACACCAGGAAGATCATGGAACCGGCAGAAGCCAGACCAAATGAATAGCTGCCAAAGGCGGTATGATAGATATATGTTGTCAAAATTTCAGTTGCGTAGTTCGGCCCTCCGTCCGTCATTGTGAAAATGAGGTCAAATGCCTTGAACGACTGAATGGTCGTATAGGCCACAACAATCGTTGCCGAAGGTGCCAGCAGTGGCCAGGTCACGGTACGGAATACCTGCCATTTGCTGCCGCCGTCCATACGAGCCGCTTCATACAGTTCTGCCGGAATACCTTGCAGACCTGCGATGAATACGATCATCATCTGGCCGGCATGGGCCCATACCTGTACCGCAGCGATGGAATAGATGGCGATTTTGGGATCTCCAATCCAGTTACGAGCAATGCTGCTCATCCCAGCTTCATTAAGTCCATAGTTGATTAGTCCGATAGATGGATCATACATAAATGCCCAGATCAGTCCAACCGATACGGAGGACAGAATCGCAGGCAGGAAATACAATGCCCGAAGCACGATGCGTGTCTTGGTATTACGTACCAAGAGTAGAGCCAGGACAAGTGAAATAAAGGTTTGTGCAATAACAACTGTTAACATGAACTCCACGTTGTTGCCAAAGGCTTTGCGGAATACGATGCTGCTGAGACTGTCCTTGTAATTATCCAGCCCTACAAATGCATACGACGGGGATACCCCATCCCAGTCCGTAAAGGAATAGAACAGCCCCGTCAATGTAGGAAATACGAACAATCCAACGTACAGCAACAACCCGGGGATCAGAAACAGGGATAGCTGAAGACGGTTTTTCATCGTTTATTTCCCGATATGCTGATCAATGATCGCTTGTGCCTGCTGTGCTGCTTCTTCCGGAGAAGTGCCGCTCAGTACAGCCTGAATGGAGTTGGTTACTGCTTTTTGATTATCTCCGTTCAGGATGGTGAACCGTGGCTGGAACACGGTCTTTTTGGTTGCCCATTCTCCGGCTACCTGAAGCTCAGGCGTATCGTACTTCACATCATTCACCGTTACATTTTGTCCCGTTTGGTTGGCATAGTCACTCGCTACATCGGGATTGCTCAGGAATTCGAGGAACTTCTTCGCTTCTTCCGGATGTTTTGACTTGCTGTTCACCGCGAGCATGAACGTAGTAGTATGCACTCCTTCATACTTCGCTTGATCTGCACTTACTGTAATCGGTGCAAGCAGTTTTTGCTCCAGATTAGGATTCTGCTGCTTGTTCTGTGCCAATTGATATGATCCGCTCGCCAGCATGGCTGCTTTCTCTTGAATAAACAGTGCGCCCGCCGCAGGGTCTTTCGTACCCAGTGCATCCTGCTGGAAGTAACCTTTATCGTTCAGTTCCTTGATTTGAGTCAATGTTTTCACCCAAAACTCATCCGTCAGTTTGGCTTCGCCCGCTTCTACTTTGGTAAAAATGTCGTCACTCGGTGCATTGTTCATCACCATCGTATTCATGAATTGTCCTGGGCCAATGTCCGCTCCGGCAAAGGCAATCGGAATGATGCCATTGTCTTTCAGCTTCTGGCAAAGTGCCAGGAAGCCTTCCCAATCGGTCGGCGGCGTCAAGCCGTATTGTTCAAACAGTTTTACGTTATAGATTGGATCGTTATATACGAGTTGATACGGGATCGCATATTGCTTGCCATCGTGCTGTCCTGATTCAATCAGCTTGGAATTGTAGGCCGACAGAAACGATGATCCGGTCAGGTCCGTGAACAAGCCGGCTTTGGTGAAAGCTTCGAACTGTGCACCCGGGAAGGAGGCAAATACATCTCCTACCGAACCGTCACTGATTTTGGATTGTACGGTGGACTGATATTGATCGGAAGGCAGCGTCTGCATCTCCACTTTAATGTTCGGATTTGCTGTCTCAAAAGCGTCAATGGTTTTGTTCAGTGCTTCCACATCTTCTCCACGCCAGTGCATGAAGCTGATTGTAACTTTACCTGAACCCGAGGAGCCGTTCTCTCCAGATGACGTGTTATCCCCACCGCCGCAAGCTGACAGCAGGATGGACATCACCAGCATACTGACAAGCGGCAGGATTAATTTTTTATTTTTTTTCATGAAAGACGACCTCCTGAGGATGATTAATGTAAGTTGCACGAAAGTTTTTACACGGGGCACTCCGAGTGCAGTACCATCTTCCGATCGCTGTTATCCCCGGATTTCTTTGAATCATTTCTTTCAATGGTTAAAATCCGGGTATAAAGGCGAGCGCTCCGCTTCTTCAGATCGGTTCTGCCCTCTCCGTTAAAGTGTAAAAAAAGGGCTCTTACTTTAGTTGGTAGTAACTTAGTTAGTAGTAACTTGATGCTGCTTCTGTCTTGTTTTCCA
The DNA here is from genome assembly GCF_000517905.1 of Paenibacillus sp. FSL H7-689. NCBI lineage: Bacteria > Bacillati > Bacillota > Bacilli > Caryophanales > Paenibacillaceae > Paenibacillus > Paenibacillus sp. FSL H7-689. The sequence continues at coordinate 155,971 of NZ_ASPU01000054.1, forward strand.
TTTCTCGCGAATGATAGGCATCACGGTCCGGCCGAAGATTTCGGCCTCTTCCAGATGTGGGTAACCGGACAGAATAAAAGTCATAACGCCGAGATCTCCATACTCCATCAAACGCTCTGCCACCTGTTCGGCTGTACCTACAATAAGGATCGCACCGCCGGAACGCACAACGGACAAGCCTGTCCACAGGTTAGGACCTACAACAAACTGTTGCTTCTCGGACAGCTCCCGTAGCTCGTTCTGTCTGCGTTGGTTGGTTGCATCCGTCTCGGCAAAAGCGGCTTTGGCTTTCTCGATCGCTTCTGGTGGTACTTTGCTAATAATCTCCCAAGCTGCTGCCCATGCTTCTTCCTCGGTATCCCGAATGAGTACCTGAGCACGCATGCCGTAACGGAGCTGACGATCTTGTCCTGTTTCCTCTTTCACCTGCTGACGGATGACCTCAATCTCTTCGATCTGCTCCTGAATCCAGTCATGAGGCTCGCCCCACATGAGGAACGTATCCGCATGTTCAACAGCGACCTTCTTGGCAATCGGAGAACTTCCTCCCAGATAAAATGGTGGATGCGGATTTTGCACCGTCTCCGGCATGCCTACCGGTCCTTTGAAATTATAATACTGGCCGTTGAATTCAGGATTGGGATCGCTGGGTACGTCTACACCAGATTTTGAATCACTTCCTGCAAACTCCGTCAGATTCAGTCCCGTCGATTGGGTCCATGAACGCTTCATGACTTCCATATACTCGCTCGCCCGCACATACCGTTCATCATGCGCATGTGCCAGTGGATCGCCAAGTTCCTCCAGATCGCGAACGGAACTGCCCGTCACCACATTGATCATGGCGCGACCACCAGAGAGCTGATCCAGTGCCGCTCCCATTCGTGCAGCGAGTACGGGCGTAACCAATCCCGGGCGAATGGCGACAAGGGGACGCAATGTCTTCGTGTGACTCATCACAGCCGAGCCAACCACCCATGCGTCCAGACAGGCTCCCCCAGTCGGAATCAGTACAAATTCGAATCCTGCCTTCTCCGCCGTCTGTGCCACATCGATCAGATAATCCAAACTTGGCTCCCGCTCCGGGGCAACCCCTACATACTTACCATCCCCTGCTGTAGGCAAAAACCATCCAAACTTCATCTCTTCGTGTTCGCTCACAAAAGTCAATCCCTTCTATGAATAAATAAAGTCTCATGTTAAAAAAAGATCACTGTTCTGCAACTTGGCCGTTCCGGTTACGAATCGTTCTTACGATCACTGTTATCTCCAGATTTTTTGATCCCCTTTTCTAAGGTGAAATCCGGAGATAGCTTATGCTTCCGATGTAGCTTTCTTTCAGAAAGCTTTCAGGTGAACACTACGTTTCTTCAGAATCGATTTCGTCCCCTCCACTACGTTTGCACTGGTTGAAATTGATTTTTAAAGTGTGCCTAATTTCTAATTCATTTTCAAAGCACATATCCAAATGCCGATTAATTAACTTGGTTTAATAGGTATGGACATCATATCAATTGATTTGTCTGTGAGCAATGTCATTTCGCGGCAATTTTATTTTGTCATTTTGTGGTCTTTTCTCAGATTTAGGTCTTCCTGATCTTGAATATATATAAAACCCACCTGTATAATAGGTTTAAATACATGTTCAAAAAGTCTAGTTTTCAGTACCGAGTAGATGGTCGGCTGAATTTCAGCTTCGATGTTGATGATGCCACTAGGCATGATTCGTAATCAAAAGTGGACTTTTTGAACTACATCTATAAGTGAAACTTTTAGAATGTACAAACGATACTTATACAATAAAGAGGTGTTCCTGATGACCGAGAGCATGAAGGAGGACCACCATGAGTTTTTGGATATTATTTTCTTCACTCCATCTGAATTCGAGAAAGCTGGTGGCGCCTGGCCGATTCGCATCGGCCGTAATATAGCCAAGACCAACTATCATATTGGCCCGCGTACTACGCCTTATCATTATTTGCTATTTGTGCTGGAGGGGGAAGGTACATTCATACAGAACGGACAGCGTCATACCCTTTGTGCCAGGGATGCGTTCTGTCTATTTCCACATGTTACCCATGAGTATTGGACGGACCCCGAGGATACGTTGCAGAAAATATTTATTGCCTTTGACGGCGCACATGCAGCCGAACTGCTTTCCCGAATTGGACTTACACCCGACTCACCTTACCGTTCAGGTGTACTTACCCCGGAGACTGCAAGTGCCATGCGCTCGTTCATGGAGGATGTTCGCAAACCGCAGGATGGAGCGAGTGATCTGGGACGACTCACCCGATTTCTGAGCCTCTTCGACCGGATAGCCCGTTCCCCTGCAACCAAAGGATTGCAACCGGATTCAGCTACACCTTGGCTCCAGAAAGGCAAGGAATACATGGACATTCATTTTGCAGGCGGCATCTCCGTGGAAGGTGTGTCCGCTCATGCGGGTGTGGATCGAACCCATTTTGCCAAACAGTTCCGCAAAGCCTATGGTCTGTCCCCTGTGCAATATATCCAGCAATTGAAAATGACCCAAGCCAAACGTCTACTCGTGCAGACGCCGCTAAGCTTAACTGAAGTGGCTCATTCCGTAGGTTACCCGGACTTGTTCTCCTTCTCTAAAGCGTTCAAAAAGCAAGTCGGTTTGCCGCCCAATCGCTATCGCACAGCGGAGAGCACGAAAGAATGAGGGAGCGACTTTCGCTCCTCAGCCTATACTCCATGCCTCATACACCACGCCTTGTGTGCTGTGGTAAGATGCTGCCTCTACCAAAGTACAACGGACTCCTGAGTTTCATATCCTGCACATCATAGTGCTGCCAAACCCATTACGAAATCCACCACCAAAAAGGCAAGCCCCATCTACCCGGGACTTGCCTTTTTTCTATACTATAGTCTTGACCGTACGTACCCGAAACCAGAAACTTTTTTACGTTGACCTAACGCTATTCCTTCTTCTCATCCTTGCGCGCAAGTGGAATACCGTTCTCCTTCGCATACCATGCTTCATAATGATGCACAGCTACACCTGCAAAAGAAGAATGAGAGGTACCGAGATCAAACACCTTTGCCATCTCTTCATTCATATTGCTAACCGGTTTACGGAAAAAGGTCAGGTGATCCCCCTCGTGTGTATCCGCGAGTTCCGCTCCGATCCAGACTTTCTTGCCGAGATCATCCGCTTCGTCCAGTTCTTCCTTGGACAGATCATACATCTGCTGCCCACTATCCCGGTAAGCCATAATGGCCACCGCATCAAAGTGGGAGATCACCCAGCGACTGAATGTACCTCCTTCAGCCGACTGACGGGCATCAAGCCAGAACGGGATGGCAGCACTCATGTACAGTCCGGCATCCTCGCCGGCTTTTGTCCAGGCCTTCATGTTGTTCTGCCACTCTGCAATGACGCTGCTCTCGTCGTTCTCCCAGCGCTTCAACTGATACGGCTCCACATCCAGTTGAATACCTTGGAAGCGTTCATTCTTGGCCGAAGCTGCATTGTATGCTCGTACTCGCTCGATAAAAGCAAGTCCTTCATCCCGCTTCTCCTCATAGGCCCAGTCTGCATGACCGTTAAGTCCATGCACTTCAATCTCAGCCTGTCGGGCAGCCGCAATGAATTTGCGGTATGTTGCGTCAGGCAACTCATCCTGGATTTGCAGGAAGATGGTATCCACGCCCTGTTCTTTGGAGAAAGCAATAATCTCAGGTGTCTGCTCTGCAATAATGGACGCGTCCCACAGCCAGGTCGCTTTGTGTTCCTCTGCCGAGAACCATTTGAACATCCAGGACAGAAGCAGCAGGCACAACACCACAGCCAGAATGGCCCATTTCGCCATACCCATCAGTTTGCCCCGTTGCCTCATATATTTCCTCAGACGAGCAACGCTTCACTTGGCTCAAGCACAGGATGCTGTACCGAGTGACCAATCTTGTAAATATGCGGATGCGTGTATGAACGGAACGCATTACGTGTATCCAGAATCGGTACACCCATCTCGGCAATATCAAAGTAAGGCAAATCGCTGTGGTTGGTGATCAGCACGATGCAATCGTACTTCTTGAACTGCTCCAGATTGAACGGTTCGCTGTGTACGGTCTCGCCATGTTTGTCCTGGAAGGAATCCGCATGTGGATCGTAGTAGCTAACGTTAGCTCCACTTTCCTTGAACAGTTCATATACTTCCAGTCCTGGTGATTCACGCAGGTCGGCAATATTTGGTTTATACGACATACCGAGGAGCAGAATATTGGATTTACGTACGGATTTAGCGTATTCGTTCAGAATCGTTGACGTTTTGTTCAACACATAATATGGCATGTTGTCATTGGTGGATTGCGCCAGCTCAATGAATTTGCTATAGAAACGGAAACCTTTGGCCTTCCATGACAGGTACATCGGATCAAGCGGAATGCAGTGTCCACCGATGCCTGGGCCTGGATAGAATGGCATGAAACCAAATGGTTTCGTCGCCGCCGCATCAATAACTTCCCAGATATCAATGCCCATACGGTCGCACATCATCGCCATTTCATTTACAAAGGCAATGTTCACACTGCGGAATGTGTTCTCCAGCAGTTTGGACATCTCAGCCACTTTTGGTGAAGATACCGGTACTACGGTTTCTACATATTTTCCATATAGCGCTGTTCCGAGCTTCAAGCAAGCTTCAGTTGTGCCCCCGATTACTTTCGGCGTATTAAATGTTGTGAAACGTCCGTTCGACGGGTCCACACGCTCAGGCGAGAAGCAGAGGAAATAGTCTTTACCTGCTTCTTGTCCGATCTTGTCCAGCTGCTGCTGGATCAGTTCTTCGGTTGTACCTGGATAAGTGGTGCTCTCCAGCGTAATCAGCATGCCTGGTTTCATGTGCAGTTTGATCTGATCTACAACGGTCTCGATGTAAGACGTATCCGGGTCCTGATTCTCACTAAGCGGTGTCGGTACGCAGATACTGAGTGCGTCAATCACGCGCAGCATACTGTAATCTGTCGTTGGCTGGAAACGACCGCTTTGCATTACTTTTTTCAACTCATCGGACGAAATATCGTGAATATAGGAATCTCCTTGATAGATACTTTCTACTTTGGACGCATCCAAATCAATTCCGATTACCGTGAAACCTTGATTGACCATTTCCACGGCAAGTGGAAGTCCTACGTAACCGAGCCCGACGACGCCGAGTACAGCTTCTTTATTTTCAATCGCATTCAGTAATGTGTGGAATTGTTGATTCTCCATGATATTCCCTCCGGGCAGTGTATTTGGTGGTGCTTAAAATCCATATAAATAGATGAGTGTCTGTGCTCTAAATGTTGCTCTAATCTATCTGATTCATAGTGTAAAAAAAGCTCTTACTTTGCACTTCACACAATCAGCTTATTCAAGCCGTCTTCTAATGCAGGCAGCGTCTGATTCGGGCATCCAGCTCTACAGGTGAGAACGGTTTGGTCATGTAATCATCGACTCCGCTGCGGAAACATTGACTAATCGTCTGCTCGACACGTTGTTCGGTCAACACGACAATTTTGGGTGGCTGCTCCATCTCCAGATTCTGAATATGATGGATGAACGGCAGACCATCGATGCCATACAGATTCAGTTCGGTGAGCACCAGATCTGGTGTAACTTTCTCGATCAACTCCAGTGCAGCCAGTCCATCAACGGCTTCATAGGTTTCGTATCCCTGCATCTTCAACCGCAATTGCAGGAATTCGCGTACCGTCGGATCGTTGTCCACAATCAAAATTCGTTCCGGCTCGTCCACCGTATTGTCCAGCGTGTAGATATGAATTTCCGACGAATCTACGAGTTTCGAGGACTCAGCCATATGCTGAATAGTTGCCTTCGAAGGGCGCTCCCCTTCCGGGAAACTGGCCAGTGTAATCTGTGGATCGGCACCGGGTACAGTCTCTTGCAACTCATGTTTGATCCGAAGTCCTTCATAATGAACTTCATCCAGTGACAAACCTGGCAACAGGACGGCAATCGCTTGGGTAGCCCCATCCTTCCACACCTGGAAGGCAGACTCACTCGTTTGTTCCAGATGTGTCCTGACCTGCTGCTCAGGTTGAGAGTTTCCTGCACAATGGATGAACATTAAGCCGCATGTTTCGGCACCCGTTTCCTTCAATCCCTGTTCTACACTTCGGTACACATTAACGGCAGCCTCACGCTGCAATGTCGCCGTATTTGGCATGTTCTTTTCCACCCTTCTCCTCGATTATCTATATAAGTCCAAAAATATTATTTACACTGACACTCCGATGACAGAACAGCCTTTCGATCACTGTTATTCCCAGATTTGTTGATTCCTTTATACAAGGGGAAATCCGGGAATAAGCGTATGCTTTCGATGCAGCTTTCTTTCGGAAAGCTTTTAGGCGCACGCTTCGCTTCTTCAGGCTTTTTCTGCCCTCTCCGTTATCGTGTAAATGTCTAGTTGGACATATAATTGCTTTGATTATTCTTTAATCAAGCGGCTTCGCTTGTTTTCTTCTCATCCTCGGACCAGCTTTGACGTGTCATGGTACCCCATGAGTTGTTGTTTTGCATGAACTGCACATGTCCCTGCAACCTCCACAATACGCCGAGCTGGTGGTAACCCACGAATTTCAGCGCGGAGTAGACCAGCATTTTGACCAGATCGGAGAGTTTGTTGTAACGCTTGAAAGCAATCTCCTCCAGGACAAGTGCGCCTACACTCAGCAGATAACCACTCACAAAGTTCAGCAGTCCGAACAGAACCAGAATCGGCCATTGCGTCATATCCAGAAGGACATATCCAGCGAGAGCCAGAAGTCCGGTAATCCTGAAATACGGGTTGAGCGCTTCAAAAAGGACGTTATATGGCATGGTCACCATACCCATAACCTTATATTTCGGATTGAACAACATGCCACGATTCTCGATCATGTTCTTCAGATTCCCGCGGCCCCAGCGCTTACGCTGACTGGACAAGATCCGGTAGGAATCCGGTGCCTGCGTCCAACATACGGCCTCAGGACAGAAGGCAATGCGGTACTTCAATTTGTTTTCCAGCATGTAACGGTGAAGTTTGATGATGATGTTCATGTCTTCCCCAGGATAACCATCCCGGTATCCACCCACGGCGATTACAGCGTCCTTACGGAACATGCCGAAGGCACCGGAGACAATGATCAGACCGTTCATGTGACTCCAGCCAATCCGTCCACCCAGAAAGGCTTTGAGATATTCAATCGACTGGAACATGGGCCAGATCTTGCGTGGCAGCGATACATCTTGCACTGCCCCGTTTTCAATTTTGCAGCCATTGGCGATCCTTACATCTCCACCGATGGCTACCGTCTCTTCCGGATTCTCCATATACATGCGTGCCATGCGGATCAGGGCATCCTTCTCCAGCAAAGAATCGGCATCGATGGATGAGATTAGCGGATAATGAGACAGGTTGATCCCGGCATTGAGGGAATCGGCCTTACCGCCGTTTTCTTTGTCAATGACATACAGATCCGGGAACTCTGGATTATGGTAGATCCCACGAATTTTCTGACAGGCGATCTTGCCCCGAATCTTCGTATTGGGTACTGGCTTCAGACGATATTCTTTCAACAGGATATTCAGTGTCGCATCACTGGAGCCATCATTCACAACAATGACTTCATACGTTGGATAATTCAGCGTCATCAGGCAGTTCACATTTTCAATAATCGTCAGTTCCTCGTTGTATGCCGGTACCAGCAGAGAAACGGAAGGTACCAGTTCCGAGCCTGACAATGTATTGTATTTGGAATAATGCGACCGCCGGAAGATCGTCCAGATGTTACGGAACGATAAGGCCAGAATGGAGAAGTAGAGCGTATTTACAAAAACAACATAGTAGATTGCGACCATGCCGTAGATTAATAGTAGATCCCTAAGCAGTGTAATCCCCTCCTACCGTAGCGACACCTGTGCGCTTCTTGCTGGTTCTGTTCTCTCGTACAGGGCCAAAATAGCGATCGTACAGCAGTCTTTTTTTGTTATGTGCAATCATCTGCTCTACAGCTCTGTCATCGGTTCTCGTGTGCTGCATGGTACTCTCAATCTGCTGCATCGCAATCTCGCGCTCAGCAACTGTACCTTGCACCGCAGCCTGACACAGCGCTTCGAATCCCGGTTCACCGAGCTTGCTCAGACTCTCCGCACTGTTATATCGAACTCTCCAGTCTTCATCCCGAAGCGCTTTGCGCAGCAATGGAATGCTGCCAGATGCATGCTTGTAACCAAGCGCTTGTACCACTTCGGCGCGAACTTCCGGATCGGGGTCCTGGATCAGCTTCAGGATTGTCTCATCCCGGAGTGCCGGACTTGCGCTAAGATACAGCTTCACCGCCTCGGCACGTACATCCTGATGTTCTGCGCCTACCAGTCTGTCGAGTGCAGGCATCACTTCAGGTACAGCCTGTCCCCACATGGCAACCAGTCCGACTTTGACAAAATCAGGATTCCGGTCTTCCAGCAATTCAATTAGAATTCTGCTCGTATCCAGACTCGTTTCGAGCAGAATATCTGCTGCCAGATGGTGAATGGACTTACCTTTGGTTAACAGCAAAGCGAGCATGTCTTTCAGTTCACCTTGCCGAGTCGTACATCTGGAGATGGATCGACCAATCATAATGGCCATCGGGCCCGGTTTCTCATCCTTCAGTAATTCCATCAAACCCGGAACGGCTTCGGGACAACGCATGCCACCCAAGCGATAAGCTGCATCAATCTGGCGACCATAACGCAGACGGCCCAGTTCCTTCAGATCATGCTCTACGAATCCTGCTTCACGGCACAGTGCGATTAATTTGTCGCGATACTCACCCTTGAACTGGTCGATCCATTCAATCAGTCTGTCCTGAATGACTCTGCGTTCCAGCGGAGCCAGTTTGCCTGGTGGCAATCTGAGTGGACTATTCTCAGTCAAGGCTGTTTGCAGATAGGTGAAATAGTCACGTTGCTTCAATTCATAAAATGCCGTCTTACGTCGTTTGCCATTGTGGGACATTTTCATGGCAAACAATACGATGACGCCTACAACAACAAGTGCGATACAGATGTACAAAAACAGATAGGCCAAAGCCAAACTTGGAAACATGTGAAAAGGTCCTCCTTTATACTCATTTATTCGATCTGAAAACTAGGAATTTTTTCATAACTCTTCTTCATTTTTTCGTAGCTTAGCTTCAGGCGTTCACTATACTGCACCTGCTCCCAAGGCTGCCAGCTATATACCGGCAATGTATTCAGATCCAGGGTCGTCTGTTCACCCCCAGGCCAAGATACTTTCTTCGTGGCGCGGTCCGTTAACCACGGAATGGGGGTAACGCCTTCCACAGCAACTGTGGAGAACTCACGTCTATTCTTGAGCGGTCCATAGTCGATCGCTTGCAGCGAACTCGGATCACCGAACCCAAGCAGCATCCAGGGAATTCGCATCTCCACTTGATTGCCATTATACTGCCATGCCGTTAATGAATCCGTATCAGGCTGGCCGGGAGCCGTCGTTCCTCGCTTCAATGTTCCGACCTTTTCATTCATGAACGGTTGAGCAGATCGGGTATCCGGCGGTGTCATCCTCAGGCTGACTGCCAGATTCCATGGGTGGAACGGATTATCTGCGGAATCTGACTGCTGATCTGGCAGCATATCGTATCCTTCTTTGCCGTACAGACGCTGATTAAAGTCATAATCCTTGGCAATCTCCACCTGTGATTCTTCATCCTGCCCCAGTGTAATCACTGTCTCAAGACCATCACTGAGTGTCCGGCCCGGGAGTAACTTGTCAGGCTGACTGCCTCCAACAAGTGTATCTGTGCCAATTCGCAGCACTGTCTTCTCCGGGTCAAACGGTTGATCCAAGGTCAGCCCAATATACAGATAGGCTTCATCATGAGTCATCTTCATTTCCTGAATGCCGTCCACTTGGCCCTGCCAGGTCGTGACCTCTTCAACCTTCAGATCATCCCAGTCATCCAGTGATCCGTCGATGGTCAACTGTTCCTGTTTACCCGGGTCCATGGCAAGCAGGCCAAACATCTTCTCGTTTGTCAGTACGTTCAGCCAATATGCACGGCGATCAGCCGGGATTTCCAGTGGCATCGTGTTCCATGTTTTTTTGAACCATTCATCCTGCCACATGAACACAATCGCTCCCGAGTATCCTTCATCATAGATATCCTGCGTCAGTGACGCGTCAATATCTCCCTGCTCTACTTCGTTATGTCCACCCTGATTCCGTCCTCCCATACCCAGATGGGAAATACCAAGAGAAGAGGGTACGCCATACTCTGTAATCATTACAGGCATATCGGAAAACTCGGCTTTCAGCTTGCGCAGATAACTTTTGTACGTGTTGTACTCACCGTTCTCATCCTTGATGGTTTGGAGCGTTTTATCGATATGGAACAGATCCGGGTAATATGGGTACACATGGTAGGCTGCAAAATAACCTCCCTGCCATGCCTCCGGCTGAATATGTCGGGCATCCACACTCACGAGATCCTCTTCATACAGCGGCTCGCCAGGATGATCCAGCACATCGGTAGTTACCCAGTTGGTGAAAGTCATCGGATGTTCCCACCCATACTTCTTCTCCAGGACCGCCGTATGATCCAGCAGCTCTGCCAGCCAGTTCTCGAACGGTGACGCTTCTGGACTCGCCGAGAAATGAACTCCCTTGTACTGCGGCACGTCCGCATGTTTTGCGTTTGTGTTGTCTACCATTGCCGGGTCCCATTCCGTCCCCACATGCCAGGCCATCAGGTATTTTCCTGCATTCGTTTTGTATTTGCCGCTGGACTCTCCCTGCTTGGCAGGAATGTCCGCATCGCCATAGACAGCAGATACGGCCTTTTCAATCTCCTGCTTGAACGTCTGCTCAATATGGGCCGCGTAGGCATCCTGTTTCTCAATCAGCTCTTCTTCAGGTGACCATATGCCCTGTATAAAATATAACGGTTGCTCCCGGCCGCGGTTATATTCGACTAATGCGGAGTAGAAAATCGGTTCGTGAACCGTGTATACCCGGATTACATTGGCTCCCAGATCCTCGATCTGCTGGAACCACCGCAAGTAATCCTCTTTGGTCAGCGGGAATTCTCCCGGGTAATACCCCGGTGAAGTTGCGCCCAGGTTGACACCTTTGACGAACATCTCCCTCCACGTTCCATCTGGCCCGTATTCCATGAACCGGTCTCCATCGGTCTTGAATTTCATCTCCGTGCCGTTCTCCGCTGTGTACGTAACGAGCTTGGGTTGCATATAGTGCCATCCGGCAAATATTCCACCGGTCACCACCACTGCTCCTGTCAACACCGTTAATAACCAGCGTCTTCGTCTTTGTCTGCTCATGTCTTTAGATTGCTCACCTCTCTAATATGCATCCTGCTTCAACATCGAATGGTCCAACATGAAGTTTACGAATCTTTCCGCTTCGGATGTCCGCTTGGTAGAGATGTCAGCGGTGTAGTTCTCACTATAGCGCTAAGACTCTGCATTTGTAACTAGGCTGATGGAAGCAAACATGAAATGGAACATTCTGCCCATAATTCGTAAAAAGCGCCATCAACTAGCACCCGAAAGCCTCCAGGATACGACTGATTCCCAAACGCTAATATTTGCTGGAACCGCATGGATTAAATGGCCTGCTGATCTTGCACTTCTGGAACCTTTATTGTTATGTGCAACGCGGGTACAGGCAACGTTTGCCGTTTGAACACATACCCCATTAAACGCGAGTCATATGTTAAAGTTGCGGACCTTTTTACAGTATTAACCATAAAGATTACAAAATTGATACTATAGTCCGATAACGCATCAGCGATATTCCGCGTCACATCAAGGTTTTCTGAAAAATGCAGAAAATCAAAAAAGGACATCAGTCCCCCTCTATAGGACTGTACCCATTTATAACCCTTTTACAAAAACCCAAATGAACGCCCGGTCATCAACCGTAGGTCATGGATCTCTCACATTAAATGTAAAAAAGCACATCTTATTTCCTAATTTCTGCCTCTAATATGGCTAACCCATAATTGTGTCCAATTTGCAAAATAATTCCGGTTGCCGCATTTCGAATTGTCAGATATGCTTATAAAACAAGAACACTTGTTCCATACTGTAAATAAACTGTTAATTATCGATGTTCAAATGAAGATCATTGATGCTTAACAGATGAGCTTAGCATCACGGATAAGGAGAGAAGTCTTATGCCTCGCCAAGACAGACGTGTCATCATGCTGGCAGACTGCCAGTCATTCTATGCCAGTGTGGAGAAGTCTGCACATCCCGAATACAAGGACCGCCCCCTCGTAGTCGCGGGAGATCCGGCGCGCCGTTCGGGTATTATTCTTGCGGCCTGTCCACTCGCCAAGTCCTATGGAATTACGACAGCAGAACGACTGGGCGAAGCGCTCGCCAAATGTCCAGATGTTGTTGTTGTTCGCCCCCGGATGGCCGAGTACATTCGGGTATCCCTTCATATTACGCGTATCCTTCAGTCTTACACCGATCTGGTGGAACCCTATAGTATTGATGAACAGTTTCTCGATGTCACCGGAAGCCTGGATCTGTTCGGCAGTCCCGAGACGATTGCGCGCAGCATTCAATCGAGGGTGATGGATGAGACGGGTGTATACATTCGGATCGGCATCAGTGATACCAAAGTCGTTAGCAAGATGGCCTGCGATCTGTATGCCAAAAAAGTCCCCGGAGGCATCTGCACGTTGCCTCGCAAAGATCTGCCGTCCACCATCTGGCAGAAGCCTGTACGAGACATGTTCATGGTAGGTTCCCGCATGGCGCAACATCTCTACAAGATGGGCGTGCATACGATTGGTGATCTGGCCCAGACCCCTCTGTCCCGACTGAGAGAACGTTGGGGTGTGAATGGCGAGGTACTGTGGCGTATCGCCCGTGGTATTGACGATTCCCCGGTCAAACCCGGGACCTATGCTCATCAGCAGCAGGGGATCGGACATCAAATGACGCTGCCCCGGGACTATGACTCCTGGGAAGATATCAAAGTGGTACTGCTTGAACTGGCGGAACTCGTCAGTCGACGTTCCCGTGACAAATCACTCATGGGCCATGTGGTCTCGGTTGGATGTCGCGGACAGGATTATGATCGGCCAACCGGTTTCTCCCGCCAGATGAAGGTGAATGAACCCACCAACATTACGGATGAAGTATACGATGCGGCAGCAGCTCTGTTCCTGCGCCATTGGGACGGATTACCCATCCGCCGCATCAGCGTGTCATTGACCGGACTTGTACCCGATTCCGAAGTGCAGCTGTCCTGGTTTGATGACCGCGAACGCAAAAGAGAACTGGAACGTGCCACGGATGATATCAAGCGCAGGTACGGAGATACTGCCATTATGCGGGCATCTTCCCTCTGCTCGTCCGCGCAAGCCCATGAGCGTTCTCATAAAATTGGAGGTCATTATAAATGAGTAAAAAATTGCAGCAAAACGGTATCTTCGAGTCCTCACGCATGATGCTCCCCGAACACCGGGAAGCTTACATTCTTCATCAGGAACAACTTGCTCCTCGTACCCGCCCATCTCTGGATGCCCAGGCCGCGGAAGAAATGTCCCGTTTGCTCAGCAACTCGATGATGCTTGGAGATAGGGTCATTATTACGTTGTTTCACGAACATGATGATATTCGTTACACGGGGCAAGTGCTTCGACTGGACCGTCCGGCTCGTACCCTCAGACTGCTGATGGAAGATGGGTCCCGGGATATTCAGATGAACCTCATTACAGATGTGGCCCTAGCCGATGACTGAAGGGAGATATACCCACCCCGATGTTGCGGATGTTCCATGATAGGTGCAGCATTGCCGTTGCCATGCAGGACTGTCTTCCTACACTCCCTGGTGAATACCAAAAGTAGCCGACGAGACATATCCAGACCATTCACTTCGTTCTAAAGAAGCAAAATATCGGATACGTGATTCATCGGCTACATATGAGGGTATAGTTTCTTTTTTTAAAAAACTTCTTAGAAAAAGCTCCAGTCGAACTCCTTGGACAGACGCTCGAGCAGATGCACGCCGGCAATACTGTTGCCTTTGCGATTCAGAGCCGGGCCAACAAGACCTATGCCGAATTGTCCCGGTACAAGGGTCAATATCCCTCCGGATACTCCACTTTTGGCGGGCAAGCCGACCTCGATGGCAAATTCGCCTGATGCATTATACATACCACAGGTGGTCATGAAGGTTTTGGCAATCTGAACATAGCGACGAGGGATGAGTTCTTCTCCCGTAATTGGATCTGTTCCATTATAGGCCAGAACGAGTGACATTCGAGACAGATCTGCACACGTCACTTCAATGGAGCAATGACGGAAATACACGGCAAGCACGTCTTCAACGTCATCCTTAATGACCCCGTTGTGCTTCAAAAAGTAGCCAAGTGAACGATTCATATGACCGCTCTCCGATTCGGACTGGAATACCTCTTCGTTATAGCCCAACTGATCATTATTCGCCAGTTTGCGGAAAAACTCCAGAATGCGGCGTGATTTCTCTTCCTTACAATCTCCTCCAACAAGAGAAGACACCGTAATCGCACCCGCATTGATTAATGGATTAAATGGGATTCCGGGTTCAACCAATTCAAGTTTGATCATCGAATCGTAATCGTCGCCTGTCGGTTCTTTTCCTACATTAAAGAAAACCGCTTCTTCCCCATGATCCATCAGGGCCAGAATAAGGGTAAATACTTTGGAGATACTTTGCATCGTAAATGGGACACCGCAATCCCCTGCCGACACATAGTTCCCTTCGGCGTCCATGATATGTATACCGAGCTCATCCTGAGAGGCTTTGACAAGCTCCGGGATATAAGAAGCCACCTTACCTTGCCCGGTGTGCAAACGACTGGTCTCCAGCCACTCCGGCAGTAATGCATTCAGACGTTCCATGGTTGAATTGCTCATATGTCATCTCCTCCACATCTCTATATAAGCAAGCATCTTGCATGAAATGTACATGGGTGAACCCATGCACCATGATGATAATGAGCTCCAGCCATCTCATGCAAGATGCCCTGTATTATCTGATTACCCTCAGAATAGTACCTTTACCGCTTCATTTGAAGATTTAACTCCAAAATCTCACCGGGAAGACCATCGTAATCACCTGTCCAGGTGGATACAAAGTTCTGTCTGGTCAAGATCCGCCGGGAAGCAGCGTTACCCGGATCGATAACTGCATAGAGTGATCCAATCCCTGCGGCTTGTGCCTGAATAATCAACCGTGACGCTATGGATGTGCCTTGACCTTTGCCCCAATGTTCAGGTAGGATCATGTAACCTATCTCAGCCTTGGTCGGGTCCTCCTGATCCGGAATCAATTTGGCATACGCCACACCGGCACCATCTTCACTATATACTCGGTAATGTCCGCAAGTGGAACGCTCATTAAACTCCAGCATGGACTCAAATTGCGTTCTCGCCTCTTGCTCCAGTATTGCACGTTCTGTAATCTGTTTCATTACTTCCATATTGGAAACCAATGCATAATAATCATCAAAATCAGGTTGTGTGTATTTAATGAACTTCATGATATGCCTCCTCTGGGGTACATAACTTGTCTTGGTCTTGTTGAATTCACCTAGAGTATAACAGATGCGAATGATGGAATGCACACAAGGCACCACGCTTGCAGGCAGCCAGATGGTCCGATAGGCCAACTAAGTCAGCAATCTGAACACTGTAGATACCAAAAAGCGGCCTCAACTGGAGACCGCTTTGTTTACTTTGTTTTTTAATTTGCTTTTTAAGATGAAGAAATATCCTCAGTTCCGTACTTCCAGTGCATGTTGTTAGCTTGCCCGTGATGAAGGGTTAAGGTTCATCTGTTTTTCACGTTGACGAGCACGACGACCTTCACCTGGAGGGGTGATGATCAGTGCGAGCAACAGCGAGACAGCGCAGAGTACAGCAATCACGATGAAGGTTAGATGGAATCCGCCCAGCAGGGCGCTGATGAATGATCCTGCCAAGGCACCAAATCCAAATCCCTGATAGATCACACCATAGTTTTTGCTCTGATTTTTCAGTCCGAAGTAATCGGCCACAATCGCCGGGAATACCGTAATGTTACCGCCAAAGCAGAATGCAACGGCCGCCACACAGGCGAAGAATATCCCGAAGGTCAGTGGAACCAGACTAAGTGTCATGACAGCTACGGCTGTAACTAGCAGCGCACCAGCGATGACCTTCATTCGTCCTACTTTATCCGACAGCGCACCGAGAATAATACGTCCTGCCGTGTTAAAGATTGCAACCATGGCCACTGCGTTCGCAGCGGTAGCTACATCAAGTCCAGCGAGTTGTACACCGATATCTTTAACAATACCGATCAGGTACAGACCGCTCATACACGCCGTGAAGAAAATAACAAACAGCATGTACGCTTCTTTTGTACGCAGCATCTCTTTCACCGTGTAATCATGACGTGCTACGACTTGTTTGGATCCTTCCTTGCTTGTAGGAGCCTGTTCACGAACAACCGCTTCACGGATCAGGAATGATCCCGCAACGACCAGAACAAGAACAATAATGCCCCAGTACATAAATGCCTGAGCAGGACCAACGGCACCAATCAATGCCGTGTTCACATATTTGAACAATAAACTACCGGTACCGAATGCGCCGACCGAGATCCCCGAGATCAGACCTTTACGCTCCGGGAACCATTTGATCAGATTAGACAGCGACGTAATATACGCCGTACCATCTGCAAAACCAACGACAAATCCAGCCAAAATGTACAGCAGTGTTAACGAGGTGACTTGAGAACTCAGAATAAGACCCAGCCCAAGCACAACCCCGGCTACACGGATCAGACGCTGAAGACCCCAACGTTCCTGCAATCGTCCTGCAAACAATGTGGCAAAAGCCAGAGCAAAACTGGTAATTGAAAAAGTTATCGCGACCGAGCTGACGTCCCATCCGAAACGATCAGACAACGGCTGATTAAATAAACTCCAAGTATAGATGGTTCCAAGACCCATTTGTACAATGATGGTCCCCAAAACAATAAGCCAGCGATTCATTTTTGTAGGTGCAGATGTTGATTCAGGTGTTGATGAAACGGATGAAATGGTTGCTTTCATCGTGATCTCCCCTTTGCCGATGTCATATACATGAATGCGTTCACAAGCTAATCATACATGAAAGGGGATTCATCACACCGTTTTGAGCATGAGTTGCATCAGATGCGGAATGAAATGCTTCTAGATGCGCATGAGTTGCCTGAATTCTTTGACCTTCCCGCGACTCACAGGCACTTCAGCTTCCAAATCGCGCAGACGGAGCAGATACGTATTGTTGAACCAAGGTACTATTTCACGGATTTGCGACAGATTTACAACGTACGAACGGTGGCAGCGAAAGAACGTATCCTGTGGCAGACGGCTGTGAAAATCCGATATGCTCACTGGCATGGTGAACTCCCCATTTTTGGTATATACCTTCGTCACTTTCTCTTGTGCTTCCGCATAGTAGATATCTGCCGTATCCGTAACAATAATATTGTCATTCCGCAGCAAATTAATTCTTCTGTCTGTATGGGAATTCGTATCTCGTTCTCGTACCAGTTCACCATGCGCAGCAGATCCGTCCGCCGTAGTGGCTGGTCCATCCTCAACATGTTGCTCCACCGGCGCATGATCACGTTTGAATGCGAGCTCCAGCTTATGGAGCATTGCAGCAATTCGTTTCTCGTCATACGGTTTCAGAATATAATCAAACGCCTCCAACTCAAAGGCTTCCGCTGCATGTTCCTTATACGCCGTAGTAAATACAATGTAGGGTTTCGTTGCAAATTTCCCAATATGATGGGCCAGCATCATACCGTCCAGCGAGGGAATATTGATATCAAGGAAAATGACATCTACTTCTTGTTCCTGTAAAAATTTCAGTACATCTAGCCCGTCTTCAAGGCGGTCCACCACTTCAATCTGACTATGTTCCTGGATTAAATAATTCAATTCCTCACTCGCCAGAATCTCGTCTTCCACAATAAGAGCTCTCATTGATCCATCATCACCTTGTTACGACATCTCCTTTGGGCACATCAAATAAAATATCCGTTCCTTGTTCCAGCCTTGTAATGGTTACACCTTGTCCGTAGATAAGCTTGACCCGGCGATGCACATTATATAGCCCGATCTGGTTACCAGGCATGCGGTCATGGTAAACACGTTCAATTATATCTGCACTGATTCCTGCTCCTGTATCACTGACACTGATTCGCACAAACTCCGGATAATCCTGTACCCGAATTCGAACAGTCCCGGGTCCTTTGACCTTGAGAATGCCATGAATAATTGCATTTTCGACGAGCGGCTGGATAACAAGACTCGGAATATGCACCGCGACCTCATCAATGTCATAGATCACGTTAAGTCGGCTGCCAAAGCGAGCTTTCTCAATCTCTACATAATTACGGACCTGCTCCAGTTCCTTATGAATATCAATTAACTCATCCGACAGCTCCAGATTGTAACGCATGTACCCGGATAGATTCACAATCAGCTCCCGAGCACGATCCGGTTTGGTTCGGATGGACGATGCAATCGCATTTAGCGCATTAAACAAAAAATGAGGATGAATGGTTGTCTGTAATGCACGCAGCTCTGCTTTGTTGGCAGCAGCCTTGATTTCTTCTACCCGCGATACCTCCATCTGGGTCGAGATAATCTGCGATAGACCTACAGCCATCGTTTGTAATGGATACGTAATTTTGTACGCTTTGCGATAATAGATTTTGAGCGCACCTGTAATGTCTCCTCGTTCTTTGAGCGGAATGATTAACAGCGAGTGGATATCGGGTGTTTTTTCATCAATAACATCATTACTGATCGTAATCTCCCCGCTGGATATCGTCTTCTTGGTCATCTCACTTATAATTTCATTACCGATATGATATCGTTCCTCACCAAATCCTACATAAGCCAGTACATTCCGGGTATCCGTAATTGCAACCGCATCGGCCTGAATATCCTCCTGAATAATCCGGCAAATTTTGCGCAGAGAATCCTCATCAATCGAACGGAAATACGGCAAGGTTTTGTTTGCAATCTCCAGTGCCAGCTTCGCCTGACGAGCCGCAATCATCTCTTTTTCCCCTTCGACACTCTGCACCAAGAGCACAATTAGCCCAATGTTGACTTCACCCAGAATCATAGGCAGCGCAATCTTCGAAACAATGTCGGCACCCAGTGGATCGGGATAGGAAAATAGCAGGATCAATAACATCGTGAGCGCTTCACAGATCATTCCAGCACCAATACCGATAATCCATCGCTTAGGCTTGGGCGTGTACTTATGTATATATCCAGAGACCAGACCTGCCAAGATACTCGTGATTAGACACGGTATAGCTGTGACTCCATCCATATCAATCAGATACCGATGCACCCCGGAGACAATACCCGTAATAATACCCACAGGCGCTCCGAACAAAATACCACCCGATAACACGGCGATGATCCGCACATTCACCAGTGAACCTTCAACATTAATGCCCGTATATGTCCCGAAAATGGCAAAAGCACAGAATAACAAGGTAACCGCAATAGACTCCTGCCACCTTAATTTCCCCTTTTGCAGAATCTGCCTAAACCTTGGCACCCTCGACAGAAAGAATAAAAATATAATCAACAGCGCCGCCCGTTCAAATAAACCCAGCAGCATCGTAAACATTTCCAATCGTACTTCCTCCACATCTGTTTGAAAAATAAAATGCATATCAGCACAGCCACGCCTTTTTTGACGTAAAATCCAGGACATTAATCCATAAGGCTAGTACGCTCGTATGCAACAGTTTACCGCTCTCCCCGGAGGAAAGCAAAGTCCATCCTGTGAAAATACATCAACTATATTGCACCAAGCACACCATAGTTCGTCCCTTAACTTCTATGAAAATGTCCGACTCCAAAAAAACCTATGTTATAATTAGTTGTCATGTTATTCCAATTATTCCCGATCGCTCATCGGCGATTGTCCTGCGAATAATCTTAAGCATCTCAACTCTGACACTCATCGTTCAAGTCTACATACTTAAAGGAAACCCATATAACTTTATTTTAATATTCGTATTTATCGCTTCATTAATAGCCACTCGTTCTTTTATCGGTACGAACAAAAACAGATAAAAATAAAAACAATAGGCCATGGCAGGCTCTATACGATCTGAAACTAATCCAAAAAGGCCAACCAGACGTACCTGGTTGACCTCAAGTCCAAAATTCATGAAAAATTTCGCCTGATAAAATAACTTGGTGTGCAGCTCCAAGCATGGCAATAACTGTTGACCAAATTGCTACCATAAGGAGAATACGTTTTGTCGTCCGGGTCGTAGAGCTCCCAGAAGGTGTCCGCTCCATCCTTCAGCATACCGCCCCAATACCTTCGGATCTGCTCCAGTGCCTTCTCCTCTTCCCCGCACATTATTAATGCATCAACATAATGATGAACCATGTACGGTGTGGTCATGCTAATAGCTTCTCCGTTACTCGTTAACCGATCAAGTAATTGCCGGGCCGCTGGAGCATCCATGATCTCAGCCAGTACCATCCATACTTGCGATGCCCAGGATATCTGTCTCTTCTCACCACTGACGAAAAAGCCCTGTTCACCATCCCACAGATATGTGAGGGCTGCTTGCTCAGCGTCTTTGATGTGTGCGTTAATCCATTCCTCATACTCCGGCAGCCCTAGTTCTTTGGCAATCGACCTTCCCCTTTTCATACTATAGATGAGAACTGCCTGAGCACCGGCCTGTTTATTTAATTCTTCATGCCAGTCCAGAAAACAATACCATGTATCGTCATCCCTTACGATGCCCCGCTCATCAAGTCGTTTAAGCCCAATCTCAATCTGTTCTCTAGCCACCGTCCAAAGTTCTTCCAACGTTTCCCTGTCCTTGGTAGCTTCAAAATAGTCCCATAATGTCGCAATAAAGAACAACGCATAGTCATATAGGTAAATGTCGTCCACGTACGGTTCCGGTTGTTCGTACAAACAGGCTCCTACCTGGCCTCCCTCTAATCTCGTTCCGGCAAAGAGATAGAGACAGCGCTTGACGAGATCATTACAGCCGAATGTTTCATAATTGACGAGGGCCTGAAGGCGAAGATCTCCGATCCATAAACGTCGATCGCGCTTCGGTCCATCTTCGAATACCGTCTGCATGCAATCCCGGAGTGTCTTCACGGACACGCGATCTATTTCCAGCAGCTCCGTGTCGATACCTTCAGGCAATTGAGGTACTGCCCCCCCTATGTCTGCTGAGGTCACCGTCAAGCAATATATATCGTTAATTCGAATATCGTAACGGATCGACGTTTCTACCACCTCGATTTTCAGATACCGAAAGGCATACCGACGGTCCAGTGTTAGCGTGCCAGGTAACACGTCCACATTCACGATCTCATCTTGAAGCCATGAACGGCTAAGCCAACCCGAATATTCTGCAAAATCCTCACCGACCTCACAGGGCATTTCTCCAAATGTGAGCTTCAACCTGAGAGGTGCATCTGCATTACTGCGCTCGTTAAGAAGCGACAAGGTCAGATAACCGACGAGATGCTCCCCGAAATCCAGCGTAACACGGTCTCCCTTGCACAGCACTTGATCCGATAAGTGTTCTGCTAAGCCTATTGGTTCGATACGCCATCCCTGAAAAGCTGACGCATCCGGAACTGCGCTCACGATATGTTCCGGATAGACCTTTTGCTGGCGAAGCTCCGGCATCAGACCCTGCGCTTTTTCCAGCCAGGCTGTGTTTATCACTTTTTCACTCATTGCAGTGCCCTCCTTATCCTTTGACCGCCCCAACGGTCATACCACCGATAAAATATTTTTGCAGGAACAGAAACGCCAGCAGCAACGGTAGCGCGCACAGAAAGCACGCTGCAAACAGGACATTCCACTGCGTGGGATTTTGCTGATCGCCCAAAAATCCAAGCATGGCCAGCGGTAACGGTGAATCTCCTGCGCTGGAAATAAAGATCATATTGAAGAAATAATCGTTCCAGATCCAGACACCTTGTGTAATAATGACAGAAACCGTTACCGGAATGAGTAAGGGGAACACGACGGTCCAGAACCGTTGGAATAATCCCGCCCCGTCGATGTGCGCCGCTTCTTCTACCTCCTCAGGCACACCGCTTCGAATGAAGCCCGTGTACAGGAAAGTTGAAAACGGCAGACTGCACGTAATGAACATGAAAATAGGCGTATATTGATTCGTTGGGATATGAAGCGCATTAATCATTTGCACGATCGGTATCAATACCATTTGCGCAGGTACCACAAGTCCGGACAAAAAAAACAAATACATGAACTTACTTAGCTTTGTCTTCAAACGGGCCATCGGGTAGGACGCCATTGCCGCAAACAGGACAACAAACACGACCGATACGCCGGTTAACACCACGCTGTTCCATAGCGCTTCCGGAAAGTGCATGCTATCGAAGGCAGCCTTGTAACTTGCAAAAGACATCTCCCGGAACAGGACCAGCGGATTTGTGTTGTTGCTTGGATCGCGGAGTGATGTCGAAAAGGCAATAATTAACGGAATCAGGTTTAACGCCATCACCAACAACACAACAACCTGAACGGACCCTTTCCCCAAAACTTTACGAAGCATCATGCCGACACCTCCCGTTTGTTCATTTTCAGGACAAAAACAGCGGTAATGACGATAATCACGGCAAAGGAAATAACGCCAAGAGCCGAAGCTTTACCAAAGAGTTGTTCGGTAAATGCCATCTTGTAGATGGTATAAATCAGCGTGTTGGTAGCCGTGCCGGGACCGCCATTTGTCATGATAAACGGGAAGTCGAACGCTTTGAGTCCATTGATCAAACTTAACGTCACGTTGATTGTAATCGCTGTTGCCAGTAATGGAATCTTCACATGTCGCAGCAATCTCCATGAGCCGCAGCCATCAATCCGTCCGGCTTCCAAAAGGTCGCTCGGAACAGTCTGTAGTCCTGCAAGGAAGATAATCATTGTCGTTCCGATCGTCTTCCAGATTTCCACGAAGATAATAGAATACAGTGCGGTCGAGTAATCACCCAGGAAATTCAGTTCATTTGCGATACCCAGTTTATCGAGAAAGGAAGAAATCAGCCCGTAATCCGGCATATAGACGTAACTCCACAAAAAGCCGACGACAATCGCACTGAACAAAGTGGGAATATACGCCAGGGAACGGTAAATCCCGGTTCCTCTTATTTTCATGTTTAACAGTAATGCCATTGCCAAACCGATGATATTGCCAGCTATGACGGTGACAAACGTATAGATCAGTGTATTTTTTAAAGAAATGCCTAGGATGTCGCTCCGGAACAATTCCTTATAGTTGTCGAAACCGATATAGTTATAGGCTTGGGCGTACCCGTTATAGTCCGTTATACTGTACTGGAACAACCGCAGGATCGGGAAGATCCAGAAGGTCAGGTAGAAGATCAATGCCGGCAAAGCAAACCAGTACATGGACTTTTTCATTACAGTAGAGCTCATCCTGCTCCATCCTTTCCAAGGGGCCTGCGGCAAGGGAAGAAGGACAATCATTCTCCCCTTTACAGCAGACAGCATCGTTTGGTTCTAGTTTTTCCATAGCTCTCTAAACTTGGTTTCCATGGCGTTTGCCACATCTTCTGGTGTTGTTTTCTGTCCAGCAATAATTTCGGCAAACTTAGCCTGCATGACGTCCGATACTCCGGCTGGCCACATCTGGTTGCTAAAGTAGATGGAATTTCCAGTTTGTTGATAGTTGTCATTCACTTCCTTAAACAATTCATTTTCAAGTTCTACGTCCTTATAGACGCTGATGGAACTGTTGGCTTCCACAAATGCTTTGAACAGATCGGATTCACCATCAAACAGGTAGTTCAGTACTTCCTTGGCTGCATCCAGGTTTGCCGATTTGGCGTTCAAAGCGTATCCGGCAGATGTTGCAGCAGATACAAACACCGGCTGTTCCGGCTCGTTACCTGGTAATGAAGCGAATCCGCGAGTAAATTCGGCAGCGCCTTTGGACGTCATGGAGGCATAATCCCATGTTCCCGTAAAGGTCATTGCTGCTTTCCCGTCGATAAACAACTGCGCAGATTGGGCACTACCAATGCCTAGTGAGTTTTTGACGACGTAGTTGTTATCATAGAGCTCTTTGTATTTGGATATGGTTTGAATCCACTTTGGATCAGTCAGCGATTTTTCACCGTTCTGCAATTTGACATCAAAATCCAGCTC
Organism: Paenibacillus sp. FSL H7-689; assembly: GCF_000517905.1. Classification (NCBI taxonomy): domain Bacteria; kingdom Bacillati; phylum Bacillota; class Bacilli; order Caryophanales; family Paenibacillaceae; genus Paenibacillus; species Paenibacillus sp. FSL H7-689. The sequence goes on from NZ_ASPU01000054.1 coordinate 180,266, forward strand.
ATTCGGATACACGACATTCGCTGCAATCGGATACATTCCGAATTGGATCATCCAAGGGTCCTTGTCTCCCATCGCAATTGGCGTTACGCCCGCTGCCTGCAACTTTTGACACAAATCCAGAAACGAAGGCCAATCCTTCGGAAACTCGGAATATCCCGCTTGTTGTAACAACTCCTTATTGTAGTAAACGCCCAAGAAGTCCAACCCTTCGGCCACGCCGTAAGGTTTACCCTCATAGGACATATCTTCCTTCGCTCCTTGGCTGATGTTGTCCCAGAACTTTAGATCTGACAGATCCGCAGCGAAGCCTGCCTTTGCAAAATCAATGACACCGCCAGCCGCATTTTTCGGGAAAATCCAGAAAATGTCCGGTCCCTGTCCAGCCGCAAGCTTGGTTCGAACAGATGTATTGTATTGATCATCAGGCAACTTTTGTACTTCCAAGTTAATGTTCGGGAACTTCTCTTTGACTAGGCGCGGCAAGGTCTCCAGCTCGAAATCCTCTCCCTCGGATGCCTTGTTTCCCGAAAGCATCATCGTCAACGTAATTGGCTTTCCTGACTCATCTGTACTCCCGTTATTGGTATCCGTACCGCCCCCCTCCTCGCTACTGGAGCTGCATGCGCTCAGAAACATCAAGAGCAGTACCAAAGTTAGGGACCACAGTCGTTTTCTTTTTTTCATCTTGTCATTCCCCCAATTCATGTTTATTCTTGCTTTGTGCACATTCTCATCATACGGTGGGCAAAAGTGCATTTGCTTTGGCTCCTATGGTGCACTATTTTTAGAATTGACAAATGGCGGGAGGAGCACGTATGATTCTGTTCAACATCAAAACTAAACTTTTTCTGGTCCTCGTCCTCGTATCAATCGTGCCAATTATCGTTGTGTCTGTCAGTTCCTATCGCAGTTACACGAAGCTGGTGAATGAGCAGACCTCTCTCGTGACGTCGACAACTATAGGCAATTCGGTCAAGAGCATGGAGGAAATTTTGCAGAACATCGACCGGATCTCTGTCACACTCCTTCAGCAGTCTTCCAATGCAACCGCTTACAGCACTGTGAGTGATGAACTAATCAAGTTGAACGGTACCAACGATCAATATGAAATCTTCATGATCCGCAGCAAATTGAAATTGATCTTTGAAAACATTCTGCTTGGTTACAATTACATCAATGGTTTGTACCTTTTCACACCTGATGGCAAATGGATAAGCTATGGCAGTAGCGGTACAGACCTACGCCTCGATTATGTAGCACTTCGGGATGAGTGGTATCTGGATACGATCCAGCGTAAAGGCGATTTGTATATTGGTGAAGTAGGCGTCAAACCTTACATCATTAACGCCAAGGAATCCATTGGCTTCTCCAGAGCCCTCTACGATCCCAACAACAACGAGTTCCTAGGCGTGTTTATGCTGGATTGCAGTATGAACATTTTTGACGGTCTAAAACGTAATCCGGCACCAAGCTTGTCCAATCTATATCTGGCGAACGACGCTGGCGAGATCCTGTACTCCAGCGACGGAAGTAGAGTTGGCACTCCTCTCTCCGATACTCTGGCTGCGGCAACGCATCAAGTCGGAAACAGTTCACAGTACAAATCAATCCAAGATAACATGATGACGGTAATCCAGAAAGTTCCTGGTCGCAATTGGAACGTGATTGCCAACATCTCTATGGATCGGTTGTATGAGGAGTACAACATCTCACAAAAGTTGCTGTTATACGTGGCCGTAAGCTGTGCCGTCATTTTCCTTCTACTTTCCTTTTTCTTGTCCAACCTGATCACCAAACCCATCATCGAATTGACCAAACTGATGCGCAAAACCAAATCTCATCGTTTTGTGACCATCAAGCCTCAAGTAACAAGGCAAGTCGATGAAATAGGCATCCTTTACCACGAGTTCAACAAAATGATGAAAGATATCGATACACATATCCGAGAGAGTTACCAGAATAAAATCCTCATGCTGGACTCCCAGATGAAGGCATTGGAAGCACAGATCAACTCCCATTTCCTCTACAATACGCTGGAGTCGATTAATAGCATTGCCGAGATCGAAGAAGTTGAGAGTATTGTGGTGATGACCAAGTCACTCGGGGACATGTTCCGCTACAGCATCAAAACGGACAGCGAGCTGGTCGCGGTCAGCGAAGAACTTCAACATGTAGAAAACTACATGGCCATCCAGCAGATTCGGTATGGTGACAAGTTCGCGTTCAACCTCAATGTGGACCCGGAACTTCGGAGTCGTCGCATGCTGAAACTTCTGTTGCAACCACTCGTGGAAAATGCCATCTATCACGGGTTGGAGAACAAACGTGGGAAGGGTTCCGTTACCATTACCGGTTTGTTTCAGGGGGACAGCATCGTGTTCGAGATCTGGGACGATGGCGTGGGCATGTCCTCAACACAAGCGGAGGAACTTCGACAATTGCTCCAGCAGCCACCTGAATTCGTCGCCGTTGGTCAAAGGCATAAACAAAGCATCGGCATCAAAAACGTGCATTCACGAATTGCTTTGTATTACGGAGAGGGTTACGGCCTTTCGTTTCATACCGATTTGAATACAGGAACTCGAATTACACTCGAAATTCCGTCCAATTGGGAAAAGAGGTGACCAAAGAGATGTACACGTATATCGTTGTGGACGATGAACCCTTGATCCGCAAAGGTTTGTTGAAAAAAATCGGGACTTTTGAGCACTCGCTTGAACTCTTAGGCGAAGCAGATAACGGGGCAGATGCCTTGGCTTTGATTGAATCCTTCAAGCCGGACATTATCTTTACGGACATGCGCATGCCTGAGGTCGACGGCAAGTTGCTGATCAGGACAGTATGCCAGCAATATCCGCGCATCAAGTTAATTGTCATTAGCGGGCATACCGATTTTGATTATATGCAGGAGGCCATCTCTGCGAAAGTTGTAAATTACCTGCTGAAGCCTTTTAGCCGGGACGAGATCCACGGTACGCTTCACCAAGCCATCCAAGCCATCGAACAGGAGCGCACTCTTCAGCGGGAAGTCGTTCTAAGAGAAGTAGAAACAGAGCAGATGAAAAGGGATGCAGACATGCAAGCCTTCCTGAATTATGTGCTTGCTCCCCATTCATCCATCAAAACACCTGTGTTCCGCTCTGCGGAATTTGCCGCTATCATGGCATCTGACCAGTTCATTTTATTGACGATTTATGGTCCTCAACCGCTTACAGCACAGCAACTGCCTACCTTTTCGAATGGCCTGTACATTCCTCATCCACAAACGGATCAGGTACTGTTTTTCCTGATGCATGATCTGGACTGCTCAGGCCAGCTTGATTTGCAGAAAATGGCGGAACAAACTGCGAGTATCATTTTGACCAAAACTACGGATTGTTGTGTGGGGATCAGCTTGCCTCATACAGGCATTGGTGGGGTCAGAGAAGCTCATCATCAAACGATCCTTGCGTTGGACGAACGAGCCATTACCGATTTTGGCAAATGTTACGTATTCTCACGGGAGCAAATTCCTTTACATCAACTGAAGTGGGCTCGAATGTATGAACTGTTATTTTTTATAGAGAGCGGAAATGTACCGAAGGTGGAAGAGCTCATCACCGATTTCTTTGCTTTCTACATACGCCAGCCTGACGCTTTGCTTGCCCACCTGAAAGAGCAGTGCAGAGACATTATTACGGAAACCAAACGGCTGCTGAGTAACTATATCCAGAACGGAGGTAACAGTAGCGTCTCTTCCAGCTTGGAGGCCGTCCTGAACGTCTCATTCGATATGGAGTGCATTAGGCATTACATGGTAAAGGTGCTGACGGGAACAGCTCTTCTGCTTAAGGAAGACAATCCCTACGCATCAGATCAAGTGATCGACAACGTCAGGACATATATCGATAATCACTATACCAAGGATTTAACGCTGGAATGGGTATCGTCCCTGTTCTACCTGAACCCGAGTTACCTCAGTCATTTATTTAAAGAAAAGACATCCGAGAACTTCACTGATTACGTAAACAGACTACGGATAAGGCAAGCCAAGCAGCTCTTAACGAGCACAGACGATAAAATCTACCGGGTTGCCAAACAGTTGGGTTACGACAATCCAAAATATTTTTTTCGGGTGTTTAAAAAATTGACCGGTTGGACTCCAGAGGAATACCGAAAGCAACACAAATCCTTCACCGCAAACAACAAGGAACCAGGCCATGTATGATGGCCCAGTTCCTTGTTTTCGTTGTTCTGGTTCTTAGTGATCCAGCCGTTCTATTATCCGGTCATGCACACGGACAATAACAGTTGCAAGTTGTGCCCGTGTAAGGGTGCTCTGTGGTTGTAACAGTTTATCCGGCGTACCTTGAAATATACCAAGCTGAATGGCCGTTGCCATGACTGCCCGGTTATTTGGTGTCAGCTGGGCCTGATCCTTAAAATCTTCCAGCCATGATTCAACCTCTGCTTTCGGCAGTTTCGTATCCACCCCAGACAAGTTCAGCGCACGAATGAGCACCATTGCCATATCCTCACGTGACATTGGGGCATTTGGCAGGTACTGCCCTTCTTCCATCAGGCCATATTCCTTGGAGGCTCGCAAAATCGGATCAAACCATTTCTCGTTTGCTGCCGCTCCCCCCGGCTCAATTCCTAACGCATTCAATGCAGCCATCAACGTTTGAGCTGATGTTGTCGTACCCTGGGGTTGCATGCAGCGTTCCGATACGCCATTGATCAACAGCAAGCTGTTGGCTTTGGCTATATCTTTGGCATACCAAGCTGAAGGTTTAACATCAACAAATTCGCGGAGCGAGTGAATCGCAACGTACGTGCCTCCTTGGTTTAGCAGTACTTTCCATACCTTGTTTCCGTTTGTGTCTTTGGTCAACACGCCAGGCACCGGCGTAAGTTGGCCTCCTGCTCCAACATATGCGATTGCTGTGGAGTTTGCAGCTACGACATCGTTAACAGGCAGCGCTGCAATGACATACGTGTTCTGCTTATCTTTGATGGATACGTTCCATGGATCACCGATGACCCGGATGCCAGATGAGCGGATACTTGCTGCCTTAGCTTGATCAGCAACATCCCCCGTTTGCACGGTCACGACAGCAGAAACATTGCCCTCCGAATCCGTTTCTCCTTCAGTCTTGGACCCGGATGCTGGTGGCTTGGCAGGAGTTCCAACACTACCTGATCCAGGCGTGCTTGGCGAATCAGGATTCGTTCCTGGATTTCCTGGATTTGTTCCCGGCTCTTTCAACGTAAATGACAAACCGTCAATCCGAAGATCTGGTTCATGAAACACCAGATACAGATCATGTACGCCGCTCACGGCAGCAGAAATATCCGCCTCTACGTCAACGTACCCTAATTCTTTGACCGTTACGTTAGCATTGCTAATCTTGTAGGAGACAGGTTCTGTCACCGGTACGTTCCATACAGCAAGCGGTGCGGTATCGAGCGCATCCGCATGCAACGAGATCGTGCCACCTTGCACATTAGATGCGACAGTTGCCCTAACCTTCTGCGCACCTGTCAGGTCAGCCTTAGGCAACGCGATCCACGATCCATTTTGTTTGGACCGAACTGCGTAATAACCTCCAACAATCGCTTTGGCTTTTAATTGAGCTGCCGTGCGTTCCTTGGACACTTCGTGGTAAACGACTTCATTTGAAGCAAACGCATGATCAAATACATTTATGGGTTGGGTAAGGGGTAAGGTCGCAATCGACTTCCCACCAATGCTTAATGCCTTCGATACTTGCACGTCTGCATCCGCTGCCGAGGTCCCAATCATGAATTCATAACTGCCCTGTTCAACGATCCATTCACTCCGATTCACATCCCATAATGCCAGCGTTTGTGGATCAACTTGCAACAGGACTTCTTTTGTTTCACCCGGAGTGAGATGAATCTTCTCAAATGAAACCAGCTTCTTTTTAGGCGCATGTGCGCCGTATGCAGAGTTGCTGTTACGGGTGTACAGCTGCACAACCTCGGAAGTGGCTACGTCTCCTGTATTGGTTACGCGGACCGACACCGTGAATGGTTCATCTCCCGTTACAGAAGACGATACGGTCAGGGAATCGTACGTAAAATCAGCATATGATAACCCGTAACCAAACGGATAGGTCACTGTGGCATCTGTATACATATAAGTCAACTCAGATTCAATGGGGTCTGCATTCGTCATATCAACCGTAAATCGGGGGTCGATGTCGTCAAGACCAGTAGAATTCCCTTCTGGTACGACATAAGAACTAATAGATGGAAAAGCATCCATGCCTGCATACCATGTGGACGTCAGGCGGCCTGTCGGCGCGTAATCTCCGTACAACACCTGAGCCAGAGCATACGAATCGTATTGACCCCCATATGGCTGGTAAACGATCGCCGAGACGTTAGGGTTGTTCTGAATGCGCTCCATGTTTACAGGGAAGCTCGATTTAACCACGACAATGGTTTTCTTACCCTGGGTTGCAAAGGCAGCAGATACTTTGTCGACCAGTTCATAATCTGCCTCGCACATATCGAGGGTAGACCGGTCGTTACCTTCTCCTGCGCTATGTCGTGGAATTGCGCCGACAAAGACGATGGCATAATCGTCTTCCGTGGCTCTTGCTGCTACCTCTTCGCCCACGTTCTTCACCACGGCCTTCTCAAACTTCACCTCGTCCGGGCGATTCGCAGCGTTATCCTTGCTTCCCAGTGGAGATGATGTTGTCACGAGCTTACCAGCATCATCTACCTTGATAAAGCGTCCGTTGGCATAATACCAATTTGTAAAGTCACCAGAGAATCCTGTACGGTACCCATTGGTAACAATAGACATTGAGCCATCCTCGTTCGTTTCCATTCGTAATGTTGGGGGTATGGCACTCGTATCACCCATCATCTCAGGAAGGTTCCAATCATTGTTCGTCAGATTGAGGCTGGTACGATCCGTATTGCCAACTGCTGCATGATTTGTCGCAGGGGAAGTCACCCAACGCTGGTTATACAGCGACAATAAACTTGAACCCGCCTGACCCCAATCGTACACTCGGAACAAGTGGGAGAAACTGGTCTCATCTGGGGCATCCGACGTTGTGATGAGCTGCGCTCCCTCCGTGCCTGCATTTGGACTATACACGTCCGCTGTGACCGTTTGTTGATTCGCTTTAGAGGTTAGTGAAATGACTTCATTTCCTGGGGCATAGTTTACGTTACTGCTGCCATTCATTTTAATGATTGAGAGCAGTGGAGATTCACCGGAGTTTTCCAGCGCAGGTGTCGCGCCAACTGAATACGTCGTCTTGAAGCGTGCGTCGGCATACACCCCAGAAACAGCAGCGTCATTTCCTTTTTCCAGCGGAAGTGTGCCGTCATTTTTCAACAAAACAACGCTCTCCTGTGCCGCTTGAAGTGCTATTTTCTGATGGTTCACTTGGTTATAATCGGAAGGCGGAGACGTCCTGACATCCCTTGCTTCCTGGGCAAAAAGATAGTTTTTCGGTATGCCCTGCTCATCAGTTTCATTAAAAATCCCCAAGCGCACCAGCTGGTTTACATGTGGTCTGGCTGCTTCTATAAGTTCTTCCTCGGTAATTCCATATTCCCCTTGCTCTACGAGCGCCACGAGATCGGTCACATCCGCAGGTGTCGTCCCTGATGGCCGACCCGCATTCGCCTGAGCAAGCGCCATGAGAACGGTTGCATGACCGCGGTCCACGGCATAGCGGTCGTCATATCCATTTCCGAGTTGGTTCGCGTTGGATACAATTGCATCTCCATTGAAATCGGGCGAGCTGTATACGCCATATTTGGCGTCCAAATTGGCTAATAATTGTAGCGGGGAAAGGATGTTTGGAATGCCGTTAGTCCGGCCATAAGATGTCATTGTGCCCGCCAGCGCACCTGATTCAAATCCAGGGAGCGCGGCTCTGGTTTGGTACTCAAACAATGAACGCGCGCTTGCACTGTTATTCGCTGTCTGCCTGAACCACTGCGCGTTATATACGGAGTAATGCTTTGTCCCCACCGCAGCCCTCATCCAGAACCCATCTTCGCTGGTGGACTGATCAATTCCGCTAAGACCCGAAGCCATCTTGTCGATCAAGACTCCGGCCATATTGGGATCTTCAGAGAACCCTTCATCGAAGCGACCGCTAAGCGGATTGATACGCATATCACTGACCACACTGAACGCCACGCTGAGGGAAGGATCATTGCCCCCATGAATGTTGGATTCGCCCTGCTTGACCTTTAATTTGCTGATTTTCTCGTTCCCCATCACTTCACCGATATCGGACAAAAGTTCTTTGTTCCAGCTCTGTCCCATGCCAATCAGAGCAGGAAAATCGGTCGAGACACCCTGAACATTATCTGCAGCAGATAATGCACCGGGAATGACCTTGCCCGCATGTTTCCCCTGCTTCAATGTGTAATGGTTTCGCGAACCCGTCACATAAACGGCTGGACCTTCGAGGCCAGTGTATTCGAAATAGGTGTCTACGTATGCATCCAGATGCGCTGGCACGCCATCAAATAATGGCATCCCGTCAAAGACACCTCCCTGCTGAGTTTGGAACTTTAACGTACTTGTCGTAGATGCTGATAGTGGCGTGGCTCCCCAGGACCCCCATGTCAGACTGACCACGGTGATGACCGCAATCACTTTGCCGCTAATCTTCTGCTTGAAACCTCTAGTCAAAGTCAATGTTACCCCTCCTTTATTTGTAATCGCTTACAATTTGGTACTCACTCATTATAGTTGGAGGAATGGTACATTTTGTTTATGGGTTGAGGTACAGTATTTTTAGATATTACGGTTATGTATCGTTAAAGGATAAATTTGGATTCATATTAAATATAAGCCTCATACTCCACCCATCACTGTACTAAGATGCTCGATTTAACCAACATAACTACTCATTGAAAACTTTGTTTTCGTGGTAATACAAGCCAGGTCATGGGTCATTCGATAACTACAACGAATGTTCAACCAAGTAATGCCACAAGGCTTGTCTCTAGTTATAACAATCAAAAGGGCGTTCCATAAGTCATCTTCCTGACTTATGGAACGCCCCACCCACTAAAATTACTTCATAAACATTCGATGTAATTTGGTTTTGTAAAATAAATCAATTTACACAACAACGGAGAGGACAGAAATAACCTAAAGAAGCGAAGCGTGCGCCTTTATCCCCAGATTTTACCTTTGGAAAGGGTCAATCAGAAAATCCGGGGATAACAGCGCTCGGAAGGTTATTCTGTCATCGTAGTGCCCTCGTGTAAACGAATGTTTTTTCCACCCACATTACATCGAATCCCTACCTAAACATCCCCCACAGCTTAATCAAATGAAACGTATTGTTCGGATCAATCTTCTGCGCGAGCACAAACGCAACAAACTGCTCCTCCTGCGCCGGAGAGAAATTCTCATTCATAATGACAGCGGAAGACTTGACCAACCTTCTGACCTTGGCCTTATCTTGCAAATCAGACTTGGTCACGCCATCAATCAACTTTTTGATACGCTCTTTGACAGCGGGATTTTTCATCTTTAATTTGATCCGCTCCACCAGCTGCGGACTAATTCCATATTGTTGATAACCCAAAACGTATAGCACCTCCCAAAAGAATGAACTCACTTCTTATTCATATGTCGGGAGGGCTTGTACACTTGTCTTTTTTTACAAAGGTAATACGAAAAACCAGCTATCAAGGCAAGCTTTAGTCAATCAGATCACCCTTGAATACTTGCTGTTGCTGTAGGAAATCACGCAGAGGTGCATAGTCCATAGAGGTCCAGAAGGTCGCATCCTCAATTAAGTGGGTCACGTCATCTCTGGCCTGTTCCAGCACAGCAAAATCGGCAACCATATCGGCAAGACGGAACTCGGGTAGTCCGCTCTGTTTGGTACCAAAGAAATCACCCGGACCCCGGAGATCCAGATCCCGCCGGGATACCTCGAATCCATCCTCCGTTTCCGTCATGACCTTCATGCGTTCCTGTCCAACCTCCGTCTTGGGATCAGCAATGAGTACACAATAGGAAGCATGCGCACCACGACCAACACGACCACGAAGCTGATGCAGCTGGGAGAGACCGAAACGATCCGCGTCCATAATGACCATCAACGTGGCATTTGGCACATCGACCCCAACCTCGACAACGGTGGTGGAGACAAGCAACTGAATATCATTGCTGTAGAAGTCCCGCATCATCTCTTCTTTCTCCGCAGCCGTCATCCGTCCATGCAGCAGACCTACACGATATTTCGGAAAGTTCTGCTGCATCTGCACATGCAGATCAATAGCATTCTGCACATCCAGCTTCTCCGACTCTTCAATGAGTGGACAGATCAGATAGGCCTGCCGGCCCTGATCTACTTCTCTGGAGATAAACCCGAGCACCCGCTCCATCATATCGTGTTTGACCCAATACGTAGAGATTGGAATCCGTCCTTTCGGACGCTCTGAGATCGTGGATACCTCAATATCCCCAAAAGCCGTAATCGCAAGTGTCCGTGGAATTGGCGTAGCCGTCATCGTTAACACATCCGGATTATAACCTTTGCGTCGTAAAACGCTGCGCTGGTTCACGCCGAAGCGATGCTGCTCGTCCGTCACCACAAGACCCAGATCACGGAAGAAAACATCTTCCTGAATCAGGGCGTGTGTACCCACCACGATATCAATCATGCCCATTTGCAACGAGGCGATCAGATCTTTACGTTTGCGTCCATTTACACTGCCCGTTAACAGCCCTACGGTTACCCCGAACGGTTCAAACAGCTTTTGCAGTGAGCGCATATGCTGCTCCGCCAGAATCTCTGTAGGCACCATCAGAGCCCCTTGGAAACCGGATCGAACAGTCGTGTATAGCGCAATTGCCGCAATAACCGTTTTACCCGATCCCACATCACCCTGCAATAACCGATTCATTGCATAGGGCGAACGCATATCATGCAGAATTTCAAGCTCCACCTTTTTCTGAGCATCTGTCAATTCAAAAGGTAAACTGCGTACAAACTCACGAATCGTCGTATTATCCGTGGTATGCACTACACCATCCATGCGATTTCGGTTGAGCGCACGATACGCCTGCATTTTCAACTGGAACAGAAACAGCTCTTCATACACCATCCGCTGTCTGGCCTGCTGACCTTCCCGGTTGTCCTGTGGATGATGAATTCCCGCAATCGCTTGTTTACGAGGCATCAAGCTGTATTTCCTCATCAAGGACTGAGGCAGAATCTCAGGAATCATATCTCCGAATTGAATTAATCCCTGATTGATCGTTTTCCGCATCCATTGTTGCGTCAGTTTGCCGGTTACCGAATATACAGGTTGCAGTGTACCTGAACGCCCATCGCCTTTATCAGGGAACTCCGAGTCAGTCACGGTCATCTGCATGCGTTTTTGTTCCCATTTTCCCGTAATCACAATCTCCCGATTGGGTGTAAGTTGTTCTTTGAGGAAATGGCGATTGAACCAGGTGGCTGTAATCATCCACTCTTCCGTCATGATCTTACAGGTAAGACGGGACTTTTTACCGTATCGTTGTAATACAGGAATACCCATTACCTGTCCCTGGACCGTAATCTTGTCCCCATCCTTCACTTCACTAAGTGAACGCAGACGATAATCCTCGTAACGGAACGGATAGTACTCAAGCAGGTCTTTAACAGTAGAGATGCCAAAGGCGTGAAGCTCTCCCTCTTTGAGAGCACTCACGCCGTTAATTTGCTTAACTGATATTTCTTCCAATTTCATGTCTAATCCCTCATTCCGGAACAGGCCACATAAAGATCGCAATGACACCAGGTCCAACATGACTGCCTATTACGGCTCCAATATTGGTATAGATCACTTCATTCAGTGTAAAATGACCCCGTAGCTGCTCTGCACAAGCGATCGCTGATCCAGGGTCAGCGGTATGACCTACCGCCAGGTTAACCCGTTTGCCTGCAAGATCCTTCTGGAACAGCTCAATAATGCGTGCCATTGCTTTTTTATGACCTCTGACTTTCTCAACTGCGTAGATAACGCCTTCTTCATCAATAGACAGGATCGGCTTAATGTTAAGCAACGTTCCCAAGATGGCTGAAGCTTTGCCAATCCGACCGCCCTTTTGCAGATACTCCAAAGTATCTACAAGAAAGAACAACTTGCGAGATTGTTGCATACCTTCAATAGCAGCAGTGATCTCGACTGCTGACTTGCCCTGTTCGGCAAGTTCAGCAGCCTGTACTACCATTAGACCGTATCCATACGATGCTGACTTCGAATCCAGCACGGTGATGTCACCCTCACGCTCCAGCAAAGACTTGCCAAGCATGGCCGATTGATAGGTACCACTCATGCCGGATGACAGGTGGATCGATACAATCGGGCGTTCCGGGTTCTCATCAAGCAATGCTTGGTACACATCCATGAAATCGGTTGGAGATGGCTGTGAGGTTGTAGGCAACACAGATACTTTCTTCAACTTTTCGTAGAACTGTTCCGAAGTCAGATCAACGCCATCTGCATAGGTCTCTTCACCGAACAGAACACGTAGCGGAACAATATGAATCCCGTATTTGCGAATGAGTTCTTCGGGAATATCTGCCGTACTGTCTGTTACTATCGTAACCTTGTGGCTCATGACTCTCCTCCTCTTCGCTAGAGTGCTATTAGGACTCTACGGAGAACAAATAATAATACACAGGCTGTCCTCCAAGATGTACCTCTACCTCAGCATCAGGATACTGTACTTCAAGCCATGCAGCGAGGGCAGCAGTAACCTCAGGGTCAGCTTCTTCCCCTTCAAGGATCGTCACCACTTCATCTCCACTCTCCATCATCTGTTTGAGCAGACCTTCACATGCTTGAAGCATGGTTTCATCCGTCGCTACAATTTTGGAGTTATGAATACCGATATAGTGCCCCGCCTTAATATCTAATTCATCATATTGCGTATCACGAACCGCATGAGTCACTTGACCGGACTGTACCCGGCTGATGGCCTCCAACATTTGGTCACGGTTTGTTTCCGCAGACTCATCTTCTTGGAAAGCAAAAGCAGCAGCCATTCCCTGTGGAATGGTCTTGCTTGGAATAACCGTAATCCGGCGCTCATCTTCAAGCAATTCACGAGCCTGCTCGGCAGCCAGTACAATATTCGAGTTATTCGGGAGTATAAATACCTGCTCCGCAGCAATGGAACGAACGGCTTTTACAAAATCCTCAGTACTCGGATTCATCGTCTGTCCACCGGACAGAACAACATCAACACCAAGACTTTGGAAAATCTCTGCAATACCGTCACCGGAGGATACCGCAATAAAACCATACGGTGCCATCTCATCTGCAGGAAGTACAGCCTCTTCCATACTGCGCGCTGCCTCAGGTGGAATCTCTGCAAACAATTCAGGTGATGGAGCAATGTCCATGCCTGCTGTCAGGAGATCCCGATGCTGTTCACGCATATTGAGAATATGAATCTGTGTAATCTCACCATAATGCAGCGCCAAGTTTAATACATCGCCTGGTGTCTTGGAATGGACATGAACTTTGATGACTTCATCATCGGCAATGATGATGATCGAATCCCCATTAACTGACAACGCTTTCCGGAATGCTTCGTCATCAAATGCCACTCCTGCGTTCTCTCCAAGCTCACGATTAATGAAGAATTCCATATCATACAGGAATTCAATATCTTCCGTTTCCAGTCTCGCCTGAGCAGACAATGGCATCTCTGGTGCAATCACCTGCTGCTGTGCAGGCTTCTTGATATCCACTTCTGTCGGTGCAGCCGATTTCAAAGCAGATGCTGCCACGGATGGGGTTACTTCTTTGTTCAGCGAAGTACGACTCCCTCCGTCACTTTGCAGCAATACTTCCATAAAGCCCTCGTAGATATATACAAGCCCCTGACCACCTGAATCCACAACACCAACCTGTTTCAGTACAGGCAGTAATTCCGGAGTCATTGCCAGTGCTTCTTTTGCTTTTAACAAAACTTCATTCATTAATTCAGTAATATCATTCGTCCGTCTTGCATAGTAGTTGGCATGTTTCGCCGCTTCCTTGGCTACGGTAAGAATGGTCCCTTCAACGGGCTTTACGACTGCTTTGTAAGCTGCGTCAACACCGTTCTGCAGGGCTGCTGCAAATTGGAGCGTATTCAGTTCCTCATAGGGAGCAGCTGAACGACTAAAACCACGGAACAATTGCGACAGAATAACTCCTGAATTCCCCCGTGCGCCCATAAGCAGGCCTTTCGATAGAATACCGGCAGCTTCGCCGATGGAGGCAGAACTTTTTCTTTTAATCTCTGCGACTCCTGCACTCATTGTCAAATTCATGTTCGTTCCCGTGTCACCATCCGGCACAGGGAAAACATTCAGGGAATTGACGTGCTCTGCATGCTGTCCAAGTTGTTCCGCTCCGGCAAGTACCATTGCGGTGAAATCTGTTCCATTTAAAGAACGTATACTCAAGTGAGAATTCCCCTTCCTAGCTTGATACACGAACACCTTGCACCAAGATGTGTCTGGTCTGTTCATGCGCTAACGCGGACTGCGTTATTCTTCGTCCATACCTTGTCCGGCACAGGCATACAATACAACATGTCAGCCGGATTAACGGTCTGGGCGGCCGGGCTACCAATATCCTGCACTCTCTGCACCCCTAACTTCGGGGCATACGGATATGCACCGGTATCAAGAGCCGGCATGAATGCCGCATGGAGACTGGTGCCAATGATGGAATGCCGCAGCTCACAGCGTTGCCAAAAAAGCAGACCACCGACCTCTAAGTACGGTTTATTCTCCGACTTCCTCGCGGCAACAGCCTGTTCACCACTGTATTATGGACTACTCAACATTGTACTATATTAGACAGGAGAAATAAATAAAGTTTTTGGATCAGTTGACGAAGCTTTTTTAATTATGATATTATATTCAAGTATTGTTTTATGCAGGTTAAGTAATGGAAATGATCCGGTTCATGCCGGCTTAAACAACGCCATTAGCTACTGAAACCTGATCTTTATGATCAGGAAGAACAATTTAGTCCTTATGGAATGACTTTTCGTTTCTGAAGGCAACTGGTTATTTTAGGATAGGAGGTGTAATCTATGTCTCGCAAATGTTATGTGACAGGTAAGAAACCGGGCACCGGTAACCACGTATCCCACGCTAACAACCGTAACCGTCGTACTTGGGGCGTAAACGTTCAGAAGGTCCGCATTCTCGTTGACGGCAAACCAAAACGTGTATACGTAAGCACCCGTGCACTGAAAGCCGGTAAAGTGACTCGCGTATAATCACGCAAAGCTACTATAAATCGGGTAAGCAAAAAGCACCTTGTTCCTTGCAGGTGCTTTTTTGGTATTCAAAAAAGGGATTCTTGAATACGCTCATTAACATGTGAATGGCCGCCGCATGACGCTTCGCAGGTACGAATTCCAGATAAGACTGAGCCAAAGCGGCGGTATTCCCTGTTACCTTATCAATCGGATCAGTGCTTTTGAAACGTATTAAGAATCGCCTTTACAAACCCTCCCAAAAACTTCGGCAGTTTGAATGTGTAAAATTTCATAATTCACCCTCCCCATCATGCTCATGCGTCCGCCGTATCCTATGCTTCAGGCCTTCTTTACCTCAAACACGACAAAAAAGGCTACATGAGAAACCTGCTCATGTAACCATATTTATGCGGAACCTTCGATCCCTATTCCACAATGACAAGCCCGAAGATCAGGTCATTTATGTTTGGGCAGGAATATATTGATAGGCAGCGATCATGAAAACACTCAGTAAATAATACAGTATGCCGAATATGACAAAAGTAACCCGATGTCCCGTACGATCAAATTTGCGGAAATACATAATAACAACGCCTACCCCGATTAATGACGTGATGGCATTAAACGGGGATTGAATAACCGCAAACAAAGCAAGCACAAGTCCCGTCACGAGACTCGCAGCCATCGTCCACAGTGTCTCCTTGAGGTTCATAGATCAGCCTCCGTAGCTACGGCGTATTTCAGTAATCGCGGCAGCACGATCCTCACGGCCAAATACGGCACTCCCGGCAACGAGCACATCTGCTCCAGCTTCCACCACAAGCGGGGCTGTATCGGCAGCAATTCCGCCATCTACTTCGATATGTACATCATGGCGTCCCTTTTCGTTTAACCAGGTACGAATCTGCTTGATTTTGTTCATGGTACCCGAGATAAATGCCTGTCCGCCAAAGCCAGGATTGACCGTCATGACAAGAACCATGTCCACATCATCCAGAACTTCGAGAATGGCAGATGCTGGCGTTCCTGGATTAAGGGCAACTCCTGCCTTCACTCCTTGCTCCTTAATTAGATGAATAACGCGGTGCAAATGCACACAAGCCTCAGCATGAACGGTAATTACCGCTGCACCCGCTTTGGCAAATTCCTCAACATAACGCTCCGGATTCTCAATCATCAAATGCACATCGAGCGGCAAGCTTGTATGTGGAGCGATTGCCTTCACAATCGCAGGTCCAAGCGTAATATTAGGGACGAAATGACCGTCCATAACGTCAACATGAATCCAGTCTCCTCCTGCAGCTTGAGCTTCTGCAACTTCCGCACCAAGGCGGGCAAAATCAGCTGATAATATCGATGGGGCAATTTTAATCATGTTAATACCTCCGCTTCTTATCTTTCATTTCGGTCAGGAACAGCACATAGTGCTGATATCGGCTTTCGGAGATCAGACCTTCCTCCTTGGCTGCAAGCACACGACAGCCTGGTTCATGTGTATGGGTACAACCTCGGAATTTGCACTGATCTGCAAACTGGGCGAATTCCCGGAAACAAGTGGAGAGTTCCTCCACACCGATCTCCAGAAAGTCCAGTTGGCTGAATCCTGGCGTATCCGCAACAAATCCACCATTATCCAACGGAATAAGCTCCACGTGCCTGGTGGTGTGTTTCCCTCGTCCTAGACGCATGCTGATCGCATTTGTCTCCAGCGTCAGGCCCGGCATCAATGCATTTAACATCGAAGACTTGCCTACACCGGATTGTCCGGAGAATACGCTGATCTTACCAGCCAGACGGTCTCTGAGCAATTCACTGCCTTCACCGGTACGTGAACTTGTGGAGATCACTTCATAACCAACCTGTTCATACAATGCTTTCACTTCAGCAACAGTGTCTTTGGCTGGATCTGCCAAATCCAGTTTGGTCAACACAATGAGTGCATCCAACCCCGCCTGCTCGATGTGAACAAGGAACTTGTCCAACAGGTTCAGGTTCATATCCGGTTCCTTCACAGAGAACACGAGAACAGCCAAACTTACATTGGCTACAGGAGGACGGATAAGTTCCGTCTCACGCTTCCGAATTTCATCAACCGTTCCTTCTCCGTTCTCAGTCAACATGTAGCTGACGCGATCACCTACAAGCGGTGATGTTCCCCGCTTTCTGAAGATACCTCTGGCTCGACATTGAACGGCGGAACCTTCAACCGAAGGAACCCCGTTGTCTTCCACTGGCATGACATAATAGTAACCGCTTAGCGCTTTAACGATGATACCTTCTGGCATAGCTCCGACGCCCTCCTTTAGATGGTGGTACATTTACTCCAGACGCCAGCATAAGCCGCCCTTATGGACGGCTTGATGCGTTAATGACTTCCTTTTTCTTCTCTTTTTCCTTGCCGTGCCCCTTACCATTATTCATGGCAGAAGTGTCCTCATCTACGCTTTCACCCTCACCGTCTGCCGGTGTGGACTCAGGTTCACCTTCCTGATTGGAATCAACACTTCCCTCATCAACGCTACCTTCACCTGGATCAGGCTCATTTTCTGGCGGCGTCTCAGTGCTTTGTTCCGGGTCAATGGAAGGTACGTTTACTGTTCCGTTTTTGGCTTCACTGTAGGAGACAAGATACGTATCCAGGAACTGTCCATCACGATAGACGGACACAGCCCCATTTTCATTTGGAGCGAGTACAAGTGGAATGGTCAAGATCTGGGTTGAGTTCACGGTGCGAGTTCCCCATTCCTGATTCTTGCCACGTGCATCTTCATATGTGATACGGATTTTACTGTTTTTGCCCTCTTCTTTGGGTGATACATTGATATCAAAAGGATATTGCAGCGCTTCAGGTGGATACCCTGTGCTGATAAAGATCGTAATCTTATCGCCAGGACTCACATCTGCGCCCGCTTCCACAGGCCATTGCTGCGTCACTTTGCCCTTTTCTACCGTATAACTTTGTTCTTCCTGCACCTGAGCAAGCACAAGTCCAGCAGATTTAAGTTTTTCTTCGGCTTCACTGCGGGTATGATTTTTCAGATCAGGCATTTTGACCGTTTCAGTGCCTTTACTTACGGTTAACTCAATCTGAACTGTCACAGGATCGAATTCCTCATTCACACCCGGCGTCTGGGAAATAACAGAACCTGAAGCCACATCATTGGAGAAGTCATCTTTCCGCTGAATCTGATCTTCCTTAATGCCAAGCGCAGTCAACTTCTTGACAGCCTCATCATAAGTTACTTGTTTGACATCAATCATCTTCACCAGTTCTTTTTCCGCACCAACACTGATCTGGACCTCGGAACCTTCTTTGACAACATCGCCTTCTTTTCTGCTCTGTTCATAGACGATACCGGGTTCGACACCTTCCTGGTACAGACGGATGACCTCATCACTGACGACGAGTCCTTTCTCCTCAAGCATTTCCCGAGCTTTTTCTTCTGTCTGGGTGATTACGTTAGGCACGGTTACTTCAGGTACAACCAGCATACCCTTGACATACCATACAACGCCCACCATGGCGATTAGAATAAGAACGGTTAATGAGATGAGTAGTGCTGGCTTCTTCCAGCTCTTCGATTTCGCTTTACCCTTGCCAGTTTCTTCGTCAGACTCCATCACAGGCACCGCACCCGTCGATGTAACTCCACGCGGTTCAGGCTTGATCGCTGGCATTACGCGAGTCTGGTCTATATCATCCTCATCCGGAAAATCAATCTTCGTTTCATTTCGTCTCTCCGGCATCAGGCAAGTTTCCAGATCGGTCTGCATTTCTTTGGCCGACTGATAACGTTCCTGCGGATTCTTACGCATGGATTTTAAGATGACATTTTCCACACTTTGCGGAATCAATGGATTGAATTTGCGTGGTTCATCGAACTCTTCCTGCAAATGCTTCAATGCCACACTGATTGGACTTTCACCGAGAAACGGAAGTTGCCCGGTAAGCATTTGGTAAAGTACAATCCCAAGAGAATATAAGTCCGATTTTTCACCAGTAACGATGCCTTTGGCATGCTCTGGTGAGAAGTAATGTACAGAACCAACTACGGAACCGGTCTGCGTAATCGTTGTAGATGTAACCGCACGGGCAATCCCGAAATCCGTAACTTTCACACGGCCATTCCGGCCAATTAATATATTGTGGGGTTTGATATCCCGATGAATGATTTGATTATGATGTGCATGATCAAGAGCATCTGCAATCTGGGAAGCGATTCGCACCGATTCGTCCACCTGCAGAGGGGCGCGTTCTTTAATAATTTCATTCAGGTTTTTGCCTTCCACATACTCCATGACAATATAATGAACGTCATCTTCCTGCCCCACGTCATAAATGCTGACTACATTCGGATGAGACAGCGATGCTGCCGACTGTGCTTCCCTGCGGAAACGGCGAATAAACTCTTCGTCATGCACAAACTGTTGTCTAAGAACTTTGATCGCTACATTCCGGTTCAACAGAAGATCCTGGGCTTTGTACACAAGAGCCATGCCGCCACCACCGACACGCTCAATCACTTCATAGCGTCCGCCTAGCTGGTGCCCAATCATGACTCACACCCCGTTTCCGTATCCACGGAACCTTCCCTCTGCAACTCGAACAAAGCAACCGTGATGTTGTCGTCTCCCCCAGCAAGTAAAGCCAACTGAAGCAGTCGGTCTGCACGATCTTCCAATGCCAGTTCCAGATTGCCGGCAACCTGAATAATCTGCTCATTGCTGACCAGGTTACTGAGACCATCACTGCACAGGAGAAGAACTTCGCCTTCCTCCAGCTTGACGGTATCCAGATCTACCTTCACCTCGGCATCTGTTCCAAGCGCACGAGTTAGTACGTTGCGACGTGGATGATGGGACACATCCTCTTTGCTAATCTGACCATTTTTGAACAATTCATTCACCAGTGTATGGTCCTCGGTTAGCTGGATCACAGCTTTGTTCGCAATTTTGTAGGCTCTGCTATCACCGATGTGTCCAATAACACCTTCCGTATCGTTCAATAAAGCCGCAACTACCGTTGTTCCCATGTTGTGATACTTGTCATCTGTTGATGCCGTGCGGAAGATAACTTCGTTGGCATGCAAAATAGCATCGCTGAGAGCCGCAGACAGAGACGCATGTGACAGACCTGGTTCCAGTGTTCCCAGATCTTTCACCAACGTCTCTACTGCCAAGCGGCTTGCCGTATCCCCTGCAAGATGTCCACCCATGCCATCGGCAACAATACCCAGAATATATCCTGTATCGAGATTACGAATCCAGGCTGAATCTTCATTCACCGAACGCACTCGTCCGATATGGCTCACATGAACTGTTTTGATCAAAACGTTCTCACCTCAACTCCATATGCTTTGCACGAAGCTGACCGCAAGCGGCAGCAATATCATGTCCCTGTTCACGACGAATGGTTACATTAACACCCTGTTCCGAGAGAATCTTCTGAAAATTGAAAATGTCGCTTCTCGATGTTCTTACGTATTTGCGTTCAGGTACATGGTTAACCGGAATCAGGTTCACGTGGCACAACATGTTCTTAAGCACACTTGCCAGTTCTGCTGCATGCTCTGGCTGATCGTTTACCCCACCAATAAGTGCATACTCAAACGTAATTCTCCGACCTGTTTTGGCCAGATAATAACGAAGGGACTCCATCACGTCTTCAAAAGGAAAACGACGGTTAACCGGCATCAATTTCGAACGCAGTGCATCATTTGGTGCATGAATCGAAATTGCGAGGTTAATCTGTGTATCTTCATCTGCAAACTTGTAGATGTTCGGAACGATTCCGCTCGTGGATACCGTGATGTGACGCTGACCGATATTCAGCCCTTTTTCATGAATCATAATGCGTAGGAAAGTCATCGTAGCTTCATAGTTTTCGAAAGGTTCACCTGAACCCATGATTACAATGCTGCTGACACGCTCGCCGCGTTCATCCAAAATTTTCTGAGCCTGCACAACCTGGGCAACAATCTCCCCAGCCGTAAGGTTACGCTTGAGTCCACCCAATGTGGATGCACAGAACGTACAACCAATACGACAACCAACCTGTGTGGTTACACAGATGCTGTTCCCGTAGTTATGCTTCATGATTACTGTCTCAATGGCATGATCATCATGAAGACCAAAGAGGAATTTAACCGTTCCATCCTTGGATTCAAACTTGGTAATTTCCTTAAGCGTTACGAATTCAAATTGCTCTGTTAGTTTTTCACGCAATGGCTTGGAAAGATTGGTCATTTCACTGAAATCATTCACGCGTTTTACATAAATCCAGTCAAAGATTTGGCCACCGCGAAACGCCGGCTCCCCATTCTCCACAGCCCATTGCTGCAGTTGTTCCAGAGAATAATCATATATAAAAGGTTTCATTTTGTTGTCAACACCTATTCCTTCTTTTCTTTTCGTTGGCTTCCTTCTTTTCGTTCCATTCGTCCTATTCTATCACAAAGACCACGTTACATCCATGTATACCCTTGATATCTGTACTTCATGCATTATAACACCTCAATGCCGCCATCGCACCCTGTCATCACTTTTCTCTGACAATTATATCGAAGTCCCATCACAAAGAAATCCGCCGAAGTTCCCCTCGGCGGTCATGCTTCCGTGCTCTATTAAACTGTTATTCCGCTGTTTTTGTCAACCGTGCGATGAAAAATCCGTCGCTGTGAGCGTATTGTGGCAAAATCTGAATACCACCGTTCACGGCCTTCAAATTCACTGTCTCCGATTCGGACCAGACAGATGCTTCTGCTGGACTATATTCCGGATGTCGATTCAAGAAGTCTGCAACCATATCCTCATTCTCAGCAGGCTCAATCGTACACGTGCTATAAACCAGAATACCACCTGGTTTTAACAACGGCGCAACTCGATCAAGCAGTTCACGCTGCAGGTTGGAGATATCTTCGATATCTTCTACGGTTTTGGTCCATTTCACATCTGGCTTGCGGCGAATAACACCGAGACCTGAACATGGTGCATCCAGCAAAATGCGGTCAAACGACGCTTCCGGGTACCGTTCATTCAGGTCTAGTGCATCTCCAGTTACAGCATCGATACAAGTCAGACCGAGACGCTCCGCCTGATCCAGGATCAGCTGGCGCTTGTGAGCATGTACATCATTCGCGACAATACGACCGCGATCCTGCATTTTCTCAGCCATATGAGCTGTTTTACCACCTGGAGCTGCGCAGCAATCCAATACAAGTTGGTCTACTTCTGGCGCAACTGCTTCAGCGACAAGCATGGAACTTTCGTCCTGTACAGAGAACAACCCGTCCCGATACCAGGACGTTAGAGCCATGTTTCCGCCACTACGTACAAGAATTCCATCGGAACTCAGCTGAGAAGCTTCAACGACTGCACCTGTACTGGTCATCTCATGCATCAGTTTCTCCCGTGTGGTCATTGTTGTGTTGACCCGGACACTCACCGCTGGCGGCTCATTATTCGCACGACAGATCGCTTCCGCTGTCTCTTCGCCGTACTGGGCAATCCAGCGTTCAACCATCCATAACGGGTGGGAATGCTCCAGTGAAATACGTTCTGCAGCGGGCAGATGTTCTGGAATACGAAGTTCATCCCGATTGCGGATCATATTGCGGAGCACTCCATTCACCATACCCGAGATTCCCTGATGGCCCAGTTTCTTCGCCAGATTAACCGCTTCGCTCACCACGGCATGCTCCGGAATACGATCCAGGTATATCATCTGATATACGCTGATTCGCAGCAGGCTACGAACCCATGGTTGCAGTTTGGATACTCCTTTGGCGACGTAACGTTCCAGAAAATAATCAAGTGTATTCATTCTGGCGATTGTTCCATACACCAATTCGGTAGCTAGTCCAGCATCTGCGGGGCTTAAATCCGCCTCTTTCAGACGGCGGTTCAACTCCAGATTACTGTATGCTCCATCTTGCTCAACAGCACTCAGAACCTTGACTGCCAATGTTCGAGCAGATGTTTTGGGTTGCTGGGAGCGCGATGCACCACCCGATTTACCCGAATTCGGACGACGGTTTCCTTCACGTCCGGATGAATTTCCATTAGCTTTCTGGCCTTTTCCTGACGAACGACCTGGTATATTACCGCTCATCGCAGCACCGTTCCAGGTTTCAGTGTACCACCGCGAGCAAAGTCAGCGGCCTGCATCACCTTTTTACCTGCTGGCTGCACTTCAGTCAACCAGAGAGATCCATTGCCTGTGCGGACTTCAATCCCTGCCTTATTCAATTGCAGCACCGTTCCCGGCTCTGCTTGTCCAGCATCTGAAGAAGTTTCTAGGTCCACCTGATCGGGATTAGCCGCAGCCCAAACTTTGAAGACCTGATCATCCCACATCGTAAATGCACCGGAGAACGGCACAAGACCACGAATCTGATTGAACAGTTCACGTGAAGTACGACTCCAGTCCATTTTCTCGTCATCCCGAGTCAGATTGCGAGCATACGAAGCCTCAGCATCATCCTGAGGGACCGCCGTTGTCTCGCCTGTAATCAATCGTGGCATTTCTGCCTGAAGCAGTTTGGAACCAGCCTCACTTAATTTATCAAACATCGATCCTGATGTATCTTCATCCGTAATTGGCAGTTCCACACGCGAGATCATATCTCCGGTGTCCAAGCCTTCAGCCATATACATCAATGTGACTCCTGTCACGGATTCCCCGTTAATAATGGAACGTTGAATCGGTGCTCCTCCCCGATATTTCGGTAAAAGAGAGCCATGCACGTTCACACAACCACGAACAGGCATATCCAGCACAGCTTTGGGCAGAATCTGTCCAAAGGCCGCGGTTACGATCAGATCCGGCTTCCATTCAGCTAAGCGGGCTACGGCTTCCGGATCACGCAATTTAACAGGTTGAAACACCGGCAGACCGTGGCGTTCTGCCGCGGCCTTAACCGGTGTTGGCGTAAGTACTTTTTTGCGTCCCTGTGGTTTATCAGGTTGAGTCACCACACCCACCACATTGTACCCCTCTGCAATCAGCATATCGAGAGAAGGAACTGCAAATTCAGGTGTTCCCATAAAAACAATATTCAAATCGATCACTCCTTAATTACGACGCGGTCCCGTTTGGTCGGCTGCAATTTCGTACACTTTCTCGGCGACATCCGTAAAGAGTACGCCATCCAGATGATCAATCTCATGCTGGAATGCACGGGACAGCAAGCCACTACCCGTAATAATCAGCTCTTTACCTTCACGATCCAGACCTTTAACTGTAACGGTCTCGAAACGGCGAACATCACCATTAATTCCAGGGATACTCAGACAACCTTCCGGTCCAAATTGTTCTCCCTCACTTGCAATGATCTCCGGGTTAATCATCTTGATCAGCCCTTGCTCATCACCTGCGTCGATAACAATCAGACGTTTCAAAATACCAACCTGTGGCGCAGCAAGACCCACACCTTCCGCATCGTACATGGTATCAGCCATATCATCCAGCAATTTTTGTACATTTGGTGTAATTTTGGTTACTTCTTTGGCTCTCTTGTGGAGCACCTCATCTGGTTCTTGCACAATAATGCGAATCGACATGTTGTAAGCACCTTCCTAATCCTCATCATAATTTCAGGACGATATCTGTATTTTTGGGGTATTCATTTTAATCTATGTTTATACCGCTTGTTTACATCCGCATTGCTGCAAAATGCTTACATTAACATTTGCGGGTCTACATCCAGACTAATAAGCAATTTTTGCGCCTGAACATCATCGTCCATGCGCCGGGCCGTAGCCAGAGCAAGTCCTATGGCGTCTACATCCCCCCGCCATTTTATCATACATTGGAATCTGTATCTATTCTTGATACGAGGAATCGGAGACGCTACCGGCCCTAGTACATCAAAGGCATCATTGCTGAATCGATCCAGACTGCCGAGCCATCCGGCTGCATTAGCCTTCTCTTTCAGTATCCGCGTGTAGTTCTCGGCAAGACGAATCAATACCGGAAGCTGCTCATGCGAAAAGGTCACCAGAATCAGGCGACAGTATGGCGGATATTGCAAATTGCGACGATGCAGCAATTCCTCACGTACAAACGACACATAGTCATGCTGACTCGCATGCCCGATTGAGTAGTGTTCCGGCGTATAGGACTGAACAAACACTTCACCAGGCAATTGGTGCCGGCCCGCTCGGCCAGCTACCTGTGTTAATAACTGAAACGTTTTTTCCGCAGCACGGAAATCAGGTAAATTCAACGCTGAGTCCGCTGTTATCACGCCAACCAGGGTTACATCCGGGAAATCAAGACCCTTCGCAACCATCTGGGTGCCCAGCAATACATCCGCCTTTTTCTCACGAAACTGCTTCAGTAGCTTCTCGTGAGCCCCTTTTTCCGTTGTTGTATCCACATCCATCCGAATGACCCGAATACCCGGGAAGAGCTTGGCAAGCTCTTCCTCGACTCGCTGTGTACCTGTACCAAAGTATCGAATATGCTCACTTCCACAGTCCGGACACACTTCCGGAGCCGCTTCCGCATACCCGCAGTAATGACAACGGAGATTATTCGAGCGCTGATGATACGTCAATGAAATATCACATTCAGGACAACCTGCCACATATCCACAACTTCGGCACATAACAAAGGTCGAATAACCACGGCGATTCAGCAGAAGCACCGTCTGTTCACCACGTTCCAAGCGTTCCTCCAGCCCTTTGTGCAAAGCCCTGCTGAACATGGAGCGGTTTCCATCCTTCAACTCTTCACGCATATCAACGATCCGCACTTCAGGCAGCTTGTTACCCAGTGCCCGCGTTGGCATCTCCAGCAAGAGTGGTGCAAAATCATCATTACTCTGCGAGCGTGCTGCATAATAACTTTCCAGCGAAGGTGTCGCTGAACCAAGAACAACCACCGCCTGATGCTGCTGTGCTCTTTTTACCGCTACATCACGAGCATGATATTTCGGAGTTTCCTCCTGTTTGTAGGAAGTCTCGTGTTCTTCATCCATAATGATCAACCCAAGCCGACTGAATGGAGCAAATACAGCTGAACGTGCTCCAATTGCAACCTTCACCTGACCCTCACGAATCTTGCGCCATTCATCATAACGTTCACCGCCAGACAGACGACTGTGCATAACAGCAACTTGGTCTCCAAATCGCCCTTTAAAACGTTCTACCATCTGTGGTGTGAGCGCAATCTCGGGCACCAGTACGATAGCCTGCCGATCCTGTTCGATGCATTGTTGAATGGTTTGAAGATAGACTTCCGTCTTGCCACTTCCCGTAACACCATGTAACAAAAACACCCCATGGCGTTGTTCCTGCAATCGGCCATTGATATTGTCGTAGACAAGTTTTTGCTCATCGGTCAGAACCAGCGGTTCAGTCGCTTTGAACGTCCTGCCCTGATAAGGGTCACGGAAGACCTCAACGTCCTCGGTGACAATCAATCCCTTTTCCTCAAGCCCTTTAATCGTTGCGGCCGATACCTGTAGTGTAGATAACACTTCTTTCATCGGCATGGGCAGCAGTTCTTTCATTTCCAGCAAAAAAGTCAGAATCTCCTTCTGCCGCTGTGCTTTCGCCGGGAATGAAGCAAGTGCTTCCTGAGCAGCAGCAATATCTACAGCCAGATCAACGGACTTCATCGTTTTTTTATTTAACTTGTCCTTGATGGCCTGACTTTCCAGCAGCACGCCACCAAGCAATAATTTCTTAATTAGTGCAGCATGATTGGGATATTTTCGACTCAGTTGTTGCAGCGGTACCTGACCCCGACTTTTGACAAAACGGATGATATCCTGCTGTACTTTCTCGGTCGTAGACTCTTCTCCCCAAACAAATAACACCTCATCATCCGGTTGTGCACCCGCCATCTGTCCATCAAGTGCATCTCCCAGCGAGATGTATCGCTCTGCTTTCCCTTTCAATGCCGTCGGCACCATGACCTGCAATGACAAAATCCGGTTACTGGCATAACGTCCACTCATCCATTCGGCCAACTCAACCAAATCCTTTGACAACGGGGGAACAATGTCCAGTAACTCCTGAATCTGCTTAAGTTTGAATGTTTCCTCTCCGGTACGCGGCACAAGATCAATCACGAATCCCTGCACCGTCCGATGACCAAAAGGCACACCCACCCGGCTGCCAATCTCGATCCATTCTCTCATCGATTCAGGTACCAGGTAATCAAACGGCCGGTCTGTTTCCTTCACGGGAACATCGACTATGACCTTGGCAATCTCCATATCCTAATTCCTCCCGGCAATGCGCTCCGCCGCAATCCGGAGCAACCGATGAGCCACATCGTCCTTGGCTATCACTGGAAGCTCCTCCACCAAACCTTCCCGGTCATAGATATGTACCGCGTTGGTGTCTGTTCCAAATCCTGCACCCGTGCGGGTTACATCATTGGCTACGATCAGATCACAGTTTTTCCGTTCCAATTTCTCACGTGCATACATCTCAACTGACTGAGTCTCCGCAGCAAAACCAATCAAAAACTGATGGGTTTTCTGTTTGCCCAGTGTTTCAAGAATATCTATATTTTTAACAAGTTCGAGCGACAACGTGTCGCCTTTCTTCTTGATCTTCTCGGTGTAAACTTCCTTTGGACGATAATCGGCAACTGCCGCCGCCTTAACCACGATATCAGCATCGTCCCACTCGCGTGTTACCGCTTCATACATATCCTGTGCAGACTGTACAGGGATCAACTCCACGTTCTCCGGTGGCTTGGATTGGGTACTGCCCATAACCAATTTCACATCTGCCCCCAGATCACGCGCAGCTGCGGCTATGGCAAATCCCATTTTGCCAGATGAATCGTTCGTAATGTATCGTACTGGGTCAATGCGCTCAATCGTACCTCCAGCCGTAACAACAACCTTCTTGCCTTGTAACAATGGAGCTTGTCCCTGCCGACTAATGCCTGCAGACTCTCGCTGTTCAAAGAAACGTTCTACCACATCCACAATGCTCTCCGGTTCTTCCAGACGTCCCTTGCCCACATATCCACACGCAAGCAGACCTTCACCCGGTTCAATCATCATGGCGCCCCGTTCAACAAGCAGGTTCATATTATGCTTTACAGCTGGATGATCATACATATGTACATTCATCGCTGGAGCAATCATGACAGGGGCTGTCGTGGCAAGAAGAGTTGTTGAGAGCATATCATCTGCCATGCCATGCGCCATCTTGGCAATTACATTGGCTGTTGCCGGAGCAACCAGAACAAGATCCGCCAGATCGGCCAGATGAATATGAGATACGACTGCTGGCTCACGCTCATCAAATGTATCGGTATATACGGTGTTTCGGGTCAACGTTTGCAGCGTCAATTCGGTAATAAACTGTGTAGCGGAAGCTGTCATAATCACATGAACATCCGCTCCCTTTTGCACCAGTCTGCTGCATAATGTTGCCGCTTTGTAAGCGGCTATGCCGCCAGTCACACCAAGCACGATTTTTTTACCGTTCAACATGTTTATTTCCCCCGATATTTATACGACGTCTAAGTAAGATTCCGTTAAAATATGCTTATTCGTAAAAAAATAACAACCTCGCGGTTGTCAATTAATCCGGCTTACGCCGTATGCAGTTGAAGAGCAGCCGCAGGCGGCTTACTCTTCTTCTTCGTCCTGTCCTTTGATGACAACGAGCAGGTCTCCATAGATTTCTTCCAGTGCAACGCCAACTTGTTTATGGGATCTCGCACCTCTTAAATCCGTTTTTTCACCTTCACGTAGCTGTCTAGCCCGGCGGGAAGCAGCAACAACAAGGGAATACTTGCTGTCGACTTTGTTCATCATTTCATCAATAGAAGGATACAGCATATTAACAAACACCTCTTCGCATTAGTATAATCACAAGTTGCCGCCTGACAGAACTGATGTGGCATGTCTTCACACCCGGGCATTCCGAGAAGGAGTGCTTCAGTATATGATATGACAACTGCCCCACTTATATCGCATTCTGCAGCGGCAAAAGGGATTATTTATTGATCTTACAATGTTCGGCGATTATGATGCTTTCTATTCTCTTGCACGCCAAATCAATTTCATCATTAACAACAGCGTAATCATACTGCTCCAGCAGACTGATCTCATCAACCGCCACAGACATCCGGTGATCAATGGTCGCTTGGCTTTCGGTACCACGGCCCTGAATGCGATCTTTCAGCTCGTCCAATGAAGGAGGAAGCAGGAAAACAAAGATCCCTTCCGGGAATTTCTCTTTCACTTTTAACGCGCCTTGAACCTCAATCTCCAGAATGATGTCGCGGCCTTCGTTAATCGTTTTCTCTACAAAATCACGCGGTGTTCCGTAATAATTACCAACATACTCCGCATGTTCCAACAATTGATCTTCAGCAATCATGTTCTGGAACTCTTCATGACTTCTGAAGAAATAGTTCACACCATGTTCTTCACCAAGACGAGGCTGACGGGTTGTTGCCGATACGGAATAGATCAATTCCGGCACCCGTTTGCGCAAAGCGCTGCATACAGTACCCTTCCCGACCCCAGATGGGCCGGACAACACTACCAGTAATCCCTTAGACATATTACACTCCATTTTATTCGTCGTTATCATCATCTTTCGAAGAAAGACGATGGGCGACCGTCTCAGGCTGAACTGCAGACAAAATGACATGATCGCTATCCGTAATAATTACGGCACGAGTACGTCTTCCGTACGTTGCATCAATCAGCATGTGACGATCTCTTGCCTCTTGTATAATTCTCTTGATCGGCGCCGATTCCGGACTCACGATGGATATAATCCGGTTCGCCGATACGATGTTACCGAATCCAATGTTAATGAGTTTGATTGCCATAATCAGGTTCTTCCCCCTATACATGCGACTCTTTTGCCGAAATGTGGCCGTTCATTCGATATTCGCAGCTTGCTCACGAATCTTCTCCAGCTCCGCCTTCATCTCGACAACACGATTCACCAGAGCCAAATGGTTGGCTTTTGATCCAATCGTATTGACTTCCCGATTCATCTCTTGAATTAGAAAGTCCAACTTACGACCTACGGGCTCATCACTCTTCAGCAGTTCCCTGCTCTGTCCAAAGTGACTCTGTAGACGCGTAAGCTCCTCTTCTATGTTAGAACGATCGGCAAACATTGCAATTTCCATACCCAATTTATGCTCATCAAAAGGGAAAGAGCCTTCTTCCTGCATTTCCGTAAGCCTTTGTCTTAGCTTGTTGCGATAATCACTTACCACAGTCGGTGCAAGATCAAGCATTTCGGTATGCAGTGACTCCAGACGGGTAATCCGCCGTTCCAGATCACTGGCCAGATGAAGACCCTCGCGAGCGCGCATCTGTTCAAGGCTGGACAGAGCCTCTTTCAATCCTTCCTGCAGAACTCGCTCCCATTCGTCCTTCTGCTCTTCGGGAATGGAACTTGTCCCATCCGAATGAACCATGACGTCTGGCAGCCCAAGCATATCCACAATACTTGGTTTGCCCTGCAATCCATATTGGGTCTCCAGTTGCTCTGCAGCCTGCAGATAGGCCCTGACCGTCTGTTCATTCAGAACAGCGGGAAGAGCCTGGTCTTCCTCTTTTTCTTTCATTACATAAACATCAATCCGCCCACGTTTCAAACGACTCTGTACGATCTTCCTCAAACCGTCTTCATAATACGTCCACTCTCTTGGCAGACGCATCATCACTTCGCAATAACGATGATTAACAGATTTGATCTCTAATTGTACCTTATAGCCGCCAAAATGAAAGGCGGATTGACCGTATCCGGTCATACTGAATGACATCGGCATCACATCCGTTTTACTATTGTAATTGATTATTAGGGTTGAAACAAGTAGGACATTGATGCTCCGACTTCTCCCATACGTATTGAGTCAGTTCGGCCGTCATGCCGTAGAACATAAACGGTGTCATGAGATAGATGCCTTTGAAATGCGCTGTTGCTACGTCCAGCAGTTCTTTGGCAATTTTTACTCCCATCGCACGGCCTTCTTCGCCTTCCAGACCTGCCATACGGGAACGCACTTGATCCGAAAGCTGGATCCCGGGAACCTCGTTGTGTAGATACTCTGCATTCCGTCCACTCGCTAGCGGCATTACACCTACAAAAATGGGCACATCCAGATGTTTGGTCGCTTCGTGCATTGCTACAATCAACTCAGGATCATAGATCGGTTGTGTCATGATGTAATCAGCGCCAGAGGCAATCTTCTTCTCCAGACGTTGTACAGCTTTCTCCAAATATTTCACATTAGGATTAAATGCCGCTCCGATGACAAAACCAGCTTTTTGCTTCAGCGGTTTACCTGAGAAAGCCACTCCATCGTTCAACTGTTTGATCATGCGTATGATTTCAAAAGAAGTCAGATCGTATACCGAGCTTGAACCCGGCAGATCGCCAAATCTTGCAGGATCTCCTGTTACAGCCAGTACATGATTAATACTCAAAGCATCAAACCCCATCATGTGGGACTGCGTTCCAATCAGATTCCGGTCACGGCAAGCAATATGCACCAGTGGACGAAGGCCCGTGCGATCCTGAACGAGGTGACCCAGCGCCATGTTGCTCATGCGTGTAACCGCGAGTGAATTATCTGCCAGTGTCAGGGCATCGGCTCCGGCTGCTTTCAGTGTCTCGGCACCTTTCATGAACTTGGCAATGTCCAAGTCACGTGGCGGGTCAAGTTCAACGATAACGGTGTGACGATGCTTGACCAGATCAACGATCGTAGGCTGTCCGCCACGTCCGGAACGCTCATCCACATTTTCATGCAACACAATACGCGGTTTGGATTCTGACGGATCAGGCTCCAGAATAGGCGAAGGCACATAGTCAGCAAGCGCCTCTTTCATAGCGGTGATATGATCAGGTGTCGTACCACAGCAACCACCGATAATACGAGCGCCCAGTTCAGCAAATTGCACTGCCGTCTGACCAAAGTACTCCGGAGTCGCACCATAACGGAACTCACCATCTACATAATCTGCTGCACCCGCATTCGGGTAGACGGACATTGGAATACCAATTCGTCCCGAGACGGTTTCCATGGCACGCATAATCCCGTTTGGACCTGAGCGACAGTTAAATCCAATGACATCCGCGCCCTGCTCCCGCATAATCCGGAAGGCTTCAGGCATTGTATATCCGTCCAGTGTGTGTCCTACATCCTCTACCGCGAACTGTCCAATTACGGGCAGATCACTTAGCTTGCGCGCTTGCAAAAGGGCAATATCCATTTCCTCGATATCATAGAAGGTCTCAAGCAAAATGCCATCCACGCCTTCATCTAGCAGTGCAGAGATCTGTTGTTGATAAAAGCGTTTCAGTTCACTCGTTGACACGTTTGTCCGCTTGCCACCTCGAATGGAACCAACTGCACCAAGCACATAACCGGTATCTCCAGCTACCTCTTTGGCAATGCGTACACCGGCACGGTTCACGTCCTCCACCTTGGACTCCAGACCGAACTTGGACAACTTGTCGTAATTGGCAGAATACGTATTTGTTTCAAATATTTCTGTACCTGCATCCCGATAACTGCGATGTACATCCGCCACTACTTCAGGTGAAATCAAGTTTAATTCTTCATATGAAATCCCCACCGGGAACCCCATTTGGTACAGAAATGTTCCCATGGCCCCATCTCCAACGAGAACCCGTTCCTGCATAACTTTCCGCAAATCCGCCTTCATCCCATTTCCCCCCGCCTAGCTGCGATCATTTACATACTAATGTAACACAAAAAACGCTAAAAAACGAAGAAAAACACAGGTTTTTAATGAGTATCCAGCTCATATGGACTTTCTTGCCATACAGCCCCCAATATGTCTCTGTACAGGAGACACGACCTATCCTTTTTGACAAAAAAAGAGGCCCGCAGGCCCCTTTGGTTAAACCTTTCACTTTTTATGAAGTGATTCCTTTAAAAACAACTTCAGCAGGTCCAGTCATGTACACATGATTGTCAGCTTCATTCCACTCAATGTGGAGATCCCCACCCTTGAGGCTGATGACTGCTGTACGATCTGTATGACCATTCAGGACAGAGGATACCAGTGTCGCACAAGCTCCGGTTCCACAAGCTAGTGTTGGACCCGCTCCGCGTTCCCATACACGCATGTCCACATATCCACGGTCACGAACTGTGGCGAATTCCACATTGATTTTTTTTGGAAACATCGGATGCACTTCAAGAAGGGGTCCCCAAGTTGTGAGGTCAAAATTTACAGCGTCATCTACATAGATAACCGCATGCGGGTTACCCATGGATACGGCAGTGAATTTGAACGCATGTCCATTTGCTTCAATGTAGTGATCAACCACTGGGTTGGCATCCACCGTTGTAGGCACTTGAAGGCCATTCAGGATTGGTTCGCCCATATCCACACGAACCGTCTCTACTTTACCATCACGAATGTTGAGACTCACAGGTTGTACCCCTGCACCAATCGTTTCAATGGTGATCTGCTCCTGGTTCACGTGACCATGATCGTATACATATTTGGACACACAGCGAATGGCATTACCGCACTGTTCTGCTTCCGAACCGTCCGAATTCATGATACGCATCTGAAAGTCCGCCTTCTCCGAAGGCAGTATATAAACCAGGCCGTCCGCACCGATGCCGAAGAAACGGTTGCACCATTTCACAGCCAACTCTGCTGCATCTGCCGGAAGCTCCTTTTCACCAAATACAACGATAAAATCGTTACCAAGTCCATGCATTTTCGTAAATTCCATAATCTTGCCCACTCCTTTTGGCAGTCTGCTGCCAAAGCTATATTCTTGCTCTTCTACAGGATTACCATAGAAATTCATATTCAACATTTACACAAAAAAGCTATCCTGCAAAATGCCAAAGCTGCCGCTTTGAATCATTTTGAGGATAGCATACCGAAATAGGTAAGGAAAAGGTATTGATTTTATGCTGAAAACTTTGTACTTTTCGGTACGAAGCGGCCAGAACCCCCCATACGGCGGCGGTTACGCCGACCACCCCAGACGCTGCCTGCGCCCATAAGAAACGTTGGAATGCCTGCAGCAACGATACAGATCGCCCATTCACGCAATCCCAGAGGTACGGTTTTGAAGATCGGCTGTAACGGTTCAACGTACATGACAACCAGCATCAGTACAACCGATGAAATCACCGCAAGAACCAGATATTTGTTCTGTAAAGGATTCCGGTGGAAGATGGACCGCGAACTACGGCAATCAAAGACATGAATGAGTTGCGCCAAAACGAGTGTAGCAAAAGCCACAGACTGTGCCTTGATCAGTTGACCCGGATTATCCGGCGCAGCCTGAAGGGTAAGCCAGAACGCGCCGAGTGTACATAATCCAATCAACACACCCCGGCTAACGATTTTCCAACCCAGTCTCCGCGCAAAAATATTTTCCTTGGCACCACGGGGTTTGTGTTCCATCAAATCTTTCTCAGGCTGATCTACCCCGAGCGCCATTGCAGGCAAACCATCCGTCACCAGGTTAACCCACAGAATTTGAATAGGTACGAGTGGTAGCGGCAGGCCCATCATCATTGCAAAGAACATTGTCAATATTTCGCCCACGTTTGATGCCAGCAAATAACGGATAAACTTGCGAATGTTCTCATAAATATTACGGCCTTCTTCAATGGCAGCCACAATGGTTGAGAAGTTATCATCACTCAGAATGAGTGCCGAAGCTTCCTTCGTGACATCCGTTCCTGTAATGCCCATCGCTATGCCGATATCTGCAGCTTTGATCGCCGGAGCATCATTGACTCCATCACCCGTCATCGCGACGACATGCCCTTTGCGCTGTAACGATTTCACGATGCGAAGCTTGTGTTCCGGAGATACCCTTGAGAACACATATATGCCCTCTACCTGTTTATCCAGTTGCTCGTCTGTCATGCCTGCCAGTTGCTGACCACTTAACGAAGCCCCTCCACGTGGAAGAATCCCGAGTTGATGCGCAATGGCTTCTGCCGTTGTTCCATGATCACCTGTGATCATGACGGTACGAATGCCCGCTTTGCGGCATGTGGCAATCGCATCTCGCACTTCACGACGCGGCGGATCAATCATACCTGCAAGTCCTACGAAAACTAGCTGACTTTCGGCGGCGTGTTCGTCAGCCACTTTTTCTTCCGGCCGCACTTCACGGTAGGCCATTCCGAGGACACGTAGTGCTGCTCCGGCCATGCTCTCATTTGCTGCCATTACTTTCTGTCGCAGTGTTCCAGTGAAAGGTACAACCTTGCCTTCCCACAAAATATAACTACAGTGTCCGATCAACACATCCGGTGCACCTTTGGTATAGATCATTCGGCCCCCCTGATGATGAACCAGGACCGACATGCGTTTTCGCTCCGAATCAAACGGGAATTCCTGCTGGCGGGCATACAACTCTTTAAGTCCGGCAGGAGTAAGCCCCATTTTGGAGGCCAGTGTGACGAGTGCCCCTTCCGTCGGATCGCCTTTCAGCTCCCAAAATACATTATCTCGTTGAACGGTTTCTTCTTGGAGTTCACCTTTTTTCGTGTTTTTCTTGCTTTCCTTTTTGGTATCCTTGCCCTTTTTCTTGCTCCCCACCTCGCTTGAAGCACTTTCCACAATACTCGCATTGTTGCAAAGCGCGCTGATCTGAAGCATTCTGCGTAGCGACTGGTCACTCTTCAGTTCCACCGTACGACCGTTCTCCAGCATCTGCCCTTCAGGTGCATAACCATCCCCGGTAACCTTGATGTTACGTCCCTCCAACCACACATCCGTTACCGTCATCTTGTTCTGAGTGAGCGTGCCAGTCTTATCCGAACAGATTACAGATGCACAGCCCAGAGTTTCGACAGAAGGCAGTTTGCGTACAATGGCTTTACGTTTGATCATACGCTGCACGCCTAGTGCGAGTGCAATGGTTACAATAGCCGGCAGACCCTCCGGTATGGCAGCCACCGCGAGGCTGACCCCCGCCAGAAACATGCCAACGGCTGGTTGTCCGTGCAATATCCCTGCGACGACAACCATAATGGTTAATCCCAATGCGACAAAAATCAGAATTTTGCCCAGTTGTTCCAGCCTGTGCTGTAACGGTGTTTCCTGCTCCTCCGTATTCTGGATCAGATCGGCGATTTTGCCCATCTCCGTCTCCATCCCAGTACGAATGACTACACCTTTAGCTGTGCCACGAGTGACCATGGTACCCATAAAACCAATATTCTTCTGATCACCCAGCGGAACGTCCTCGTCCGCAATCGGAAGGCAATGTTTGCTTACAGGAACCGATTCCCCGGTAAGTGCCGACTCCTCGACATCCAGACTGTTCGTTTGCAGCCAGCGCACATCCGCGGGTATACGGTCCCCACTCTCCACCATGACAATATCCCCGGGGACAAGTTGTTTGGCGGCAAGGTGTACTTCCTGGCCTGAACGAAGCACTTTGGCAAGAGGTGCAGACAACTGTTTCAATGCACGAAGAGATCGTTCAGCCCGGAATTCCTGTACAAACCCCAGAATCGCATTCAGTACGATAATAGCCACAATCGTTACCGCATCCAGATACTCACCCAGTAATCCGGATACCAACGTTGCTCCCATCAACACCAGCACCATAAAATCCTTGAACTGATTCAAGAGCAATGTAATTGGAGAAATGCGTTTCCCCTCGCTCAGCTCATTCGAACCGACCACTTTCCTCTTCTCTGCTACAGCTTCATCCGTCAATCCTTCCTGCGGGCTGACGCCAAGAGTGTTACGAAGCTCTTCATCACTAAGTTGATGCCACTTGGTATGTTCCATGCTTCAAGTTTCCCTCCCAGTCTGTATTTCATCTGCAAAATAAGCTCACATGACTCACCGGCGCGCTGGTCGACAGGCTGTACACTATGCCGGACAAACTACCTGCTCTATATGTATTCGGACAGGTCTGTGATTAGCACCCGGAAGGTGAATCCTTTCCCTGATGGACAGAATAGGCTAAAATAAAAGTCTGCGATGTTCTGCGCAGTACCAATTCCAGCGTTCAACAGGCAACCAACGAAGAATCTGTAGCCAGTCCTTGTTTTTTTACATACCTGGTTGCACATTTCAGTTATATAGATGAAGCATTTGGCATGATAAATGCAGATGCTCGATAGAGAGAGGAAGTGGAAAAAATGGCATTGGACGGCATTGTAACACGGGCCATTGTTCATGAACTGCAAGGCTGCATTGGTGGACGTATCAGCAAAATCCATCAGCCGAATGGCCATGACGTAGTTCTCACCCTGCGTGCTCAGCGCGGAAATAGTAAATTGCTTGTTTCGGCAAGCCCAACCTATCCCCGTGTGCATTATACGGAAAAGACATTCCTTAACCCTACGGAAGCACCCATGTTCTGTATGTTGCTCCGCAAGCACTGTGAAGGTGCAATCATTGAGGAGATCCGTCAGATTGGCATGGAGCGTATTATCCACATCAATGTGCGCCAGCGCGACGAACTGGGGGATGTTTCGGTTAAACGGATCATCATTGAATTGATGGGGCGTCACAGTAATATTATTTTGCTTGATCCTGTAACTGGAACGATTCTGGATGGCATTCATCATGTGACTCCTTCCATCAGTAGCTACCGGGTAATCATGCCTGGATTCGCGTATACTGCCCCACCCGAGCAACATAAAAGTAATCCGCTCGAAGTGAGTCGTACAGCATTCGAGGACAGCTATCATGCCGCTGAAGAAGATGCATCACGCTGGCTTGTGAACTCCTTTAGCGGTCTTAGCCCGTTAATTGCGGGAGAGATTGCTACTCGTGGAATTGCTGCTGAAGGCACCCTGAGCACTCCAGCTGTGGTTGAGGGTGAAAGCCGAGTTGAGGCTGGTGCACTCTGGAACGCTTTTGAAGCCGTGATGGGACCTGTCAGAGATCATATCTACACACCTGTAACCGGAATGAACGCCAAAGGCAAAATGATTTTCTCAGCCGTTCATCTTCAGAGCATTCAGGATTTGGAGAAAACCTATGACACGATGAGCAAGTGCATGGAAGATTATTACGGAGATAAGGCTGAACGAGACACGGTTAAACAGAGAGTAAGTGATCTGCTCCGTTTTCTGCAGAATGAGCGAAGCAAAAACATCAAAAAGCTGGACAACCTGAACAAGGATCTGCTGGAAGCGGACGATGCGGACAAGTTCAGACTATGGGGTGAGTTGCTGTTTGCCTCCCTGCATCAGGTCCACAAAGGGGACAAGAGCGTGGAGCTTGTGAACTTCTACGATGAAGACCAAGCCAACATTACCATTCAGCTTGATCCACTGCTTACACCATCTGACAACGCACAACGTTATTTCAAGCGGTATAACAAATACAAGAACAGTCTGGCTGTCATTCATGAGCAGCTTGGCAAAACCAAAGACGAGATTGACTACCTCGATAACCTGTTACAGCAGCTCTCCATTGCATCGATGAACGATATTGAGGAAATACGGGACGAGCTTGTACAGCAAGGATACCTTCGTGACCGTAATAAAAAGGGTAAAAAGAAGAAGAAAAGTGACCGTCCAACCGTACACCAGTTCACCTCCTCGGAGGGAATTGATATTCTTGTGGGCAAAAACAACCTGCAGAATGAGTACGTGACCAACCGTCTCGCTTCTTCCAACGACACCTGGTTGCATACCAAAGACATTCCAGGTTCACATGTCGTTATTCGCAGTACGGACTTTGGTGAAGCTACATTGGAAGAAGCAGCACAGCTTGCTGCCTATTTCAGCCAGGCCAAGGAGTCCAGCAGTGTGCCTGTGGATTACACGTTTATCCGTCATGTGCGCAAACCAAGTGGTGCGAAGCCTGGTTTTGTGATCTATGATCATCAGAAGACCTTGTTTGTCACGCCAAATGATGAATTGATCAAGAGTCTGCCATCCACGATTAAAAATGGATAAGGCTATATAAGTTGAACTAAAGATTATTTACACTGACACTACGATGACAGAACAACCTTCCAATCGCTGTTATCCCCAGATTTTTTTGATCCCCTTTTTCAAGGGAAAATCCGGGGATAAAGGCGAAGCTTATGCTTCCGAAGTAGCTTTCTTGCAGAAAGCTTTTAGCTCCGCTTTTTCAGGTTTTTTCTGTCCTCTCCGTTATCGTGTAAATGAGTAGTTCAACTTATATAGATGTAAAAGCAACAAAGACAGAATCCCCTGACCATTAACGGTTCAGGGGATTTTTGCGGTTGCATTACTTGTTTGAATGATACCTGAAGTTCAGCTTATGTATCACCTCATTGAATATTAATTCAATATTAT
The DNA here is from genome assembly GCF_000517905.1 of Paenibacillus sp. FSL H7-689. Taxonomy (NCBI): domain Bacteria; kingdom Bacillati; phylum Bacillota; class Bacilli; order Caryophanales; family Paenibacillaceae; genus Paenibacillus; species Paenibacillus sp. FSL H7-689. The sequence goes on from NZ_ASPU01000054.1 coordinate 219,802, forward strand.
GTATAATAATTCAATTATAATGAATAAAATTTATAGTTAAAGGAAGTGTACCATGACCATACATATTCGAGAAACGCAACCTGATGATTTGAAACCACTGATGGCATTAATGCATGACTATGTGGTGGGATTCTACAACAACCCCTGGCCTGGTGATCAATCCATCCAGCTTTTGATCAACAACCTGCTTAATCAGCAGATCGGTGCTCAATTCGTGGCAGAAGAGGACGGGAAGCTTATCGGATTTTCTACCCTGTTCTTTACATACAGCACGATGAAAGCAGAGCGTATCGCCATCATGAATGACCTATTTGTTACGGAAACATTCAGAGAAGGCGAAGCAGAAGCCAAATTATTTGCACACTGTCAGCAATATACGCGTGACCATGGATGTGCATATATGTCTTGGATCACAGCAGTGACCAATGAGCGGGCACAGCAATTATTCGAACGTCTCGGGGCTACACGTGGCGCTTGGGTAAACTATTCCATTACATAGACTATTTTCAGAACAAAAAAAGGGACATGCAAACATGAAGGTTCAGCCCTATCATGCTTGCATGTCTCTTACTCCTTCGATCTTAAAATGTATCCAGTAATACAGAATTTATTATAGTCAGATAGAGCGTTGCAACGTCTCGCTTACTCTCCCCTTTGCTGTGAAGCAGCTGCCTTCAGCCTTTCCAACACATCAACCGTTACGGTCTTGCTACCAAGATCCCCGTGGAAAACAACACCTTGCCGTTTACCATGATAATCAGATCCACCTGTTTCAATGAGGTCGTATTCCTTGGCCAGCTTACCATACCTGCGTTCCTCTTCTGGGCCATGGTCCGAATGAAACACCTCAATGCCATCTGGACGAGAGTCTTCGATGATACGTCGCACCAATTCATCATCGTTATAGAGACCCGGATGGGCAATCACAGCGGCTCCACCTGCGGCTCTGATCCACTCACACGCATCCTCTGGTGCAACGCGGGGTACAGATACGAAGCCTGGCTTGCCTTCAGCAAGATACTGATCAAATGCATCCCGCATGTCAACAGCGTAGCCTTTTTTCACCAGCACATCGGCCATATGAGGTCTGCCAATACTCTCATCCGGCTCTAACGGTCGTCCCAGCTCATCCAGTACCTCCTGCCAGCTTATATCAAGCCCGAGTTCTTGCAGCTTGGCGATAATCAGATGATTCCGCTCATCTCGCGCTTCTCGTAATCCGGCCAACCGTTGCAGGAATATCTCATCCTCCGTATTAACGTAATAGCCCAGTACATGAATATCTTTGCCGCCAGCCCGGGTGCTGATCTCCACTCCGGCAACAACATCAATATCGTACTCTTTTCCCGCTTGCTGTGCTTCCGCTACACCAGCTACTGTATCATGGTCCGTTAGGGCAACCGCAGATAGCCCTTTTTGTTTGGCAAGCTTCACATTATCAGCAGGTGGCTGCATTCCATCGGAAGCCTGACTATGCGTATGAAGATCACAGCGTCCTTGGCGCTGATCCATGATCAACAGCTCCTTTGTGTAAATTGATTATGATTTAATCTTATCTACCATTGATGTTGCCAACGATTATGCCTTCCCCGTTTTATGTACCGACTTAGGCTGCTCCTGCTGACGCAGATAATTCAGGAAAGCGACTGCTGACAGGGGCAACAAGGACGATTTTAGATGGATGGCATAGAACTGCCTTTTGAATTCGAGTCCGCGGATATCCACAATATGAACGAGTCCCAGAGCCAGTTCATGCTGCACCGAAGAAGGAGATAACATCGTAATACCTACCCCTGCCTCCACGGCCGATTTTACCGCTCCTGTACTGCCAAGTTCCATCACTACATTCATATCTTGTGGATCAATCTTTTTCTTTTGCAATTGGTCTTCCATCACCTGACGAGTACCCGAGCCCTTCTCACGCAGCACAAAAGGATAATTCATTACATCCTCAATATTCACTTTGCTACGCTTAGCCAAATCATGTCCGGCAGGTACAATCAGTTTCAGCTCGTCCTGCATGACAGGCTCCACAATCATGTCCGGGTGGTGCACTGGCGCTTCAATCAGACCAAAATTAAGCTGGTGCTTCAATATATCATCCATAATTTGCGTTGTATTCATCACTTTCATGACAATTGAAATATCCGGATATTGAAGTGCAAATGGTCCGAGCATGCGTGGAAGCACATATTCCCCGATCGTTAAGCTGGCTCCCAGCTGGAGTCTGCCCTGTAACATCTGAGTAAACGCCGACATCGCTTCGTCCGTCTGTCTGACCAACTCTACACTCCGTTTCGCATGAGGTAATAAAGTTCGGCCAGCCTCGGATAATTCTATTTTTTTGGTGGAACGATGCAATAACTTGGTGCCAAAATAGTCCTCCAATGATTGAATCTGCATCGTTACTGCCGGTTGAGTCATATGTAATGCTTGTGCAGCCGCCGAGAAACTCCCCTTCTCTGCTACCGTATAAAAAATATGCAATTGGTGAAAATTCATATCTTCGCCCCTCTTCGATTACACTCTCTACATTGTAGCCGATTTCCCGCTTAGCAACAAAAAAAGCATGCAGCTTGTCTGCATGCGATAATACTTGAATCTATGATTTCAACATATTGAATCTACTCAGGCTTACTTATGCTTGCGACTATTTTTGACCAGCGTCATTCTTCTTGAATGTCTTAACCATGAATAATATGACTTCAGGTCCCTTAATTCAATGGTCTCCGACATACGTCCCAGAAACGTAACTACAATCATTTTGTGCAGCGGGTTGCCCGCAATATCATATTCTCCTTCGAGTTCGGAAAATTCGGCGACCACCACCAGATCCTCATCAATCAGGTAGACGTCCTGTTCATTACGGTAGTATGGTGTTATACGGTCCTGCTTCAGACACTCCCATAACCACGCCGCAATATGGTCATCATCACTACGTGCAGGCTCAATACGGTCTGCATACCGCATCTTGGCATGATGGGTAATGACGATGTCGGCCACTTTCTTGTCTCCAAGAGCCACGAAAAACGGCTCGTAGGTGCTCCAACGTTGCATCACCTTATCACGCATGGGAATCACTCTCCACCAGATAGGACTTTCTATCTATTTATTACCAAATATATTACAACATTAGTCCCGCAACCTCAAGGCGTAAGTTTAACTTTTTTTCACAATAGCCAATTTGTGTATAATTCAAGAAAAGAGCGACCCCAAAGGGTCCCTCTAGTTTCTCTTCTATATTCCGTAAAAGCTCGTTTTGTCTATCGTTTTGCTGGCATACTCGGTTTTGATCTCATTACGATACGAGCGTTCGATCTTGCGCACATAGGAAAGCCGCTTCACATTTTTCATCGTATCATCTGCCCGTTCTGCATTAACATACATGACTACATAATGCATACGGCGGGAGATATAATGCACGGTGCCATATTTTTCGAGATTACGGGCAGCTTTCAAATCACTGACCCAAATAATGAATCCTGTCCTTTCCGCAAACATCATCGTTCCCCGCCCTTCTATAATGATTACTTAACTGCAACCACATTTGCCGCCACTACCGCAGCCGCCCTTCGGATTCGGATCATTGCTCGGTACCTTAATGGTCGTTGACACTGCAAATGCAATGGTCTCTGACATCTGGAATAACATATCATCCAGGGACTTCTCTGCCTGTTTGAAGCGGATTACCGCCTCGAAATTTTCCAACTCCTGTTCCAGAGCCTTCACCTGGTCTTTTGCTGCATGATAATCCGGGTGAAAATGACCGAAACGCTGTGTTTCTTCAAACAATTCCTTCTTGGCATTCAGCTTCCGAATCCCCATCTGAATCTCAGGGGTAGTCTCGACTTGCTGCTTCCAATATAAATAATCCGATACTTCGGCAGATTGGTTAATCATGTCGCCCAGTTCATATGCGCCCGTTAACACTTGGGCCATATCGACCGTGTTCATTTCCGCTACGCTCATGAAATATTCATCCTATCTATATATAAAGTTCTACTTAACGTAGACTACCTCATCATAGCATATCCATGAATAGTTAAGAAGAGTTTTTCCTGCAATTAGAAATAGGGGGAACTCGAAAATTCGCCTTTCAACCTGATATTCACGTGAAATAGTCAGGTTATGACATCATCTGGCAGGATAAGACGCATTGTATCCCACTCTGACGGGGAGAATGTACGCCATTCCGTCTCTGATCTATTTTCACTTGAATCCAACATGCACCAACCGCTTAAAGTCCATTGTTCATGACCCTCTACCTGATGTGGAATGAGGTATTGCGTACGATTTTCCTGTTGTATCCCCAGCTTGGTCTGCCACTCAATGGCTTGGGCAGCAATCTGTCGGGCGGTTGAACTATGATATCGACGCCACTCCTTGTACCAGGTCTCCGGTATCTCCTCAAATCCCAACAGAGAGAACTTCTTCTCAATGACAGAATGATCACGCTCCAACCCATGCAGAGATGCAGGGACATCAACCAGACCTTGATTATCGGGTGTGTAGAAAGAAGAATATACACCGCTCAACATATCTTTTTCTAATAACTTCGGATCATCTGCGGAGCCTGTACTTTCCTCCATTACCTCCATACTTCTATCTACAGTCAACGGTGCAGCATCCGTCTCCTTGCCCCAATCTGCTAACGCAATACGTACATTCTCTGGTATGCCTGTCAGCGCATATTGATCCAGAAACTCTATCACTTCATGTAATGCATACCCTCTGGCTATGGCCGAAATGAATCGTTCTCTTGTCAAACGGTAGATCGACATTCGATCACGCGTCACCCGTTCTGCGTATTGCTCCAGCATCCAGATTACATCAGGCCCTGCTTCCGGCGGTACCAACACTTCGAAATCAGGCTGCATGTAAAATCCACACGGCTCCGCCCCACTTACCATCTCTTGTTCTCGATATAACAGGCTATGCGGTTCGATCAGCCAACGGAATGCCAGCGCTCCCGACTGATCTTCTCCTACTTCACCATAACCCCAGCCAGCCAGTGCGTATAGCCAGCCCCTGATCCGTGGTTTCAATTCCAAATTCTCTATATGGCACCATATGTTTTTTTCTGGAGCCAACACTGCCAATTGATAACGGAAATGCTGCAACGCGGGTTCAGCTTCTCCGTATCTTTCCATACACGCTTGATATATTTCCCGATGCATCTGTCTCCACGAGAGCTGCAACCATTTTTGTAATCGATGATCTACAATCTGAATTTGGCCATCTGACTTCTGAACGAGATTCAGACTGAGCAGTAGATCGAGAAGGATCGCTACGTGGGTCGGATACAAATCCGAATGATCATATCGGATGCCCAGACCTTCAAAGTCTGTCGAAGATAACACCGTGATCACACTTAATTTTTGAACACTTTTCTTATGTATAGTGCCCTTCCCTGTCAAAGGAAGTCCTTCTCTTTCAATCCACGCGATCAGATGAAGAAGTTCCGCAGCAGTATCCGGCTTTCCTTCCTGTAATACATGAGCATGCTGTGCCATCTGTTTAACGGTTATACCCACTCTTTGTGCGTAAGCAATCGTCAATGTCTCCATCAGCGAAGCAGGAATATAGAATAATCGCTCTCCCCAACTCTTATATACAGATTCAATCCATCTTTGCTGCCTAAGGCTGGCGAATGAAGAATTGGCTTCTGCGACACTTAGTCCTTCGATGGCCCATTGTTCTCGTGGCAGGAGGGAGGAAAAAGGCTGACCGGCATGTTTGTGAAAAATTGCACCAAGCACTTTTTGTTCCACCAAAGCAAGCTTTGACCATGAATCAAGGTTCAGTACCACAGGCTCATCTATTGCTTCAAATGAAGACATATCCCAATCCCTCCTCTTTTCGCGAGTATAAATGGACTATTCGTTCTCATGAACGATGGCATATTCATATCCCTGCTCGACCAAGAACATCTGACGGTTTAATGCAAACTCCTGTTCCTTACTATCCTCTGATACCAACGCATAGAAATATGCTTTGTTTTCTCCAGCTTTTGGTCTCAGAATTCTTCCCAAACGCTGTGCCTCTTCCTGCCTTGACCCGAAACTTCCGGATATCTCAAGCGCAACAGCAGCATCAGGCAAATCCACAGCAAAATTGGCAACCTTGGATACCACAATTGTTTTAATCTCTCCACGTCGAAAAGCGGCAAACCACTTGATTCGCTCTTGCTGTGACATGTTACCCGAGATCAAAGGTGCTTCAATTTCCCGGGCAATCAACTCAAGTTGATCCAGATATTGTCCAATCACTAGCGCAGGCATATCCCGATGACGTTCCAGCAAACGCTTAACTACATGTACCTTCGCCGGATTCTCGGCAGCCAATCGAAATTGATGTTTAACCTCGGCTTGCAGATAATTTGATCTTAGTTCCGGGGAAAACGGAATACGTATCTCTTGACATTGTACATCAGCAATCCACCCTTGCTGCTCCAGTTGTTTCCACGGCATATCATAGAGCTTTGGACCAATCAACGAAAACACATCCTGTTCACAGCCATCCTCTCGAACCAATGTGGCCGTTAATCCCAGCCTTCGCGTAGCTTGAATATCCGCAGTTGCACGAAACACTGGTGCTGGCAGCAAATGTACTTCATCATATATGATCAGCCCCCATTGCCGCTCACTGAGCAGTTTGATGTGGGTAAAATCAGCATCCTTTGATTTCCGGTGTGTAAGAATCTGATATGTAGCTACAGTCACAGGTTTCACCTGTTTTTTCTGACCTGAATACTCACCAATCTGTTCGCTGGTAATCGTGGTTTTGTCTTGAATTTCCTGAATCCACTGTCGCACAGACGTTGTATTGGACGTCAAAATAAGGCATTCACATTGAAGCCGCTCCAGCACGGCCATGCCAATGACCGTTTTTCCTGCCCCGCAAGGAAGTACGAGTAAACCGCTTCCTCCCATGCCCTCACTGCCTTCGAATGCATCCACAGCCTCTCTCTGGTAAGAACGCAACGCAAACCGCTCAGAGTGGTCCCCTGGATCATTAGACCGCCAATCAAATGAAAGCTGGGTTCCCTCCCGATACCCCACGTAATCAAGTACGGGGTAACCCAATCGTGTTAATTCCCTTTTCAATAACCCTCGCTGTTCTCCTGGGAGCAGAAGTTCATGAGCGTCCTTGCGTTCCATGCGAAAGGCAGCTATCGATTTCAATCCACTTAATTCATCCAGCAACCGCTCATCCTCACTGTAAAGGCGCATTCTAGTGTGATCTGCTTCGGAATGCAGCTTTAATTTGCCATACTGATCCATGATTCTCCGAACATCCTGTATGAGTGCAGCAGGCACGTTCCAGCGGGATACCAGCTCCAGACTTGCGATAACCTGATCTGCATTCCATCCCAGCGCAGCCGCATTCCAGAGGGATAACGGAGTGATTCGGTAGGTATGAAACGCTGCTGGTGTCTTAACCAGTTCTGAATACATCCCAAGCTGCTCTCTTGCTCTTTCGAATCCGGGGTGACCAACTTCCAGCAAAACTGTAAAATCTCGCTGAACGATACAAGCATCTGTCCTTACCGTATGTTCTGTTTCTTCCATTTGGAGCCTTCCTCCTATCACAAAAAAGTCCAGTTCCGGCAGCTTCCGAAAATGAACCACTTTAAGTGCACGTTCAAAAAGTCTAGTTTTCAGTACCGAGAAGTGGACTTTTTGAACAACATCTATAAAATCCACAAAAAAACATCCTGCCCATACCTCGGTATGAACAGGATGCCCAACTAGCTATAAAGTCATTCGGCTGTGTAACCCTTGGCCATAGCTATGAACAATCTAACGGCCGTCTGCATTGCGTCTTCATCAAAATCAAACATCGGATGATGATGCGGATAGATCGCATTTTTATCCGGATTGCCTGCTCCAACAAACATAAAGCACCCTGGAACCTTCTGCAGATAATACGCAAAATCTTCCGCTGGCATCAGCATTGGGGAAGCTTGCACTCGTTCTGCCCCAAATAATTCTGTAGCTTCTCTGAAGAAACGTGCTGTCTCCTGTTCATCGTTCACCACAGGCGGATATCCCATAATATATTTCACTTGCGTCTCTGCCCCATAAGCTGCCCCTGTCTGGGCTACCATGGTAAGCACGCGCTCTTTCATCCCGTTTCGGGTCTCTTCATCAAACGTTCTTACCGTACCGCTCATTTTGCATTGCTCTGCAATTACATTCTGAGCCGAGCCCGCCTGTATTGTACCAATGGTCAGCACCGCGGGTTGCAATGGATCCACCGAACGACTGACAACGGTCTGAAGCTGCATCACAAGCGCAGAACCCGCGATAAGACTATCTATCGTGGATTGTGGCATCCCGCCATGTCCACCTTTGCCTTTGATCTCAATGTAAAAATCGTCCGCCGCCGCCATCATCGGTCCTGCTTTACTGGCAACAACACCTATAGGCAACGGGGTCCACAGATGAATGCCATATATGACATCCACGCCTTCAAGCGCACCATCCGCAATGACCTGAACTGCACCACCCGGAAGCAGTTCTTCTGCTGGCTGGAACAAAAAGCGAATCTCTCCTTGGACCTCCTGCTTGTGACGGCTAAAATACAACGCCGTACCGAGCAAGATCGAGATATGACCATCGTGGCCGCATGCATGCATCGCTCCTGCTTGTTGTGACGCATACTCGATATTCTTCTCATCCTGAATTGGCAGTGCGTCCATATCAGCTCGCAGCATGACGACAGGACCCGGCTTGTCCCCACGAATGGTACCGATGACCCCGTGACCACCAACATGACGCCTCACTTCAACGCCAAAACTCTCCAACATATCCGCTACAAAAGAGGATGTCTTCTCCTCATGAAAGGAAACCTCTGGATTGCGATGAAGGTGACGCCGCCATTCCACCATGTGGATCTGCAGATCTTCCCACCATATATTATTAGTCATGTCTCTCCACCCTTTCAATCTTGAACGGGACTTGGATCAAGCCCGAACCTGCCTCTTCAAACCTATTGCTGTATATTGTAGCAGAATTGGAAGAAAACCGATACGAAACGCCTTCGGAAAGCTTGCACGGGAAGGGGAAACATACTATCATGAACTAGAGAAATACTCGAGAAATTATACTCGGAAGCTTATGAGGAGGATCAAACGCTTATGATTTTTGAGAATACAGGCTTGGATGGCTTGAAGAGCGACTTGGCATACCTGGATGAGAGCGCCGAGAAAGTCGGATTTGTCCGGTGGCAATGGGAATATTACCGTGCTACATATGACTACAAAATTGAAGATGAACTAACCAACTCAGAATACTTTGTACGCATTAATACCCGCGCTGTGGAAGGCAAATTGGAAAAACCGGATACCGTTCTTGCTGTTGAAGCAGTATACCTTGGCAAAGCCACTTTCCCTCACGGCCTGGATTATGACTCTTCCGTTCCGCAACCAGTCGTGAAGCTGGCAGCCCAAAAATTACAGCAGCTTAAAGAACTGCTGGAAGCATAGGCTGGGCCAAACGATGAAACAACAAACGGCCCAAACGAAAACGAAGAGAGGCACGCCGGATTTTCAACTGCTAATCCTCACTTTATTGTTGGTGGGCTTTGGACTGGTGATGGTATTCAGCTCCAGTTCCAGCATTGCAATCGCAAGCGATAAATTTAACAATGATGCCCTTTACTTCACGAAAAAACAACTTATGTGGGCGATTATCGGTCTATTTGGCATGTTTTTTGCCATGAATATCCGCTTCAACAAGTACAAAAAGCTCTATGCACCCTTTTTCCTGCTCACTACGGTCATGCTGGTGATTGTTTTGATCTCAGGTGCAGTATTGAACGGTGCACGAAGCTGGATTCACATTTTTGGTTTCAGTCTTCAGCCTGCAGAGTTCGCGAAAATTGCTATCATTCTCTATCTCTCTGCTCTTATTACCAAAAAAGGTGAGAAATTCAGGGTTTTCAAGACAGGGTACGTTCCCGTCTTGTTCATCGTTGGATTCATCGCAGGGCTGATTATGCTGCAACCAGACTTCGGTACCACCTTCATTCTGGTGTCCACCTGTGGTCTCTTGATCTATGCCGGTGGAGCCAGTATGAAACATATCCTGGGTTCGATTCTCCTGGTTGTACTCGGTGGGGCACTGGCGTTCGGAGCGAATTCCCTGTTTTCTTCCATGTCTCCTTCCGACACAACGACTGCTACAACAGCAGTCACTGCGGAGCAGAACTACAAGATCGGACGTATTCAGGCTTTCCTTGATCCAATGTCCGATATTAATGGCGGAAGTCTTAACCTCTACCGTTCTCTTGTTGCCATTGGTGATGGCGGCATGACAGGTTCAGGGATTGGACAAGGTACGATGAAGCTGCACTATTTGCCAAACGCGTATAATGACTTTATTTTCTCCGTAATCGGGGAAGAACTCGGATTCATCGGAAGTGCCTTATTCCTGCTTGTTTACCTGTACTTCATCTGGCGCGGAATTATTGTCTCTCTCCGCTGTCCCGATCCATTCGGAACATTGGTCGGCATAGGTATCATGGGACTAATCGCGATTCAGGCATTTATCAACATCGGTGGTGTAACTCAGACCATTCCGGTGACGGGGGTCACGCTTCCGTTTATCAGTTATGGGGGTACCTCACTCTTTGTGATGATGGTTGCCATGGGCATTCTGCTCAGTATCTCACGCACCAACAATCTGGACGTGATCAAGGAAGAGAAAACGAAGTCCGTAACTGTACAGACACAGACTCGTACCTCTCCTGCTCTTCGTTCACGGGAGTCCATCCGTCGGATTCGATAAAAAACAACACAAAAAAGGCTGTGCACCTAATGGATGCGCAGCCTTTTTCTGTGTACTCGGTACAATTCTGTCTATCAAGATGAAGAACAGGTCAATATCGTTCTGTCCTCCATTGCGGATTGCGATTTCTACAGATCGTCGCCTTTGAAAGATACGCCTTCTACCTTTACATTGACTTCAACCACGCGTAATCCGGTCATGGTCTCTACCGCTTCTCTTACATTCTGCTGAAGCATACGGGAAACTTCATGAATCGGGGTTTCGTACAGGACGATGATGCGCAGGTCAATGGCTGCTTCCAGCTGGCCGACCTCAACGCTCACGCCTTTCTGTACGTTTTTACCGCTGAGTCGCTTCGCCCAGCCCTCTGACAATCCTCCAGACATTGCGGCAATTCCGGGTGTTTCCATTGCAGCCATTCCGGCAATTTTTGCAACCACGTCATCGGCAATCCGGATGTTTCCGCTCTCCAGTTGAAGTTGTTCTGCCATGCCACATCCTCCTTCACTTCGTTACTCGTATTTTAAATCCTTTCCACCCCAAAAAGCAAATTAAACTCAAAAAGATGCGTTTACAACCTACCACCATTTGGTTATATTGAAATATGAAAATAATCTCATAAGCGATTTACAGTGTAATTCAAAAACAAAATAATTTATAACCGAGGTGTTTGTTGTGAGAAACCGGATTTCATCCATTTTGCTGATTGCGTTCTTTGCACTCAGTGCCATCGCCCACTACTTGAAATGGGATTCGATTCTACAGTTCGTGATATCAGCCATTTCGGTTATTTTTGTGGCCGGTTTTTTAGGCAAAGCCACCGAAAATGTAGCCCACTACGCCGGACAGCGGCTAGGTGGATTCTTGAATGCCACCTTCGGCAATGCTGCCGAATTGATCATCGCCATTTTCCTCGTCAAAGAGGGACTCTTCGACATGGTCAAAGCTAGTCTGACAGGTTCTATCATCGGAAATCTGCTATTAGTGCTCGGGTTAAGTATTTTTGCGGGAGGACTCAAGTTCAAAATTCAGAATTATAATGTTTCACTTGCAGGTCTGAATGGTTCCCTGATGATTGTTGCCATCATTGCCCTGTTTATTCCGGCAGTCTTTCTCAATACACATTCCATTACACAGAAAGACACCAATACACTTAGTCTCATCGTGGCCGGATTGCTCATCCTCGCGTATATTGCGTGGTTACTATTCTCCATGGTGACACATAAGAACTACCTCGCAGACGTCACTGAGGATCGCGATGAAGAGCTACCTCATGAGCATGCTCCGGGATGGTCCAAGAAAAAATCAATCCTCTATCTGGTGCTCGCAACAGTCATGGTTGCCTTCGTCAGTGAATGGCTGGTGGGCACGCTCGAAGTCTTCACTTCGGAATTTGGACTTAGCGAACTGTTTGTCGGTGCATTCCTTGTGGCCATCATCGGTAATGCGGCCGAACACAGTGCAGCCATCATGCTTGCCATGAAAAATAAAATTGGAGCCGCCGTTGAAATTGCGGTTGGCAGCAGCTTGCAGATCGCACTCTTCGTTGCTCCTGTACTGATTTTTGTCAGCTACTTCACAGGCAGAACCATGGATATCGTATTCACAACGATTGAGTTGGTCGCCATCGGCGTATCCGTATTTATTGCGAAGTCCATCACCCAAGATGGTTCAACGAATTGGTACGAAGGTTTACTCCTGCTCGTGGTATATATCATACTCGGTGTATCCTTCTTCCTGGTGTAACTAGGCCCTCACGTAGCGATATAAGTTGAACTAAAGAATATTTACACTGGCCACTACGATGACAGAACAACCTTCCGATCGCTGTTATCCCCTGATTTTTTTGATTCCTTTTATAAAGGGGTAAATCCGGGGATAAAGGCGAACGCTCCGCTTCTTCAGGTTATTTCTGTCCTCTCCGTTTTGTGTAAATGTTTAGTTTAATTTATATAACACTAAAATATACAAGCCACAAGAGGCAGTCCGAATTTACATTCGGTGCTGTCTCTTTGTTTGTATACGCCTTCCGGCTGGTTGTATCCCCATCCCGTTCAGACGCACAAAAAAAGCATGCATAAACGCCTGCATGCCTTCTATTCTGACCCGCGCATTTGCAGGCTATTGCTCATTCTTTTTGTTCAAGGCTTCATATAAAATTGCCAAATTCCGCTCAAGCGCGCTAACCAGCTGCTTACCTGCACCTTCTGGAAGGAGCCCTGCACGAACAGCAAAATCAACTTCTTTGGAGAACCCATACATCTGTGTATCCAATACTTCCTCATAGAGAGGGCAGTAGCGGGTAGCCAGATTCTCCATCTGTACTTCAATAAGCTTCTGTATTTTATCTGCATCTTCTTGAAGAAGACTGATCGCTTTCAAACTCAGCTGGTCCTGCAGATCAGATGAAGTCATGCATTTTTCCCCCCTATGTCCCAAAAATCGCGTAAAGACGTTCTACCTCTAATATTAGACGAAATGAAGAGCTAATACAAGAACCTGACCAAAATAAGCCCGCAAAGTTAAGCCTTTTGTTGAAGCTTAATCCACCTGTTCCAGTCACGTCCAGACGAGTATTCAGATCATTCCATGCCAAAAAACACCCCTGCCAAAAAAGGCAAAGGTGCTTCTTGAGAGCTATTACTCAGATGCGATGCTTACATTCAGTCCATGCTTGGCAAATACTTCTGACATGGCTGCTTTCGCTTCAACTGCATCTGGACCATGAACATGCAGTTCATAGCTGTGCGTGCTGATCAGCGTTGTAAACAATCCGAGAATACTTTTTACATCGATATACTTGTTCTCCGAATGAAGCACGATTGAAGAAGTAAACTTGCCTGCTGTTTGAGCAATTTCTACTACAGCCGCGTTATTACTCGACATAGGAATCCCTCCGTCTTTTTACTATTGGTATCATCTATTAATTACCACTACATGATACCGTGAATCCGCTTTCCTAGCAACAGCAAAATCCTGTTCCTACTTCAAACGGTCCGGATTCAAGCATTCCAGCTCAGGAATGACAAAGATACCGTCTTTACGAATCAGCACATCGTCAAAATAAATCTCCCCGCCGCCATAATCCGGACGCTGGATCAATACGAGATCCCAGTGGATGGACGAGCGGTTGCCATTGTCGGTTTCTTCATACGCCTGACCTGGCGTAAAGTGTAAGCTGCCTGCGATTTTTTCATCGAACAGGATATCTTTCATCGGATGCAGAATATGAGGGTTAAATCCAATCGCGAATTCACCGATATGACGAGCACCCTCATCCGAATTCAGGATTTCATTCAGACGCTCTGTATCGTTACTTGTCGCTTCAACAATTTTGCCATCCTTGAAGGTGAACTTGATATTTTCAAAAGTCACTCCGTTATACAGGGTTGGCGAGTTATAACTAATCGTTCCGTTCACGGAATTACGCACAGGGGCACTGTACACTTCGCCATCCGGGATATTTTTTTGGCCAGAACATTTCTCTGCACCGATATCTTTAATGGAGAAGCTCAGCTCTGTTCCTGGTCCGGTGATACGAACTTTGTCCGTCCGCTTCATCAGGTTAGCAAGCGAGTCCTGCGCTTTGTCCATTTTGGCGTAATCCAGGTTACATACGTCGAAGTAGAAATCTTCGAACGCTTCTGTACTTGTATTGGCGAGTTGCGCCATACTTGCGTTAGGGTAACGCAGTACAACCCATTTCGTATGTTTGACACGTTGTTCACTATGTACCGGGTGGGAGTACAATGAATTGTACATTTTCATTTTTTCTTCCGGCACATCGGACAGATCATTCACATTTTCTCCCGCACGAATACCGATATAACAATCCATCTGTTTCATACGGTTTAGATCAATCTCTGCCCATGTTTTCATCATTTCTTCTGTGGCATTTTTCAGCATCGCACGCTGTACGGTTTTATCGGTCAACTGTACAAAGACGTTACCACCTTTTTTGCCTACCTCTTCAATAATGGCGTTAATCAGATCACGTTCCGATCCAATCATCTCAACCAAAACATTTTCACCAGGCTGTACATCTACTGAATAGCCCACCAGGTTTGTTGCAAGCTTTTGAATTCTTGGGTCTTTCATCTTGGTAAAATCCTCCTGTCATCTGCCATACTTGAATTGAACAACGGTAAATTACGATACTATTGTAGCACGCGAACAGTCATCCCGTCAGCAGGCAGTCCCTCACTTCGTTTATTGATATGACTTGAAGTTAACATCGGTGACAAGGGCTTCTTTGTTACTTTTACGGTTGTTGTCCGTGTAACTCATCTGACTTTCAGAGGATAAGCGAAGAGGCAGACTGCTCTTCCGATCTACCGTGAGATGATATACCGTCTGCACGCTCGCTTGTTTCATCATCTGTTGCATCGTTGTTTCGCCCTGTTTCCAAACTTTCTCCAGATCCTTCTCAAGCTTCTCCTTACGCGCCCCTTTCACCGTAGCTGCCTTATGCATATATTCTGCCCGAATGGCGTTCATCTCGTCGTTTAGCTGGGTTACAGCCCATGATTTGGCGTCTTCCGGTGCAAGTTCAATCCGTAATGTTCTGGTTCGACGACCGGCCCCATACTCGGATTGAATGGTTTTGTGCATCCCATCAATCTTCTCCAATTGGGCGATTGGGTTAAATCGAGAAAGAGACCCACGCAGCGGCTCATGCTGCGCTGACAATGCCGTCCATTGCCCTTGTTTCCGCTCAAAAGAGGCGCTAAACCCACTGGGCTGTCCATTATTTTTTACGGCAGTTGTTTGAATGCCTGTCCCCACAGCAGTTACTTCTCCAGGTAAGCGGGTCTGAAGGGTCAGACGATCATGATTCTCCAGCTTGCCTTCAAATTTGAACTGATTTTCAAACAGCCCACTGTTCTCCCGTCGAAGTCCTGCCTCTCCTTCAAAACTCAACGTTTCTTTTCCCGCTATCCCCGATAAAGCCAAGGAAAAAACCTCCTCAGGCGTTTGATCTCGCTGCATTAATCCACAACCCGGAACACCAATAATCACGATGCTCACAAATAACCATAATGTACGTACCGAATGGCGATTAAACATGTCTATCTTCACCCTTCCGTGAACTTTCTCCATAGATTGCCCCGCCCGTATACGCTTATACTTCTTCTATACACATCTTGATCTGCGATGCACAAAAAAAAGAGAACGACTCCGCAATTGGAATTGTTCTCTCTTAACGTGTTACTTCCTGTTCCTCTACAACGATTCTGTTCCGACCACCATTCTTGGCGCTGTACAAAGCCATATCAGCCCGATAAAACAAGGACTCTACACTGACCTTTTCATCCATCCAACTCCACTCTGCGATGCCACTGGATACCGTAACGGGCGGTCTGGTCTCTTCTGCGACTCTCTTTCGAATCACTTCCGCATAATCTAACGCCTGCCTTACACTCACCTGTGGCATATAGATCGCCAGTTCTTCTCCACCCCATCTGGCGCAGACATCCTCCGAGCGAACAGAGCTGGTGACGATCTCACTCACTTGCTTCAATACTTGATCCCCCGTCTGGTGTCCGAACGTGTCATTCACCTGTTTGAACTGATCAATATCCACCACAATGAGGGAGCCACAGAATTCATGAGCCTGTCGCTCGTGAATCACACTGTCCAGATAATGCCTCACGTACAGACCTGTCAACATATCCAGATTAGCCAAGCGCCGAACCTCGGCATGCAGCGTGGCATTTGACAGGGCAAGCCCGATATGAATAGATAACATCTGCAAGAGCCTATAGTTATCATATGAAAAGTAGTGCTCTCTACTGTGTCCCAGCAAAATGGCACCCTTCACTTCACCATTGACTCTGATCGGTGATGCAATCAGTGACATTGATCCAGTATCTTCCATGAAAAAGGAGGACACTTTATCAAATTGCGCATAATTGGCTATAATAAGCGGTTCCTCTGTTCGATAGACCAAACCTGCGATACCGTAGTCTACAGAAAAGGATTGGTGAAAAACATCTTTCACGTTAGATGACATGACTTCGAAGTCATTTGTACTGTCATTGAGTTGAAGAATGCAACACGTTTCAGCCTGGAATATTTCCTTTAACTCTTGTTCGGATAGTTGATAAATCTCCGAAAGATGCAGACTCTTGTTCAACCGCTGTGTAAGATCATTAATTAAACGAAGTTCCTGAATTAACATATTGGATTGTTCATGCAACTTGGCGTTCTCAAAGGCCGTTCCTGCAGTGTCTACCATCATCGTAATCAATTGCAAGTCCGATTCTTCCATAATCTCTTCATTCATTTCGATATGGAACACACCGTATATGCCTTGTTTGCCTTTCAGCGGAATCCCTACATCTACAATGCGGTTCTCTGCATCATGTGAGCGAGCAACGATCAGCTTACCTTCCATAAATGAACGCACACAAATATCTTCTCCTCGCTCGTGGACAAGCAACGGTTTAATCCGTGGATCAGAGTTGCTCTGATCCTGAGACATATACAATTTGATATAAGTGGCCGGGTACAAGTAATCCATACTGTCAAATACCTCATCCAATATGGCCTCGACATCCATTTTGTCATGCATTCGCTGAACAATCTGAAAGAGGATGGACCTCCGGTGTTCCTCACGAGCTGTTTGTTCATGAGCATGTAACAGGTCCGTCATAAATATGTATTCGAATCTTCGGTAAAAGCAGGTGTGATAATGCAATGCCTCAGATTGAACCACAGCTTCAGACGTTTCATATCCATTGGATTCATAGATCACAGCAGTGAATACGGCAAACATATCCTTGTTAGTTCTGGAGAATAAGGGATGTGTTATTATAAGATATTCTCCGTGTTCGCTTGTCCCTTTAAGGGACAGGGCCTGTCTCTTATCCAAACATTCCAATACCAGCCTGCGTGCATTTACGCCCGGATCAGCTTCATGATCGCTATCGAATCCTATGCAATCACCTTCCGTGTTCCACACGCTGTAAAAGGTTGATGGTCTGGCCAGCCTTGAACCCACTCTGGAGTTCCAGTCACTGTATGCCTGCTCTAGCAAGCTGCCCAAATATGAAAAATCAAAAGGTGTGATATCCATTTTTTGCATCCACAACACATGCTCTTCATGAGAACGAGGAGCGGCAAAAGATGCGGAATCGCCCGAACTTCGTGAATTCAAGCTGGCAGGTAAACTTCTTAGATGTTCTAACATGTCAGGCGCTCCTTTGCACCGTTTTTGCATCCGCCAGGATGCATTAATCTGCAGACGTTATCGCAAACCTGCAAATTCGTTGCGATAACCTTGTTACATAAAGATGATTTAAAGTTAAGATACAATCTATTTTACTCTGTTTAAACCATTTTTGCATCCATATTTCAGAAAATTGTCCCATTATTTTAGGCCCAATGACCTATCGACAAATTTAGACGTTTTTTTGCTTTTATTCTGCGCTTGACTTTGTTTCTCTTAAACTGTAATATAAATTGTTGATGAAGACTACTAATGGGTCTTTAAATTTGGGCATTACCGGTTGTGTCACCCTCATTCTTTTTGTTGCTTTCAGGACAGCGGCTGAACTTTCCTGATCGTTCTATGCGTGGCCAAGCCCGCATCAACAAATTGGAGCGCAAACAGAGCCCTAATATGAACTTTAACTAAAAAGGAGCTACTTTAAACATGGCACGTTACACTGGTCCTAAATTTAAATTGAGCCGTCGCCTCGGCATTTCCCTTAGCGGAACAGGCAAAGAATTGAAACGTCCTTTCCCTCCAGGTCAGCACGGAGCTAACCAACGCAGAAAAATCAGCAACTACGGTATGCAATTGCAAGAAAAACAAAAATTGCGTCACATGTACGGTTTGGGCGAGAAGCAATTCCGCACACTGTTCTCTAAAGCTCAAAAAATGCAAGGTATTGCCGGTGAGAACTTCATGTTCTTGCTTGAGTGCCGCCTTGACAACCTCGTTTACCGCCTTGGGTTTGCTAACTCCCGCGCTGGAGCGCGTCAGTTGGTAGCACACGGTCACGTAACTGTAAACGGTAAAAAAGTCGATATCGCTTCTTACCAAGTAAGCACTGGCGATGTAATCGGCTTGCGTGAGAAGAGCCGCGCTCTTTCTTCCATTAAAGAAGCTTTGGAAGGCCGTTCGCATCTTCCAGCATACGTTGAATACAACGAAGCAGCTGTAGAAGGTAAATTCATCCGCTTGCCTGAGCGTGCTGAATTGTCCCAAGACATCGATGAAAAACAAATCGTCGAGTTCTACAACCGTTAATCGTTGCAATCACATTAAAGTTTCAACCCAAACAGCTGTCGAGATTTTCTCGACAGCTGTTTTTCTATGCTTTTTTTTAATTATCTTCATTATAGGAACGTAAATAACGATATAAAATATAGACTCCCTTCAGGAGAAGCACACATCCATATATACATCACAAGAATGACATCGAGGGGGATTAAAACATGCATTTTTTTCGCAATCGCAAGCTCGCTGTTAAGCTTGGACTTTTACTCGGGATCGTATTACTCTGTTGTATTGGAGCCCTGATTGCATTTAATACCAAATCCATTTACGACAAAAGCCTCCAGTACGGCGAAACCGTTGCTGGACAGGCAGCAAACCGGGCTACGAATGAGTTTATGACTGACATTAATCAGGTGAAAAACACGTTGGACACCATGAGTACCACGTTATTGGATGCAGCTCAGAACGGATCACTCAACCGTGAAGAAGTCGTCAGACTCCTTGAACAATATCTGAAGAAGGACGAGAAAGTTTTTGGCTTTTATACGGGCTGGGAACCAAATGCCTTTGATGGAAACGATGCGGAGCACATCAACAAAAAAGAATATGATGATGCTACGGGTCGATTCGTTCCATACGTTATACGTGATGGCAACTCCCTGCATTTTGAGCCTATGCCTACTTATGAGGGAAGCGGTGAAACTAGTACTTACTATCAGCAGCCAAAGAAAACCAAATCCATCTATTGGTCCGAACCTGTTACCTACACGGTTGGCGGAAAAGAAACACTGCTCGTTTCGATTGTCCTCCCTCTATTAGATGAAAACAAAAATTTTCTAGGCATTGTTGGGGCCGACTTTACCATTGATCGTTTTCAGCAAAATATAGCATCACTTAATCCCGATCAGGGTTATGCCATGCTTATTACTAGTGAAGGACAGATTGCTGCACACGGCTCCAAACCGGAACTGGCTAATGAAGGAGCCGTAATTCCATCTGAGATGAAGACAGTCATTCAGCGTATACAGTCTGGCGAGTCTCAGTTTTACGCTACAGACCCTGAAGTAGGTGAAGAACTATTTATTGCCGAGCCTGCCAGGTTACAAGGAACAGATTCAAACTGGTACCTTGTATCGGCGCTGCCAAAGAGCCATATCCTTCAACCCTTCTATGACAGCTTGAACTGGTCCATACTGATTGCCGCACTGGCAGTACTTCTGCTTGCAAGTGTGGTTACCTACACCATCGTCTCCATTGTAAGGCAGTTGAATCAAGTTAATATCGTCGCTGGACAGCTGGCTGGCGGGGATTTGACACAAAAGTTACCTGTACGATCCAAAGATGAATTTGGCGTTATGGCGGGTCATATGAATCAGATGATGGATACACTGCGACATACCATATCGGTTATATCCGAACATGCTTTATCTGTCGGCTCCACCTCTCAACAGTTGACCGCAGGTGCCGAAGAAACAGGTAAAGCAGCCGAACTGATTGCATTAACAGGAGTCGAACTTGCAGATAAAGCAGGTAAACAGGTGCAGGAGCTGCAAGAGTCCTCCCGTTCCATGAATGAAATATCTGCAGGGATCGGAAGAATTGCAAAGGCCGCCTCCGATGTATCCGATTCATCGCGAACTGTGGCTGAGCGAACAACTGTTGGGACCGATAAGATTCAGTCCGCCATGCGTATGGTTGATAGCACCACCTCTTCTGTGCAGACGTCCATGACCGCACTGGAGAATTTCCGCCAACGTTCGGAAGAGATTGGCCATATTACAGGCATGATCACGGAAGTTAGCCGTCAAACCAACCTACTTGCACTTAATGCTTCCATTGAAGCATCGCGAGCAGGTGAACACGGGCGCGGGTTCGGTGTAGTTGCTTCCGAGATTCGTAATCTGGCTGAACAATCCAGAGTATCGGCAGCGCAGATTGCAGCGTTAATTCATAGTGTTCAGCAAGAGGTCCTTTCTCTCGTTGAAAATATGGAGCATGGGAATGCCGAGGTGAGCCATATAGCGGAAGTGATTAATGAGAGTGGTGAACTATTCCTCTCGATTTCATCACAGATTTCAGATGTTAATGAGCAGATTGAGCATGTCTCAGCCATTGCGCAGCAGATGTCAGCTGGATCACAACAGGTTGATGCCACGTTAGTGCAACTCAAAACCATTGGTCATGAGACAGCAGATCACGCAACTCGTGTCGCCTCTGCCTCTGAAGAACAACTCGCATCCATGGAAGAGATTACGGCGGCATCTGCCTCACTGGCTAATCTTACCCAGGAACTATTAGAGCTGATTCAACGCTTTAAAACCTAATGTAGAAGACCTCCAATACGACACATCATTCAGGTCACCCTATGCACCTCAGCATGGAGGTGGCCTGCTTATTTTGGCTTACAACTCATGAAATGTGCTTCAATATCGCATGATATATAGCATAATGCATGGCAGAATGGCAAATTTCGACCATTACTTGTATTTCTCAGGCATGCAAACCCGCCTTTTTATGCTATAATAAGTGCTGTTAAAAGGAGGAAGACACTGAATGGTTGATGTTAATAAGAAAAAGCCCGATGAACAGCCTGTACGCAAGCGTAGCTTTGCCCGCAGACTGGGAAGTTTCATCAAATGGATGGTTGTCCTTGGCTTTATGGGGGCACTATTTGTAGGCGGTGCTTTGATGGGATACGTCAGTTCCATTGTGAAAGACGAGCCTGTCCGTTCAAGGGCCCTGATTGAACAAAAAGTCAGCGAAAACTCCATCACAGGCTTTGCTTACTTTGCCGACGGCAGTCCGATCGGTCAATTACGTACGGAAGAAGACAGGCGTCCGGTCACTACGGACCAGATCCCACAGAAGGTTATTGATGCTGTCGTTTCAATTGAAGACAATCATTTTTACGAACATAAAGGTGTAGACATGAGCGGAACCCTACGTGCCGTGAAACAGAAAGTGCTGAAAGAATCAGTACAAACCGGCGGTAGTACACTGACTCAGCAATTGGCGCGTCGTGTGTTTTTGAATCTGGATCGCACAGAAGATCGGAAAGTGAAAGAAATTTTGCTCTCACTCCGACTCGAACGTTTCCTGACCAAAGATGAGATCATGACAGCCTATCTGAACAAAGTTCCTTTTGGTAATGGTTCCAGCGGATACAACGTTTACGGAATCAAAGCAGCCGCCAAAGGATTGTTCAATATTAACGATCTGGAAAAAATCAACATCGCTCAAGCTGCTTATCTTGCTGGATTGCCACAACTCCCCTCCTCTTACTCTGCTTTTAACGGTAAAGGTGATTTTGTAGAGGAGAATTTTGACCGCGCAATCAACCGTCAGCATCTGGTACTGCGCCGTATGCTTGAACTGGGCAAAATCAATCAGTCCGAGCATGACGAAGCTCTAGCTTTTGATATCAAAAGCGCACTCGCTCCGAAGACCATCAAGGCTTACAACACTTATCCATATCTTATGATGGAAACGGAACGACAAGCTGCACAGATTTTGATGAAACAGTTGAATTCCGACACAGCTGAATCTACAGACAAAGCTACGGATGCAGACACACCTCAGAAGGAAAGCAGTGCATTATTAGAGGAAGCTCAGACGCAACTGCGGACAGGTGGATATCGTATATACACGACCATCAACAAAAGTATTTACAAAACGATGCGTACCATTGCGGAAGATGACAGCAATTTCTCAGCAGATGATCCTGTCAAAGGGAAAGAACAAACTGCTGCTATGCTGATTAATCACAAAACCGGTGCAATTCTAGGGATGATTGAGGGTCGGGATTTCCAGGACGAACAGATGAACTATGCAACACAGATGGTACGTCAGCCAGGATCAACGATGAAACCTATTGCAGCTTATCTGCCAGCTCTGGATGAGGGTCTGGTCCAACCTGCTTCAATTATTGATGACTCACCGATCATTCTCAAAAATGGTCCGAGCGGATACCACATTGCCAAGAATGCCAACAACCGGTATCAGGGACTAGTCACTGCCCGCAGAGCACTGAATTATTCTCTCAATATACCAGCTCTGAAGTTGTTTAATGAAGAAGTGGGGATCGAGAAGGCTTGGACCTTCGCCAAGAAACTGGGGATTACCACCATTCAGAAGGAAGACTATCAGGCTCAGACTGGTGTTCTCGGAGGTCTCCAATACGGTGTAACGGTTGAAGAATTAACCAGTGCCTATGGTGCTATCGCCAATAAGGGTGTATATAACGATTCTTACATGATTAGCAAAATTGTAGATTCCAAAGGAAACATCGTTTATAAACACGATACTGAACCTGTCCAAGCCTTCTCGGAGCAGACAGCATACCTGATGACCGATATGCTGCGGACCGTTATTACAGAAGGAACGGCAGATAAAGTACGTGAAAATTACAAATATTCCAAGAGTGTGCCAATCGTAGGTAAAACGGGTTCCACTCAAAACTACGCAGATGTGTGGTTTGAAGGTTATACACCAGATGTCACACTTGGTGTGTGGGTTGGATACAAACAGCCCGTGAATACGCTGGAAAGTAAATCACAGAGAAAACGTGCGCAGCAACTGTGGTCGAAAATCCTGAACGAAGTGATCGATACGCAAAAAGATCTGTTCGTTACGGATTCGTTCAAAAAACCGTCTGGCATCGAAACGCGCACGGTGTCTGCATACAGTGGCAAGTTGCCAACATCCATGACTGACAAATTTGTTACGGATATTTTCAACAGCAAGTTTGTTCCGAAGGATAGCGATGACGGTGTCTCCAAAGCTAGGTACATTACTTACAATGGTGTAAACTATATTCCGCGTGACGGAACACCTTCGGACATGTTGAAGGAAAAAACAGTAATTAAGCGTAAAAAACCAATCTCGGATCTCATCAAAGAATTGCAAAATGCATTCTCACGTATGAGTCGACATGAGTCACTTGCTTATTATCTTCCTGAAGATGCTGGTGCAGACATGCCAACACAGATTGATCCAAGGACAGATAACGGCAAAGCTCCTGATGCACCAGGCAACGTACGCATCTCAACCTCAGGTGATAGAGCTGTCATTACATTTAATGCCACACCTGAAAATGATGTCGTGGGTTATCGTCTGTACCGTTCAGTAAACGGTGGAGGATTCCAGAACCAGGGTCAGGTTGTCTTAGCTGGTGAATCCAGATCATTCTCTGCATATGCAGCGCAAGGCGGTAACTTCGCCTTCTATGTAACGGCAGTGGATGTTGCCGGCAGAGAATCTGCTCCTAGCGCTACAGTAAATAGTGCTGGTGTAGCTCCTCCTGTGGAAGAAGAGATTGATGAACCGATTGAAGTTCCAGGTACAGTCGTTACGCCGGGAGAAACGCAGACCGATAATACAACAACGACAACCCCAGGCACACCTGGTCAAGTCAGCGTATCTGCCCTCACTCAAGGACTGCGTATTCAATGGGCGGCCAGTCCAAACGCAGATAGTTATACTGTATATTACAGTGAAACAGGCTCGGCTCCTTATACCAAAATTGGAACAACAGCGGGAAATACCATGGATTATGGAGTACCCGCATCGACCAGTGGATGGTTCAAGGTATCTGCCAGCAACAGTGCGGGTGAATCCGAACCTTCTGCAGCCCTACATTTTCAACCCTGATTCAGGCATAGCGTTCCAAAACAAGCCGCATCCTCAGACTGTATCTGAGTGTGCGGCTTTTTATTTGTATTTACAGCAGCCAAAAAGCCTGCTTCATGCCATTGGCATAAAGCAGGCTTTTACAATCCATTTTAATGGGTAGAGTCACTATATTTGGCTTCGTAGAGTATTAACTTCTCCCCACTACTCAATGTATCGGTATCGATAGCACCACATTGATGATCCTAGCACTGTCGCGTTAGTCTTCAATGGTGGATAGATCTCCTGTTGGCAGATCAAGCTCCCAGGCTTTCAGGACACGGCGCATGATCTTTCCGGAACGAGTCTTGGGCAGTTTATCCTTAAACTCAATCTCACGCGGAGCAGCGTGGGCAGACAGGCCCTCTTTAACAAAACGATAGATCTCTTCTTTCAGCTCCGGTGTCGCCTCATATCCTTCACGAAGCGCCACAAAGGCTTTGATGATCTCCCCACGTGTCACATCCGGCTTACCGATTACACCCGCCTCAGCTACCGCAGGATGCTCCACGAGCTTGCTCTCCACCTCAAAGGGGCCGATACGCTCGCCTGACGAATTAATCACATCATCAATACGTCCCTGGAACCAGAAATATCCTTCTTCATCCATATAAGCGGAGTCACCGGATACATACCAGCCCGTAAGCCTGAAATACTCCTCGTATTTCACAGGGTTATTCCAGATCTTCGCCATCATGGATGGCCAAGGTGTCCGTATGGCCAGATTACCCATACTGTACGGCGGCAATTCCTGCCCGCGATCATCAATAATCGCTGCTTCGATTCCAGGCAACGGACGTCCCATGGAGCCAGGTTTGATCGGCATTCCGGGATAGTTACAGATCAGCTGTGCACCTGTTTCTGTCATCCACCATGTATCATGAATTCGCTGACCATAGGCTTTCCACCCCCAACGAACTACCTCCGGATTGAGCGGTTCACCGACAGACATGACATGACGCAGACTGCTCAGATCATGCTGGGCAATGGTCTCTTCTCCCGCTCCCATCAGCATACGAAAGGCCGTTGGTGCACTGTACCAGATCGTGACTTTATTCTTCTGGATAGTGCTGTACCAATCTTGAGGGCTGAAACGCCCACCCCGTATCACATTGGTCACTCCGTTGAGCCATGGAGCAAAGATACCGTAAGAGGTCCCTGTCACCCAACCAGGGTCAGCAGTGCACCAGTACACATCATCCTCACGTAAATCCAGAACAACCTTACCTGTATAATAGTGCTGAATCATGGCATTTTGAACATGGTACACCCCTTTGGGTTTACCCGTAGAGCCTGAGGTATAATGAATAAGCAAACCATCCTCACGATTCAGCCACTCTACTTCCATCTCATCCGAAGCGGCAGACATCTCTGCATCAAAATCGATGAGTCCTTCTTCAGTCTGCACGCCCCCACCCACAATAAATATATGTTTGAGTTCGGGCAATTCGGAACGTTTGATGCGCTTCAGTAATTCCGGAGTGGTAACCAGTGCTACTGCTCCGCTATCCTCCAGCCGATCCTTCACAGCCGTTTCCATAAAAGCCTCGAACAACGGTCCCGCGATAGCTCCAGCTTTCAATATACCCAAGAGACTAAAATACAGCTCAGGACTTCGAGGCATAAAAATAAACACCCGTTCCCCTTTGACTATGCCATATTTGCGGAGAACGTTCCCGAACCGACTCGACTGTTCACTCAGATCAGCGAAAGTATAGGACTCTTCACGTGAAGCATCGCTATACAATAAAGCGGTTTTTCCGCCCCTTCCTTCCAGTACATGACGATCAATCGCTTCATGCGCCATGTTTACTTTTCCGCTGGCGTGCCACGTAAAGTGCCTTTCCACCGATTCCCAATCGAACCGGCTTCTCGCCTCCGTGTAATCGCCCAGATTAGATTCAGACACAACCGTTTGCAGCATCTCACCATGTGCTTGACTCATGCTTGCCAGCCTCCTTCAACTCGACATTTCGATTCCCGTTAGGGGTCATTTCTCATTGCCTTTGTGTTGACTGAACTTCCAGTTAGCGCTTACATTAGTAGAGAGAACTTCTCATCATGTACTTGCTCGGCCAAACAGATGTTAATTATACTGTGTTGAATTGTGAACATTTTTTGTCTACGCAATTATAGCAAATCTTTTCAATTGTCGTCTATGGCTTTTCAATTTTTTGGATTTTTGCTATAGCGTTCCTTTTGAAGAACAACCTCTATAAGTAGGAAAGAGAGGAGCATGAACCATGGAACATATCAAAGAACATCATATGCGTTCCATCTTCAAGTCCGGCCACCGAATTACTGTTGAAGGCCCCGTGCAGGCCAAGGACATAACGCGTCTTGCCTTCCATCCGGATCTGGATGCCTTTCGGCGCCCAACGGAGCAGCAAGAAGCTCTGGCCGAGATCGCAGCATTGCCTGAAGGGCGAATTATCATCGCACATGAAAATGAAACGATTATTGGCTATGTAACCTTTCACTATGCGGATGATTGTGAGCGCTGGTCCGAGGGTAATATGACTGATCTGATTGAGCTTGGGGCAATCGAGGTTGCGGACGACTATCGCTCGCTTGGCATTGGACGTGAGATGTTACTTACCGCTTTGGAAGATAAATGCATGGAGAACTACATTATTTTCACCACAGAATATTATTGGCATTGGGATTTGAAGGGCAGCGGACTAAACGTATGGGATTATCGCAAAATGATGGAGAGGCTGATGGAAACGATCGACATGACCTGGTATGCAACAGACGACCCCGAAATCTGTTCACATCCTGCGAACTGTTTAATGGTACGTATCGGAAGTCAGGTGCCCATCACATCGGAAGAACAGTTTGATCGTGTACGCTTCCGCCATCGGTTCATGTACTAATTCAATGATCTGTTCGAAAAACGATATACATAACAAAAACCGCCTCTCGCAGCGTTGCTCCATACTTCATGGAACAGCTAATCAAAAGGCGGTTTTTCATTGATTTTGGGTTGGCATTGCAATCGTAATTTATGCCATTACATATTTTCTAACATATGCTCCACAATACGGTGTGAACGCTGAGAAGATTCCACGGTAAATTCAGCAAAGTTAACATGCGCCGAACCATCCGCTTTATCTGACATCCCACGCAGGACAACAAACGGTACTCGATTCATGTAACAGACCTGGGCAACTGCTGCCCCTTCCATCTCGGCACATGCACCGTCCATTTCAGTATATAACATGTTAACCGTATCTTTATTCGCAATAAATTGGTCTCCAGATAACACTTTACCGATCAGGTAATTGGCTCCCTGAGCTTTACATGCTTCTTCAGCCAGTTTAATAAGCGAAGCTTCGGCAGGGAATGCAGATGTCTCCTGGTAAGGAATAACCCCGCGTGCGAACCCCAGTGGCGTTACATCCATGTCGTGCTGAACACATACAGACGATATAACCATATCTCCAATGTTCAGCTCCGGGTTAACTGCACCCGCAACACCTGTGAAGATAATCCGATTAACTTGAAAACGATCAATCAAGATCTGCGTTGTAACCGCTGCATTTACTTTGCCTACGCCGGATTTGCACACGACAATTTGCTTGCCCAGCCACTCGCCTGCAACGTATGTAATGCCGGTTTGTTTAACCGTCTCAAGCTGCTTCATACCTGCCAGCAAAAGCTCGACTTCCTCATCCATCGCTCCGATAATCCCCATCGTTTCACTCATCTTCTGATACCCCCTGTTTTCATTTTTAAACTAATTCAGCACAAAAGCTCCGTCTCCGGAGCTTTCGCATATCCACTATGTAGAGAGAATGACTTCTCCCTTACTGTATATAATCCCGATTAAACTACATCTGCGTGACTTACAGACAGACGAAGAATCGTTTCATGCGGCAAAATAACCCGTGGGTTCTCCACATTTTCTTTCTTCATCAACTTGGTCAGCAAACGCATCGCTACTGCGCCAAGGTCGTACATTGGCTGAGCCACTGTTGTCAACTGAGGACGCACCATGGAAGCCATACGGATGTTATCCACACTAATAATGGAGAAGTCATCCGGTACCTTCAGACCGTCATCCTGAATGCTGTGAATGGCACCAATGGCCATTTCATCTGTAGCAGCAAAGATAGCTGATGGTTTTTTCTTGAGTCCAAGGAAATATTTCATTGCTTCCACACCGGATTCATATCGATAGTTACCGATTCGAACAAGATCCTCCTGGTATTCAATCCCCGCTGCTTCCAGTGCTTTTTTGTATCCTTGGAAACGGGCATATCCATTCGCCGGATCTTGCAGTGTACCACTGATCATCGCAATTTCCTTGTGTCCATGACGAATCAGAGTGTTTACCGCATCAAACGCAGCCGCCTCATGGTCAATATCCACCGAAGGGAATGTGCCCTTCTCATCACTCGTTGCACAAAGTACAATCGGCACAGCCGCAGACTGGAACGCCTGAATGTGTTCGTCCGTTACTGTTCCGCCCATGAAGAGCAGTCCGTCTACTTGTTTTTCGAGCAACGTGTTGATAACACGAATTTCTTTTTCTTTCTTCTTGTCTGCATTACACAAAATAATATTGTAGTGATACATATTCGCAATATCTTCAATTCCGCGGGCAATCTCCGCGAAAGTTGAGTTCGAAATATCCGGAATAACAACCCCGACCGTGGTTGTCTTCTTGCTTGCCAGACCTCTGGCTACCGCATTTGGACGATATCCCAACCGTTCGATGGCTTCATATACTTTTTTCCGCGTTTGCGGTTTGACATTAGGGTTATTATTAACTACCCGTGATACCGTTGCCATAGACACTCCAGCTTCACGTGCCACATCATAAATGGTTACCGTCACAGTACTTCTCTCCATTACCAGTAAATTTTCATACCATTTTCATTAAGATTTATATTACGACAAATTTTTGCATTAATCAATTAAAATAGGCTTTAGGACTCACTCAAAACATTCGTAAGTGTGGTTCTAGTAATATCTGAATGGGAAGTATGCCATACAGGAATTCCCTTTTTGATCAGGATCGCCTGTGGAGATTCGTGCTTAACACCCAACTTGTCTGCTACTTCATTCGATACCGGGCGATCTTCCACAACATAGATGATGCCATATTTCACTTGTTCATTGGCATTATTAAGCAAATAATCGTTCATCTCCTGATAAGCGTTCGAGCTGATCGGACAGCGCGTGCTATGCTTAAACAGAAGCAAGGGTTGATCCTTGGTAGCCTCCACTGCGGAGTTTAGCTGTTCAATACTTGTCATTTTAGTCATGTCAGCCATTAGATATACATCCCCCTTTACCAGGAATACCGCTATGTTGAGCGTTTTCACTCTTCGATATCTTAACAAAAAGTGCGCGAAAAAGCCAATTTTCATGAAAACAAGCATTTTACACGTCAAAATTAGACAGCATTTGAGAAGTACTCTTGCCACACAAATCCGGATAATTGACTCAATCTGCGCTCCGTGGTCTCAATCCACGCTGCATCACCTGACTTCGTTGCGTAACCCATAATGTCCAGCAACAGATTGATACGCTCCTCCACTGCTTGCTGCATTCGATATTCCATCTCCCGATCGGTCGCATCCGGCCAGGCCAGCAGTAGCTCATGAAACAGGTCTGCCAGTTCATTGCGTTCACCAAAAGATACGTCTTGCTTCACGGGCTGTTCACCCAATGTGTTAATGCATTCTGTTAAGTCCGGCTTGACTGGCGGAAGCACTTCATATGATACACAGTCTGTACACGCAAATACGGGTACGTTTCGAATCTCCACTTTTTTGGCGTATACCACTGTTCTTAATTCCAACTCCATTACATGTCCACATCTGCACGACTTGCGCACCACCATCACCTCATTCGTTCTGTACTCTATATAAGT
This sequence comes from Paenibacillus sp. FSL H7-689, assembly GCF_000517905.1. Classification (NCBI taxonomy): domain Bacteria; kingdom Bacillati; phylum Bacillota; class Bacilli; order Caryophanales; family Paenibacillaceae; genus Paenibacillus; species Paenibacillus sp. FSL H7-689. Next base: position 250,373 of record NZ_ASPU01000054.1, read on the forward strand.
ACCATTCGACCTATTTCGGCTCAAATCCTGCTATAAACGAAAGGTTGCACAAATTACCACTCCCTCCAGATGAAGGTTGTCGAATGCAGGCAGTTACTGACTTGTAACCGCTTCCTCCAAACTGAATATGCACTTCCATGAAGTCCCTTGGAGAATCTGTTACAATTAAAGACGCAACAGATCTAATCACCGCAAAAAGGAGAGATGGACATGAGATTAACTGGTAAAAAAGTCATCGCTCTGGTCGATGAAGAATTCGAGGATTTGGAATTGTGGTACCCTGTACATCGGGTTCGTGAAGAAGGTGCAGAAGTGCATCTTGCCGGAGAGAAAAAAGGAAAAACCTATATTGGCAAATATGGTGTGCCTGCTGAAGCCGAATACAGTTTCGATGAACTCGACAGTTCAGATTACGATGGCATTCTCGTGCCAGGCGGCTGGGCGCCGGACAAGCTGCGTCGTTATCCCAAAGTACTGGAGCTTGTAAAGGAAATGAATGCAGACCGAAAACCGATTGGACAGATCTGTCATGCGGGCTGGGTGCTAATTTCTGCCAAAATTCTGGACGGGGTTACAGTAACCTCTACACCAGGTATTCGGGATGACATGGAAAATGCAGGTGCTATCTGGAAAGATGAAGCGGTTGTTGTTGATGGACATATCATCTCAGCACGTCGTCCGCCCGACCTTCCACCTTATGGCAAGGCATTCTGTGATGCACTCGCTAACAAATAAAAACAACCCCATTGTGCTCTCATGCACAGTGGGGTTATTTATATAACAAGTTTTCCAATAAATAATTATCACAAATGTAAATATATTAACTTAAAGGTATTTATATCCAATTCCCCTAATTACGATGCGTTCGAACCACTTTGTTCATCCGGACTTCCCGTGGAATCATTAAAGACTTGCAGTCGCTCCTCAATATCTCCGCTGGTCCGTAAGGCGAAGCACTTTCGCGCTTCTTCTTTGGCGGCCGATGCTGTTGTGTTCAGCACTCTGTGCTTCACACGTAACAGGGATTGCGGAGACATACTCAAGTGGCGAATGCCAAGCTCCAACCAAAGCGGAATGGCACGTTCGTCCCCTGCCATCTCTCCGCACACACTGACATCAATTCCAGCCGTATGAGCCGCATCTGCTGTCGCACGAAGCATCCGCAGAACAGCCGGATGATAGGGGTGATACATATGAGCGATCTGCTCATTCATTCGATCTACTGCAAGTACATATTGAACCAGATCGTTCGTACCAATGCTGAAGAAATCAGCTTCCTCTGCGAGCAGATCAGCAATCATCACCGCTGCAGGAACTTCAATCATAATTCCCACCTGAATGTGAGGGTCGTATGATAATCCCCGCTCGTCCAGATCGGACATCGCCTCACGGAGAATCTCATTGGCCTGCTGAAGTTCTTCCACCGAAGAGATCATCGGGTACATGATTTTGACATTTCCGGCAGCGCTGGCGCGCAGAATGGCTGTAAGCTGTGTTTTGAACAGATCTTTGCGGTCGAGACTAATCCGAATGGCACGGTAACCCAGAAACGGATTGTCTTCCTCGGGCAATTCAAAGTAATCGAGTTGCTTGTCACCACCGATATCCAGTGTACGAATAACAACCGATTGTCCTGCTGTTTTCTCTGCCACAAGACGGTACACCTCATACTGTTCTTGCTCACCAGGGAAAGTTGCACGGTCCATATACAAAAACTCTGTTCGGAACAAGCCCACACCTTTGGCTCCTTGTTTCAAAGCAAGGTCCAATTCCTTCACCGAACTGATATTGGAAGCCAAGTGCAAAACGGCCCCATCTTTGGTTACGGCATCCACGGTAGCAAGGACTTGAAGTTGTTCCTTTTTCTTCAGTTGTTTGCTGCGAAGCATGGTATACCGTTCAATTGTCTTGCGATCCGGGTCCGTAAATACCAAGCCATTGTCACCATCCACCACAAGCATATCCCCTGTCTCTACCGGCATGCCAAGACTCGCTTCCAGACCGGAAACGAGAGGAATGCCAAGGGCACGAGCCATAATCGCAGAATGTGATGTTTTCCCGCCAATCAAGGTCACAATGCCTAGTACATGGGTGGGATTCAGATGCGCCAGTTGAGATGGCGACAGTTCTTTGGCAACGAGTACATACGGCTGGGTATCCGAAGGAAGTGTAATCTCCGGTGCACCGAGCAAATGCTTGAGCAGACGGTTACCCACATCCTTGATGTCAATGGCCCGCTCCTTCATATACTCGTCTTCCAGCAAGTCAAACATCGTGACAAAATGGTCTATGGCTTCTTTGACCGCCACTTCTGCTGCCTTATATTGACGCTCAATAATACCGCGAATTTCGTTCATGAATACCGGATCTTCGAGGATTGCCAGATGTGCATCAAAGATACTGGACTCCTCTGGACCAACAACTTCCTTGAACTCATTTTTGATATATTCGATCTCATCCTTTGATGTCCGTATGCCCTCATACAGCCGTTCGAACTCTTGGGCGAGATCCACCGAATCCATCTTCTGATCCGGCAGATCCCATTCCCAACTGGGCAGGACAAATGCTTTGCCGATGGCTATGCCTGCAGCTCCGTTGATGCCTTGTATCTTCATTCTACCCCTCCAACGTTCCTGTCATAGAGCACCACGGACATAACGGATGCCTGACCTTTCTTAACTTGCTTAAATGGAGCAAAACTCCATGATTTTACACGATCTGGATTAGTAATTACCATTGGTGTTGTTAGTGACGTCGCTTGCTCGCGGAGTACTGCCAGATCAAACTTGATCAACAACTGCCCTGGCTCCACCGTATCGCCCTCCTGAACAAAAGCTTCAAAATGGCCTTTCAACTGAGAGGTATCGATGCCGATATGCAGTAACACTTCAAGCCCCTCACGGGTAGATATACCCAAGGCATGCATGGTCGGGTACAAGTGCATAATCGTTCCGTACACGGGTGAGACCAGCTCTCCCTTTTCCGGAACAAAGGCTACACCATCACCGACAAGTTTGGCTGCAAAGATCTGATCCGGCACCTCTTCAATCGGGAGCATTTTGCCCTGAACGGGGGCACAGAACAGAACCTGTTGCAGATCTCTTTCCAGCAGCTTCGCGATTTCTTCCCGAATCAATTCCGAGTAGGTACCGAATACCACCTGTACATTACCGCCACCCAACTTGATCAGTCCAGCGGACCCCATACTCTTCATGGCACCCGTGTCGATCAGACGGTCATCATGCACAGTCAGGCGAAGACGTGTAATACAAGCTTCAACCTGTACAATGTTACTCTTCCCACCCAATGCTTCGAGGATTAAAGGTGCCTGATAAGGAATGTTACCTACCCAATCTTCCAGCATGGAGCCCTCTTCACGTCCTGGTGTTGGAATCTTGAACGTACGAATTGCCCATCGGAACAGGAAGTAGTAAACCAGCCCATATAGTATGCCAATCGGAATGAGCTTCCAAGCATTCTCCGATAGATGGAAATTGAGTATGTAATCAATAATACCTGCGGAGTAAGAAAATCCATGCCGGATATCAAGCCAGTAACTAATCCACATGGCAACGCCGGACATCACTGCATGCACGATGAACAGATATGGTGCCGCGAACAAAAAAGCAAACTCAATCTGTTCCGATACCCCGGTTAGAAAACAAACGAGTGCCGATGTCAGAAAAGTTTTCTTGATTTTTGGTTTCAGATCTTCCCTGGCTTCCTGAATAATAGCAAAGGCTATTGCCGGAATGGCAAACATCATGATGGGAAACAAACCCGCCATAAAGAACCCTGCTGTTGGATCACCTGCAAAAAATCGGGGCAAATCCCCTTGCACAATGTTACCATCAGGCGTTTCAAACGTCCCTAACTGGAACCAAAACACATTGTTAAGCAGGTGATGAAGCCCAAAAGCAACCAGCACCCTGTATAACACTCCGTAGATGAATAGTCCAAAACCCCCGAGACTGTATTCCCAGGTAGCAATGCCGTTCAATCCATGCTGTAGGATCGGAGCGAGCCATAACATAAAACAGGAGAACAATGCCGAACAGAGTCCGACGATGAGCAAAACAAACCTTGAACCTCCAAAAAATTGTAAAATTTCAGGCAGTTTAATGCTTTTAAACCGATTATGCATCCCACCGGCAAGCGCGCCGAGTATGATTCCGATTAAGGAAGCGGGCTGAACGGTGCCATCCCCGAAGTTCCGAGTCACCTGATCATATATCACGATACCAGCCAGAGCAGCAAGTCCCGCTTGTCCGGCCTGGTTGGAGAGTCCCAGTGCTACACCGACAGCGAACAGATACGGTAAGAAATAAAAAATACCGTGTCCGGCCACGGTAGACACTTCACCGACAATATCCAATCCCCAGGCGTCCCAAGGCAGACTGCCAACACTGAGCAAAATTGCGGCGGCGGGCAGGACCATTGTAGGCAGCATTACCGCTCGTCCGAGCTGCTGCAAGGATCCGAGCCAATTCATGGCGACCTCTCCTTTCTATCCTAGATGGTAAGCTTTACGCAACGTTTTGTCAAAGCAAAACAGTAACCAATTGGTAATTAATACGTCAAAAATAGAACAGAAAAAATCCCGTCAACTTCAAGTTAACGGGATTCATCCTATGTTCATTCAATTGGGACAGATCAGGAGATCATTCGATCACAGGTGAACGAGCCTCTCAGCCGCGTCCAGCGCCGCGCAGAACGATGGAATCCTCTACCTTGATACAACGATTCGTTACCGCTGTCATGCCGTTCTCTGCAGCAATCTGGACCGCTTCATCACTATGGATGCCAAGTTGCAGCCACAGCACATTGGCTTTGATGGCAGCGGCGTCACGAGCGACATCCGCGCAAAACTCTTCGCGACGGAACACATTGACAATGTCTACCGGCTCTGGGATATCCGCGAGTGTAGCATATACCGTCTCTCCCAGGATTTCACCTTGCACCTGTGGATTAACCGGTATGATACGATAACCTCTGCTCTGCATGGCTTCTGCCACCATATAGGAAGTGCGATCTGATTTGTCTGATAAGCCGACGACTGCGATGTTGCCTGCCTTGCGCAAAAGTTGTCCAATTTCTTCACGAGTAGGGTTGTTAAATTCCATGTTCAAGCACCATCCTTTTCTGATTAAAGTGCGTGTTCAAAAGACAAGTTTTCAGTTATTTACTCTTTTACCCATTGAACCGAGGCGCCAAGCGCCTGCAAATGATCGAAATATTGCGGATAAGACTTGGCTACATGGTGTGCATCCCGAATACGAAGTGGTTCCTTGGAACGCAGGCCAACGACAGTGAGCGCCATAATTACGCGATGATCGTAGTGAGCGTTAATCTCAACGCCGCCTTCAACGCCTTCTGGACGTCCATGTACGATAATCTCAGCTTGACGCTCTTCAACGTTGGCTCCTGCCTTCCGCAGTTCGTTCAAATAATCGGTGATTCGGTCACATTCCTTGTAACGCAGGTTCTCTACATTATAGAACCGTGACGTGCCTTCCGCAAACACAGCTGCGGCTACCATAGCCAAAACGGCATCCGTCGCGGCATCCCCGTCGAATTCGATCGCTTTCAGTCTGCCATTACCTTGAACATGTACAACATCGTTCTCATGTGTCAATGGCACTTCCATCATGCGCAGCACGTCAACGATGGCACGTTCACCCTGTTTGCTCTGCTCCATCAGGCGCAGAATTTTCACATCGGACTGTGTAACCGCTGCTGCGGCAAGAACCGCTGCTGAGCCGGGATAATCCCCTTGAACTGTGTAGGTCGTTGGTTGGTAAGCCTGTCCACCTGGTACACGGAAGGACATATAATCATCACTTGCATGGATAACGATACCTGCCTGCTCCAGCACTTCCAGCGTCTGTCCGATAACGACCTTGGACTTCAGGTCATTCAGTACTTCAATGGTGCTGTCTTCTGCAAGCAACGGAGTTACAAACAACAACGCACTCAGATATTGGGAGCTGACGGAGCCGGATACACGAATGTGTCCACCCTTGGCATTGCCACCCTTGATTGTAATCGGCAGGCGTCCTTGTTCATGCTGTACATCTACACCCAATTGACCAAGCGCATCGATCAGGTCATCATGTGGACGTTTGCCCAGCGAATCCGGGTACGTATTCACAAAAGTAACTTCAGGGCAGAGCGCTGTAACGCCCATCAGGAAACGAAGTACAGCACCCGCATTCCCAACATTCAATTCACGCACATCACGGGGATGACTGCCAAAACCCTGGATCACAATCTTGCTGTCGTCTTCTTCAAGTACTGCCCCCAGATCGCGAATACATCTGCGCATGGCGTCACTGTCTTCACTGTGTGCCGGGAAATGAATAGTACTTGTGCCTTCTGCCAGCGCAGCAGCCAGCAAATAGCGAGTCGTGTAGTTTTTAGAGGACAGAGCCCCGATTTCCCCGTTCAGAGTGGGGGTTGGTTTAACAATAACGTCCATGGATGAAATTCTCCTTCATTGATTATATTGTGGCCAAATTGACATTCCGTGCATCGCTTGGGTATCATTATAGCGTTAAGTCCATACAGAAAAGAGGACCTGAATATGACACAAATAGCTGAAATTGAAACGTCTGAGCTGCGCCGCCGTTTACAGGCGGGAGAGAAGCTGCAGATGATAGACGTCCGCGAGGACGATGAAGTCGCGCAAGGCATGATCGAAGGAGCCAAGCATATTCCGCTTGGACAGATTCCGGACCGACTGTCTGAGATTGAGAAATCAGGCGAGATCGTGATCATCTGTCGTAGCGGTTACCGCAGTGAGCGTGCATGTGAATATCTGCAGCAACTGGGATATGAAGGCTGTACAAACATGGTCGGCGGTATGCTCCAGTGGCAACAGGAAGACTAGAGAAACCCGGAGAGAAGCGAAGTCATTTGTAACCTTGTGACCTCAGCTCTGCTCCACTCCCAGAAACGGGCCTATATGGCCCGTTTTGTTATATCTGCCACCACCTATCAACCATCAAACTTCGATGATAACAAGCTTAGACGCGGTAATGCGCTAAAATTAAACGAGTCACTTCAGCAGCGGATAACTCGGTTGTATCCACCGTATAATGTGCGAACCGATATGCGTCTTTCCGTTCTTCCATAATTGCCTGAATGCGTTCCTCTGCATTGCCTGCGAGGAGTGGGCGATTGTCACAGCCACTAACACGCTCTACAATCACTGCCGGATCAGCAGTCAAGGCAACAACCCAACCATTCTTCAACATCACGTCACAATTATCCGAACGCAGCACCACGCCACCTCCGGTCGCTATGACCTGTGACTTCTTCTCCAGCACCGAGCATAACATGCGGCTCTCGGCATCACGGAAATACGTCTCTCCCTTGCCAGTGAACAATTCCGGAATCGTACAGCCTTCCTCTTTTTCCACCGCGGCGTCTACATCAATCAATCGATAACCAAGCTCGCGTGCAAGCATGTCAGCGACGGTTGATTTGCCGGTTCCCATCATACCAATGAGAATAATATTGTTAGACTTGCTCAAGGTGTACACTCCTTTAATTCAAGCAATTCGTGAGCACTTTTGTCCTATCATAACACAGCCCTGCGGACTGGGAAAGACCATCTCCTTACCGACTTCCTTTCGACCATCCGCAAGTACTTCCAAGACAGATTAAGTAACTCCCGGCGTCTGAGCCTACGTCAGATCACCCTCAAGCAGTTTTGAGCACCCAAACGCCTAAAATAGTAACCATCCAGCAACCTAACGAACTCCTATGAGCTTTTTTACCTAAAATAGGAGCAGTTAAACTTCTAACGAATCTCAGTAAACTTATTTCAAAAAATCACCGTCAAAACCTCGACATCTCGCTACGAATTATCTGAATAGGCCTTCTGAGTTCGTTAAAAAATAGAACCGGCTCATTTTGCCAAAATAGAGTGTCTCCTGTTCATTAGGTCTAGAACCAGCTACATATCTTCTCCATAAACACTATTACTGTATAACACAGTAAAAAAGAGGCCTAGCGTTAACCGGCAATCACCGGAACGCCAAACCTCTTTTGAGCCCCTTAGCAGGCCAAACCTGCCACTTAAAGGGGCACTAGCCAAATCATAATAGAATTGTATATGTGGTACTACTCCATCCAATTGTGGTGGAAGCTGCCTTCTTTGTCCACACGTTTGAACGTGTGAGCACCGAAGTAGTCACGTTGAGCTTGCAGCAAGTTTGCTGGCAAACGCTCTGTACGGTAGCTGTCGTAGTAAGAAAGAGCGCTGGAGAAGCCAGGTACCGGAACACCTTGTTTTACAGCAGCCGCTACAACTTCACGCCATGCGCCTTGATAAGACTCAACGATGTTTTGGAAGTAAGGATCCAAGAGCAGGTTTTTCAGTGCTGCGTCTTTATCATAAGCTTCTTTGATGTTTTGCAGGAACTGCGAACGGATGATGCAGCCACCGCGGAAGATCATGGCAATGTTGCCGTATTTCAGATCCCAGCCATACTCATCGGAAGCTGCACGCATTTGTGCAAATCCTTGTGCGTAGGATACGATTTTACTTGCAAAGAGGGCTTTACGAACGCTCTCGATGAACGCTTTTTTGTCGCCGGAGAACGCTTCAGTCGCTGGTCCATTCAGGATTTTGCTAGCTGCTACACGCTCGTCCTTCATCGCAGACAGGAAACGGGAGAATACGGATTCTGTAATCATGGACAATGGTACACCGAGATCCAGCGCGCTTTGGCTTGTCCATTTACCTGTTCCTTTTTGTCCAGCAGCATCCAGAATGACGTCAACCATTGGTTTGCCCGTTTCTGGATCGTATTTGGAGAAGATATCTGCTGTGATTTCAATCAGGTAGCTATCCAGCTCTCCTTGATTCCATTCCGTAAAGATCGCATGCAGCTCTTCAACGGAAACGTTCAATACGGATTTGAGCAAATGGTACGCTTCACCAATCAACTGCATATCTCCGTACTCGATACCGTTATGCACCATTTTCACATAGTGTCCGGCACCGTCTGGTCCAATATATGTACAACATGGATCGTCACCGACTTTGGCCGAGATTGCCGTCAGGATCGGTTCAACCAGTTTATAAGCACTTTCCTGTCCACCTGGCATGATGGAAGGGCCTTTCAGTGCGCCTTCTTCACCACCGGATACACCTGTACCGATGAAACGAATGCCTTTGTCTTCCAACTCTTTGCTGCGACGTTGCGTGTCAGGGAAGTATGCGTTCCCTCCATCAATGATGATGTCGCCCTCATCCAGGTGAGGAAGCAGTTGTTCAATGGTAGCGTCGGTCGCTTTACCAGCTTGTACCATGATCAAAATTTTGCGCGGGGATTCCAGGGATGCTACGAACTCTTCAATGGAGAATGAGCCTGTCAGGTTTTTACCTTCAGCTTCTTTCAGAAGATCATTGGTTTTCTCCGGGGAACGGTTAAATACCGATACTGAGAAACCTTTGCTTTCAATGTTAAGGGCCAAATTTTTGCCCATGACAGCCAGGCCAATTACGCCAATTTGTTGTTTTGTCATCTGGTCCTCCATCCTTTGCTCCAATTAATTTTATTGAAATAAATTCTCAACAATACTCCCATTTTAACGGTTTTATGTATAGAAGTGAACCCCGTGGCACAGCTACGCAACGAGAAAACACCCCAATCTGCTGAGGTGTTCATCGTATTTTCATAAATACGGCCTTATCTTGTCATCCTTCCAACATTAACAGATGTCCGGACAACTGTTTTAAGACTTGACGGCAAGCATTTGCTTTTTCGATATTATCCATCTGCATGGCCGTGTAGAGGCGCTCCAGTTCATCGTCTACTTCCATGCGCAACAACATGAGCCTTTCCTCGCCTTCACGCGAGAGGAACATTTCTTCCATCTCTTCCGCCGTCGGCGCAGGTTCCTTTTGAAAAATGACACGCTGTTTGAACCCAGACACTTCCACGAGCCGAATGACTTCACCGAATAAAATGTTCTCCACAGTCATCTGCTGATCCTTGAAACGCTTCACAACTGCATGCCCGCGTGTATCTCCAATCAGCTTCTCCAGCCACTCTGCAAGTTTTGCATCCTTAATGATATAATCCCCAGTCATCTTGTAGTTCCCCGTGCGTGTCTGTTGAAAGCGGAGCTTTACCAGCTTGCGGCCGGTCCGGACTGACAGGATAAAAAAGGATTCGTCCTCGCTCCAATATAGTGAATATCCCTCACGAATAAGGTCTCTGATCAAATTTTGGATATGCCGACGGTTGAACCGCAGCTCCAGATTGCAATATTCAACTTCATAACTCTTATTCACGGCACTCCCTCCATCTGTACCGGATCAACTCCGGCCCTCGTCTTCAATCGCTTCTACTCAATCGGCTTACCCTATTTTATACTTCATTTTATGTAAGGGTACTTGGTTATTTGACTATTTTTCACCGAAAGGACCGCCGGATTGCAGCTTTCCGCAGACGCACAGGGGCAAGCCCCCGATTATCGTGATATATTGGACGCTAAAAAGGGAGCTCCACAACCAATACGGTTGGTGGAACTCCCTTTTCTTTTGCTTATTTGGCCGGAGCGGTGCGAAACGGATTGCGGGATAACACAAAGTGCACAACGGCAAGTCCTGCCATGACGATGGCACTGCCGATGAATGGAGCCGGATGGCTCACGTGGTCCCACAGCAGTCCGGAAACAATGGGGCCTACAACCATGCCTGATCCCTGCAATGTAAGGAAGAATCCCCAGATCGCACCCCGCTCCCCTTTGGGAATCAGCGTGGCTACAAAAGCATTCCAGGCGGGCAAAATCATGGCATAACTGATGCCCACCAGCATGACAACACCAAACACCACCGGAATGGATGTTATGGAGGAGAATGCGAACAGACTCGCCGCCGCCATCAAAAAACCAACGTTCAGGAACGGCTTGGTGCCAAACCTGTCTACCATTTTACCTACAGGCAGTAAGGCAATAACAGTTATTCCACCACCCGCAATCAGCAACAAACTGTAAAGATTTGGCGAGATGTGCAGATCTGTGCGTGTATATAGCGTGATTACTGGACTGAGCAGCCCGATGACAAACGACTGCATAAACAGGGCAGGATACACCAGTGGATTAACATTAAGCGTGCTGCGTACCCGTTGCAGTGTGTCCTTCACACTCTTTTGCAGCCGGATGAACGGCGTGAGCAGATTCGGTTTGGCTGGATATTTCACATCACTATTCTTCATTGCTTGCTCGGCATGCTCTCCTTCAACAATGACACGTCCAGGAAGAATCATGGCCACCAGAATAACGAGAATGGCACAACCCATCAGCACGAGGAATATAGTTCGATAATCATGATGCGTGCGCTCCAGCAGCCAGTTCATGCCTATAGGTCCAAGCCCCGTTCCGCCGAGAGCAGCCATCTCCAGCGCCCCCATTGCTGTACCATTTTTGTTCTGTGGGCCTGACATCGCCGTCACGCCTGTCATGGCGCAAGGCCAGAGCGGTGACGTACCAATGCCAAGAATCAGACAGGCCATGGCCAGTCCAACGGCACTTTTGAGAAAAAGGATCATAATAACAGCGATTAAGGTACAGATTAATGCTGTAACCATCGTTGCGCGGAACCCGATCCGTTCTGCTGCCCAGCCGGAAGGCGCCCGGAACAGATTATCTCCCAAATATTGAAGAGCAAATGCCACACCAATGACGCCTGCAGACAGACCCAGTATATTGTCCATATACACGGGCAGAACAGCTACCAACAGGGCCCCTTTGATAATTTCAACTAGAAAAAGTGTCAGCCACATCGCGATAAAAAATGGTGATCGCAAAATTTTGGCTGGTTTTGTGTCGGTTTGCATTCTTTTTCCCCTTTCGGTGTTCATTTGCCTATTCCCTATCCTTAGTGTAACCGTGGGGAATGTGCGCAAATCTCGGCAATTTAAAAAATTGTCGATTTATACTGTTGCATTCGGTTCTTAATTTGCTATACTCATCTTTGTTTACCAATTTTATTAGGAAGGGTTGTGACAGCACTGATGAATCACCACCGTACGCCGCTGTTTACCGCTTTAAAAAATCATGCGGCACTCAATCCGGTACAGTTTCATATTCCGGGCCATAAAAAAGGATTGGGAGCGGATACCGAATTCCGTGAATTTATTGGCGATAATGCCTTCTCCATAGATTTGATTAACATCGCACCGTTGGATGACCTGCATCAGCCAACCGGTGTCATTCAGGAAGCACAGATTTTGGCAGCAGATGCCTTCGGAGCCGATTATACCTATTTTAGTGTACAAGGCACAAGCAGTGCCATTATGACCATGATTCTGTCTGTATGCTCACCGGGTGACAAAATTATTGTGCCCCGTAATGTGCATAAATCGGTTCTGTCCGCGATTATTTTCTCAGGCGCCAAACCCGTATTTGTTTCTCCTTCACAAGATCCCAATCTGGGCATTGACCACGGAGTGACCACACAGTCTATCCGTCGCGCACTGGAGCGTCATCCGGATGCCAAGGCATTGCTTGTAATTAACCCGACTTATTACGGCGTGGTTACCGATCTGAAAGAGATTGTTGAGCTGGCACACAGTTATCAAGTCCCTGTGCTTGTTGATGAAGCCCATGGCGTACTCATTCATTTCCATGAGGATCTGCCACTGTCTGCGATGGCAGCAGGTGCCGATATGGCTGCAACCAGTGTTCACAAGCTTGGTGGCTCCATGACACAGAGTTCCATACTCAACCTGAATACCAAGAATGGGTTCGTAAATCCACAGCGTGTACAGACGATCCTGAGTCTGCTCACCTCAACATCAACTTCATACATTTTGCTTGCTTCACTCGATACATCAAGACGTAACCTGGCACTCCACGGTCGTGAGATTGCACAGAAGGCGATTGAACTAGCTGAGTTTGCCAGACGTTCGATTAACGATATGGATGGCCTGTATTGCTTCGGTAGAGAGCTGCTGGGTACAGAAGCGACCTTCAACTATGATCCAACCAAGGTAACGATCCATGTTCGCCATCTGGGTATTACAGGGTATGAGACAGAGAACTGGCTGCGTGAACATTACAACATTGAGGTCGAACTTAGTGATATGTACAATATTCTGTGTCTCATTACGCCAGGAGATACGGATAATAGTGTGGATATCTTGCTGAACGCTTTGCAGGATCTCTCCCGTACCTATTATCAAGTGAACCCGGCCCATGAACTGGTCGTAAAAGTTCCGGATATTCCACAGTTGATGCTGACTCCACGTGATGCATTCTACGGTGATACCGAAGTGATTCCGTTTAAGGAATCCGCAGGACGTATTATCTCGGAATTCATCTATGTCTATCCGCCAGGAATTCCGATCCTGTTACCGGGTGAGGTTATCACCCAGGAAAATATCGACTACATCATCGATCATGTCGAAGTTGGATTACCCGTCAAAGGACCCGAAGATCGCAGCGTAACCAACGTTAAAGTGATCGTGGAAGCCGATGCTATTTTCTAGAACAACCTCCTTGCGCTGTGCAGGGGATAAACTTAAAGGACCAAGCCCTAGCTTGGTCCGTTTTTATTTTATGGGACAAGCGAGTTTGCATTTTCCCGTCTATTTCGTCGTTCAAACAAGTGGTGTAAATGCTCGTATACCTCTTAAAAAACAAACAAAAGGCCCCCTGAGATCAAGGAGCCTTCATGTTATGTTCCAAAAGAATGACTATTCTTGTGATGCAACGAGTTCGTTGTAAGCCGCTTCAACGCGGTTCCACTCTTCTTCGTCTTCAATATTGTAGAGCACCATTTCCTCGTCTTCTTCTTCCATACGCAGGATGATGCCGTCAGCTTCAGGATTGTTACGTTCCAGCAGGAGCGCATAAACATGCTTCTCCACGTCAAACGTCTCCACCAAAACCATCTCCACGTCTTGGCCGTTCTCGTCTGTTAATGTGAGAAGGACTTCTTCATGCTCGTGGTCGTGGTCGTGGTCTTGCCCGCATCCGCAGCCATCGCCGTGTTCATGTGTGTGATCGCTCATTGAAATACCTCGCTTTATAAATAGAAATTGTGTAACCTTGCATATCGTAACATGTTCAATGACACAGGTCAATTTAACTCACAGGGTTATTTCCGCTTCAATCGTTCAGCGCTGTAATGATTTTCTCCGCTACCAGGACATAGCTGCTGTTTGCATTTTCTTTAATATGAAAGCCGACCTGATACTTGCCGGCACGACTGAAATCATACGTAAAATCATATGTGCGGAACCAGAAGTTATCCTTCTGGGTCGTAAGCTCCTGTGACTGGATATCCTTCACCTGACCGCTTGGATTGGTAATCGTTACTTTCACCGCAGCTACATCTGCTGTCAGACTGTCCACTTGTGAAAATACATTGAATTTCAGCTTACCTACGTTAACGTTGCCAAATACAGTGTCTCCCTTGAAGAGAAAAATATGTACATTCGGTTTGATCACCGTTACTCTCTTGTTACTGCTGTCCCATTTGACGACGCCTCCGGCTTCCCTGACAGGTACATAGGTCGTTCCATCAATGAGATAACCTCCATCAGCTGCTTCCTTGCCGTTAATGAGAACACGAATCTTCTCGTTCACCGAATCTGCAAACAATAAAGACCCGCCGAGCAAGGAGAATACCGTGACACAAAGCAATATTCGTTTCCATTTCATCCCGTCAATATTCCCTCCCCTGCTGCTAGCTGTTGTACATTTATACTGCAGATTCATCCACAAAGTTGCGCTGTTTTTCATCATTTTTCATTTTTTATCCAGAATTTTTTCCACCCCTTGGAATGCACAAAAAGAGGCGATCCTCATTAAAGGATGCCCCTGATCTATAATTGTTATATATACGGGATTATACGAAGAGTTTATGAAGAAGTATGGCGGGTCAATATACAGGGAACGCCCTTGCCTAAAGCCCCTTCAATTCTCATACGTGCAGCGTAATTTATACCTCGTGTACATGGTGTCTTACATCTCTCGCATACATCCGATGTGACCAACTTCATGGATACACGTATTTTATCACTCTTTAATGCGGGAGCTTTCTTACCTTTTGCCTTTGCCATCCCGGATTCCCCATTTCCCCAAGTGCTTACTGATGTAATGCATCATATGGGGATTCGCCCGGTTGTGTGTCTATTTAGAAAACGTATTTAAATAATAAAAATATGACAAGGAGGATACCTCCGAGAATGAGCCAGTTGCTGATTTCATACCAAATACCCTTGCCTCCGGACAGGTATTTCTGTTCATTCTCCTGATGACGCTGACGGTGGGTATCGGTCTCAGAGCCATGGGGTGGTTTGCTAAAATCCATCATAAGTACATTCCCCTTTCAGCAGTTTTGTGTAAACTCACTACCATTATAACCCACAATTGAGTGTGAAATTGATTTTTATGCATAAAACACCAAAAAACCTCCGATTTCTCGGAGGCTTCTTATCAACAAATAGTATCAGTGATTACGCGAGTTCCACGTTAACATTCACGTTCCCTTTGATTCCTTTGGAATATGGGCAGTAGTCATGGGCAAGTTTCACAAACTTCTGTGCTGTTTCTTCATCCAGACCAAGGATTTTAACTTCCAAATCTACTTGAAGCTTCACGCCGTTATCCTCAGAGTCCGTCACCAACATTACGGTTGCAGCTACCGTACTTCTTTCAATCTCAACTTTGTGTTTCTTCAATTGAAACTCCAGTGCGGAGTTAAAACAAGCACTATACCCTGCTGCAAACAACTGCTCCGGATTGGTAGCTGTCGTCACTTGTCCTCCGAGTTCAGGTGGTGCAGCAACATCCAACATAAACACGTTATCTGGGGATTGTACGATGCCTTGACGTCCGCCTGTATTGATTACTGTTGTTTCATATAATGTTTTCATTTGTGAAAACTCCTTTAGTTGATTAGATTTATTTTGACTAAATTTTGATCTCTCTTGTATCGCTAACAATTACATTGTACACAATTAAATTGTGTATGTAAATAGTTAATATAAAAAATAATATAGTTTAAAACACGTTTGGAGAATAATTCTTTTCTAACCCCGGACAAGCCCAAGCCTAAAGTCAGTGCACTTTCTGAGTTGTTCGCTGTATCCACCAAACTTGGCCTGACTTCATTCTCTAAATAAAAATGGTACCCAAACACTGCACTTCATTTTCAAAGCGTCCGTGTTTAGGTACCAAATTACTGCACGTATATCTTTTTACCGATCCATACAGATAATCTATTTATTCTCATAGTCATTCCAATTCAAATCATGCACCTTGTTCATCTTCAGATGTCTTCCCAGTTTGATTAATTACTCCAGATATCCACTTTCATCTGTGCACATTTGAAATACTTGGCCTCGGCCTTACTTGTAGTCAGCTTCAAAAGACATTGCAGTTCTCCATGTTGGAACAACCCACCTCTAAGGTCAGCAGCAACACCACCATATTGATCATCCGCACCAAGCCATACCGACGGTCTCTCGAACCCAGCTGAGAACTGTAATCCGGTACAGAGCAACACAGTGAGATTCTTACGGTTCTGTGCTTCATCTCCTGCTACGCCATGTGTGGTGAAGAACACCATGTTTTGATTAAAATCCGTGTACGTTCCATCTGCTTTATAGGCACGGACCATACCATATTTCTGATTTACGTTTTGAAAAAAAGTGATTCCGGCCTTGCTATCCTTCGATTTAATGCCAACCTGAACTGAGATTCCAATGTTCCCGTTTAATTGTAGCGCTTCCAAAGTGATTGCAATTGCTGTTACTTTCGAGCTGTCAATCAGATGTTTCATTTTTAACTCTGCCGTGGCTCCTGCCGTTGTCGGAGTTGTAACAGTAATGGTCCCTCTGTCGGGCAAAGGCTCAAACGTAGGGGTGCCCACCACCTCCACCCAATCCGGTAACGTTCCGTAAAGAAAATCAGCCACAAGCTGTTTGTGAACCTTTCCAAAGGGCACAATCTGACCCGCTGCATCACGTATAACCATCTCTACACCCCCACCGAATAGGCTACACCGATATTATGATCGGTATTGTAATACACGTACACTACACCGTCCATAACGGACACCATCAAGGACTGCATGTTGGTCGTTTCCCAATCCAATGCCGGAAAATATATATCTGTAGGTTTGTCCAGCAGTTGACGAAAGTCTGCACTGATCTTGGCAATGGCAGGCCGAGCTACCGTCGTAACCCCACCGGAAGCATAAGCTGATAACATACCCAGCCACCACATGCTCCCTTTGTACATAAATACACCAGCATTGGGTCTCGAAATGTTTTCTCCTGCACTTAAAGTGGCATCATTCCCACCCATTAATGGTCTTGGATCAGCTAACCAGCTACGTCCGTCATGTGAATGCCAGATACATTTACGACCAAAGTCCCCACCGCCCATCACTGAGAAACCGATCCATTTGCCACCATTTCTGAAACACGAGAAATATCCGGTATGACCATCACCTGGGAACCCGGGAGGTTTGTCCAAAATCAAACCCACTCTTGTCCAGTTGATCATGTCTACAGAGGTCGCAAGTGCCGTTGATTGATTGATCCCCAGTCCGTTTTGTTGATAATACATAAAGAACAATTGTTCTTCATCGTTCCAGATCACAAATGGAGTTTCCGTCGAATTCCCAACCACAGTATCGAGATACACCTGTCCGTGTTTGGTCCATGGCCCTGTAGGGCTGTTCGAGTAGGCTAGTCCAATTCCTCCGATGTGATTATGGTTGGTAGAATACGTAGCATAATAATCTGCTTTTGCATCAGGGATAAGCCCCTTTACCTTGATCGCCCGAAACCAATAGATCGATTGAAGACCCGCCATTGCAGCGGTATACATAGGATTGTCCATTTTTTTATCAAATTGAGGCGTGTACATCCGTCTGGTTTCTGCATCGCAATAATCATAAGGCGCAACGGCCCTGTTTGCCTTCATCGCTGCATCGAGTGCTGCCTGAGCAATATTTTCAGTCATAGACATGGGAACTCAACTCCTTCGTGAGCAGGGTATTACCATGTACCGGTCGCGAATATAAAACATCCGAAGTGTCCTTTAATAGGATTGAAAAATCAACAACATTACCCTCATTCGCAGCGGGCTCCAGAGTAATACAAATGATAGGACAAATTCTAGCATTATATGAATACGCTTTCATATTGTTCATTCCTTTATTTCCTTTACAGTTGTAATCAGCAACTGTCCCTTTCATTGGTACGCCCGGATAATGTTGATCCTTCATATTAATCCCTCCTATTGTTTTCTCCCGATAAGTATATTCATGAAGTTGCCTTTGTGTTAAAGCATTATGCCCATCTTGCAGCCTATTATTCTAAGACTGGTTCTCATATAAAACATAAACAGGCTAACCAATACAAATTGGCTAACCTGTTTGAACGAAAAAACTGCAAAACCAACTCCTTATTACTCTGCAAAAAGTGAAGATATGGGATTCGCAACTTTTTTATTGGATTTCTCCTTGCCTTGGTTATCCAATACATAGTACTGGTAAAAGTCGTTAGCGAATCCGATAGACTCCTGTATTTTCAGCTTAAAAGCTTCAAATGCCACATCACTCAGATGATCGTCATTCCAGAAATAATGAAGCATCAATCGATTCTGGTTATAGGGATGTTTGATAACATATGCACCCGCGGCGAGAGGTTGATTCATGGTATTTTTCCAAGTAAAACCCGTCTGTTTCGTTCGATCAATAATGTTAAGTTTTAAAGCCTGCACCAATCCGTTTGACTTGGCATTGCCAATGACAATAAGGTTGCTGTTGCCGATCTCTTTTTTCATCTTTTGCTTCAGTTCCTTGCGATCCCGTATAACGTCGTATTTCACACCAGTCATATCAAGGAATCCGGTCAACTGATTAACCATATCTTCCTGCTGTTTAGTTGCAAGCTTACTTACCTGATCGCTGAGCACAATGGTTAATTCCTCGCCTTGAAGGGCTTTGTACATCAATCGATTCATCACTTCATAAGGCAGATTAGGAACCATACCCATGACAGCCTGATATTGCACTTGTAAGACATCATGCACATAGGCGGCGGTCTCTTCTTGTGATAGTTGGTATTCCGGGTTTAAGACAAAATCAGGCTGATATAGGGCCATCTGCATTTCTGAACGTATTTCTTTACCAAGCACATCTTCAATGGTTTGAAGCAGCCCCTCTACCGTTGCATTTTGGTACACGTAGCGTTTGAAATATGTCCTCATCAACTCGTCAAATTTCTCTTCACCGACGGAACGGTAAAGCTGATAGATCGCTTGTCGCCCCTTCTGATAATATACCAAACTTGCCAAATCCCCAGCTTCATCGTTTGTTGACGCAATCGCCATATCTACGGGCGCAGTATCAAACTGTATGGATCTGAATCCATTTAGCTTGTCTCCCTGTTTCTCGGCAAAATACACCATGGAGAAATCAGCAAAGCCTTCATCCAGGAAGGATTCTGTCTCCGAATTATTACCGATCAATGCATGGAACCACTGATGCGCTATTTCATGAACAAATGTTGTGTCTTCTTCTGGAACCGCACCATTTTGAATCTGTCCCATCTGAATGAGCCTCGCATACTCCACGGCAACGCCTTGTACATACGTCTCGACAATTCGGAACTCTGGATAGGGATACTTGCCATATTTCTCACTATAGAAATCGATGACCTTGAATGCCTGATTAATGTACCGGTCAACTATCTTTTTCTTGTATGGATCATCGTTGTAATAATAGTATTCCACCGTCAGACCGTTACGAGTAGCGCGTTCCACTTGAAGATTAGAACTTGCAAAGAAAACAAACTCCCTTGTATTCTCGGCCACAGCAGAAACAACTTTACGACCATGTTCTGTACTGTTTTGAGTAGTGATCGTACCCGGCATAGCTACCTGATACTCATCGGGAACATTGAATTGAACTTCAAAGTCCGATGAGGTGTAATAATCGCTCTCAAATGTTCGACTATACGGTGCCTTGTTCCATTGATGCTTAACCTCGTCGTATACAGACATCACCGGGAACCAGTGTGCACCATTGATCATGTCCTTGTAGTAGGAAACTCGCTGTGAGCCATAGGGTATATTCAACTGAAACTCCAGTTGGAATGATACCGATTCACCTGGTTGTACGGGCTTCTTCAACTGTACGGTCAACGCCTGGTTTTCCTTATGGAAATCCAACGATTGGCTATCTGCGCTTACAGCCTGAATATCGATGCCACCCAGAAAGTCCGCCGCTGTCTTCTCCGGATGATCTTCACTAATCTTTTCATTATGCTGTTGGTACATGCTCGCCTGTGTAGACTTGGAGAGGTTTGCGTCAGCATATGTATGAAGGACCAGCTGCTGGAGGGTATCCTTGCTTGTGTTGTGATACGTTACCTTCTCGCTCCCCTGGATCGTCATGTCCTTCTCATTTAATCGAGCCTGAATCTGGTATTGAATCGGGGTCTGCTCTAAAGAGTCTTTCTGTGTGTTATATATCTTCGTAGATACAGATGCTGGGCCTGCTTCCGCGGCAACAACCCCCATGTTGGCAAGTGGGCTTGTTGCCAGTATTAAAGCCAGTGTACCCGCGATCCCTACTCTGGCTAACTTTGATGTAAATGGACTTGAATAATTCATTAGTTCTCTCCTTCTCCTGTTCTATGTTGACCTCATGACCAAGTATAGAAGACGAACCTTACGCTGAATTTATGTTTTATTTAAGTTTTGTTTAAAAAGAGGAAGAGAAACTGTGCCATTAAATTTATTATCAACAAAAACCACCTACACATATTATTGGAGGTAGCCATATTATTATATAAAAAAAACAACTCCTCTTGAGATATAATTCTCAAAAGAAGTTGTTTTAATTTTTCATATAGGACGAGTGGGGATCGAACCCACGACCCTTACCCTGTCAAGATAATGCTCTCCCGCTGAGCTATCGCCCTGTAATAATTATGATGTATCAATCACGGTCGTACTACTAAATTTAACTGAGCTAACAGATCATGATATATAATTGTTTCCCAATCAAGTAACAGTATCATATCAAGTAACCGTGTTCATTGTCAATGATTTATTTGGTTATAATTCACCCGAAATGGTGCACAATAAAGGAAAGATTACCATTTCTATAGCGAGGTGAATTCTCTATGAGAAACATAACAAAACGGTCAAAATCCAATAAACATACATTCGCCAAATGCTTCTTTCTCTTTGCTGGGCTTATGATTCTCATTACAACCGTTACTGGTTGCGGCTTAGAGAGGGATGAACATACAGTTCAATTCCAACAATTACAACAGCCCAATGAAAATGGTGAATCTCTGCCCGTTTGGCTGGACGTATACTCCAAATCTGTAATTCAAGATGTGTATTCTCCGCGAGGAAGCAGTGAAGTCTTGCCATGAAGGTTAACAGGTGAATTACTCATCTTCATCCCACTTGCGTGAGTATGCTTTCTTCGTAACGTAATACAACAGAGTAATCATTCCCGCCGACATTAGCAATGTAATTACCATGATGCCTGTCATGCCCATCACTACCCCCTCCTCTCCCAATATGTGTCAGACTTCACTATACAGGAAAAACATTTTTTTGTATAATTCAGTCTGATATGTCGCGCAAGAGCAGAAAGAAGGAATGGAATTGGCAGCTGAGATTAGTTATGTATCGACAGAAGAACAACTGGAGCAAGCCCTGGGAATTCGCCATCACGTTTTTGTGATCGAGCAACAGGTGCCTGCCGAGATTGAGATTGATCAATATGATGTCATCAGTCCGGATGTGCATCATGTATTGTTAAGTACGGATGGCCAAGCTGTAGCCACAGGACGTCTGATCTATTACAGCAAGGATACGGCCAAAATGCAGCGGATCGCAGTGCTTGAATCTCATCGTTCATTTGGTTATGGACGTGTGCTTCTGCTCGCGATGGAGGAGCTGGCACGTGAACTCGGCTTATCCTATTCTGTACTGGATGCGCAATGTCAGGCACAGAAATTCTATGAAAAACTGGGTTATGAAGTGATTTCGGAAGAACCTTTTTATGATGCAGATATTCTGCATGTTCGTATGAGAAAGAGCTTGTAAAACCTCGTCGTTGGAAGGTCTCATCAGCATATGGTGCATACTTCCGATGATTTCGGATAGGCTAATCAGGTAAGCAGATTCCTATCTCGTCATATAAGGAGAGTGTGACATCATGGATCAAACGACACGCGAGAGTTTCACAGCAGTACAGAAAAATGGTGACGGTGACCTGACAGCTTTTCAGACTTCAGCAGGACGCGTACTGGATTATCAGCAGGCACTTGCAGAAGTAAAAGCTGGCGCTATTGCCGGTGTGAATGTATTTAAAGGCAAGGATGGCGAAATGTACATTCGCGGCGATGCCGACGGTGACCCAACCAACAACCTGGACCAACTCCCCCATTTCTAAAATAGATGCACATGTCGTACATGTGACACAATAAGCGCCGATCCGGTTACCCGGGTTGGCGTTTTCTTATTATGATTAGTAGTCCGTAAAATATTTTACGGAATCACCGGAAGGTTGGCTTTTGCGAATCGGCTGTTGTACCTGTTCCCATGCCTGCAAAATCTGTATCCCTTCGAGAGTAGACCGATTCTCCCACGCGATGTGCCCGGTTCGTTCCAGCTCCTGCAGTGACTCATGAATGTATGCTCTGCTTCGTCCCGTCTTGTTCTCCAGTTCATCCATACGCGGCAGCCTGCGCCGTTGTCCTGCATAGTTCACCATAATACGCAAAATCTTGCGTTCAAAGTCGTTCAGCATACTTTACCTCCCCATTCAGATCGGTAACAGGACGCCATGCCAGAATACCTTGCTCCAGAAATGTTCGGGGTGAGCCTTCTTTTCCCGCTGATGCTCTAATCATCCCACCACGTACACTGTTAATTCGAATCTGTCGCTGCGTAATCTGCCCTGCACGATCCATGTAGACAAGCTCCACCATCTGGCCAATATATTTCCCTAGCATAATCATCCCTCCGATAAGAACGTTTGTTTGTATTTCATATTATATGCGAACATAAGTTCTTTATTCAATAGTAAAAAAAGGATTTTGTAAAATAAAAAAAACCAGACTTTCACCTTAATGATTAAGGCAGTCTGGTTTCTCTAATAATGCTGCTCATATAACTACGTGACTTGTAATGACCTAGTTCAGTAGCGGATCAGTGTCGATCCGATTCCGAAAATTGTACTTTCTTTAATTGCTGTGTAGATGGATTAAAATCGACATTCACATAAACTGCAAATTGTTTGCCGTCTTTCGCACGAACCCATAGCTTGAACTGTTCCCGTGATTGATCTGCTGTTAGAGAGGTGCGACCGATATGCTTATAGTCCAAAATATCCACATTATACTTGGTCTGTGTTTCTTTGACCGCAATAATTCCCCACTTCGCATAATCAGGGATAGCGGCACCTGTTCCTGATGTAATTCCGGCTAAACTCAGAACTACCGACATGACGGTAACGATAAGCATTCTCATTTCACTCACTCCTTGGGACAATATGTTTCTGTTATATTGCCCGTCCGGGTTTCATTTTACACGAATAAACGAAAGATCCAGGCCAATGGCCGTAGGGAAAAAGGAACCACATGAACAAGCCGGTCAAACGAATCAGGAGGCTCCGTCCGAAAACTCATTCCCCAGTCACCCGAGAAAAAGTGTTGTTGTGTCTTCGGCTCCTCAGGACGATCCAACCCGTATTTCTTTTCAAGTAACTGCCGTGTTTCTTCATCCACCTGAACCTCATTCGTAACGACATATGCTGTGGCAGGCTCGCTGCTTATGTACATTTGGATCATTAGAAACATCACAATCCCAACTATTTGTATCCAACGCTTGTTCATCTCTTACTCCTTTATGGATTCATGACTCTCTTCTCTTGTACGTGAAGACTCGTTTGAATGTTTGATTATACATAAATTTGACCGTATTGGAAATAACAAATGGGAGAAGAGTTGGGGCATGCGTTATGCGATGCTTAAGTCCCATTTGGTTGATTTTTTGTTTAAAAAACCCAATAGACGTGTAATAGGCCATGACAGAGTGACTTCACGATCTGAAACTCTACACGATCTGCAATACCAATAAGAGGAGGTTACACCCGAATGTTCAAACGCTTGGATGAAATCCTGATTGAGATTCCCAATGTCGAGAAGCCAGATCCGAATGCTGCGGCAGCTATACAAGAATTACTCGGCGGCAAATTCGGAGAAATGTCAACGTTGAACAACTACCTCTATCAATCGTTTAATTTTCGATCCAAAGAAAAGCTGAAGCCCTTCTATGACCTCGTCATGAGCATTACGGCCGAAGAATTGGGTCATGTTGAACTCGTGTCTCATGGTATTAACAAATGCCTCAGAGGTTCAACCGAGTACAAAGAACCCGACGACACACCGCTAGGTTCCGTGAAAGATGCTCGTCTGTCGTATCACTACCTGGCAGGTGCACAAGGCGCAATGCCTTTTGACTCTATGGGTAATCCATGGACGGGAGCAAACGTCTTCAACAGTGGCAATCTGGTCGAGGATCTGCTGCATAACTTCTTCCTAGAATGTGGCGCTCGTACCCATAAGATGAAAGTATATGAGATGACGGATCACCCGGCAGCCCGGGAAGTGGTTGGTTTCCTGCTGGTACGTGGCGGTGTGCATGTCGTGGCATATGCAAAAGCACTTGAGATTGCAACTGGCGTAAATGTGACTAAGCTGGTTCCTATTCCTTCACTGAACAACAAAGCCTTCAACGAGGCTCGCAAATATGAAGAAAAAGGGGTACACACCAAGCTGTACACCTATAGTGATAAAGATTTCAACACGATTGGACAGATCTGGAAAGGAACTCACCCCGAAGATGGACAACCTCTTGAAGTCATCCAAGGGATACCTGAAGGATTCCCGATTCCAGAAGCTCCTGCGGTCGAGGAAGAATTTGCACCGGGCATATCGCAAGAAGACTTTAAGGAAATTGCACGTCGTCTGAAGATGGCAGGGAATATTGCGGATTAAGAAACAATTTTTTTAACAATTTCTTTCCCTATATATATTGTTAACTCTATGTTTAAGTGAAGCCCTCGAACCCTGCTGCTGAATGCAGAGAGGATTTGAGGGCTTTGTTCTAATCAATTTTTGATACCATTTTATGATGCAAAATAAGTATTTTGTATGCCGTCATTTCCTGAGAATTTAGCTGTAAAAGTAACCCTGATCTCTGCTCACATCGTTAAACTTAGTCAAACTCCAACACCGATTCCTCCCGCTGACTCATGACTTCAATCAGCATATTGGCACCCAGACGAAAACCTTGTGCAAACGCTGCTTCCGTATGCATGCCCTTACATCTGCCACACAAGTCAAATAACTGTTCAAGCTCACGGAATTCTTCCTCGCTCAATCGATTCTTCCACTGCTCTGTCAGAGCTGCAATCTGCCGTCCTAACGCTTGGTATTCAGGATGTGTCGGCATCATCATCTCATCCGGTCGAAGTCGTCCATTATATAATGCTTCTAATATCGAATTCATGTGCATCCTCCTGTATATCAATTCGCACCTCACTTGAATGAACGTTCTGCACATGGTAGGATATTTATGCAGTCGCTCATTTAAGTGATTGCGGGATAGGAAGCAGCGGTGTTCTTCGTGGGACTTACGCTGCTTCCTTTTTTCATTTTTGGAGTTCGTCGTAAATCTTCTCAATCCCTTTGCGAACGATGTCTGATCGGTTCGTATTCAGCTTCTCAGCCGAAATATCGAGCTTGTTCATAATTTCCTCGTCAACACGTATCTCAATCGTTCTGCTTTTGGGTTTGTCAGATTTAGGCCGCCCCATCTTTTTGGCGGACATTGCTTCACCTCTTTTTTTGTCCTGACAACAATATATTATTGTCAGGACAAAAAGTCAATTTAATTATAAAACATACGTTCGTTTTTGTGACAGCAGATTCATAGATAAATGTATAGTCAGTAATCCGTTTGAATGATAAAAAACAACCTTGAATGGCTAGGTGCTCAAGGTCGTTAGAGTACTATTCACTCTTCCATTGGCTTTCCATATCTCACTAAGACATGCCAGAGTAATTTTAACTCTTGTAGAACTTCAATGTAGGTTCCTCTATCACTCCAATGGCTTGGGTTTCGTTTCAAGTCCATAGCTGCAGAACCAATGATATTTGCATCAATCAAATCACTTTTTGCAATTCTCTTGGCTAGTGAAGGCATCGAAGGACCTCGAAAATCCATAGGAACGTCATTAACTAATAGTGTAAAGCCCATGTGCCAATGGAGATCAACAGCTGTCAGCTCACCCTTAACTTCCTGACGGGCTCAACACGATCAACCCAAATATTCACTTCTTCATATCCCTTTTGTACACGTACCTTCCCCATACCACCAACGCCGCACACAACAAGATCACACAATAAGCCCATACAAAAAACATGGCAAGCCCCAACCCGATGTTGGCATCCAGGCGCTTATCAAAGATCTCTGTGTATAGCGAAAAACCGAGTGGCACGGCGCCAACAACGAAAAGTCCAATGGACCATCCACCCCCTAGTCGGAAACCGGACCCTGCACGAGTACTGGAAAGTTTGCGAATCCCTTGAGTCAGTAGCCACCAAATCAGAATAAATAATAGACAGGTTATAAGAATTTTCAGCATATTGTTCAACTGCATATCGTGTACCTCCTATATCTTGCAAGATGATGAACATATCTTACACGTTAAGTGTTCTCTTTACTATATTACCCGTTTCCACATCCATGATCACAGGCAGATATGAGCACAGTACCCCTGACCCACAATTGATTATGAAAAAGAAAAAAACGCCAACGTCCTGACTCCTTCCAAGTCAAGAACGATGGCGTTACTTCTCGTATTTACATTGTTACATCCACATCGAATAGGTTACGCGCCAAACTGCGCATAGTGAAGGCGGCTGTACACCCCACCTGCTGCGAGTAATTCTTCATGACGCCCCTGCTCCGTAATCCCTTGTTCAGCAACGACAATAATGCGGTCTGCATTTTTGATCGTAGCCAATCGGTGGGCAATAACCAGTGTGGTCCGGCCCTCGGACAGCTCAGCAAGGGATTGCTGAATCGCCGCTTCCGTTTCTGTATCCAGCGCGGATGTGGCTTCGTCCAGAATCAGAATTGGCGGGTTTTTCAGGAACATACGGGCAATCGATAAGCGCTGTTTCTGTCCCCCGGACAGTTTCACGCCGCGTTCACCAATTAACGTATCCAATCCTTCCGGCATCGATTGAATCAAAGGTTCCATCTGGGCACGTCTAGCGGCCATCCAGATTTCTTCTTCGGATGCATCCAGCTTACCGTAGGCAATGTTCTCCCGAATGCTTCCATCGAAGAGGAACACGTCCTGTTGTACAATTCCGATATGACTACGCAACGAGTCTAGTGTCATATCCTGTATCTCCTGCCCATCGATTGTGATGCGACCTTCCAGCACATCATAGAACCGTGGCAGCAGACTGCATAGCGTTGTTTTACCTGCCCCCGATGGACCGACAAGCGCTACGGTTTCACCTGCACATACGTTTAGATCAATACCTTTGAGCACAGGCTCCTGATCTGAATAACCAAAGGTCACTTGCTCATAACGGATATCTCCACGCAAATGGGATACCGTAACGGCTCCTGGACGATCTTCCACATCCGGTTCCATATCAAGCAACTCCGTATAACGTTTGAAGCCTGCAATCCCTTTTGGATACGTCTCAATAACCGAGTTGATCTTCTGGATCGGTGTCAGGAACACATTGGATAACATAATAAATGCAATGAACTGACCGTAGGTCATACTGCCTTGAATGACAAACCACGTTCCACATACCAGGACAAAGAGGGATACCAGCTTCATCAGCATATAACTGACAGAAGAGTTCCAGGCCATGATTTTGTATGCGATCAGTTTGGTCTGACGGAAACGACCGTTGTTCACAGCGAATTGTGCTTTTTCATGCTCTTCATTAGCAAAAGCCTGAACAACACGGATACCTGTGATATTGTTCTCTACACGAGCGTTGAAGTCCGCAATATCTCCAAACATTCGGCTGAATGCCTTGGACATTTTGCTACCAAAGTAGAGCGACAGATAGATAATCAGTGGAACGATGATAAAGGTTAACACTGCCAGATTCCCGTTAATGCTCATCATGATGCTGAATGCACCAATTAGCGTCATCACCGCGATAAATACATCCTCTGGACCATGATGGGCAATCTCACCGATATCCATCAGGTCGTTAGTCATGCGGGACACGAGGTGTCCTGTTTTTGTATTATCGAAGAAACGGAACGATAACTTCTGCACATGATTAAAAAGACTTTTACGCATATCCGTCTCAATGTTAATACCGAGCTTGTGTCCCCAATAGGTAACCACGAAGTTGAGAAATGAATTCAATAAGTAGATGCCCAGCAATGCCAGACACGCCCATAGAATCCAGTCCCAGCGGCCGCCTGGTAGCAGATCATCGACTACCCGGTTGACCGCCAGTGGAAATGCCAGCTCCAGCAGGGCGACTAAAATCGCACAACTGAAGTCAAGAATAAAGAGCTTTTTGTAAGGCCTATAATAGGCAAAGAAACGGCGAAGCATGGACTGAAGTCCTCCTTATGCAATCACACAATGATGATTACGTTCTATTTCGTCTTGCTTAAGAGGTACAGGAAGTATGGCGCACCAATAATGGCAACCAGGATCCCCGCAGGAATCTCCGAAGGCTGCAGGATGACACGACCCAGCGTATCTGCAACCAGTACAAGCAATGAACCGATCAGTGCAGATGCGGGTAACAGGAATTGATGTTTTGGACCCACCAGACGACGTGCCAAATGCGGTCCGATTAGACCAACAAAACCGATCCCCCCACTCACAGATACACATGAGCCGGCAAGTCCTACAGCAGCCGCAAGCAAAATCAGTCGCTCACGCTCAACCGGAGTCCCGAGTCCACTTGCAGTCTGGTCACCCAGATTCAACACGTTCAGTACACGCGCCTTATACAGGACAAGCGGTACAAGAATGATCAGAAACGGTAGCAATGCCGTTACAAATTTCCAGTTCGAACCCCAGATGCTGCCTGCCATCCAGGTAGCTACAAATTGATATTTTTCCGGACTAAGCCGTAACGTAAGCACGATCATGGCAGAACTGATTCCCGCCGCTACCCCGATCCCCGTAAGTAACATACGAGTAGGCATAATGCCCTCTCCTTTTTTGTAAGAGAGAATGTAGATCAGAAATGCAGCAAAACCAGAACCGATCAGGGCCAGAATTGGCAAAAGAAATACCGGCGCTGCTGTCGTTGTCGGGAAAAAGGAAACAAATAACATGACGACCAGACCAGCACCTGCATTAATCCCCAGGATCCCCGGATCTGCCAGCGCATTCCGAGATACTCCCTGCAAAATACAACCAGATAATGCAAGTCCGGCCCCGACCAGCACCGAAATCACAATCCGTGGCAGACGGAATTCAAACAGGATCAATTCCTGTTTCGCCGTGCCTCCACCAAACAGGGTTCGCATCACCTCAAGCGGCGAAAGCTTGGTAAAACCTGTGTTCATGCTCACCACAAAAGCCGTAATAATTAATAGGGCAAGCACAATGAGGACAATCGTACTCTTGGTTCTCTTCTTGCGCTCTGCTCCAACTATTGTTGAGGATTCCATCGTTACAGAGTCCTCCTTTCTTTACGCGCCAGATACAGGAAGAATGGTACCCCGATGAGGGCAACCAAAGCGCCAATTGGCGTCTCGTACGGCGGGTTAATCATACGTGCAGCCAGATCCGCAAATACAAGCAACAGACTGCCCATCACAGCGGAACATGGAATAATCCAGCGATAATCTACCCCAACCAGCTTCCGCGTGAGATGGGGAATAATGAGTCCAACAAAACCGACCGCACCCACCACGGACACAGCTGTACCCGCGAGAATCAGTACAACAATCAGGCCTATGAGCTTGATCAGCCCAGTACGTTGCCCCAAGCCCACCGCAATATCTTCTCCGAGACTAAGCAGAGTAATGGAACGGGAGATGAGAAGACCTGCGATCAGTGCCGCGAGTACCCATGGGAACATGACCTCAAGTTGAGACCACTTCGTTCCGGCTACACCACCGGCCGTCCAAAAAGCTAGATCTTGTCCAATCCTGAAATATAATGCAATCCCTTCACTGAGTGCCGACAACATCGCTGATACAGCCGCACCTGCAAGTACAAGGCGTAGTGGTGTAAGGCCTGATTTAGAAGCTGCACCAAAACCATACACCAACAGGACACCAAGCCCCGCACCAAGGAAGGAATACATGATGATATACATAAATGGCAAGCCAGGGAAGAAGGCAAAACAAACTGCAAGCGCAAATCCAGCTCCTGCATTTAACCCAAGCAGACCTGAATCGGCCAGCGGGTTACGAGTCATGCCCTGCATGATCGCACCAGCTACAGCGAAACATGCACCTACCATTGCTCCTCCAAGGATACGTGGCAACCGAATCTCCCATATGATCTGATGTGGAGTCAACTCAGGATTGAAATCAAAGATAGCCTTCCAGACTACACTAAGCTTAATATCAGCAGCGCCAAAAGAAATGGACAACGCCATACCCAGAGCGAGTAGCAAAACTCCCCCTGTAAGAATAAGTGTGGCCGCCCACGGACGAGTGTGTATCTTCGCTGTGGGTGAATCCGGATTATGTTTTTCTGGTGAAGCTTGTGAACTCATACGCGCCCACCCTCGTTATGAGTGGAGCTGCTCAAACCTATGTACATAACAATCACCTCTCTATAAATACCGAACTTTAATGATATTGATTCTCATTCCCATAGACCATTGTAAGTGAATCCACCGGCTCTGGCAATGGACAAATAGGACATGTTTATTGCATATATGAATATTTGCACACAATTTTACACGCAAAAAGGCTGCGCAAGAGCCAAAAAGCTCGAACACAGCCTTATCATTGCATATGTAGAACATGTAAAATACAGACTCGTTTAACGGGCATGTACCGTAAGTAAGGATGCCAGGACATCCGGAACATCGGTAATGATCCCTTGCACACCCATATCAATCATGGCCTGCATCTCGGCAGGATCATTCACCGTAAATGGATAGGTAACAACGCCATGTGCCAGTGCAGCAGCAACATCCTCTTGTGTGACTGCCAGCTTGTAGGGATGAAGGCCGGTAACTTCGAGTTTGGCGGCATAATCATAGGGTCGATATAACTTTTCCATATATAGAAGTGCTGTACGAATCTCCGGGGCAAGACGTTTACATCTCACAAGAGAAGCATGATTGAAGCTCGACAGCACAACCTGTTGCTCCAGATTCCAATCCCGGATCGCCTGTATGACCTTCTCTTCCATCCCCTTATAACTCACAATACCATTTTTCAATTCCAGATTAAGCAGTGTTCCTTTCCCCTGTACCAGCTTGAATAACTCCTCCAGAGAAGGAATACGTTCCCCGGTAAAATCAGTATGGAACCAGGACCCCGCATCCCGTGTGCGCAATTGATCGTAAGTCGTATCCTTAACCCAACCTTCTACGCCGCCAGTTCGACTTAACGTCTCATCATGAATCAGTACCAGTCTGCCATCACTCGTCATCTGCACATCGGTTTCAATACCTGTTGCTCCAAGCTCCAGACTTCGTTCAAAAGCGCTCATCGTATTCTCCGGGCATACGGCAGATGCACCACGATGGGCAATAATCTCCATGTTCCTCATTCCAGCGCCTCCTGTGTTCAAGCTTCACTCTATGATCCTTACTATAAACACGGTTTGTTAGACCTGTATTAACAGAGCGTATAATGGGTTGCCTGTTCCGCTGATACTAGCGACCGGGTTCAACATCTAACGGGCTGGGGATTCACTCATTTTTGCGAACTCAATCTGAAAATCGACATAACATAGTATGAACGATGGAAGCACTGAACTCCGTTATAAGGAGGTTGACTATTGAATCCCTCAAAGAAAAAATCGATACCTACGCGTCCTCACACATCCCAGTTACAGTCGGCTTCCAGGCTTTCCAGATCATCTGTCCATATCAAAAACAAATCCGGCAAGACGGCTAATCAGCGTTCTCTTAACTCCAGTTCACCCAACACACTGGATCAGCTGGCTATTGTTGCAGCAATACTCTCCTTAATTGCAGCCGCCATCGGGCTATATATCGCCTGGAAATCGTTAAGTAATCCGGATCAAACTGCTGTTGTGGTGTAAGCTGCTTGTTGCGCAGCTAATGGCTCAGGAGGCTCTCTCCTGCTTCTGACCTTATTCAGGGGCAGGTTTTTGCTTTTTCAATTATTTACCGTATGCTGGAAACGTCAAAAAACCGTTCCCCTGAAACGCCGGCATATACCAGCGTCTCTTTGGAAAGGTCATTTTTTATTCGGGCGCTGCCTCTGCAGCGTGATCCCCGTCCCGGGATACTGACCGAATTACAGAATGAATGTGCGAGAGATAATAACCAACAGAATGAACAATACCAGAATTGCACCTGTTGATGTCCATGCTCCACCACCGAAGCCTCCGCAATATCCGTAACCTGTACCTTTGAGTTCGCTCATCAATGACACTCCCCTCTTCATCGAAGTACACTATAGACTATGTCCGATAGCGCAACTTGCTTGGGCAGATCGAAAATTCTCCCGAGGAACGAGTGGGTACAGGCCCGTCTTCTTATACACTCATTTCCCGTTGAGTTGTGACCACTTCTGAGTCAGTTCTGCAGGAATATAGGATGACATTTGTTTGATCAGTTCAGCCGGATCAGCTTCCAGACTCCACAGGCTGAGATGGGAGGTGTTGGAGAATCCTTCCTGTACGCTGTGTTCTACCATCTTCATCAGCGGTCCATAATATCCGTTGACATTCAATAAACCGACAGGCTTACGATGAATACCGATCTGTGCCCAGCACAGTACCTCGAATAGTTCTTCAAATGTACCCATGCCTCCGGGAAGTGCAATGAATCCATCGGATAATTCAGCCATCGTAGCCTTCCGTTCATGCATGGTTCCCACTTCAATCAGTTGTGTGAGCCCTCCGTGAACAACCTCGCCCCGGAACAATCCGGTAGGCATAACCCCGATTACCTCTCCCCCTTGCTCAAGAGCAGCATCGGCTACTGCACCCATCAAGCCCATGCAAGAACCACCATAGACCAGTGCATAACCACTATCAGCAATCTGTTTGCCCAGTTGAACAGCCTTCTCTGTATAATCGGGGTGATTTCCCGGATTGGAGCCTGCAAAAACAGCTATACGTTTCATTGGGTTTCACTCCTTCTCATGATCTATTTTAATAATATATAACATGAATGTTATGGGTATGTACAACAGGTTAACAGAACCAATGGGCAAAAAAATACCCGACCGTTTGCAGCCGGTCGGGCTCCCATTTCAATACACATCAATTTAGAAGGGGTTGTTATTACCTAATATACAGACCAAACATTAAATCCATATGATCTTTGCATGAAATGAATATTAAATCTTCGTATAACTAACGTATCCCACGGCGTGAACGTACGACAAACATATGCTTGTCTTTACGAAGAACCCGACCATCTGCAAGTTCAACCTGATCCTCGTCATGACGCAGAATCGTCGTGGATAACGCTACAATTTTGGCCCGGCGCCAAATCATAACCTGCGACTTGAAATAGATCGCATTTTCGAACTGAATCGCCTTTTTCATCACATATCCAACCTTGTGCACTTCAGAACGTGCTTTCTTTAAGGGAAGACTCTCTTCGGGAAGAGGTCTGATCATTGCGATATTGTCAAACGATACCTTTATCCGTTTCGGTCCGATCCGCACACATTCCGCTTCTTCATCCCACTCAACCAGCGTTCCCTTCAATGGCTCCCGTATGCCTGTTGCACGATATACCGCTACTTTTCGTCCTATCCAATGTCGCAATGTTCTCACCTCCATCTGTCTAGTTTTCAGGTATCTTCCAATCGATCGGTTCAATACCTTTGGAGGTCAAGAAATCATTGGCTTTGGAAAAGGGACGACTGCCGAGGAATCCACGATGCGCAGCCAGCGGACTGGGATGTGTAGACTCCAGTACCATGTGCTTGTCCCTGTTAATAAATGCACCTTTCTTCTGGGCATGACTGCCCCACAGCATATATACCATCGGCTCTGAACGTTCATTCAGCGCGCGAATGACAGCATCCGTAAATGTCTGCCACCCTAGTGCCTGATGAGAGTTAGGCTGACCTTCACGGACCGTCAGAACAGCATTTAATAGCAGGACTCCCTGCTGTGCCCAATGAACCAGAGATCCATGATTCGGAATTGGCAGGTCCAGATCCGCCTGAAGTTCCTTATATATATTTTTTAGAGAAGGCGGTACACGTACCCCCGGTCTAACCGAAAAACTTAATCCATGAGCTTGTCCCGCTCCGTGATAAGGGTCCTGCCCAATAATAACAGCCTTAACCTGATGATATGGCGTCAGCTTCAATGCGGAGAACAGGTCTTCTTTGGGCGGAAAGACCGTCTGCGTTTTGTACTCAGCGGCGAGAGTGTAACGAATCTTGTTAAAATATTCGGCTTCCGTCTCTTCCTGAAGCACCTTGTCCCAATCGTTTCCAAACATATGTATAGGCTCCTTTCCCCTGGTGAATGCAGTTTCGTTCAGCCCGACTACTGGGCTCTTCCTTCTGAGAGCCGCATGTCATGCAACTCATAGACTATCCACCATTTTAACATAACCGGGGACAGCAGACCAGAATTGCGCATCAGGGTATACGTTCACCTCAAAATAAATCGTATTCTCGCTACATTCCGTATACTCATCCAAAAAAGTCACCTCGCTATTGCGTGGTGACTTGATGACTTTATACTTGAACGGGCACCTCTTCGACTTCTTTCACAAGCACACTGCTGATTCTTCGTAACCCTTCCTGAAGGACAGAACGGGGACAAGCCAGGTTCAACCGAATGCAACCCTCACCATTGGCTACAAACATATGACCATCTTCAAGCAATACACCCGCTTGCTCAGCGAAGAATAAAGGTAAACTTACATTTTGTGGAGCATATGCCGAGATATCAATCCAGGCCAGATACGTGGCTTCCGGGATGTGAAAAACAGCCCGTGGCAGATGCTGCTTCACATACTGTTCTACGCAGGCGAAATTGGCGTCTAGATACCCTTTTAATTGTTTCAGCCATTCATCCCCCGTTTCGTATGCCGCTTGAGTGGCAGCAATGCTCAGTGGGTTTTTGAAACCATAATGGCGTGCCTGCCAGATGTCTCGAAGTGTTTTGTTCGGAATGATGACATTAGAGAACATCAGACCAGCCATGTTGAATGTTTTGCTCGGGGACATACATGTAATGATTCGATCCGTATCCGGGAACAGCTTTGCGAGTGGCGTATGTCTTTTGCCTGTCCGCAGCAGATCACAGTGAATTTCATCCGAAATAATCCATACGTTGTTCCGCAGGCAGATCTCACCCACACGTTGTAACTCTTCCGTTGTCCAGACACGTCCAGACGGATTATGCGGGTTGCAGAAAATACATACCCTTACCTTCTCATCCTTGGCCTTGGCTTCAAAATCCT
Organism: Paenibacillus sp. FSL H7-689; assembly: GCF_000517905.1. Lineage (NCBI taxonomy): Bacteria > Bacillati > Bacillota > Bacilli > Caryophanales > Paenibacillaceae > Paenibacillus > Paenibacillus sp. FSL H7-689. Next base: position 286,063 of record NZ_ASPU01000054.1, read on the forward strand.
CAAAATCAATCGAGTAACGCCCCTGCTCATTGAGCATATCCGAACATACCAGTTCAAGATCATTATGCTCCGCAGCTGACTTGAAGAAACCATAGGATGGGGTAACAATCAGTACTTTCTCATCCGACTGACAGATATATTCCACCAGTTCATACAAAGCGGGAATGATTCCGTTTGAGGTCTCCAAATGTTCCTTCGGGAAGGACCAATCATAGTATCTTTCCATCCAATTTGAGACAGCTTCGTAATACGTCGGATCAAACACCTGGGAGTAACCCATAATTCTACGGTCCAGACGCTCCTTAACTGCATCCAGAATCTCGGGAGGTGTGGCAAACTCCATATCTGCAATCCACATGCGAATAAATTCTTCATCTTTGAATGGAAATGTCATGTCCTCTGTGGCATTAAAAATATATTGACGGAAACCATCCGTATTCATGGCATTTGTTCCTGTGCGGTCTATAATCTCATCAAAGTTATATTTCATAGCTTCTGCTCCTCTATCTGCTTTACTTTTTCATTGTCGTTTCATGTCGTATTACATCCATTATTTCATGACGCAGGAATTGCATCAAATGCAATACAATCTATTCTGACGAAACAAATGAAGTTTATTGTTTCTCCAAAATAGGTATTTCGATGAAAAAGTGATATATTTCTCATATAACATCATTTTTATGAATGACTTTCATCATTTTCACGTACTCTCAAGAAACATTGGCATAAGGAGAACCGGTTATGAACAATATCAATCAGGAAGTTGGCAAGAAAATACGAAACTTTCGGAAGTGGCGGGGACTGACCATTCAACAGCTTGCGGATCAGATCTTCAAGAGCAAGGGTACGCTGTCCAAATATGAGAGCGGAGATATTACACTTGATCTAGTCACGTTACATCATATTGCGAACGCGCTCAACATCCAGGTGGAGCAACTCTTGTACCAAGAACCAAGGCATGCATCTCCCCTGATGAATGCGGTCCCGTCCAGCTTTTTCAAGAACTCCACCCGTTTCTATTCTTACTTCTATGACGGGCGTAACAACAGTCTCATTCGTTGTGTCATTGACATGATGGCTCAATCGGATGCCAACCGTTATCGCACCGTGATGTATATGAATGTGAAGGATTTTGAGAACTACCAGGAGTGCGAGAATATGTATTGGGGCCACACCGAGCATTATGATACACTCACCACGCTGATTTTGAAAAATCAGGCTACGCCGCTGGAGAACCTATATATTAATATTTTGGCGTCTTTTCAGGAATCGGAGAAAAAATGGGGACTGATGGCTGGTGTCTCCTTCAGACCTTTCATGCCTATCGCGCTCAAAATGTTATTCTCCAGAACCCCTCTGCCCGAAAATCAGGAGTTATATAATGAATTGAAAATCTCAAAGGAAGATCTGCGGACCCTGAAAATATACAACATGCTCGCTGTCACCTGAACAATGCAGTGTGTCACACATTCTCATATGGGATGGAGACAGTCCCTCCCCATTAGAAAAGGCACTTCTATAAGCTGTTGAAACCAGCTCATAAAAGTGCCTTTCGCTTTGACGCTTATTGGATCGTGGAATAAACGAGACTAACGCTTAGTTTTTAATTAAATCCAGCGTCTCGTCAAACATTTGTTTCTGTTCCTCAATCTTGTTCTCATTACCGATCACGCAGCGCTGTTGCTGTTCAAGTACGGCCGATAAAAGCTCAGCAAAACCGATAATGTCGCTTTCCTTCGTGCCTAACACTTCGTCACGTTCCTGTTGCAGATCCGCTTCAGTCACATTCGACAGATAACACTCCAGAGAGAATGCTCCTTCGCCATAAGGCGTTCTAGGCGTATCGAGATCCTGAATCGCACCAATGATATAACGCGTCATTTCCCGCTCGTCTGCCCGGAAATCGGTCAAATATTGCGGTATCTCTTCATATACTTTGTACGTTTTATCCAGGTTCGGATCACGATACGATGCAACGTAGCTGTCTCCGTTCCGTCTGAATCCTGACATACAGCCATAAGCTCCACCTTTGGCTCGGATATTGGTCCACAAGTAATCCAGAGACAGGATTCCCTGCAAGACCCGTAGAGAACCGGTGTATTGGTATCCTTTGTCGATATAATTGCCCGTTTGCACCACGTACTGCACTTCTGACGGGGAACGGAATCCTTCCTTATGAGTAGCCGGTGTGAACGTAAACTCTTCCTTGGCAACCTCATGTGTGAACAGCTTCGCTTTCAGGTCGGATACCTGTTGCTCCAGTCCTTCATATCCCTGCTCATCGGCAGTATAACTAACAAGCAAATTCTCCGGTCTGAAAATATACCCCGTCAACTCTTGCAGACTGGAAGATAACTCTTCTTTTCTCGCCTCAAAATTCGCCTGAAGATCCTCAAGCCACTGGTAAAAGGCAATGCCACTTACAGCTTCCCTGAAATCGGCAACTGCTGAATGTTTGGACGAAGACCGGCCGATTCCCGCAGAGTGTCCGCTATTGATCAGATTACGTTGCAGGTTACCTTTCATCTGGGAGATGATTTCATATAACCGCTTCGAATTATCGAATCGGGATGTGAACACGATTTCTTTGATCATATCAAAGGCAAATCCAAGCTTGTCATACAACACTTTTGCGTTGAACTCATAGGTCGCCTTGAATTCATTGTGCTTATGCGCGTTAGCATAAGATCCTATCCCGCTATGAATACCACCCGAATGGATATGGATTTCATTGGACAGTTCATTGAACGAGTAGTTTTGAGTATCCACGTAACCCAGTACATTTTTCAGCAACCCTGCATACGGCAGGAGATGACGTGGCACTTCTTTGATATCAAACAACAGTCTCAGATAACCAATTCCGTTGGTGTAAAGGTTATGATGGAGAATGGTTGTGCCATCGACCTGGTTCACCGTTTGATGCAACGTAGAGGCCTTCGGTTCAATATCTTCAATCGATAACGTCGGAATGACCTGCTGCTGCTCTTTGGTTGAAGGTGTATTCTGATACTCAGCGAGTGCCTCCGTTTTCTGAATCAACGTCTGAACTTCTTCCTCGCTAAGACCGGCTTGAATGGTTTTCAGACGTTCTTTCAACGCTTCTTCTTTGCGTGAATTCAACCCTTTGTCCGGTGTCAGGGCTACAAAGGAAGTATGTGTGTTTTGCAAAATATATTTCTCAATCAGTTGCTCGAAGTAACCTTCGTTCATTTTTGTCCGCAGTTCAGCAAATACGTCATTGGCTTCTAAATGAGTGAAAGGTGCTTCTTCATCGTACAACCAGCTTTGCAGGGAAGAGAATCCGTAGATCAAGCCCTTCGGCATTCTGCCATAGTCCGCTTCCCTGTGATTGAACTCATACGAGTTAATTCCAGCAAGCAGCGCTTTCGGATCAAAACCTTCTTTTACCACACGCTCAAGCACTTCTTTGACCGTTCCCAGGAAATCCTCTTTGCTCGCCAGATTGCTCTTCTTCAGTCCCACAGTGAACACAGGCTGATACAGACTGTCATCATAGGAACCGTAGACGTCCTTCGCGATTCCTTTATCCAGCAACGCCTGCTTCAGTACCGCTCCCGGAGCGTTCAGCAGGGCGTATAACAAAATTTGAAACGAAATGTTCAGTTCCTTGTCCAGACTTGTGCCGATCACCGCGTTATAGGTCAAAAAGCTGTTATCCACTTCCGATTCCGTACTTCCCGCAGAGTAAGTCTTAACTGTGTCTACCCGTTCTGCAAAGGCAGGTTGTAGTTGAATGGCCGAATCAATATCGATGCGATCATATCCACTCAGATAGTTCTCATCCAGCCATTGCAGCTTCTCTTCCATATCCATATCCCCGTAGAGATAGATGTAACTGTTGGAAGGATGGTAGTATCTCGTGTGGAAATCCAGCAGCCCCTGATAAGTTAAATCCAGAATAGCTTCCGGGAATCCACCAGACTCAGAGGAGTATGTGGTATCCGGGAAAAGGGAGTTCAATACTTCTCTGCGCACCATTCGTTCCGGTGAAGAAAAGGCACCTTTCATCTCGTTATATACAACTCCGTTGTAGGTTAACTCATCATCTGCAGAGGTCAGGTTGTAGTTCCAGCCCTCTTGTAGAAATATCTTTTCATTCTCATAAATATTTGTATTTAATACCGCATCCAGGTAAATATCCATCAGGTTATGGAAGTCATGATCATTACGACTCGCGATCGGGTAGATCGTCTTATCGGGATACGTCATGGCGTTAAGGAATGTATTTAATGAACCTTTCAGCAACTCAACAAAAGAATCCTTGGCCGGAAATTTCTTGGACCCACAGAGCACGGAGTGTTCTAGGATATGGGCTACCCCTGTATCATCTTCCGGAGGTGTACGGAAACCGATACTGAATACTTTGTTGTCGTCCTGATTGGACAAAAGTACAATTTTGGCTCCGGATTTCTGATGTTCCAATAGATACGCATCCGATTTCAGTTCTTCGATTCTGCGCTCCTGTAACACCTTGTATGGCTTAAGCTGTTTCAACATAAACTTGAGTCCTCCGTCCATAAGATTGTTTTATTGGTTTTGTGACTCTACATAAGTTCAAATATGTTTATTTACACGGGCACTCCGATGACAGAACAACAGGTGTCCTCTCCGTTATCGTGTACATGTGTAGTTGAACCTATATCGTTCAGCAAGGTAAAGGTAATATATGCCTACAGATAGTATACACCATTGTTCCGTCTCTTCATAAAAGTCAGATAAATGTACCTTCTGATATGTATTATGCAGGGTTTATGTTTATGAGCTGCATGGTGATGTGGTCTGCAATGAAGTGACATTGATATTAAAGAACACAAAAAAAGATCGCATGCAGCTTGGTTAACAAGCGTCATACGATCTTTCTTTTTAAGATGCCGAGGACCGGGATCGAACCGGTACGGTAGTCACCTACCGCAGGATTTTAAGTCCTGTGCGTCTGCCAATTCCGCCACCCCGGCAGGATTATGTATTTCTTGGCGACAAGAAATATCTTACCATGAACTAATTAACTTTGCAACACTTTTATTAAAAATAATACAACTATATAAGTTTAACTAATGATTTACCCGATAACGGAGAGGACAGAAAAAACTGAAAGAGCGGATCGTTCGCCTAAAAGCTTTCTGAAAGAAAGCTACATCGGAAGCATACGCTATCACCGGATTTTCCCTTGAGAAGAGGGAATCGAAAAAATCTGGGGATAACAGCGATTAGAAGGTTATTCTGTCATCGGAGTGTCAGTGTAAATAATCTTTAGTTCAACTTAAAAAAATGAAACAGGCACTGCAAGCGTCAGCTCACAGTGCCTAGAAAGTCCGAGTTGCGGTCCCGGACTTCCGGTAAACCAATCTATATTAAGGGAGGTGTGAGATAAGAATACCTCCCCAACATTAAAGAAACCTAAAATCAGCCTTAAATTAAACTAAAAAAGTAAAATAGGTCGAACACGAGCCGCTTCTTCCTCACTGCACTCCACGATAACCAAGATATGGTCCTTTAACAGCCAATCTTCGTAATACCGCGCATCCTCCTCCGAGATCCCCGCTTCAGTCAGTGTAAGCACCAAATCATCGGTCTCACTCCCAATCTCATTACCAGCGAGTCTACGCACTGCATTTCCGATCGACATCGTCTGATCCATTCGCTTCCCCAGACCAGCCAATATGCCTTTCAGAGCGCCAAAGGCACCATCTGTTCCGGCACCCTTCAAAGGTTTGGGTAGCCCCGTCTTTTCGCTCACCAGCTCCAGATTAAGCTGCTCCTTGGCCACCGCTCCTAAATTTTTATCCTTGACGCCTTCCTCTTTCACCTTATTCAGCATAATTATAGCCTCGTTCTCGGTACGGGCCAGCCCAATAATCAATTGTGTCATTCCGTTCCCCTCCTTTTACCCTAATATAACCCCTTAATCCCCATTCAAAAACGGTTCGTCCACAGCTAAGACAAATCACCTAGAAGAATGTTGATTTCTCTTCTGGAAATCTATACCTAGTTCTGATAGACTAGATAAAGAAGACAAATTAACCATTGAAAACATTGACATATGGATTTAACATCTCATAATCAGGAGCAATGACTTATGAAAAAAGAGGTAGAAATTGCCATCCGGCGCAAGCAACAGATCATGGTTCGTAATACAAGCGGTCAGACGGTAACCGGTTTTCCCGAGCGCACCGCTGATTCATCCATTCTCTCCTTACGTACGGTCCACGGCAGTCTGTGGATACCGTTTGATGAGGTGGAACATGTTACGCGTCTGTTAAGCATCCGTTCTCATCATTTAAGTGGAATGCAACTCGTTTAACCGGCTATGTAATCCTAGAAACTCCAGTTCCCGTATAGATACGTTAACTAGATCTATTTATTCCAGCACTTTATACCAAAAAACCAGACGCATGCACGTCTGGTTTTTCTCTTCTAATTATCCTGTACCACGCTGCCACTGACCTCACAACAAAGGCCTTACAATCCTTATTTCTGCCCAACCATATCCTGTTGTTACTTCACTACAAACTTCACTCGTGTTCCATCCGGATATGTACTTAACTGATTCCCTACCCATGAACCTGCACCACGATTATCCTTCGGGGTAATGTACTGGATATCTGCACCTGTTCCTCCCTCAGCACACATCGCCATGGGCCACTCGTCACGATCCTTACCTTTTTTGACCGGAACACCCTTAAGTGATAGATCCCGATTGCCTTCCGCTCCATTACGATTAATGGTGCATACATCCGAATGCCCTGCCTTGATAGCAGCTTTAATATGTTTGGCTGTTTCGGGATAACGCTCTGAAGGGAACGTAATGGTATGGTCTACACTCTTATTAGTCCCACCGAATGGATTAGGTATCTCCTCGGGCCATTCGCCCCCAGCCCAGGCATAGAGGGCTACCAGCAGCATTGCTACCAGCGTCAGAACCTGCTTTTTGAAACCTTGCTTACCTTTACGTTTTCTTCTTGTGCGTCTCTTACTCATGCTGTGTCTCCCCCATTCAACACTTGCATTATAACAGAACGCCCGTTCGTAAAACAATCCAATACAATAAAAAAACAGCCGAGACCGCCCGGCTGTTCTGCTTGATTGATTATCCTACATTGGGAATGGCCTGTTGGCGCAGCAAGGGCAGTGTCACCTCAAACTGTGTACCTTTCCCCTCTGTACTCTCCACCGAAATCTGACCATTCATCAGTTCCAGCAGTTCTTTGCAGATGGTCAGACCAAGACCGCTTCCGCCAAATCGGCGCGCATGGGAGATGTCGGTCTGGGTAAATGCATCAAACAATTGTTCGATCTGATGCTGAGGAATGCCAATTCCCGTATCACGCACAGAGAATACCAATACAACGGTATCCATCAGTTGTTGCCTCACATCCACCTGTAACTGCACTTCACCTTGTTCCGTGAACTTAATTGCATTACTCAGCAAATTATCCAGTACCTGCCGAAGTCTTAGCGGATCACCGATAAGCACATCAGGAACATTCAGATCAGCATGACAGAGCAAACGAATTTGTTTATTCCGTGCCGCAGGTTCATGTGTCTTCACAATCTGTTGGATCAGCTTCAACGGCTGAAATTCAATGTTTTCAACATCCATTTTGCCTCTGCCCAGTTTCGCCATATCCAGGCTATTGTTAATAATGTTAAGGAGCGCCTCACCTGATTGACGTGCTAGCTCCAGATATTCTGTCTGCTCATCCGTAGTTTCACCCATACTGGCAAGTTCGATCATGCCCATAATGCCGTTAAGCGGGGTACGAAGCTCGTGATTCAGCTTGCCGATGAATTCCAATTGCCCTCTGCTGTTCATCTCAGCCATGGAAGTTGCAAACTTCAACTGCTGTTCAGCATACTTCCGTTCTGAAATATCGTATTGAATGCCTACAAAATATAAACACTCTCCGGATTCATTAAAGATCGGATCAATATTCAGTTCGTTCCAGAACTTCTGACCACTTTTTGTATAATTTAAAATATCAATCTTAATGGATTGTTGTTTCTTTATTGCATCACGAATCTGCATTATCGTTTCCGGGTCTGTATCCTGCCCTTGCAAAAATCGGCAATTGTGTCCGACAGACTCTTCATACGTGTATCCTGTCAGTTGGGTAAAGTGTTCGTTTACATACATGAGCGGAAGCTCAGGCAAGGTAGCATCGACCACCGTCACGGAGGATTTCACTTTCGAGATGATAAATTCCCATTGTAATGAGAGTTGATTATGTTGGCTCATGCCTTCCTCCTTCATCTCACACACATTAATGTTTATATATTCTGCAATCGTACATTATAAGGAGAGAAAACTAACCAGTCGGAATGTGTTGATATTAAATCAATATATTTTAATTGTAACATAGTTATTCAAGTCATGTGGTTTATGGGTAATAGTTGATAACTAACATTCCACAATAACCTAACTACTCACCAGGAGGAACATACATGAAATTTCTGTTAATTATCATCATTATTATTTTGATTGTAGTCTTTTTTACCAGACGCAAACGTTAAAATAAGATCCGTTATGTAAGTGAGAAAGGAAGATGGGTATGAGAACCCTCTTTTTTATATTCATGGTACTCTGTATCATCAATCTCTGTTTCCCAAAATTCGGCTGGTATCTGCGCTATGGCTGGATTTCCCGGGGCGAAGCCGAACCCAGCAGGCCTTATATGACTATGGTCAGAACAACCAGCCTGCTGATGTTGCTTATCGCCTTCACACTTGCTATGGCATGAACTATAGGCATTAGAAGATGACTGCCCTGTTGGGCAGTTTTTTTGTGATGAAATGACGGGAAAATGATAACTTTGTTTGTGGTGCAATGATGACAATGCCCGTAATATAGATATATCGTTTCGGAAAGGACATCATTGGCATGAACATCGCATTTTATCCGTACTGGGCCGCCAAAACGCTGCTCTCGCTTATTAATGTCATATATATCATGGTCATTACTACATTTATATACGGTCTCACTGGATCGGTACTCTCTGCTGCAATGTTTCCACTTATTCAGATCATTGCACGCATAATAGCCGGTCTCACTTTGCCATTACTTGTGAACCGTTTCCCATTCTCCAGACTATTGATCAGCATTTCCATAGCCAAAACATTAATCATGACCTGTATAGCCATTTCGTTGAATCACTTGATTTCACAACTGCCGCTTCTATTGCTCGGAGTGATTGTACTATCCTTCTTGGACGGATGGGAAACTCCGTTACTGAAGACTTTAACGCCACGATTGGTTCAAGGTGAAGACCTTATAAAAGCAAATAGCCTACTATCTTTCTCCAATCAGACTGTAACCATTGTCGGTTACACCATGACGGGATTCGCCGTGATGAACTGGGGGGCGTCACAGACCTTCTGGGCAGCTACAAGCCTGTCCTGGGCCGTTCTGATCTTCATGATTGCCATGGGCTCGCTCACACGGAATGTAGAACAACCTCAGAAATCTGCTGTATCGCGGAATGTATTGAGGGAAGGTTGGAGTATACTTTGGAAGAATCCATCCTTACGGCTGATTACGCTTATGGACATTGCCCAAGCACTTGCGGGTTCCATCTGGATCGGAGCTGTTACGCTGGCCTTTGCAAAAGAAACTCTGGGACGAGGAGAAGGTTGGTGGGGACTCATGAACTCGAGTTACGCTGCTGGAACCATGCTTGGAGGTATCCTGGCTCTTGCACTAGCCAAACGTATTCAGAAGCATCTAATCGCTAGTATGACCATGGGTTCTCTTCTCTTCAGCCTTCTGACCGTCGTTTATGGTCTAAACAACCTGCCATGGCTCGCTCTGGTGTTATGCATACTGATGGGTCCAGTTCATCAGATTCGTGATGTGGCTCAGCAGACAGCGCTTCAGAACAGTGTACCTGTCGAATCCCTAACCAAGGTATACGCCACCCATGGCGTCCTGATATCCACGGTTATGAGTGTATCCATAGTTATCTTTGGTCTAGTCGCCGATCAACTGGGCGTTCGGTGGGTATACCTTATCGGTGCAGCCTTGTTTATTGTATCTGCGATATGCTCATTATCGTTGAGCAGAGTTCACAGAAACCATCCCATTGCTAAACATACGAAAAATATGTAAATCAAAAGAGACGAGCAACATTCTGCTCGTCCCTCACAATCTCAATCCAATCGATAATCTGTAAGCGGCTTGCCTTTTTTATAATACAAAGTAGGTGACAATATATTGAAGAAAATGTGCACATCCGGCATATATGCTTCTTCCAAAATAGCTTGCACCGACGATGCAATCCGATTATGAATCTCCTGGTCACGTTGAAACATCAGAATCTCTATAGAAGCCGGAGAAGGTGTTAGCGCTTGTACATCATGACGCTCTGCCTTCATTCTCTCCCTTGGAATATGAGTAATTAGGGCCATCTGCTCTGTAATTTGGGGTACAACTTCCTCTAGCTGAGGACCTGTGAATCCTTTAAAGCGAATAAACGGCATTGCTATCCCTTCAATCTCTGTTAATAGTCTCTTATGTGATTTTAAGCACATTGTTTTCAGTTGTCAAATGTCATGGATGGCATATGTTGTTTCTTATAAACAGGAAAAGCCCCGCTGAAGTCTCAGCGGAGCCACTGTTTGCACGTTTCTACACGTGACTTACAGCCAGAAAGATTTTGTGATGATCACGAGCAGGATGAACAGCACAAGAATTGCACTTGTAGAAGTCCATCCGCCACCAGTATTACAACAACCGTATCCAACTTGACTCATTTGATTGGCCTCCTTTGAATTTCAAGGTATGCCATAACATATGCGTATTCCGTGCAAGTGACCGGGCGAATCGGCAAGTTCAACAGCCCATTCATCCGGGATTCATACCCGTTGATTTAACCGGATGGGGCTATGGAAATTTTCAGTTGTTTTTCTTGTGACTCCTGAGGTAAAGGGTCTGTATTTCCTCTGTCCAGAAGGATTGTACGAGTACGTGTATCACTTCGGGATGCCAGAACAACCTCTCCATCAGGTGTTATGCAATAGGCGATTGGAATGGAGATCTCGCTATCACGGTACGAACCATCCGCATGGCTTGTCCCCATGACAATACATTGATGCTTCAAGGCGATCTGCCGAGCCTCTTCTACCCACTCACTGTACTGCTCTTCACTGAACATGCCCACACCAATGGAATGCATCACAATGTCCACATTCCCTATATTCTCATTGCGAAATCCTTGCAAGACCAGCTCATCACACAACAAAGTGCTTATTACCCAACCCTGTTCCTCAACCCTCTCAGCAGGTGTATATTTAGCTTTTTCCAATACAATCTCTCCAGCCTTACTGATGATAATTGATCGGTCCTTTGGACGTTCGTCCAACCTGCGATGACCTGATACAATCATGGTTCCATTTTCAGCCGCCAGGCGGCAAGCGTCTTCGACATTCTGGTTCAGATAACCTTCAGGAAAGAATACTACATCTGCATCAGGATGTTGCTTGAGTTCGGCTTCAAGCTGCAGCAAATCCTGTTCCAGCCTCGGTTGTCCAATAATAATCTTCATCTGGTATCCCCCATTCATAAATAAAAGCCGGTTCATACCTGAATAAGGTACGAAACCGGCTTAAAGGTTGTACGGCCAGAACAGAACTCCTGCTCATCGTACTTCGCTTCAAGAGTAATTGATTTTCATGTTATCGCTCGACGACACAATTACCTTTACAGTTGAATGATATGTAGTTAGGCATTTCTACGTTCAATACTATCATATATAGCCTGCCCATCATAGCTTCGATCTGTAGCGATATCTTTCACCAATAGGACACTGTTTTCATTTCCAGATAAGATACTCAGTGCCCCCAGCACCCAAGCAAGTGGATATAATGCAACGGATAACATTTTCTTCATAATTCTGTCTCCTTTTCTGTTTAAACAGATGATTGGTTGAATATTCCATTAATACGATTACACCCCAAATAAGTTTCAATTTTATATACAACCATAACCAACATTTTACATACAGGAGACATACTAAAATTGTTCCGTTCAGATCAATTCAAAACTCTGGAGCAACGCTGCTGCCTCTTCATGATCAGGTTCCAGAGCCAATACTTTATGCGTATATGACAGGGTTTCTTCTTCCAGTTCAAGTTCATAACAGCACACAGCCAAATCGTATAAGACGGCTGGATTATGGTTACTCGGATCTGCAACCAATGATATCTCCAGAAACCGTTTTGCATCCTCATACATGTACATCTCATATAACAGCTGCCCTGCCAGAAATGCGAGACCCCCTTGCTGCTCCATCACATAGTAGGACGACCACATCGTATGAATACCAGACTGAATATCGAGCATTTCCTCATCACTTGCATCAGGAAGAAGACTGGAAATGTGGGTAGCACTGTGAATCAAGAACTCCGCATCATACCCGCCCAGACGCCAAAACGGTAAAATATGCTTTAACTCCATACTCTCTATTCGAGAGTCTACCCATTGTTTCATGCTGAAAAAGTCATCCGGGCCAAAACGTTCAACAAATCGATGGTAGGCCAGACGTGTGTTCACATAACTGATGGGTTCGTCCACCATCAACATACACCCAACATTCAGATCTTTATAATGATGTGTTGTGAATCGTGTATGAGCGCCCTGCTGTTCAAGAACATATTGAATGGCATGGTAGTTAGCCGTTAGAGAAAAACTCCCGTGAAGAACAAATTCTGGTGGCTCTGCGAACTTCCAGTTATCCAGGCGATGATCCCCTTTATCAGCGGTAATCAACACATAACCTGACTGTGACAGCTTGTTCAACCGTTCGAGACAGGACAACCCGATTGCAGGGAAAAGAATGTGCGAATCCTCCAGTTCCTCTTTGTACAATGTAATAAGCTCCTGATATGGATAGTTATCCGCACTGTATTCCGGCGCTCGGCGATACTCATAACTCAGTGTCATGTTCTTCAGCATCTCAGCGGGCTCAAGATCAAGACGACGATCCGGAGACTGTACAAGCAGATCACACTCATAGATCTCGCCATCCCCAATGTAGATTAATTCCTGTGGAATGCTGTCAAAAAAGTAATTAGCAATCAACAACAACGGTTGTTTCAGATCACCGGGCTGAATAACCGTGCCTGCAACGACCAGATTCAATTCCGTATCCGCTACAGCGTCAAAACGTGCAAAATCCACTATACCTTGTTGAATAAAGGATTGCATGGATGGATGCTCCTGCCAACCCAGCACATTCTCCGCTACGAGATCCGTCATCACATATCTGAAAGGCGGTAAAGGTATTCCAGCAAATTCCTTTAACTCAAGCAATTTCAGGAGAACTTGATGTGCCAAACGCCCTACACCCGCTCCAAGTTCAAGAATGGTTACGGTCTCGTTAATCTTTCCTTTGTTCGAAAGGTCCTGAAGAAAGCCAAAGATCATCTCTGCATACGCCGTGGCAATCATCGGATTACTCGTAATATATTGAGGGACTTGGTTCTCTGTCCAAGCTTGTAGCCCCTTCTGCTCATAATAAGCTCTCTGCCAATCCCATACCGGAGCTTCACTGTAACGAAAACGTTGACTTTCATTTGACGTCATTAAACGGAAACCTGCTTTCTATCACTAATTTCATACGTTTCTCAGATGTTCACGTATTATTTGATGTCCAATACCATTCAATCTCTGTAATGCATTATATCATAGAACCCTAGCTACTCGATGAAGTTCAGTTTTCCCCTTCAACAGGAAAAAAACCTGCTTTTTAGGGCAGGTCCTTGAGGCCTTTCAATTAAGAAGACTATTGATCTAGTTTACTTAGGCAAGGACGCTCAACATTAGTCGGAATATACAGCTCCATCAAAGTTCTCAGGGCCTACACGGATCGTACCGAGCAAGTTGGAACTGATAAATGCAGTGTACGTCAATTGAGGTGTGATAGGCGGGTTGAAGTCATCTGCAGAGAACGTAATAATCTGAGGTGCAAGGACACTCAAGCTAAACGTAGACGTTGCGGAATAGATCACAGGGTCCGTAGCCAAAGTCCCCCTAACAATTGTAATGGTTACACCAACGAGTGCCAAAGGAAGTTGCACAGACACCGTTCCTTTGAATTGTACCCGTGGGTTTGCCCCTGCTCCTGCTGTTTGAAGACCAATCTGACCGAATAATTGTGGTGTATTAATAACCAGGATTGGTATTGCAATAGAGTTAGCCAAACTCGCATTCTGAGATGTTCTTGCATCAAGAAATTGACTCATGAAATCTACCTCCTATGGGTTGGGATAAGGTAGTATATGCGAGATTTGAGATATGGCATGGACATACATCGTGATTCGAAAAAAAGGGCATACTAGAAAGACACCATTAACAAGATACTTTTTCCTCCAAAGCTTACATGTAGACAGAAAAAAACCCTTGCTAGGCAAGGGTTTTAAGAGTATGGGCCCTACAGGACTCGAACCTGTGACCAATCGGTTATGAGCCGACCGCTCTAACCAACTGAGCTAAGGGCCCTAGACATAATGTATAACGTGCAGATGATGGCTGTGAATCATCCAAATGAAACTAAATTGCGGGGGCAGGATTTGAACCTGCGGCCTTCGGGTTATGAGCCCGACGAGCTACCGGGCTGCTCCACCCCGCGTCAGTAAGAAATATTAAAACAGCGACTTAATTAATATACACCATTCTATCCCAATAAGTCAAGGGGTAATGTCAGGGAATAAAACGTACACCGTAACGTCCTTTACGTGATCGATAAACTTCCACTTCCGCTGGTTCATTATGACCGTAAATCCATCCATCCTGCTCCATACGTTTGGCCAGACATCCTGCCTGAAATTTGGTTGCATACAACTTGCTGAAATATACCCAGTGCATACCGCTCGTCCTTTCCGGAGTCGTCATTTATTCCTGCTTTTTGTAGAATACCCCATTTTCATAAAAATAGCCGCCAAAGATTAAAATCTTCAGCGGCTATCCTTAACTTATGATGTGACTACTTCATCAAATCTCATTGAAACGTAGCTTTAGGATCCTTTTTCAATTTCTCCAGCATCTCGTTTCCTTTAGCTGCCCACTCACCAAGTGCTTCTTTTGGTGTCTTTTTGTTCTCTAGTACTTGGTTGAAATATTCCATACCTTTTTCATTGACTTGCCATAAACCTGGGGATTTTTGATACATTTTATCCAGATTGGTATTTGTTGGCGGAATCGGCTTCAGCGAATAGAATGCTTGAATGTTATAATCCAGGCCGTCTTTGGGCTTGATGAAGCTCTTCCGTGATACCATCTCATAGCTGCTGCGTGCTTTAATCTTAGCCCAGTCCTCACTGTTCATGTACTTGATCAGTTCCCACGCATCATCCGGGTTCTGAGCCGCACTATTAATCGCCATAAGGTTGCTCAAGTAGATGCTGCCTCCAATTTCAGGAGCTTCCGGGTGAACTGGAGGTGTTACCACATCCCAATCCACTTTCGTAAAGTCTTTCATTTTATCCGCATTTTTATTAGCATCAATTAATTGATTAATATAGCTGTAATCACCAATAACCATGGCTGACTTGCCACTCAGGAATAGGTCACCCTGTACCGGATCATAACGCCCACTCGGATTCTGATCCTGTGGCTCGTCGCCTTTAGGAATAACTTTGTCAATCGCAAGTTTGCTGATGGTGCTCCACACTTTCTCCCATTGAGGAGAATCTACTGTCATCTTCTCTGCTTTATCATCAAACGTCTTCAGCTGCAACGAGCTGTAGTACTGCTGCATGGAGTAGTACGGCGGACCACCCTGATATGTCGTGAAGGAGAAACCAAATACATGATCTTTACCTTCACCTTTTGTAAGTCGGGTACCCAGATTGAAAATATCGTCCCATGTCATGTTGTCCGTTGGCG
Source organism: Paenibacillus sp. FSL H7-689 (assembly GCF_000517905.1). NCBI lineage: Bacteria > Bacillati > Bacillota > Bacilli > Caryophanales > Paenibacillaceae > Paenibacillus > Paenibacillus sp. FSL H7-689. The sequence goes on from NZ_ASPU01000054.1 coordinate 301,961, forward strand.
GTTCCACGCCTGCTTTTTCAAACATACCCTTGTTATAGAACAGAGCCGATGAGGAGAACGTTGGTGTCAATGCATAGATGCTCTGGTCCCCAAGGTCCTTAATTCCCTCCAGTACACTAGGCACGATATCACTGGTATCAAACTTGTCTTCCTGCATCAATGGGTCCAGCTGTTTGACCAGATTCTCCTGAATTAATGATTTGACTGTAGAGGTATCAGCCACGATGACGTCAACCGGATTATCCCCAGTCATAATCTTCTTCAGACTTTCCATCGTATCCGGAGCTTCCTGCTGTTCTTCTGTGTTACCGTACCCATACATGCTGCTCTGATCAACGGCAGCCACAATCTCGATCGTTACATTGGGGTGTGTCAGTTCAAAAGCATCGGTAAATTGCTGACGGAAGTAACTGTCATCCTGTCCGCCCCACATCGTAGCCACACGCAATACACGCTGCTCCGTATCCTTCGCCTCACTTGCCGTACAGCCGGCAATCAGCGGCATTGCCAGCGTTGCTGTAGCCATGACGGCTAAAACACGTTTTCCCCACATACTGTTCTTCATATCCCAGTTCCCCCTCTTAATTATCTTGGCGGTGTAATGACAATACGTTCACCGTCAAATTCCAATGTCGCCCGGTTATCAATGGATAAGGCCTCCAGATACTCTTTTGGCACCTGAAGTCGTCCTGCACGATCTATAATGACAAATGCTTCATGGATATCTGGCATACCCGCCTCGGACAAGTTATGCTCATCATCCAGATTCGGGTTGCGCTTCACAAACTCGGTACTGGTCAAGCCGTCCCGAATCGCAACGATCCGGTCCACCTTGCCAGCAAGCGTCAAGTCATGGGTAACGATGACAATCGTAACGCCGAGTTCCTTGTTCATTCTTCGAAAAATGCCCATGATTGTATCACATGTCTCGGAATCGACCGAACCGGTTGGTTCATCTGCAAGCAGAATTTTGGGACGATTGGATAATGAGATCGCAATCGCTACCCGTTGTTGCTCTCCTCCTGACAATTGATGCAATTTGTTATGCATCCGATCCTTAAGGCCTACCCATTCGAGCAACTGTTTCGCGTAAGCACGATCACGCTTGCCTCCCAGAATCATGGGAGTCTCCACATTTTCCAGTGCAGTGAGATAAGGCAGCAAGTTACGACCGTTATTTTGCCAAATAAAACCTACCGTATGACGTTTGTATTCGACCAATTGGGCATCTGTCATCTTCAGCAGATCCCAGTCTCCCACAACAGCCGTACCAGCCGTAGGACGATCAAGCCCGCCCAGAATATTCAGCAGCGTGGATTTACCGCTACCGCTGTTACCGATGATCGCCATCATTTCACCTTGATTGACAGTCAGGTTGAGGCCCTGAAGGGCAACGACTTCCACATCGCTGGATTTAAATATTTTGACAAGTCCTTCGCATTGGATCACGTTTACCTCTCCTCTCCCATTTTGACTGCCTGGTGAACCCGCAATCTGCGAATCTGCCAGAGCAACATCGTTGCACCAATGACCAGCATCACTACGGTGACCCCATACAGTTGCAACATATCCTGCTGTTCAAACACAATCCGGAACGGAGGTACCTGAGCAGAGACATTATCCGTCGTTTGCAGGAATGGCAGGAATAAACGACTGGATACCTGACCAATCCCAATACCTAGCAGGATCGATAGACCTGCTGTGAACACCTGCTCCAGCAGCAGCATGCCGCTTAGTTGTGCGCGTGATAACCCCATGGCTCGTAATACACCAAACTGCACAACACGTCCGGACAGGTTGAAGAACCAGTACAGCACGTATCCGATCAACGAGATAATAACCGATACCAGGAATCCAAGGCTCAGTATCCCGAATACGCCACCTCTTGACGGATGTTTAGCCTGAGATACCAATTCGGTACGTACGTCACGTACAGATGATAACTCAATGCCTTCTGCTGCAAGTTTCTCCATTAGTGGAGCCACTTTGGCATCCGGTTCCATTTTCAGCCACACCTCATAAGGAATCAAAGGCACCTGATCATAGATATAATCCAGATTCGCCACGAAAAATGGCATCTGATCCGGATACTGGGCTGGCCAGTAAGGTATGATCCCAAACACCACGAATTCAATCGCCTGTCCCTGTACACCCATGGAGACGAGATCTCCAGTTTTGAGTTTGAACTTGTCAGCAAATTTGGAAGAGATCAATACAGCCCCTTCATATTTACCAAGCAAGTCAAGGTACTTGTAGGGATGTGCCGGGAACAGATCGTTGCGGAACCATGCCACTTGAGCAAAGTCTACATTATCAATTCCGACCAGCATCCCCTGTCCGCCCGATTTACCAGAGACGATAATATTGCCCTTGGTCTGTAGCACTCGTGCTGCATGTTCAACCCCGTCTAATCTGCGGAACACTTCGAATGGAGGTTCAGAGTAGATGACTTTGGATGGCTGCGAAGAACCGCCGCCACCACCACCTGGAGCACCTCCACCGCCGTTGCCTCCGCCGGAACCACCACCAGCAGAACCTCCTCCTCCATTGCCACCACCTTGTTGACCTCCACCCGTACCGCCATTCTGTCCGGAACCACCGGGTTTAACCTCAGGTGTTCCTTCCCACACAGTCTGCATAATCACATCAGAACCATAACGGTACAAGGTACGCTCAGTGGAATTCAGATCAATCGTCCGAGCTGCAGCCGAGTTGTACACCCCAAGTCCCAGTGTCAGTACAAGGAGGATCATCAGCGGATAATATGAAGAAGATGAACGCGATAACTGCGTTAATGTCAGATACAACGGGACCGGGAGAAACTTGCGACCGATCAACTGAATAAGCTTTAATATCCACGGGAACAAGCGCAGGAAGAATAGTCCAAGCGCAAAGATCGCGAGTGCGGGTACAAAGAATAGAAACGGCTGTACCTGCAACTGATCGGTTGTCATTCCGGTCTGGAAGGTCAACATCTGACGTTCATAGAACAGGTAGTATCCATATCCAGCCAGACCCAACAACACAACGTCCAGGAACCAGCGCTGCCATACTGGAGCACGGTCTGTTCGTGCTTGCCGCCGTTTGGCAGATACAATGGTTGCCCGTGCATAGGTTATCGCAGGGATAAGTGATGCGATGATCGCTACAAGGACCGCTGCTACGCCCAGGAGAATAGCTTCTTTTGAAACACCGATCGGAATAGACTTCCGATCTACGAACGAGAGAAAGCCACTTGCTGAACCAATACTCTTGGCCATAAACCAACCAAGCAACGGCCCAATAACCAGCGCAATAGCGCCCAGGAATATACCTTCAAGCAAGTAGAGAGAGAAGATCTGCCGAGCTGAAGCTCCACGACTGCGCAATACCGCAATATCACTCTCTTGCTTCTGTAATGACTGTCTGGCGTTCATCGCAATAAAATAAAAGACCATCGCAATCATCGGTGCTGCCAAGGTAAACAACATCGTCTGCAGTTGCAGACTCTGACTGCGGAACTGCTTGAGCAGATCACCAAAGGTGATGTCCACTTTTGTATCTTTCAGCCGCTGGTACAGATCGATATCCAGCCTTTCCAGCATGGAAGTCAGACCTGATAACTGGCTGGTTTGAATTTCTTTCAGATCAAAGGCATAATACCAACGTGAATTTTGAAGTGGAATCCCTTTTTCCTTCAGTAAAACATCATTAAAAACCGATTCATCCACATATAGTCCATTCATCATGCCGTCAAATCCTTGTACCCAGTAAGGGCTGTTTGGATCATCTGCCTTGAAGGACCCCGTAATCTTTACACGTAACGTGATATCAAGACCGCTATACACCGGATATTCCAGAATATCGCCGATATGCAGGTCGTTACGGTACATACCCTCTTCCAACATGACTGCCTCGATCGTGTCATCTTTGACCTGGTTTCCAGGTTTCACCCCGGCAGAGTAATTCACCTGTGCATCCAGTCCACTCATCGTGCCCAGACTCATACTGCGCGCCCTGCTGGCATCCACTTTGGTTGGATCTTCCGGGCTCACTTCTGTGCTGCGAATGGATCTCGAATTCACATAAGTATGAAAAGGAAACCCTATGTCGCGAGGGACATCCTCACGAATATAACGATCTACTTCATCCAGACCCCGTGTGTCTGTCTTCACGCCACCAGGTGCCTGATAACTCATCAGCAACGAACCGGCTGGCAACCCTTCACTGTTATCCTGCAGCGTTTGCGCGACGACCCGTTTCAACGCACCATCGGCATACATTGGAATACTGACGGTGAACGCTACCGCCACAATCAATCCGATCAGTGTGCTGAAGGTCATCCAGCGCGTGTTCCACATTTTGCGGAACAGCAGCCGAAGCAATGGCAGCCCCATTAGCGTCCCACTACTTTCTGACCTACGGTCAGACCTTTCAGAATCTCGACATCTGTCGATGTCTGCTGTCCAACTTCAACGTCCACTTCACGCTTGCTGCCATCACTCTCCACCACTTGTACATACGTTCTTGAACCGATGGAGCGTAAAGCGGATACAGGAATCACAATTGCGTTCTCGGTACGCTGCGTTACAATCGAGACCGATAGTGGTGTGCCACGTTCGACGCCTTTTGGCATTTTTGCAAGTGTAACGATGACATACTTATCCAGCGTTTCCTTGGTTGGAGGCGTACCGCCTTCACCCGTCCCTTCGCCACTGCCGCTTCCCGATGCTTCCGCGATAGGCATAACTTTAATTTTGCCAGCGACTTTACCAGCTCCATTAATATCTACTTCTGCCTTCATACCGGCCGAGAACTTCTCCAGATCTTCCTTGGCAAAGGTAGCTGCCACAACCAGATTCGATGTATCCGCAATCGTAGCAATCGGATCATACGCTTTCACGGTTGCACCCTTCTCTACCTGCACTGCAATAACGGTGCCGCCAAACGGAGCGGTCAACGTGGCTTTGCCCAGTTGTTCCTCCAGATCAGCGAGTTCCTGGCGTAGTTCTTCAAACGCAATCGTTGATTCTTCGAACTCTACCGGGTCCATCTCATCCTTCTTGCGGAGTGTTTCCTTCATTTGAACTTCGGATTTGCGAATAGCCAGTTTCTTGCCACGGATCTCCTTTTCTACACTCTCCACATCGAGGACAGCAAGAAGTTGACCCTTTTTCACTTTATCCCCTGGTTTAACATTTAACTCTTTGACATGCATGCCATCAAGCGTGAAGTACACCTTCTCTTCCCGCTGACTCATCATCTTGCCGCTGCCACTTACTTTTTTCTCCAACGTTTCCGTCCGGACTTCATATTCCGGTTTCTTGGAGATCGTTGGTGGTGTAATAGGCGGAAGCACTTCTTCCTCTGTTTCTGACGGCAGCAATGAGCAGCCGGACATCGTTGCAACCATTATCGCACCGAGTACAATAATCGCTGCGCGTTTCCCCCTCTTCGGAGCGGCCCCTTTACTTGATAAATCTGCCGTCCGCCATTTCATAAACATGGTCCGCAACCTCCAAAATTGTAGGATCGTGTGTAGTCATACATATTGTTACTTGTTCTACTTCAATAATATTGCGGAATACGGCCATGACCTGAGCGCCCATCTTGGAATCCAGTTCAGCTGTAGGTTCATCCGCAAGCAACAATCTGGGTCTATGGGCAATCGCCTTGGCTATAGCCACCCGCTGCTGCTCTCCCCCGGACATCTCGAAAGGTCGGTGCTTCACCCGTTTGGATAGTCCAACCAGATCCAGACAGTGACCAACCCTGTCCTTCCACTCCGCTCGCGGAACGTCCGCCATGCGCAGCGACAGTTCTACATTTTCCCAAGCAGATAATAAGGGCATGAGTGCATATGCCTGGAAAATAAAACCGATCTCTTTGCGCCGCAAAGCGGTCCGCCGCCGGTCTCCCCAATCCTGAAGAGGCTGACCAGAGAACAGAATGTCTCCACTTGAAGGCTGATCCAGTCCACCGAGCATATTCAGTAGTGTTGTTTTGCCTGAGCCCGATCGCCCCTTCAGCATGACCAGTTGTTGCGGATTCACTTCCATATCAATGCCTTTGAGCACATGGATAATGCGACTGCCTGTCTGGAAACTGCGATGCACGTTACGCACCTCCAGTACAGGTCCATCATATGGAGGCAGCATATCCTTCTTTGGTTTGATCTTCTTCTGGGGTTCATCAACAGTGATGACAGCAGCTGCAGCCACTTCATCTGAAGCGATTTCACTTTCAGGTAACGGAGGTTTACTCGTCGGGTAATCGTGTTCATTGTTGTATGTATTTTCCCCCGACTCCGTCGATGCCTCCAACGGTGTTTCCCCCTGTTGATGTTCATCGCCTGACTGGCTCTTGGCAGGTCTTTTTCTGAGAAATAAATTCTTCATGCCAGCAATCACGCTCATCCTTTCTTGAAATCCCGTTCATTTCTTCAAAAAACCTAAAATTAGAAATCTGTTCCATCCTACACTGAATTATAAACGACCGATCACAACTAAAAGTTACAAGCTTTTTACAACGGTAGAGAGAAAAAGTTAATATTTTGATGAACAAACAAAAAAAGCACCCCAAAGTGCGGGATGCCTCTTGCATATTCGATGGTTTTGCCGCTATGACGGCAATCATTACAATTTTGATACCGTTCATTCCTGAACATTTTTTCGAGGTATCAATGATATTATTTACCAAATGAAGAAGGATCTTCACGCCAGGATTTGAGCAACTCAAAGTCACTCTCCTGAATCGTTCCCTGAGCCAAAGCCACATCCATCAGCGCCGTGTAATTGGACAACGTCTGAAGTGGAATTCCAGCATCTTCAAATGCTTTAACACCTTTATCCAGCTGGTAGCTGAAAATGGCAAGTACGGCGAGAGGTGTTGCACCTGCTACACGTACGGCTTCTGCTGCTTTGATCGAGCTTCCACCTGTAGAGATCAGATCTTCGATGACAACCACTTTCTGTCCTTCGGTAATCAGACCTTCGATCAGGTTCTCCTTGCCGTGTCCTTTCGCTTTATCACGAATGTAGGCCATCGGCAGATCCAGCTTCTGAGCCACCCAGGCAGCATGCGGAATACCTGCGGTTGCTGTACCTGCGATGACTTCTGCATCCGGGTACTGGTTCCGAATGATTGTTGCAAATGCTTCAGCGATATCGTTGCGAATCTCCGGATAGGACATCGTTAAGCGGTTATCACAGTATATTGGTGATTTGATGCCGGATGTCCATGTAAATGGCTGCTGCGGACGTAACGCCACGGCTTTAATTTTCAAAAGTTGGGAAGCAATATGATTTGGAATCTCATTCAGTTCGATCATGCGTTCAACATCTCCTTCAAAATGGTTTCTACCGCTTCTCGCGGATTGGGAGCGCCTGTAATGGGTCTGCCTACAACAATGTAATGACTGCCTCTGGCGATAGCTTCACCTGGGGTCAAGACGCGTGTCTGATCTCCCAGACCACTACCCGCTGGACGAATTCCTGGAGTAACGGTGTGAAAAGCACTGCCACACGCTGCCCGAATTGCGGGCACTTCCAGTGGAGAAGCAACAACTCCATCCAGTCCGGCCTCTTGGGCTAGTCCTGCATAACGTACCACAGCAGCTTCCACACTTCCCGGGATGCCAATCTCGTTATTCATCGTTTCCAGACTTGTACTGGTGAGTTGGGTGACTGCAATGATCTCGGGCTTGCTAAGGGAAGGATCGGCAGCGATTGCTGCCTCAGCACCTTCACGTGCAGCACGCATCATAAGGGCTCCACCCGCTGCATGTACATTGAACATGTCTACGCCAAGACGTGTGATACTCTCAGCTCCGCCACGAACGGTGTTGGGAATGTCATGCATTTTCACATCCAGAAAAACGGAGTAACCTTTGGATTTCAGCTCCCGAATAAAGTCAGGTCCCGCTGCGTAGAACAGCTGCATACCCACCTTGAGATAACAGGGAATTCCCTCAAGAGCTTGTACCAATTCTTGAGCTTCTTCCGCTCCAGGATAATCCAGTGCCACCATCAGACGGCCAGCCATTTCATTGAAACTCGCTTGATTCATCACCAGCGCTCCCTCCACTTGCTCATTTTTTCCGTTTTTGCCCGATATAAAGGACATCCCGCCAGCCCGCAGGCTGACTGATGTCCTTCATCAGAGAGTTATTTATTTTACAAAGACAGGCATTGCTTCCGAAGAGAAGTTGATCGTTTGCAGCATGATCAGCAGCGCACGAATCGTATCCAATGAAGTCATACATACAATGCCGTTTTCTACCGCTTCACGACGGATACGGAATCCATCACGCTGCGGTGTTTTGCCTTTGGTGAGTGTGTTGAAGACAAAGTTTGCTTCGCCGCTACGGATCATATCCAGAATGTTCGGCGAACCTTCACTTAATTTGTTAACAGTCGTTACCGGAATGTTCGCTGCTTCAAGCGCAGCTGCTGTTCCACCGGTAGCCATGATTTTGTAACCCAGTCTGTAGAAACCTTCGAGCAAAGGAACCGCTTCGTCTTTGTCTTTGTCTGCTACAGTTACTACGATCGCTCCGGTTGCCGGAATTTTCATTCCTGCGCCGATGAGACCTTTGAACAACGCTTTAGCGTAATTCGGGTCACGACCCATAACCTCACCTGTAGACTTCATCTCAGGTCCGAGGGTTGGCTCTACACGACGCAGCTTCGCGAAGGAGAAGACCGGAACTTTAACAGATACATGATCCGATTCAGGCCACAGCCCGTCAACATAACCAAGATCTTTTAGTTTCACACCCAGAATGGCTTGTGTTGCCAAGTTCGCCATCGGAATGTTGGTTACTTTGCTCAGGAATGGTACGGTACGGGATGAACGTGGGTTCACCTCGATAATGTACACTTGGCCATCATGGATAACAAACTGGATGTTGACCAGACCAACCGTTTTCAGTTCTTTCGCAATTTTGATTGTAATCTCTACAATTTTCTCTTTCAAATCCTGGGACAGATGTTGAGGAGGATATACCGCGATGGAGTCACCAGAGTGAACCCCTGCACGCTCGATATGTTCCATGATTCCCGGAATCAATACCGTTTCACCATCACAGATGGCGTCAACCTCAACTTCTTTACCCATCATGTAACGGTCGATCAGGACCGGATGCTCCGGATTGATTTTAACCGCCTGTTCCATGTATGTCAGCAATTCAGCATCGGAGTATACAATCTCCATCGCACGACCGCCGAGTACATAGGAAGGACGAACCAGTACCGGGTAGCCCAGACTTTGAGCTGTTTCTACCGCATCATCAACGGAAATGACTGTTTTACCTTTTGGCTGTGCAATCTCCAGACGGGAGAGCAGACGTTCGAACTTCTTACGGTCCTCCGCCTCATCAATGCTTTCCAGATCCGTTCCGAGAATGGTTACACCTGCATTACGCAGTGGTGCTGCCAGGTTGATGGCCGTTTGACCACCGAACTGTACGATAACCCCTACTGGTTTCTCCTGTTCAATCACGTTCATGACATCTTCGAAGAAGAGCGGTTCAAAGTAAAGGCGATCCGATGTATTAAAGTCCGTAGACACCGTCTCCGGGTTATTGTTGATAATGACTGCTTCATAGCCTGCTTTTTGCAATGCCCATACTGCGTGTACAGTTGAGTAGTCGAACTCGATCCCTTGACCGATCCGGATTGGTCCTGAACCCAGCACCACAACTTTTTTCTTGTCTGAAGGGATAACTTCATTCTCTGTCTCGTAAGTTGAGTAATAATATGGCGTTGTTGCTTCAAACTCAGCCGCACATGTATCTACCATTTTGTACACTGGGCGCAGGTTCTCTGCTTCCCGACGAGTTCTAACTTCCGCTTCAGTTGTTAATGTGCCTCCTGGTTGACCTTGCGCACGCAGTTCAGCAATGGCACGGTCTGTAAATCCAAGGCGTTTCGCTTGATACAGAATGTCGGAAGACAATTCGGATTCTTCGCGAATGCGATCTTCAAATGCGATCAGACCTTCGATTTTGTCCAGGAACCACCAGTCAATCTTGGTCAGATCCTGCAGCTGTTGCAACGTATAACCTCTGCGGAATGCTTCGGCAATCAGGAAGATACGCTCATCATCTGCTTTGATCAGACGTTCGTTCAAGGTCGCTTCGTCCAGCGTTTCGGCATCCTTCAGGTAGAGACGATGTACGCCAATTTCCAGGGAACGAACTGCTTTGTGAATCGACTCTTCGAATGTCCGGCCAATAGCCATTACTTCGCCTGTTGCTTTCATCTGAGTTCCCAGTTTACGGTTCGCCGAGATGAACTTGTCGAACGGCCAGCGTGGGATTTTGCTCACGATGTAATCCAGTGTAGGCTCAAAGCAAGCATACGTTTGGCCTGTTACTGGGTTCACGATTTCATCCAACGTGTAACCCATGGCAATTTTGGCAGCCATTTTTGCAATCGGATAACCCGTTGCTTTGGAAGCCAGAGCCGATGAACGGCTTACCCGTGGATTTACTTCGATAACATAGTATTGGAAGCTGTGTGGGTCCAGTGCAAACTGTACGTTACATCCACCCTCGATGTTCAGGGCACGGATGATTTTCAGGGAAGCTGAACGCAGCATTTGATATTCACGGTCCGACAATGTTTGGCTTGGTGCTACGACGATACTGTCACCTGTATGAATACCTACCGGGTCAAAGTTTTCCATGTTGCAGACAACGATACAGTTATCGTTTTTGTCTCGCATAACCTCATACTCGACTTCTTTCATACCTGCAATGCTCTTCTCGACCAGACATTGCCCAATCGGGCTGTAACGAATTCCCGCTGCCACCGTCTCACGCAGCTCTTCTTCGTTCGCACAGATTCCGCCGCCAGTTCCGCCCAGTGTATAGGCTGGACGCACGATGATTGGATAACCAATCTCATTCGCAAATTCAAGTGATTCTTCAAGTGTCGTTACGATGACACTCTCTGGTACAGGTTGTTCCAATTCACGCATCAGGTCACGGAACAGATCACGATCTTCCGCTTTCTCGATGGATGTCAGCTGTGTTCCGAGCAATTTCACATTTTCACGTTCCAGCACGCCAGCACGAGCCAGCTCTACAGCCATGTTCAGACCTGTTTGACCACCCAGTGTTGGCAACAAGCCATCTGGACGCTCTTGACGAATGATTTGGGTTACAAAATCCAGTGTAATTGGCTCAATGTAGACTTTGTCAGCCATGTTTGTATCCGTCATAATGGTCGCCGGGTTGCTGTTGATAAGTACAACTTCCACGCCTTCTTCTTTCAGAGCCTGGCAAGCTTGTGTACCGGCATAGTCGAACTCGGCCGCTTGACCGATGACGATTGGACCGGAACCAATCACCAGGATTTTTTTGAGATCTTTGTTAATCGGCATGTTATTGTGCTCCTTTCACTGCGGCTGCCAATACGGCTTGACGCGGCTTTTGCGGGTTAGTGATCTTGTGCTCGCGAATCATCTCGATGAAGCGGTCGAACAGATAGCTGTTGTCGTAAGGACCCGGGGCTGCTTCAGGGTGATATTGAACCGAGAATGCCGGGAATGATTTATGTTTCAGACCTTCAATGGTCTTATCGTTATTGTTGATATGTGTAACTTCCAGGTCCGTGCTCTTCACAGACTCTTCGTTTACAGTAAATCCATGGTTCTGGGATGTGATGAAGCAACGTCCGCTCTCCAGTTCTTTCACCGGGTGGTTTCCTCCGCGATGTCCAAACTTGAGCTTTTCGGTGTCTGCTCCTGCTGCAAGTGCGAACAACTGGTGACCCAAGCAGATGCCGAAGATCGGGTATTCGCCAAGCAGTTCACTGATCATGTTAACCGCGTGAGGTACGTCTTTCGGGTCCCCAGGGCCGTTGGACAGTTGAATTCCGTCCGGGTTCAGGCGACGAATCTCGTCTGCTGTTACATCGTGTGGAACAACAACTACGTCACAGTCACGTTTGCTGAGTTCGCGCAAAATCCCTGTTTTTGCACCGTAATCCACGAGCACAATACGCTCAGCCGTTCCCGGGCTGTTGTAGACATGCTCTGTAGAAGTCATTGGCACCTGGTTACGCAGCTCAGCAATGGTGGTGTCTCCCATCATCTCCAGCAGTTCTTCCACAGGTTTCGATCCTGTTGTGAGAATTCCCTTCATTGTGCCGTGGTGACGAATCCGGCGAGTCAACATGCGTGTATCAATTTCGCTGATTCCTACGATGCCGTATTCTTTGAGCAGATTGTCTACGCTATATTCCGCACGCCAGTTGCTTGGCGTTGGCTCATGACGACGCACAACGAAACCGTGCACGTATGGACGAATCGACTCAAAGTCATCACGCGTAATGCCGTAGTTTCCGATCAGAGGATACGTCATGGTTACGATTTGACCGCAATAGGAAGGATCCGAAAGCACCTCTTGATAGCCTGTAATTCCCGTATTAAAAACGACCTCACCTGTAGTTTCACCTTCAGCACCAAATGCTTTCCCGGTGAACAGTGTGCCGTCTTCCAACAATAATCTTGCCTGTGCCTGCATCCCATTTCACTCCTCTGTGTTTATCAACGTTGAATGCATTGGGGTTGAACTTTCTGGAAACTTCGTGCGGCTCCGCTGACAGAAAACCCTTTGATCGCTGTTATCCCCGGATTAATTTTTATCATTTTTCAAATGATGTAATCCGGTGATAAAGGCGAACGCTTTGCTTCTTCGGGTCTTTTCTGTCCGTTCCGCAGTTACGTTGGTGTCCAAGTTCAAAATCATGACATTCAACTTTGCTTGTTTCGTATGTTAGACTCTCGGCATGATTTGCCTCGAGTTAGTTGAAAAGATGTTACTGGTGTAAAAGTTGTAGATTAAGTTTTAGAGTTAAAAAGATTTGTTGTTTTAAAAAAGTTAAGAATTACTGTTACTGTTTTAAAGAGTTAAAGATATAGAGTTACTGTTTTATTAATTTGCTGAGTTACCGTTTTACTGTTGTACCGTGTTATTCCACACGCTTTTGCCATCCACCCAAGTTTGTACGGCCCAGCCTTTCAGCTTCCAACCTGTGAATGGTGTGTTTCTTCCTTTGGTTGCAAACGTTGCAGGATCAACCGCTTTTTCCTCGTTCAGGTCAATCATAGTGATATCGGCTGGTGCTCCCTCTTCCAGTTTGCCTGTATCCAGTCGGAATACACGTGCCGGATCAGCTGTCATGCGTTTCACCAGGAAATCCAAGCTCCACAATCCTGTTTCCACAAACTTGGTGTACAGCAGCGGGAAGGCTGTTTCGAATCCTACGATTCCGAAAGGTGCCAGCTCCATGCCTTTGGCTTTCTCTTCTTCACTGTGTGGCGCGTGATCAGTTACGATCATATCCAGCGTGCCGTCTAGCAAACCTTCGATACAAGCCTGCACATCGCGTGGTGAGCGTAGCGGCGGGTTCATTTTCCAGTTGGCGTCCATGCCTGGGATATCTTCATCCGACAACACCAGATGGTGTGGACATACCTCAGCAGTTACTTTAATGCCGATGGACTTCGCTAGACGAATCAAGCGAACCGATTGCTCTGTACTTACGTGGCAAACGTGATAATGGACTCCCGTTGCTTCTGCCAGTAGGATATCACGGCCAACGTGAATGGCTTCGGATTCATTTGGAATGCCTTTGATGCCGTGGCGCTTCGAAAACTCACCTTCCGTCACATATCCACCAACAACCAGTGAGTCATCTTCACAGTGAGCGATCACTGGCATATCCATGCTTGCTGCGAGGCTCATGGCATCTTTCATCATTTGAGCGTTTTGTACGCCTACACCGTCATCTGTGAATCCAATAGCGCCTGCTTCTTTTAATGCGGCAAAATCGGTAAGTTCACGACCCAGTTCATTTTTTGTAATGGCTGCATAAGGCAACACTTTAACCAGATCAGCTTCTTTGGCTTTATCCAATACCAGCTTCACAACTTCCGCTGTATCTGTTACTGGTCTTGTGTTCGGCATGCAAGCGATTGTTGTAAAACCACCTTGTGCTGCTGAACGGGCACCTGTCTCGATCGTCTCTTTGTGTTCGAATCCAGGTTCACGCAGATGCACATGCATATCGATCAATCCCGGAATGACCAGTTTGCCTGATGCGTCTGTCACACTTTGAGCTGACTTTTCGGCATCCAGTACGGCTTGGTCTTCCAGACCAGCGATCTTTTTAATTTTACCTTCATCTATAATGATGGTTTTCCGTTCAAGTTCCCCTTGTTGGTTCAAGACGTTTGCGTTTTTTATAATCTGTAGCATAATTGCCCTCCGCTTCGGTTCTGTCCGGCTTACCAGGCAAGCCGGATGATTTTCTTTATCGTGTACTCTCTTATTGCTCTATAAGAACTACCGTACCGTCAGCCTATGACCCACAGCCAGACCCTGTTACAGTTTCATCGCACGTTCCATAACCGCCATGCGGATTGGAACGCCGTTTGCCATCTGCGGGAAGATCCGCGATGCTTCACTTTCCACAACCGCGTCATCTACCTCGACGTTGCGATTCACTGGAGCAGGGTGCATGATAATGGTGCTTGGTTTTAGGCGTGATGCCCGTTCTTCCGTCAATCCGTAGTGTTCGCGATAATCCTCAGCTGAAGTAATTAAGCCATGTTGATGACGTTCCAGTTGAACACGAAGCATCATGACTACATCTGCATCCAGCGCTTCTTCAAGACCGACATAAGGAGCATGCTCTGCGAGTTCCGGTGCCTGCATCGTTTGCGGTGCACAGAAGCGTACATCCGCACCAAACTTTTGCAGTGCCCACAGGTTGGAACGAGCTACACGGCTATGCAGGATGTCACCAATGATGGAGACACGCAAGCCTTTCAGTTCGCCAAATGCTTTCCTCATCGTGTATAGATCCAGCAACGCCTGTGTGGGATGCTCATTGTTGCCGTCTCCGGCGTTCACGAGTGGTACATTCACTTTCTGAGCCAGTTGTTGCAGAACGCCTGCCGGTTTCAACCGGATCACGCCTGCATCAATGCCCATCGACTCAAGTGTTCGTACCGTATCGTAGATGGACTCTCCTTTTTCCACACTGGATGCGGCTGCCGTAAAGTTCAACACTTGTGCGCCCAGGCGTTTCTCTGCCATTTCGAAGGAGAAGCGGGTACGTGTGCTGTTCTCGAAGAACATGTTCGCAACAAAGCGTGATTCCAGTACAGGAGCCAGTTTCTCTTTCTGCGCTTCCCAGTGAGCCGCTCTGTTCAGAATGGACTCGATTTCTCCTCGACTAAGTTCCTTCAGTCCAAGCAAGCTTCGGTCTCTCAATGCTGTCTGTGTAATCATTATGCTTGCTCCCCCCGGTTCTGAGTGATTTTGACTTCGTCCTGTCCGTCCGTTTCCATGAGTGCAACTTCAATCTCCTCTGATTTGGAAGTCGGCACATTCTTGCCGATAAAATCAGGTCGAATCGGAAGTTCCCGGTGTCCGCGGTCTGCGAGTACAGCCAGCTGAATGTTCTGCGGTCTTCCACAGTCCATCAGGGCATCCATCGCTGCGCGAATCGTCCGTCCGGTATAGAGCACATCATCGAACAAAATCACTTTTTTGTTATGGATCGAAAGTGATTCAGGTGTCATAATCAACATTTCCTTGCGATTCGCTTTATTTTCGTCCAAGCGGTCATCGCGGTAAGGAGTCACATCCAGTTCTCCCCAGGGGACTTTGGCGCCTTCGATTTCTTCAATCTTGGCGGCAATCCGTTCTGCCAGGTAAACCCCGCGTGTACGGATACCAACCAACACACAATCGTCGATTCCTTTGTTTTTCTCCAATATCTCATGGGCAATCCGTGTTAATGCGCGGCGGATCGCCGTCTCATCCATAATGACATGTGTCTCTGTGCTCATGCGTTCAGCCTCCTCAGGATTTCCCTTCAGCATCATGGCCCCGTGACGAGGAGAAAAAAAAAAGACTCCTTGCCGTGTTTATTGGCAAGGAGTCTCCGAACTTCAGACCGCTCTGAAGAAAGTTTACTCTCGGGGATGCATCGCTTCATTTGCCGCAGCAAAAAAACGATGTATCGTTCACGTTACCTTGCCAGTCTCACGGGACTGATTTAAAGGTGCTATTCATGTCGTTCATATTGCAGAACCTCACAGGGTTCTGTAATCAATATGTCCGTTTGTCTTCATGAATTATGACAGAAAGACAACCCCCTGTCAACACCTCACCATCGCAGGTGAAAACCCTCTGCTACGTTCTTCTTAGAATCAGCAGTTAGGCTGAAAAACATCCATGCACAATACATCTCATTGGTTATTCATAATTATACAACATTTCTGCATATTTATCCATAGGCAAATGAGAAATTTGATATAACCAAAATAAACCTCTTACTGTACTCAAGTAGAGACAAAACACTTCTTTTTAGAACAAACGGTGAGTTTCATTTTACGCAATATATGAAGGCTCTGAATTAGTACCAAGTGAAATGGGTACAGTTTATAAACATGAACCCATTATTAGATACTGCAATAATGCCGATATACATAAGATTCACAAATTTACGACATAGAAATAAGTTACGCCCTACATTTATGTACATTTAGGAGGAAGTCATGCGTCACATTTGGCACGTTTACAAAACAGACTGGTTGCATATTCTGAAGGTTCCCACAGGTATATTTCTAATTGTGGCTATTATTCTACTGCCCGGGGTGTATGACTGGGTCAACGTGAAGTCCGTCTGGGACCCATACAGTAATACCCAGGAGATCAAAATTGCGGTGACAACTGAGGACAAGGGTGCGACTGTTGAAGGAACCCATGTTAATATCGGAGACGAACTGGTATCCAGCCTCAAACACAACGAAAAGCTGGGCTGGACTTTTGTGGACCAGGCTGAGGCTAATCGGGGTGTGCAAACTGGAGAGTATTATGCAAGCCTGCTCATTCCGGGGGACTTTTCATCCAAAATTACAGGCATCGTTGATGGGAAGCTGGAGCGACCGGAAGTAATCTATACCGTCAATGAGAAGGTGAATGCCATTGCTCCTAAAATCACAGGCTCTGGTGTATCTGCCATAACAACGCAAATCAATGAAAATTTCACTGAAGCCGTCAGTGAGGCCGTTCTAACCAAGCTGAATGAAGCCGGGGTTGAGATTAATTCCCAGCTTCCAACATTACGCAAAATGGAGAAAGGCATTTTTACACTGGAGAAAAATCTTCCGGCTATTCAAGCCGCAGGTCAAAAGGTTCTGGGAGTAGAAAAAGCCATGCCCGAGATTGTAAAAGATGCTCAAAAGATCGTTGAAATCGAGAAAAAACTGCCTGAAATCAATGAAGCAGCACAGTATGTGCTCAAGGTGCAGGAGTATTGGCCACAAATTAATGAGGCGGCTTCCGAAGTGCTGGCTATTCAAGGGCGAATACCGGATATACAAAAAGCGGTAGATCGCATTCGAGAAGTGGATGAAAACTTTGGACAGGTATCAGATGTTATCCAAACGGCGCTGGATAAAACGAACAAAGCTCTGTCTATCGTAACGGCCGCAGAACAAGATTTGGACAAAGTATCACAAATCGCTGGCAACGGGATTGAGCTTGCAGAGGGATTAAATCAGTTCGTGGATTCCAGTGAAGAAGCGTTTCAGACAATTGGCCCGACGATCCGCCAAAATCTGCTGCTGGTGCAGCAGATTACTAACGCTGCAGGAGACGTAATTGCACAATTGCAAAATTCGGATCTTAATAACCTTCCTACAGTAGAAGATCTCGACCGGATTGCTTCACGTTTAGGGGTTGCGGTAAAACTCGTGGACAGTATGGCAGAACTACTGGGCAACATCAATAACTTGCTTCCAAGCCAACCACTTGCCGATAAAATCACACAACTGAACTCCATTTCAGATAAACTTCAGTTGCAGATCCGCTTGGCTGGCATCATCAGTGATGCCATGCGTCGTAATACAACTCCACCAACAGAGGTCATCGCTCAGTTAAATACTCTCTCGAAGGACATCAGCAGCGGGATTGGCAATATCTTAAACACCTATGAAAGTGAAATATCGCCTGCACTTGCAGCTGGTGCGGATAAGCTCAGGTCTACCCTCTCCACTTCAGCAGAAACTCTGCAAGGAGCAAAAGATCGTATTCCGGATATTGCGGACATTCTTGCATCAGCCAAAGAAGGAATTACGTTTGGGCAGGCCGAGTTGACAAAAATCCAGAGCGAACTGCCTCAAATACAATCTAAGATCCATGAGATATCAGAAACACTCGCGAACAAAAGTGAAGGTTTTATCCAAGCTCTGAACACAGTGTCTTCATTAATTCGAAACGATCTGCCCAAGCTGGGAAACAAACTGAACGAAGCAGCTGATTTTGTTCGTAATGATCTGCCTACTGCCGAGAAACAGATAGGCAAGGCATCCGATTTTGTACAGAATCAGCTGCCGGAGGTCGAAAAAGGAGTTCACCGTGTTGCCGCGCTTGTACGTGATGATCTGCCAGCATTGGAAAGTGCCATCAGCAAGGCTGCTGACAAACTTCGGGAGGTCGAAGGTAATAAACAGTTTGCGGAGCTCGCCAAACTTTTGCGCGGCGATATTGAAGAAGAGAGTGCTTTCCTTGCAAGTCCGGTGCAAATTAAGGAAAAACAGCTTTACCCAATTCCGAATTATGGATCGGCCATGTCACCATTTTATGGCGTGCTGTCTCTGTGGGTTGGCTCAACACTGTTGATTTCTCTGCTTCGTGCCGAAGCTGAAAATCCAGGGGGCAAGTTCCGGGGATATGAGTTATATCTTGGACGTCTCGCTACTTTTCTGACCATTGGGTTACTTCAGGCGATATGTGTCACCCTGGGAGATATCTTAATCCTGGGTACCTATGTTGCAGATAAACTGTGGTTTGTCCTGTTTGCCATGCTGGTGAGTGCCGTATTTGTCACCATAACGTACACCCTGCTGTCCGTATTTGGAAATATCGGAAAAGGGATCGCCATTATCTTCATGGTGTTCCAGTTCTCCAGCTCTGGCGGTACGTTCCCAATCAGCATGACATCACCCTTTTTCCAAGCATTGAATCCGTTCATGCCCTTCACGTATGCGATCAGTCTGCTGCGTGAGTCGGTCGGCGGCATATTGTGGTCTACTGCCATCAAGGATATTCTGTGGTTATGTATGTTCATCGCGCTGAGTCTCATTGTTGCTCTCGCTTTGAAACGTCCACTCAGCAGTCTCACCAAACGTTCAGCCGAGAATGCCAAGAAGACCAAAATTATTGCTTAACTCACTTTGCTCAACACTAATTAAGAAAAGGCCATTGGACTTTACATCCAATAGCCTTTTCTTATTTCATTATATGAATCGATACATTTACTATTTGACTATTTCACTGAGCGTTCCTGTTCCAACTGATTATAGGATTGTTTGATTGTTGTTAATGTTTCTACATGGCGATAGATGTTGTTACTTGCCGTAACGATAACACATAACATGATCAAGCCTATAACCACTTTTTTCCCCAATCCCGGACGAAGGCTGATGACGAAACCTCCACCCAACAGGAAGAACGCAAACAGATAATGTCCCGCATACAGGTACATATCATATTGAAATACAGCCAGACCAAAGCCCACGACGACATGAAGCAAAAAGGCAAACAGAATATATGGCACAATGGTCCACACTTCACGTTCACGAATGCCCTTAATGAAGCCCATGAATGCCAGTAGTAAAACAAAGATACCTGTCATCTGCACATAGATTGGATTGGAACGTGATAGATCCGTAACAAAGGCTGCCATGCCCGGGTCCAGTAAATGCATCTTCGGTGTCAGCATCGGATTAATGGTTAACATGTTCAATGCTTTCCAATGAACAGCGAACTGGAATGGTGTTGCATAGCTTGTTCCACCATTTTGAATGCCCAACAGCCAGTTACTAACCCAGCTACGGCCCCCAAAGGCAACATACTGAATGCCAGTTAATACAACGATGATCAGAACCGCCAGTGCCATGATGCCGATGTATTTTTTCAAATTCGCCTTATTGCGCCATGTATTCATATTAAAGAATGTGGCAGCAGCAAATGGTACGATATTGGTCGAGGTTAGTCCAAAGTTAATCGATGCAAGCAATGCATTGGGTACATAACGTACGTCCTGACGCTCACGAGTATACTGCATGTAAACCACAGACAACAGAATAACGAACTGTACATAAGGATACGAATCCGGGATCAACGC
Source organism: Paenibacillus sp. FSL H7-689 (assembly GCF_000517905.1). Taxonomy (NCBI): domain Bacteria; kingdom Bacillati; phylum Bacillota; class Bacilli; order Caryophanales; family Paenibacillaceae; genus Paenibacillus; species Paenibacillus sp. FSL H7-689. The sequence goes on from NZ_ASPU01000054.1 coordinate 322,156, forward strand.
GGTATACATCAGGTATGAACTGAAACCAAACAGTAAGGTAAACAGCAGCGGTACGATGGTCGGTTTATCTTCTTTTTGACTCAGGAACAGATACGCCAGCACCACCGAACCCGCATTCACCAGCGATTGCAAAATTAGAAAGAACCAGTTGCCTCCCAGAAGTTTCGCTACAGCCGCAAGGGTGACTGCGAGAAAGGAAATCAGCGGATGGATCACGGAAGAACTGTTGTCCCCATAATACATTGAAGGATCAAAGTTGAATAAATTGATTGGAAACAGCGTTGTATTAAATGGGGTATACGCCCCAAGCATCTCTGCATTATTTTCAATGTACAGAACATACGAGCCGTTCATTAAACCATAGAACAGAGCAAATCCCGCAAACAGGTAAAAGGCTGTCCAGTTGGCTCTGCGATTATAAAATAAGTGATCTAAAAATTTCATGCTTTCATTTCACATCCTGATTAATTAAGTTCTAAAATACCAATAAACATAGGCCACCCATAATACATGCCACACCTATCCAGCGTAAAGGGCCCACGGTCTCTTTAAATACCAGCCGAGCTATGATAAGAGTCCACACATATGTTAATGCGTTTGCAGGCAACACTACGGTTAATGGAAGAAACTTCAGCAATACAATATTCAGCAACGCGCCCGTTCCGTAGAATCCAAGTCCCATGAGTACATGCAGACGATTGCGACTGGAAGCATAAGCTTTCAGTCCGGCCCCACCCAGTGCACCACACAACGTCATGACAATTAATACGGCAACCATCCAGCTATCGATCAACACTGGTTAGTGTCACCCCGATTCCAAGCAACACAACTGCTGCCAGCTTCTGCATCGTAATTTCTTCCCCAAGCAAAAAATACCCATAGATTAAGGCAAATACATAGCTGGCACACATCAGAGGATAAGCAACTGAGAGTTTTTCCAGAGCAAAAGCTTTAATCATCAAAATCGCTCCAAGTCCATAACACAGAAAACCTACACCCAGGTAAATCCACTCGGTTAGTCCCCATTTCCAGAACAATTGACCCGTTGCTGTCAGAAAAGCGGAAACGAGCATTAACCATTTACCAGTATGACGCGATTTTATTTCCCCCACGTTAATGCCTCCATGTCCGGAACACGCTTGTTAATAAAGTATCGTTGACTCACAAGTTGCATGACGGGAAGGTCGGATAAGGAGTCAGAGTAGGAACATGACTGGTCATAATCAATGACCATATTCTTTTCACTCAGATAAGCCTGAATTCGGCGTACCTTCTCTTCCCCTTTGCAGTTGCTGCCGTCAACTCTGCATGTGTAACCATTCTCATGACGGACAAGTTCAGTTCCAATTACATGATCCACCCAGGGAAAATTATTAAAGTATTTCATATAGGCATGCGGAGATGCAGTTACCAGCAAGACATGATACCCTGCTTCTTTGCGATGTTGCATCTCTACACTGGCCTCGGCAAAAATGGACGTACGCAAGCGAGTATCAAAGAAATGTTCGAGATCTTTTTCAGACATACGCTCAATTTCTTGAAAGTAGGATCGTTTGACTTGTTCAACCGTCATGAAGCCTGCCTTGAATAACACGGTATGTAATGCAATGACAGGTAATCTCCATACCTGCCACGGGTAACGGCGAACACCGTAATGCACAAATTGAAACATGGAATCACTGCGTATGATCGTTTTATCAATATCAAAAATTGCGACTTTCGTGCTTTTCACCCTGATCCCCCTCAGCCTTTATTCAAAGATTGCAAAGATTGTAACAACACTTATCACATACAACATAACCGTAATTAATATAGGCTTGTCCTCAAACAGCACACGATCGGGCGAACCTCCCTGGTTCTTCATGTGGATCAGATACAGGTAACGGAACATGCCGTAAATGACCAATGGAATCGTCCACATGAGATGAATGGTTCGATCTGAAGTGAATGTGAACAGGGAATAACTGATAATCGTAGCTGTCGTCACAATTGTATTGAATTGATCCAGTAATGTAATGGAGTAGTTATCCAAAACCTTACGATGTGATCCCGTATTTCCCTCAAGCAACGTGAGTTCATTTCTACGTTTTCCAATGGCCAAAAACAACGACAACAGCATGGTACAGATCAAAAACCACGGCGTGAATGGCACATGGATCAGCACACCACCTGCAATGGCACGAAGTACAAAGCCGGCTGCAATGGTCATCATATCCAGGATAACGAGATGTTTCAGCACAAATGAATAAGATACATTCAACAGGAAATAGACGATACATAACACCCCGAATAGAGGGTTCATCATGAAGGCCGTTCCTACGGAAAGGATTAATAGAATAATGCCAAACAACAAAGCATGACTCGGATTCACCTGCCCAGAAGCCATAGGACGATACCTTTTCACCGGATGCTGTCGATCCCTGTCTCGGTCTACAAAGTCATTTAAAATATACACACAGCCTGCAACAAGGCTAAATAGAATAAAACCAAGCAACGTCGCAAGAATGGTTTCAGTCCGAATCTCCTCAAAAGAAAATAGTAACGCAGCAAATAACAGCAGATTTTTAGTCCACTGTTTGGGTCTTAACAATCTGAATAATCCTGACACTGTACTGCCTGTTCCTGTAGCCGGTGAGGACACCGTACTTGTTCGTGATGATAACAATTGTAATAACTCCCTTCAACAACAACTTCTGTATATAACAAATAACGTAAAGATCTAATCATATGTTGCTTGTATAATTTTGTAAAGGGAGTAAATGAAAAAAATCTAATATGGGCATAAAAAAAGAGACCGTTTCCGGTCTCTTCGTTAGTACATGATTTAACTATTGGGTGATGCGATTAAAATTCAAATTGTACGTCGCTCAGACGACGTTTGATCTCAGCAATAACACGTTTCTCTTCCTCTTCACCCTTCGCTTCAAAGGTTACGGAGAAACGAACAAAGTTACCGGCATCATCCCAAGGTACGGATGAGATCAGTTTCTCACGGATCAGGAATTGGGAGAAATCTTCGCCTGATTCGAAGCGACGTCCGCCAACGACACCTTTTGGTGCTTCTACATACAGGAAGAATGAACCTTTAGGTTTTTCAGCCTGGAAGCCCAGTTCGTTCAATGCGGCAACGAGCATGTCGTGACGACGGGAATATTTCTCTGCAATTTTTTCCGTGATCTCAGGGTGATTCAATCCATAAGCAGCAGCCTTTTGAATCGCGATGAACTGACCGGAGTCATTGTTGTCCTTCACATCACTGAATGCTTTGACTACAAGCGGGTTACCCGCTACAAATCCGATTCTCCAACCCGTCATGTTGTAGGACTTGGACAGAGAGTGTAGCTCTACGCCGACATCCTTTGCACCAGGTACCGACAGGAAGCTGAACGGTTTTTTGCCATCATACGTCAATGCTGCGTATGGAGCATCATGTACAACCACAACATTGTATTTCTTAGCCCATTCCACAACTTCAGTGAAGAACTCCACCGTCGCGCTTGCGCCTGTTGGGTTGTTCGGATAGTTCAGGTAGAGCAACTTCGCACGTTTTGCGATGTCTTCCGGGATAGCCGTCAGATCAGGCAGGAAGTTGTTTTCTTTCGTCAATTGGATGTTGAACACTTCTCCACCCAGATACTTCGTATGTGTTCCCATAACCGGGTAACCTGGAACGGTCATGATTGTCACATCACCTGGATTGATGAAGCATGAAGGCATCATCGCCAAAGCCGGTTTTGAACCAATGGAGTGTACGATCTCAGTATCTGCATCGATACCTTCTACGTTGAATACGTTTTTCAGGTAGGAAGCAGCAGCAGCTTTGAATTCAGGAATACCATTGTCAGCATAACCACGATTCTCAGGTCTGGAAGCTTCTTCTGCAAGTGCAGTTACAATGCCTGCATCAGCCATTTCGTCCGGTTCACCTACACCAAGGTCAATCAGTTCCACATCGGGAAAATCTTTTTTGGCCGAAGCTTTGGCACGTTTGATTTTCTCGAATTTATAAATGTTCGTGTCTTTACCATAGTTGGAGCCACCGATACGGTCGGCAAAATTAGTCTGAATGTAAGTTTCTTGGTATTTATCGATACTCATAACGTTGTTCATCTCCTCATTTGACGCAAATTTCTACACTTTAATATGAAGCATTTGCGTGATCAAAGCCATGGACAAAGTATCCGAACATTTGTACTTTCTTGGAGCTGTTAACGACTGCGCAGCGAGGCAAGCACGTCTTCCATATCTTGCGGAATCGGAGCTGAAAATTCAAGGTATTCTCCCGTTGTTGGATGCACAAATCCAAGAATGGCCGCATGAAGAGCCTGTCCTTGCATTTTGATGCCTTTATTCCGTCCATAAGTTGGATCTCCTACAAGCGGGTGACCAATAAATTTCATGTGAACCCGAATCTGGTGAGTACGTCCTGTCTCCAGTTTCAATTCCAGCAAGGTGTAATCATTAATCCGCTCTGTAACGGTAAAATGCGTAACGGCAAGTTTACTGTTACGTTCTGTGACCGTATACATTTTGCGGTCATTGGTATCCCGTCCAATCGGTGCATCAATGGTCCCTTGATCATGATTAAGATGACCATGAACAAGCGCAATATACCGTCTATTCACCGTATGTTCCTTCAACTGAGCAGCCAGTGATGCATGCGCACGATCGTTCTTGGCAGCCATAATCAGGCCAGATGTATCCTTATCGATACGATGCACAATACCAGGACGCAACTCCCCATTAATACCCGAGAGGTCTTTGCAGTGATGCATAAGTGCATTAACGAGGGTACCCGACGTGTGTCCTGGTGCCGGATGCACCACAAGACCACGCTGTTTGTTGATCACGATCAGGTCGCTATCTTCATATACCACTTCCAGCGGAATATCTTCGGCAATGATCTCTACAGCAGCTGGTTCTGGAATCTGTAACTCAACCAGATCCCCTTCGGATAACTTGGCATTGGCTTTGACTACAGCACCATTTACCGTAACCATTCCGTCTCCGATCCACAATTGAACTTGGGAGCGAGATACGTTATCCACGGCTTCCGTAATATATTTGTCAATTCGTTCTTTTTTATGTTCAGCGGCAACGGTCCATTCCATACGTTCATTGCCATTCATTAGTTCTTCGTCGTTAATCTGTTCCTTATTCGGATTACTCATGATGTTCATTCCCTTCAATCTTCGCGGCTGCTTTTTCGCGCCGTCCTTCAAGCAATGTCTCCACTATGATCAACCCTACACCGATGCAGATTGCCGAATCGGCGATGTTAAAAATGGGAAACGTATAACTTCCAAAATTAAGTTGTACAAAATCTACAACTTCTCCGGTCAATGCCCGGTCAAGGAAGTTGCCAATTGCTCCACCAAGCACCAAACTAAGCGCCACAGGCAGCAATTTGTGCGGGGTATCTTTTACCTTTTGCAAATACCAAATCAAGGCAACGACCACAATCAACGTAACCACAATAAAGAACCAACGCTGGTCTTGCAGAATGCCAAATGCTGCTCCTGAGTTACGATGTGATGTGATGACAAAGAAATTGCCGATGACCGGAATTTCTTCTCTGAGTTCCATCCGGGTTGCAATCAGATACTTGGTTCCCTGATCCAATAAAAATACGATAAAAGCAAGGATATAATACACCACGTTTGTTTGTCACTCCGTTCTTGTCTTTTCCAAACGATACCAGGCTTACGCCAGACTTGTTTATTGTAGCACAGCTGTTTGGAAATCGTCCACGACGCGCTACATCGCAATGCTTATGGCAAAAACGATAACATTTCCCTTCTGTAATCTTGCCCTCAATGGCACATCCTACAATAGAGTCAAAATCCGGATTCCAGCATGAAAGCAGAAAGGGGAAAATCATGTCACATTTTACTAACGAACAACTACAATTTCTACGTTCCCAACTGATGTCCGATAAGCGCGATATTGAACATAGACTTTCGGAAAACGAGCATTATGGCCTTGGAGATTCCCTTAAACTACAGACAGGTGAATTATCACCAATTGATAACCATCCTGGCGACATAGCTACGGAGGTGTATGAACGCGAGAAAGATATTTCCCTGCTGGAACATGATGAATTCCAATTGGAACGAATCGATTCTGCACTGCACTCCATCGAAGAAGGACATTACGGTACATGTGCGGTCTGCCAGCAACCCATCCCTTATGAACGCATGGAAGCTGTTCCCTACACCAAATACTGCAAAAAACATCAACCGGAAACCGTTGTCTCTGAGAACCGTCCTGTAGAGGAAGAATTCCTCGCCCCGGCATTTGGTCGAACCAGTCTGGACGAGCGTGATGATCAAAATGGCTTCGATGGTGAAGACACTTGGCAGATTGTTGAAAGCTGGGGCACATCGAACTCACCAGCCATGGCTGAAGGACGCGATATCGACAGCTATGATGTTATGGCGATTGAAGCCACCGATGAAGTGGAAGGCTGCGTTGAAGCGTACGAAAGCTTTGTTGCCACGGACATCTATGGTCATGACGTCTCCATCGTGCGTAATCGGCAATATCGCCAGTACCTGGAGAACCGTGAGGGCGAGGGTCTGTTAGAACCGGATATGGAGACGGATGACATTTACTAAATGCACTTTGATATCTTTCACCTTTAATCGCTGCTAATCGCTTAGTATGTGTTCATATCAAGCTGGCGCTGGACAATGCGCACAATATCAGCGATGTAGTCTCCAACAATGGGAAGATTGAGCGCCCCAAGTAGCTGTAAAACGTAAATGATCGTTGCTGCGAAAAAGGTAAACCCAATCGCAATCCCCACACCTCGTGCGGCTCCAGACAACAGGTTCAATCCTATCAATTTCCATGGCCTGTTCAGCAATTCTGTGTATTGCGCTATTCGTGAACGTTCGAGTTCATTCGCCAGACGGTTCGTCAGGGTATGTAACTCTTCGATTTTGTCATGCGAATTCAGATTATCTGACGTTGATTGTTGTGAAGTGGATGCGGTTTGCTTGTCATGTTCGCTCATGTTTTGGTCAGTTCCTTTGATCAATATAGATTGACTGCACTATAGAATCATTGCCTTATTGCCTAAAAAACAAACGAGCCCAGATACAGGGAATATGTCCCTGCCTCTGCGGCTCGTTTGTTTATACTCTATATTCTATCCCTGTTGAATGGGACATGCTCCGAATTACGCTTCGATGTAAATACCGATCGATTTGCCTCCGGCTTCAACACGTTCCATCGACTCATTCGAACCAAATGTAACTTCGGTTACGAGAACATTTTCACGCAACACATCATCAAACGCCTGAATAGCTTCCTGAAGGGATGCATCCACATCCAGTGTCAAACGTACTCTTTTCTCAATTGGCAGATCCAGTCGTTTCCGGGTATCCTGCACAGCACGAACCACTTCACGGACCCAGCCTTCCTGTTCCAATGCTGGCGTGATTTCGGTATTGAGCGCAACCGTCAGACCGTAACCTGATGCTGAAGCAAAGCCTGATTTGGCCTGTTTATCAACCAATAATTCTTCGCTCGTTACTTGCAGCTCTTCGCCTTCCGGTGAAACGATGTTCAGTACACCTTCCGAAACCACTTTACGCGTCTCATCGGCTGACATTCCCTTGAAGAAGTTTTGCAGGAATCCTACGTTTTTGCCGTATTTTTTACCTGCGACCTTCAGGTTCAGCTTCAATGTAAAGTCAACGAATTCCGCGTCATTATGCTCCGTACGGATTCCTTTTACATTGATCTCTTCCTTGATGATCTCTTCATAACTTGCCAGGTCAAACCCTTTATCCAGAGAAACGATCAATTCGGACAGTGGCTGACGTGTCTTGATGCCTGTTTCGTTACGAACGTTACGGGCAAGTTCGACCACGCGGCGAGCCGTCTCCATATCCTGTTCCAGTCCTGCATCAATCAGCGCTTCGTTAGCTACCGGATAGTCTTCCATGTGCACACTCTCACCTGTTGCAAGGTTCAGATAGATGTCTTCTGCCAGCATCGGTGTGAACGGAGCAACCAACTTCGCGGTAGTCACCAGCACCTCAGTCAATGTGCGGTAAGCGTCCAGTTTATCCTCTGTCAGGCCACTTCCCCAGAACCGGTCACGGGAACGACGGATGTACCAGTTACTCAACTCATCAACAAATGCTTCAATCGCTTTGGAAGAGTTCAGATAGTCGTTAACCAGCAATGCTTTTTCTACAACCAGGATCAGGCTGTTCAGTCTCGACAGAATCCAGCGATCCAGCTTGTGTGCGGACAGTTGGAACGGGTGCTCCTGTGGATCAAATCCATCAATGGTAGCATAAAGCGTCAGGAATGCATGGGTGTTGACCAGCGTATCCACCATTTTGGATTTTGCTTCGCCTACGATACCTTTGGAGAAACGTTTGCTGTTCCACGGTGCACTGTCAGACAACAAAGCCCAGCGGAATGCATCTGTACCGTATTCTTCAATCACTTCCCAAGGATCGATAACGTTACCTTTGGATTTGGACATCTTCTGTCCGTTCTCGTCAAGAACGTGTCCTGTAGCCATAACCGCTTTGTAAGGCGCTTTGCCTGTCAAAAGGGTGGAAACCGCCAGCAAGCTGTAGAACCAGCCACGTGTCTGGTCAATCCCTTCACAGATCATATCTGCAGGATACTGCTGTTCGAATACTTCTTTATTTTCAAATGGATGGTGCTGCTGGGCAAACGGCATGGAGCCGCTGTCGAACCAGACATCGATCACTTCCGGTGTACGTTTCATTTCATATTTGCCACAAGAGCTCATGACTTTAACGTCATCCACGTATGGTTTATGCAATTCAAGATTCTCAGGCACATCACCTACCGCACGAGCACGCAATTCTGCAATGCTGTGTGGAGCAAATTGTTCGCCAGTCTCCTCGCAAACCCAGATGTTCAGCGGAGTTCCCCAATAACGATCACGGCTGATGTTCCAATCCACCAGATCCTCAAGGAATTTCCCGAAGCGACCTTCACGAACGTGACCCGGGTACCAATCCACTTCACTGTTGTTGGCAATCAGTTGGTCCTTGATGGCTGTTGTTTGGATAAACCAGCTGTCCATTGCATAGTACAGAAGTGGTGTATCACAACGCCAGCAAAATGGATAGCTGTGCTCATATTTTTCTTTGCTGAACAACCGTCCATGCTCAGACAGATATCTCACGATATCAATGTCACAATCCTTCACGAAACGTCCCGCAAAGTCAGTAACCTCAGCGACAAATTTACCTTCCAGGTCCACCATGTTCACAAAGCTGATCCCATTCTCACGGCATACACGGTAGTCATCTTCACCATGGGCAGGAGCCATGTGTACGATACCCGTACCACTTGCATCCGTTACAAAGCCTGCGCCCAGGATGATGTTGGCTTTCTCAGCCTGTACGTAGTTGAACGGAGGATCATACGTTTTGCCAACCAGATCGGCACCTTTCAGTGCACCGATGATCTCATACTCACCCTTGGTATCTTTCATCACTTTCTCCACCAGATTGGTTGCCATGATGTACACTTCATCACCTTGACGAACACGGGAGTAGTCCATATCCGGATTCACGGCAAGTGCAACGTGTGAAGGCAGTGTCCAAGGTGTTGTCGTCCAAGCCAGTACGAATTCTCCGCTGTCATTCAGTTTGAATTTCGCTGTAGCACTCAGATCTTTGACGTCTTTGTACCCTTGTGCAACTTCATGGGAACTCAGTGTTGTCTGACAAGATGGACAATACGGGCTCACACGGTGACCACGATACAACAGGCCTTTCTCGTGGATCGTCGCCAGGATGTTCCATACACTCTCGATGTAGTTGTTATCAAGGGTGATATACGGGTTATCCATATCCGTCCAATATCCGATGCCTTCTGTCAAATCACGCCATTGTTGCTCATACTCGAATACGCTCGCTTTACATTCGTTGATGAATTTCTCCACGCCGTAATCTTCGATTTCCCACTTGTGGGAGATACCAAGCTTCTTCTGTACACCCAGTTCTACAGGCAGACCATGTGTATCCCAACCTGCTTTACGAACGACACGGTAACCCTTCATCGTGTTATACCGTCCAACAAAATCCTTAATTACCCGTCCCAGCACGTGACCGATATGCGGTTTACCGTTTGCTGTAGGCGGCCCTTCATAAAATACGAAGTTTGGCTTGCCCTCCCGGTTTTCGATGGATCTTTTGAATGTATTCTCCGTTTTCCATTTATCTAACACGCGTAATTCTCTGGCGCGTGCCTTCTCTTTGACGTCAACTCGTTGCATGATGATCAACTTCCCTTTCTTTGGTTGGATTGTGGACCGTCCACAAAAGCGTTTCAATCCCCCTAAATCCCCCTTGCCAAGGGGGACCCCATAGGCGCTCCGCCCTCTGGACACCCGGGATGGGTTGTCGTTGGGGGAACGGTGGCGCTTATGGGCGAGGGGTGGATGTGCGTAGTGGCGGCCATTTTGCGGCTGTTCCCTGCGCGAACGCCGCATGGCCTTACCGCGAGGCGGGTGTTGCCGGGCGCTTTGCTTTCCCGGGCGGGCGGCTCTCTCCTTGAGGTCCCTTCGGGCCTCATGGACGTTCGCCTTAGCGAAACCCGTGTGCCGGGCGCTTTGCTTTCCCGGGCGGGCGGCTCTCTCCCTGAGGTCCCTTCGGGCCTCACGAACGTTCGCCTTAGCGAATCCGTGTGCCGGGTGCTTCGCTTTCCCGGCGAGCGGCTCTCTCCTTGAGGTCCCTTCGGGCCTCATGGACGTTCGCCTTTTTTGGACACAAAAAAGCCCCGTCCCTGGAAAGGGACGAGGCTATACTCGCGTTACCACCCTAATTCTGTTCATCACAAACCACATCCAGGCAAACCTGGGTATGCTCTGTCATCAACAGCGCTTATGCCCCGCTAAACTACTGCAGGGTGCCGTTATAACGTACGGCTTACGGTTCGGCTTACACACGGCAATCATAATCACCGCTTCAGCGTCACTTCTCCGGGGAGATATTCGGCTATAACTCATCCATTGGTTTGCACCAACCACCAACTCTCTGAGGGATGAGATCATAACGTACTGAACCCGTCATGGAATCACTATTCATTATGAATATAGTTATAGCCTCTTTGCAGACAAAAGTCAACCAGGCGACAGACTAATAAATTTCTTTCATCTCCCGCTCACGGTCACGCACTTCCTGCTCCCGGCTCTCCAGCACTTCCCAACCATCCTGAGTCAACAGTTCAAGCTGCGCTTCAACAAGCGTGCGGAAACGGGCACGATAAATCGAGGCCTGCTTTTTCAGTTCTTCCACTTCCAAAGCAATTTTGCGAGATTTGCCCAACGATTCGTTCACGATCCGGTCTGCATTTTTCTCTGCTTCCTTCACGATCAACTGCGCTTCTTTCTTCGCATTACCCTTCACATCATCAGCAGCTTCCTGCGCAATGATAATCGTTTTGCTAAGCGTCTCTTCAATTGTAGAAAAATGATCCAGTTTCTCCTGAACGGACAGCAACTGATTGCTCAGCTCTTTGTTCTCGCGAATGACGCCTTCGTAATCTTTGATGACTTGATCCAGGAATTCATTGACTTCATCCTCGTCATACCCGCGCAAACGTCGGGAAAATTCCTTGTTGTGTATGTCCAGCGGCGTTAATGGCATGCTGTCCACCTCCTGTTAAAGTTCCTTCCCGTCCAGAGAAGGTTTGCAGCATATGGGTACCACCCAAGGGGCCGTATCGTTGATGCCTAACCTTGGCAACGTATACGGAATGCAGGATCAGAATTGCATCCTCCAACGTTCATGTAAAGCTTTGACTTAATGTTTATCGGATACACCGCGTATTTTCTACACCTTTATGATAAACATTTCGACAAGAAAGCGGATTTTCCTGCAACAGACTCAGGCAAATTTGCCGATTTTCACTCGGCAACGCCCTTTTTTGGTCATCCCATCCTGTTCCATAACCTTGAAGCGGCCAAATCCCTGAATGGATACGACATCACCCGCTTTTAGCGATTTGGAGGGATCTTCCTCAACTTTCCAGTTCACACGGCAGCGACCAGCTTTGATCGGAGCCAGCACTTTACTGCGACTAAGCCGATACACATCTGCGCAGATTCCATCCAAACGAAGCGAAGCGACCGTAATGTCCATCGTCTCCAGTTTACTCTCTGACCATCGCATCTGATCCAAAGGAAGTAACTCTGTGAACACATGTAACCGATGCACCTGATTCAGTTGAAGCGATAAAAAAGCGCCGGTTTCCGCCGCCACCACTGTATGGCAACCGTCCTCCAGCACTTGGATATCCCCGATCTTTCCACGTTTCATCCCAAGCCCGAGCAGGGAACCCATATAGTCCCCATGCTCCAGCTCCGAGATTTTCTGATCATCAGACGTAATACTGAGCACCTGCATACCCATATCCTCATCATCCAGATACATATAATCAGGTGCAACCAGCGCACGCTTGCGTTCAGCAGCCTCGTAACCACCATCCAGACGAATCTGAACGTCGTTACGGCGATTGGCAAGAGTCTGTAATATAAAAACCTGTCTTGGATCAAGAAAGTCAGTTAGCTTCATGTCATGATACTTACCCGCCTGCTCAACCCAATCCGAAGCCTTATCTACAAAATCCCGCTCATCATGGCTAAAATGTTCGTAAATTTCACCGCTCATCTATGTCACCCTACCCTATTATGCAAAATATCCAAGTATAGAGATCAACCCAACAAGCGCAAGTCGAAGAACAAGCAACGCCACAATCGGGGAAATATCCAGCACACCGAACAAAGGCGGTATAAATCGGCGAAACGGACTTAGATATGGTTCCACTAATTTGCCCAGCCATTCACCGATAAAGCTTTCCCGTGCGTTGGGAAGCCATGACATCAATATGTAGACGATGACCATGTAAAAGTAAATTTGATATGCAAAACCCAAAATATTAACTAACGACTCCAAAAACGGCTCACCTCATTCTGTTATAATCTTGCTCGCTGTCAGCCAGTATTTCCGTAATTGATCCCTGAATTTCAACCGTATCTGGCGTACAGAGAAAAATGTTTCCGCCGATTTTGGAAATACCGCCACCCAATGCATATACCGTGCCACTCAAAAAATCAATAACGCGCAGCGCTTGGTCCTGGCGAATTCGTTGCAAGTTCACCACAACGGTACGATGCGAACGCAGATGGTCGGCAATTTCCTGAGCCTCGTCATAAGAACGCGGTTCATACAGGACAACTTTAACATTTTTCTGGGAATGAATGCTCACCACATTATTCCCCCTTTGGTTTCTACGTTTATCGAGACTGGAGGTTTCAGCTTCCTGATGTTCAGCCTCATTTTCCTCCTGCGCAGCCATTCGTTCACGTTCCACAATCTCTTCCTCTTCCTGAAGTCCGAGGAAATTCATAAATTTATTCATTACGCCCATCGTGAACCCTCCTCTTTTCCTACGAGAATCGATCCTAGCCGTACCCAGGTTGCACCTTCTTCAATGGCCACTTCAAAATCATTGGACATCCCCATCGACAGTTCAGTCAATGGTTCTGCTGTAAGGGCTTGTCCATTCAGTTGATCTCTCAGCTCACGCAATCCACGAAATACGGGACGCGTCAGCTCCGGATCTTCCTCATGAGGTGCCATGGTCATCAGGCCAACGACCTTGAGATTGTTGAACGAACGAATATCACGCAAAAAAGAACTTGCCTGTTCAGGCTGTAAGCCATACTTGCTCTCTTCACCCGAAATATTCACCTGCAAAAACGTTTCCACTTGGATGCCAAGTGAAGCTGCTTTTTTATCCAACTCCTTCGCCAATGACAAACGATCCAGTGAATGTATGTAACGAAACTTGCCAATCACGTCTTTCACCTTGTTTGTCTGCAAATGACCGATAAAGTGCCAGGTACCCTGCTGACCAAAAGCTTCCCATTTGGCCTGTGCATCCTGCCACCGGTTTTCTCCAATATGCTCAAGACCATGATCCAGCACCGATCCCGTTGTTTCAAGTGAGACATATTTCGTGACCGCAATCACATTCACATCATCACGATGACGGTTACTGCGCCGACATGCGTCCTCGATCTTCTGATTTACCTGTTGAATACGCTCCTCCAATGACACAGAGGGTCACCTCTCTTCCAGCCCAATCCAGCTCGCCATCCGCCCCGTAACACCATTTTCCTTCCGATAGGAGAAAAATAGTTCGGGATAACAACTTGTACACCATGTTGTACATTCGATATGATCCGGCATTATTCCTGCTTTCATCATAATGTGTCGATTACATTCTTTCAAGTTTAACATCGTTTTACCGTTATTCACGGCTCGATATGCTTGTTTAGAAGCAGAATCCTCGTATTTATCATTAACCGGGGAATCATCAAACCAAACCCGTACATGCTGCATGACCGCCTCATCCACTTCATAACAGCAATCCCCGATCGACGGACCGATTGCAGCTCGAATGTCCTGCCTACGGCTGCCATACTCCCGTTCCATCGTCTCCACCATGGATACAGCGATACCCGCGACTGTACCTTTCCAGCCGGCATGAGCAAGACCTACCGCCTGCTGCACAGGGTCATAGAAATAAAGCGGAACACAGTCTGCGTAGAAAGAAGTCAACAGCACACCAGGCGCATTCGTGACCAAGCCATCCGTATCCTGCAACGCAGATTGACGATCAAGTAATCCTCTGCTCCGATCTTCAGCGGTAATTACAGCCACATGTTTGCCATGCACCTGCTCTCCACAGGTCCATGCTTCTGCTGCAAAGCCAAGCTTCTCGGTTACAAGCCTGCGGTTGTTAAGTACAACTTCAGGGTCATCCCCCACATGATAAGCACAATTGAGCGTAGCATACGGAACTTTTCCAACTCCACCATGCCTCGTTGTAAACCCGACTGACAACTGTTCAAATTGTTGTGTCCAGGGCTCAACATATAATAATAACGGATCAGGACCGAAATCTGGATTTGGTTTTTTGGTCCGTTCAAGTAATTCTTTATCCAATACAAAGGGTTCCATTATCTCACCTCACCACTTCCAGTGTACCAAATGAGCCACATTCTGTCTCATTTATATCGTTCGACGCTGATTACGTTCCGACCGTTCAATGCGTTCCACTCGCTCTGTACGGTTATGCTGCTGTTCATCATACAGGCGCGCTTCGCGATCACGCTCGTCATACGTATTTTCCTTCACCTCATCCATCTTCACCAGTATCACATCTGAACCAATCTTCACAATGTTTCTCCAGGGAATCACCAGATCCGTTCCCCCGCCAAAAAGACCCATAAAACGGCTGTACCCTGGCACAACAATCGCTTCAATTCGTCCCTGCTTCAGATCTAACTCCAAATCACTGATCTGACCGAGGCGTTTACCATCCGTAATGTTAATGACATCCTTTGTCTGAAAGTCCGAGATTTTCATGCCTCGTGCCGCTACTTCGCTCGTATTTACTTTCATTCATTCCCGCCCCCTGTTATTCCTCTTCTGCCCGTTCTTCACGCTTCTATACAATATATGTTTCAGGGGCGAAAAATGTCCTGTTTTTCATCGAATGTGGAAACGGTCCAAAACAAAAAGACGACCAACGGTATACACTGCCCCGATTGATCGTCCTTCTGCCTTTGCATCGTGTTATGACTTTACATGTTTTTGCATCTGCTGTATCGCTGATTTCTCCAGACGTGATACCTGAGCCTGGGAAATGCCAATTTCATCAGCCACTTCCATCTGGGTTTTCCCTTCGAAAAACCGCATCGATAGAATCATTTTTTCCCGCTGACCAAGACGATGCATCGCTTCACGAAGTGCAATTTCCTCGATCCATGACACATCTTTGTTTCTGTCATCGCTGATCTGATCCATAACATAGATCGGATCTCCACCATCATGATAAATCGGTTCGAAGAGCGAGACCGGGTCCTGAATGGCGTCCAATGCAAAAACAACATCCTCCTTCGGCACATTCAGCACTTCCGCAATTTCGAATATCGTCGGTTCCCGGGAGTTTTTATTCGTCAGGCTGTCACGGACCTGAAGTGCTTTATAAGCAATGTCCCTCAAGGAGCGAGATACCCGAATTGGGTTATTATCACGCAGGTATCGACGGATTTCACCGATAATCATCGGCACCGCGTAGGTTGAAAATTTGACATTCTGGGATAAATCAAAATTATCAATGGCTTTCATCAGGCCGATGCAACCAACCTGGAACAGATCATCGACAAACTCCCCCCGATTGTTAAAACGCTGAATGACACTGAGTACCAGACGCAGGTTGCCATTCACTAATTTCTCTCTTGCTGAGCGATCATGGTGTTGCTGAAGGGAATGAAACAATTCCCGCATTTCAGTGTTGGTGAGGACAGGCAATTTTGCGGTGTCCACGCCACAAATCTCGACTTTGTTTCGGGTCATCGTGATTTACCTCCCAAGGAGAAACATTAATGTACATTATCTCCGGGGCAGGCTTTTTTATTCGTACTTGGCACCCTTGCCAGTAATACCCATTCTGACCAATGATGTATTTCAGACCATTTTATTGAACTCCTTGCGAAGTCTTTTAATGATTCTTTTTTCGAGTCGAGAGATGTAGGATTGGGAGATTCCGAGGAGATCGGCTACATCTTTTTGTGTCTTTTCTTCCCCATCCGTCAGGCCAAAACGAAGCTCCATAATCATTCGCTCGCGCTCCGTTAATTTCTCCAGTGCCTTGTGCAAAAGTTTCCGGTCTACCTGCTCTTCAATATTCCGATAGATTGTATCGTTTTCTGTACCCAATACATCGGATAATAATAGTTCATTTCCATCCCAATCAATGTTGAGCGGTTCATCAAAAGAAACTTCAGTTCGGATCTTACTATTACGTCTCAGGTACATCAAAATTTCATTTTCGATACAACGTGAAGCATAGGTTGCCAGTTTGATTTTCTTTTCCGGGTCAAATGTATTAACTGCCTTGATCAATCCGATCGCTCCAATGGAGACCAAATCCTCAATATTGATTCCTGTGTTTTCAAACTTTCGTGCAATGTACACCACCAGACGCAGGTTGCGCTCAATGAGCATCGCGCGAATGGCCGAGTCTCCCGAGGATAATTTTTGCAGCAAAAATTCCTCCTCTTCCCTTGTCAAAGGCGGCGGAAGTGCCTCACTTCCCCCAATATAATAGATCTCTTCGCTTTTGAGTCCCAATAAAAATAACAGACGGTAATATTGCAGCTGCACCACCAGTTTCCATTTCACAAGCATGTACGTTCCTCCTATACCACATTCAGCGGCTTTTCTGTTGCTCCCGCAGAGAGAGCCGTAGACTGCGCAGAAGCAGCGTCTTGCACAAGTTCAGGATGAATCACGGCCTGGTATTTCCCATCCGACGACAAAACACCTCCATCCAGCCCAATAAGTACCCTTGTCGTCTCATAACATGTTTCCTCCATCGTCACCTTCACCCGGTCCGGCTTCATTGCCAGCATAAACGCAGTCCCTTTGTTAATGCCCCGATAAGGCACCAGCCGCAGTCGATCCTGCCACTGAAAACTTTCCTGATCAAGCTCCAGAATAAGGTTGTCCGGCGCCTCGTCCTTGAGTCTACCCTTCCATGAAGCGGGTAACATGTCTTGCCATAACGAAACCTCCATCACCATGACCGGCATGCGCGATAAGGGATCTGTAAGTTGATTGCCCGTATCCAGAAGGCCTGTACAAGAAATGACTACCTCATCGATGCAGACCTCAACTTTACCCAAATAGGTCGTCATGCGATCCGTTTTCCGTTTTGAGCTCTGCACAGCTTTGAATAAAAACAGGACAGAAAAAAATACGATAAACGTGAACCAGAAAGCAATTTTCAGATCAAATGACATACCGCCAGAAGCCGTGAACCAAATGCCGTTAAACAACTCACCGGAGCTCTGAAGCATGTAATGCACACCCAGAATACCTCCGGCAGCGACAAAATTAATCACATAGAAGGTACCTAGCGTCCTCGCAAAAGCCTGCAGACCTTTAAAACCAAAAGCAATCGTAAGCATGACCAGCGAAAACCCGAACTTGATCAGAAAGGTGAACATAAAATCAAACTCCGGTACAAACATCATGACCACGTATAATGCACCCACAATGGCTGACAGCAACCATCGCCACCAAACCAGCTTTGTCTTGCGCATCCAGGCGGTCATTCCGATGAGTGCACCGTCAATACACAGGTTTGTCAAAAAAATTAGATCCACATAGACAACCAAAGTCTTCACCTGCCTGCGCGCAACATATCGAAATACCGGTACCCGATATCCTGATATTCATGAGCATATTCACAAGTATACGGAGCCCCCTGTTCAAAGTCTGTCTAATCATGGGGGTGTGGTTCCAACTTTTTTTGTCGGAATTGCTCAGGCCCTTTGTTCAGAATTTGTTCATTGCTGTATGCTATGATATCTAAATAAACAGAAAAAACCCGGTCGCTCCATAAGGAGTACCGGGTTTCCAATAAATTGATTTGCGTATTAATCGTTGTTATTATTGCGTGAACGATTGCGTAAAAATGTCGGAATGTCCAGCTGATCATTGCTCGGCTGATTTCCGAAAGGACGCAGGTTCGGCGAACGTGTATCCGTCGTCTCCGCTGTTGCTGGAGCTGGCTTACGTCCTGGTGGTGGTGGAGCAGGTTTATCTTCAAAACCGGTTGCAATAACCGTAACCTTAATCTCCTCTTTCAGGTCTTCGTCAATGATGGCACCAAAGATCATATTCACTTCCGGGTCGGAAGCAGAAGTTACGATCTCTGCCGCTTCGTTCACTTCATACAGGGACAGATTAACGCCACCCGTAATATTCATGATTACGCCGCGAGCACCTTCAATAGAAGTTTCCAGCAAAGGACTCATAATGGCTTTCCGTGCTGCTTCTGCGGCACGATTCTCACCAGTTGATTCACCAATCCCCATAAGGGCTGAACCACGTTCGTGCATAATCGTTTTGACGTCAGCAAAGTCAAGGTTGATTAGACCCGGTACAGCGATCAAATCAGAGATACCTTGTACAGCTTGACGAAGTACGTTATCCGCTTGACGGAATGCTTCAAGCATAGGAGTCTTTTTGTCTACGATTTCGAGCAAACGATCATTAGGAATCACGATCAGTGTGTCGACTTTTTCCTTGAGAGCTTCAATACCTTGCTCTGCATGGCTGGAACGCTTGCGTCCTTCAAATGTAAATGGACGAGTTACGACACCAACGGTAAGTGCACCACACTCTTTAGCGATTTCGGCAATAACCGGAGCCGCACCTGTACCTGTACCACCGCCCATACCGGCTGTAACAAATACCATGTCTGCACCTTTCAACGTGTTCATGATCAGATCGCGGGACTCTTCCGCTGCTTTTTTACCTACATCCGGGTTGGCGCCAGCACCAAGACCACGAGTCAATTTATCACCGATTTGCAATTTATGCTCGGATTTCGCCAGGTGTAACGCCTGAGCATCCGTATTCACCGTAATAAATTCAACACCTTGTACACCATTTTCAATCATACGGTTGACTGCATTGCTTCCGCCGCCGCCTACACCGATGACTTTAATTTGAGCCAAGCTCTCCATCTCGAAATCAAATTCCAACATATTATTCCATCTCCCCCTCAATGTGCATGGATGGCCCGTCCAATTTTTGATTTGAACCGAATCAATTTCATATATCGACGAACGAAAGCGTTTATTTTAGTACCGGCGCATTCAGACGGCTTCAAGAATGTATGAAATGGATCCAACCTGTTATATAAATTCGCTGAACATATTCTTCAGCCGCTCGAACAGACCGGGTTTTTGCTCCGATTCCTGTGCCGTATTTGGCTTCGGACGGTTGGTCGGTTTCTTGTTGTTATTATTGTTATTGTTATTTCCACCGCCGTTATTGATCGAGGGACGAATGCGCAAACTGCGAATTACACTGTGCAATATGCCGACTCCGCTTGTAAACCCGGGGTCACGCACACCAATATAATCCGGAACTGCAACTCGTACCGAAGCAGCAAGCTCATGCTGAGCGACCTGCAGAACCCCCGGCATAGAGACCGTACCTCCCGTTAGTATATAACCTCCAGGAAGCTCGTTGTAACCAAGACGCTTCACTTCTTGGGATATCATCTGGAATATTTCTTGAACCCTAGGTTCAATAATTGCTGCCAGATCCTCCTGTGAAAACTCCTTGTCTACATTACTGCCAATTCGGGTGACTTTGAACATCACATCCGCAGCAGCATCATCCAACCAGGCACAGCCATATTTCAGTTTCACCTTCTCCGCCTGATCCGTTAACGTGCGTAAGCCATAGGCGATATCATTTGTTACGAATTCCCCACCTATAGGCAACGTTGATGTTGCAACAAGACTGTCTTCTTCAAAAATGGCGATGGTTGTTGCACCTGCTCCAATATCAACAAGCACTGAACCCATCGTTTTTTCATCTTTGGACAAAGCCAGTTGACCCGCTCCAAGCGACATGAGAACCAGATCGCTTACTTTCAGACCCGCTTTTTCCACGCAGCGCAAAAGATTATGTATCGCGGTTTTTGCACCCGTTATGATCGTTGCTTCAACTTCCAGACGAACACCAATCATACCACGGGGGTCCTGTATGCCCTCCAAGCCATCCACAACATATTGCTTGGCGACAACATCAATAATTTCCCGTTCCGGCGGAACTGCAATGACTTCGGCTGCTTTCAACACCCGTTCCATGTCTTCTTCTCCGATTTCACGATCCTCGTTAGACACAGCCACGACGCCGTGACTGCTCATCAGTCCGATATGATTTCCCGAGATTCCAACATACACTTCGGATATTTGAATACCTACCATACGTTCTGCATGATCCACTGCGTTGCGAATCGACTGCACCGTCTGATCGATATCTACGATTACACCTTTGCGAATTCCCTCCGAGTCGGCAGATCCAACTCCTATAATATTAAAGGTTCCATTATTCATTTCCCCAATAATAGCGCGAATTTTGGATGTACCGATGTCCAAACTAACAATGATGTCATTGTTGCTCAAGTCTGTGGCACCTCCTGACTCCAATAGTAAATTACGTTCGAATTTAAACACTCTTAAAACATATTCAACACACTTCAGGCTTTCCCTCTTTTTTCTACAATGTTTTTGGGTGTCAAAATCTGGTTGCCAGACATAAAACATTGAAGAAAAAAGAAGGAGGCAACTCATGTGCCATAAGTTCAAGTGTATCATTTTTTCTTCATCTCAGAAAGAACAAGTTTCATTGCTCTGACGGGGTCAAACCCCGACCTGCCTAGGCTTTCATATTCAGTCCAGCCTCATCATGGCAAAGATCAGGGGCTTGCTCCTGGTTCAGCATCATCTTCCGGGTCATCCGGGATGAAAGGGACATAGGTATCTGCCTCAAGCATGGTGATTTTCCCAGGCCGTTCGGTCTCAATCACCTGATTCAGATACTCCACTTTATCCGATAAAAGAGAGACGGTTGTAATCACTTCAAACTGCGATTTGGTATACATCCGAATCTGATCCGGAAATGAAGGCGTTGGATTCGGAATAATTTCCGAAATATCCGTCGTCAATTCATTCGGAATTTTAGCCAGTGTCTGGCTCAGTTTGGCTTTGAGTGGATCATCAGCCTTCCATTGGGTCAATATGGGCTTCTCCACAGCAACACCAATTGTTGCCGGAACCGTCAAGCTTGTCCCACTGGCTAATATCGCTTTTAGCGTACCGTCAGAACCAAGCTCATAAGCAACCGTGGCATATTCCTGAACCTTGATATGGATAATCCCCGGAAACTTTTTGTCCACGGTAACGGTGGAAATCGCCTTGATGGTCTTGAGACGCTCAATAACCTCGGCAGTACTTGTCCCAAAAAATTGTTCGCCTTCTTTCAGCCCGCTTTTCTCCAGCAGTTCTGAAGTTGCTGTATATACATTACCCGTAATTTCAATTGCCGAAATCCGACTCATGGAAGAACGAAAGAATAATACAGCCAGCAATACAATAAATAATAATAAGAGAATAATTACAATTTTGCGGCTTGTGTTTCCTTTTGGCCGATTCTTCTTCAGAACCGGAATTTGACTTTTAGGCATAAGTAGCGCTCCACAAAGCCTCAGGTCCCCTCCCTTCAAGAAGGGGACTCCAAGGACGTTAATTGGCAAAATCCAACTGTTTCGAAACGGGCGACTGTCGCTCAACCGATGCTCCAAGACTTTGGAATAACTTCTCGATCTGATCGTAGCCCCGGTCAATATGATGCACTTGCTCCACAACCGTTTTGCCTTGAGCAGCCAGACCAGCAATGACCAGAGCTGCACCTGCACGAAGATCGGTTGCTTCTACTGTAGCCCCGTACAGACGGGGAACACCACGGATAAATGCTGCGTTCAGATCGACTGAAATATCAGCCCCCATCACATTCAGTTCATCCACATGTTTGAACCGGCCCTCGAATACCGTTTCCTTCATCACACTGAATCCGTCTGCCAAACTGAGCAGCACCATGATTTGCGATTGCAAATCTGTCGGAAACGAAGGATACGGAGAAGTCACAATACGGTCTACTGATTTGGGACGGCTCATACAGCTCACCGTCATTATATCATTGCAGACTGTGATTTGAACACCAGTGCGCTTCAATACATGTATAAGTGAAGTAAGATGAGCAGGATTGCAGTGTGTAAGCGTAACATTGCCTCGTGTTGCTGCTGCTGCAATCATCACGGTTCCGGCAACGATTCGATCCGGTATAATCTCATAGGAACAAGGTTTCAGTTTCTCAACGCCATTGATCGTGATTGTATCCGTTCCTGCACCAATAATGCTTGCACCCATAGCATTCAAAAAGTGTTGCAGGTCCTGGATTTCAGGTTCTCTTGCGGCGTTGCAGATGGTTGTCGTCCCTTTAGCCATAACGGCTGCCATCATGATATTCTCCGTCGCTCCCACACTCGGGAAATCCAAATGAATATCTGTACCCACCAGATTGTGCCCATGACAGATAATCTGTTGGTCCTGCTCTTCAATCAAAGCTCCGAGCGCTTCCAGGCCCCGGAGGTGAAGATCAATTTTGCGTTCTCCAATGGCACAGCCGCCTGGCTGATACACTGACACTTGCCCAAACTTAGCCAGCAATGGTCCCATCAAAAAAATGGAAGAGCGCATCTGCTTCATTAGATCTTCTGGCACATCATATGACCGGATAGACGAGGTATTAATCGTCACTGTTCCCTGTTCATGCCGACACGTGCATCCAAGCCGTTCCAGGATATACAGCATCACTTCAATGTCCAGCAAGTGTGGAACGTTATGCAGTGTAACTTCTCCATCTGCCAACAAACTTGCGGCCATAATCGGTAAAGCGGCATTTTTTGCTCCATGGATGCGTATGGATCCTGAGAGGGGTTTCCCGCCTTCAATCACCAATTTGTCCAATGTATCACCTCCGGGGTTTACCGCTCACCCACTACGAAGACTTCCGGTACCAGGTTAATACCGTTTTGAGATGATATAGTGCTCTGTATCTGCTGCATTAGGGTGATAACGTCCTCTGCTGTTGCTTGGCCTGTATTAACAATGAAATTGGCATGCATGGTGGATACCTGTGCGCCTCCCTGGGTCATTCCTTTCAGCCCTGCTGCTTCAATCAGGCGGGCTGCATGATCACCCGGTGGATTTCGGAATACACTACCTGCACATGCCATCTGCAGTGGCTGTGTGCGGCGTCGGCGATCTTTGTAAGCCGCCATCGTTTCCGAAATGACGTTGCGCTCTCCATGCTGGAGTTCAAACGTAGCTTCCAGCACGATGCCTCTCCGATCATGCAGAACAGAGTGGCGGTAGGCAAAATCCATGTCCTCCTTGCTGTAACGTACCAATTCCCCTGTCTCCAGTACAATCTCAGCGAATTTGAATATCCGTGACACATCCGATCCATGCGCGCCTGCATTCATGTATACGGCTCCACCGACAGTGCCGGGGATACCGCTGCCGAATTCCAGACCGGTCCATTCCTTTTTGGCAGCAACCACACTGAGTTTAACAAAAGAATGCGCCGCTCCGGCGGTTACACCGCCTTCGTGAAATTCGGCATAATCAAAGCCCTCGCCTGGTTTCACCACAACACCACGTATTCCTTTGTCTGACACCAGCATGTTTGAGCCCCGTCCTAGTTGCATCCACGGAATCTGATACGTGTGAAGCAATTGAACGAGATTCATCATCTGCTCTTTATTCTCCGGAATGACCAGTGCATCCGCAGGACCGCCGATCTTCCATGTGGTGTATTTGGCTAGCCATTCGTTTTCAAGAACTCTGCCAACATTATTCTGGGATAGTAACGATATCCACTGATGCATGTTTGCTTCCTCCTTTGCTTCAAAACCGATGAGCACGGTATGTTCTGTTGTTACAGACCGTGTTCTGGCGCCATGGAACGATGGTCACGATTTATACGGTATCTTATGTCAGCCCCGTCTCGTGTGTGACAATCGCCCACAATCACACTTTATCGGTGTGCAGCAAGACGCTGAATTTCATGAACAAGCACTTCAGCTGCATCGGGTTTCCCCAGTTTTCGGGAGGCTTCAGCCATTCGTTTACGTCCCGATTCATCATTCATAATCTTGGCGATGGCTTCATACAGGACTTTGCCTGTAAGATCCTTCTCCAGCATCGTGAGTGATGCGCCTCCACCTTCAAGCGTGCGTGCATTGGCTTCCTGATGATTATTAGTCACGTTAGGTGACGGAATCAGGATCGAAGGAATACCCAGTGATGTAATCTCCGCAAGGAATGATGCACCTGCGCGGTTTACAATCAAGGATGTGCAGGCAAGCACCTCAGGCATATTATGCACGTAAGGCAGGACATGCAGGTGGTTTGGCATCGTACCCAATGAGCTGCGAATGGCTTCACGCGTTTCATCAAAATAGGTATCCCCTGTAACGTAAACTACATGTACATCATCCAGTTGTTCCAGCAATGGAGCCATGTCCACCATGGCCTGATTGATTGCTTTTGCCCCGCGACTGCCACCAACCACAAGAACAACACGGCTGTTCATCGGTACACCTAACGTGGCAAAACCACGATCACGGCTAGCTTGGGCTACCGTAGTCGCTCGCGGATTACCAGTGTAGATCACCTTTTTTGCGCCGGAAAACGATTTTTCAGAACCTTCAAAGCTAACGGCAACCGTGTCCACATAACGCATCAAAAATTTGTTCGTCAGACCAGGGATGGCGTTCTGTTCATGAATTATACTCGGAATCCCCAGTTTTGTTGCTGCATATACCACAGGTCCACACACATATCCACCTGTACCAATCACAACATCCGGTTTGAATTCCTTCAGCATTTTTTTGGACTTGCGTACTCCTTGAATGAAACGCATGACCGTCTTCAGGTTTTCGATGGACAATTTCCGTCGAAAGCCCGTAATATCAATGGATTTAAAAGGAATATTTTCTTGGGGAACCAGCTTACTTTCCAGCCCTCTGGTTCCTCCGATGTATAGAAATGTCGAGTCCGGATTCTCCGCCTCGCATTGTCTTGCTATGGCAACGGCCGGATAGATATGTCCACCCGTACCGCCACCGCTTAGAACGACTCGCATCGCATAGTCACCTCGCATAACGGGATAAATTCACTAAAATGCCCAGTGCTGTGAGCATGAGGGTCAATGATGACCCGCCGTAACTGATCAGAGGCAATGTAATGCCCGTAACAGGCATCATGCCAATGACAACACCAATGTTAATAATGACCTGTACGGCGACCATACCTACGATACCAACACCAAGCAGACTGCCGAAGGCATCCGGAATGGTCATGGCTACACGCATCCCTCTCCACACCAGCACCAGAAACAACAATAATACAATCATTCCACCTATAAAGCCGAGTTCTTCGGCCAAAATACTAAAAATAAAGTCCGTTTGCGGTTCAGGTACATAACTGTACTTCTGCCGGCTCATACCCAGTCCCAATCCCGCCAGTCCACCAGGACCAATTGCGTATAAGGATTGAATGATCTGATATCCGGCACCCAGCGGATCGGACCACGGGTCCAAAAACGCTGTGATACGCTGCAGCCGATAGGGTGCTGCTGCAATCAAAGCTGCAAACCCGGCTACGCCGCCAAGAGCAAGCAAGCTCAGATGTTTCATTCGCGCTCCGGCTGTGAAAATAATAAGCATCGATGCGCCCATCATCACGGTGCCAGTCCCCAAATCAGGTTGCAGCATAATAATCCCAAAAGCCAAACCGATCAATCCCAGCGGTGGCAGAAGCCCCGTTGTGAAGGTTTTGATTTTACCCGGTTCCTTGCTCAGCCAGTGAGCGAGAAACAGAATCATGCCCAGCTTCATGAATTCTGAGGGCTGAATACCGAACGAACCAATGCCCAGCCAACTTCGTGCACCACCGCGAACCACACCAATTCCTGGAATGAGCACCGCAATGAGCATAATAAAACAGGCAATCAATATAGGCTTGGCATATTTCCTCCACACCCGGTAGTCTACATTAGCAGTTACGAACATGGCTACAAGCCCAAGCACCGCAAACAGGGCCTGTCTTTTTACAAAATAAAATGAATCGCCATAGTCATGAAAGGCAAGCACCGAGCCCGCACTATATACCATAATAATGCCGATGGCAAGCAATGCCAAAATACAAATCAGCAACCAAATATCTGGTGCTGGTCGCGTCTGTTTCATCAGGAGGCCACCCCTTGCATGTAAGTAGGGGCTTTTCCACCCCCCTACTTACAAGTTATGCGCCGCCTCTTTAAAAATGCGTCCCCGCTCTTCATAGGAAGGAAACATGTCCCAACTTGCACATGCCGGGGATAACAAAACGACATCACCGGCACTGGCAAACTTCGATGCTTCCTGCACAGCAACGGTTAACGTCCGGGCAGCGTCCTCCTCATTATCGACGACCTTAATTTGCTTTAATCCGGCAAGTTCCGCGACCTTGGCAATTTTTGTCCGTGTCTCTCCAATTGCAACGACAGCTTTTACCCGTTCCTGGAACAAGGGTAACAACTCCATCATGTCTGATCCACGATCCAGCCCTCCTGCAATCAATACGACCGGTTCCTTGAACGAATTCAGGGCCATGACCGTAGCCTTTGAATTGGTCGCTTTGGAGTTGTTGTAGTACGCAGAACCATTATGCTCTAGAACATATTCAAGTCGGTGTTCAACCGCCTTGAAATCTGCAAGCGGAGCAGCCAGCACTGCTGGATCAGCTCCTGCCGCTACGGCAATGGCCACAGCGGCCATTGCATTTTCCACATTGAATCGTCCAGCGATGCCAATGTTCTCGATGTCAATAATGGTGTGGTGATTTCCCTTTTCATCCGCGTAGATAATCTGACGCTTCACATCATCCTCTTCTCCATCCACATAAGGAGGATCTGCATACACACCTGTATCCAATTTCTCTGTCACGGAGAAGGGGATCAATCTGCCTTTGATGTAAGGAACCAGACCACGACATACCGCATCATCCCAATTCAAGATGGCTACGTCGTCAGGCTGCTGATTGGCGAACAGTTTGGCTTTGGAAGCCACATAATCATCCATGTTCCCGTGATAATCCAGATGCGTCTCTGCAACGTTAAGCAAGCTGGCAATCCGAGGACGAAAATCAACCGTTCCTTTGAGCTGGAAACTGCTAAGCTCAACAACCATCCAGTTATCTGGAGAAGCTTGCTCTGCCGCTTCACATAGAGGTGTTCCGATATTACCGGCAACGATCGGGTTGAGGCCGGCATGCTCCAACATTTTACCCACCCAAGTGGTGGTTGTTGTTTTGCCGTTGGAGCCCGTAATCCCGATCATGGGTGCAGCACATAGATGATAAGCAACCTCTACTTCGGTCACCACTTCAATGCCCAATGCCAAAGCTTGCTGCACAGGAGCTGCATGGTAGGGGATACCCGGGTTTTTGACAACCAGCTTCACACCACTGTGAATCAGATCATCCGGATGCCCTCCGCATACAACAGAAATTCCCAAAGCCTCCAATTCGGAAGCTTCGGGACATTGATCTCTCTCTTTTTTATCATTTACTGTAACCTTCGCTCCGGCGCGATCCAGCACTTTGGCGACCTGTACGCCGCTTTTGGCCAATCCGAGCACGACTACTTGTTGTCCGCGATATGATTCAGGATGGTTCATGATCTACAACCCCTTGTTGAGATAAAGTCCAAGAGCGGCCAAAATTGCGCCTACCGCCCAAAAGGTAATAACAACCCGCCATTCTGACCAACCACTTAATTCAAAGTGATGGTGAATGGGGCTCATTTTGAATACACGCTTGCCACGAGTCTTGAATGATACCACTTGAATGATGACAGACAGGATCTCGATAACAAAAATACCGCCAATGATGACAAATAGAAGCTCTGTTTTGGTTACAATGGCTACCGCACCAATCGCACCGCCAATCCCCAGAGAACCGGTGTCTCCCATAAACACTTTGGCCGGATGTGCGTTATATACCAGAAAACCGAGTACGGCCCCGATCATCGCTGCTGCACACACTGCTGCCGGCATCGACGTGGCTTGCATCGCCACAATGGCAAACGCGCCAAAGGCAATCGCACTTACCCCTGACAGCAAACCATCCAGACCGTCGGTAAAGTTAACCGCATTGGTAATGGCAAGCATCATGAATACAACAAACGGATAATAGAACCATCCGGTCCAGTCAAACGAGAATGACATTCCCGGAATAGAGATGGCTGTGCTGTGTCCATTCTGGATCAGCAAGAAACACATCACTGCACTGAAGAACAATTGGCCCAGCATTTTTTGTCTGGCCGTCAGTCCCAGCGAACGTTTGAACACAATTTTGATGTAATCATCCAGGAAGCCAATCAGCCCGAATCCCAGCGTAGCCACAAGCAAGACATAAAAGTCTGTATTCTTGACTGCCGAAAATTTCAAAAAGGCCAATGTGAACGCAACTAAAATGACGACTCCACCCATTGTAGGTGTTCCGCTTTTTTTCAAATGGCTCTGAGGCCCATCTTCCCTAACTTGCTGTCCGAATTTCATCCGGCGTAACA
Source organism: Paenibacillus sp. FSL H7-689 (assembly GCF_000517905.1). Classification (NCBI taxonomy): domain Bacteria; kingdom Bacillati; phylum Bacillota; class Bacilli; order Caryophanales; family Paenibacillaceae; genus Paenibacillus; species Paenibacillus sp. FSL H7-689. The sequence continues at coordinate 351,282 of NZ_ASPU01000054.1, forward strand.
GCGGAATCAGGAGCGGTGCGGCAATCACCGCCAGAATAAATGAAACGCCGATTGTTAACAGTAATACCTGAAAATCCATGGGTTCACCCCTCTAGTCTACTCGATTCTGTAATGGTGCTATTTGTAGTGCTTCGACCACGTCTTCCAGCTTCATGCCTCTTGAGGCTTTGAACAAGACAACGTCTCTGGGATGTAGTTTCTCCAGTAGATAACGGGTCATTTCTTCTTTATCTATAAAAGCATGCACAGCCTCTGTAGGCATATGCTTGCTTGCTCCTTCAGCAATCTTGGCTGATAGCGGACCATATACCAGCACCATGTCCATTTTGGCCGATGTGATATACTCTCCGATTCCGTAATGCAGATCCTGCTCTTGGGGACCGAGTTCAAGCATATCACCAAGCACAGCCACTTTCATGCGGTATCCTTTCAGACCTTCTAGTACATCGATTGCGGCCTTCATGGAGGTTGGACTTGCATTGTATGCATCATTCAGCAGGGTTAGACCACTAACGCCTTGCGTAACCTCAATACGCATGCCTGTCAGTTTCAAGCGAGACAATCCCGCGGCAATCTGTTCCGTCGTCACTTTAAAATGACGGGCTACTGCCAAAGCAGCCAGACAGTTAACGACATTATGCGTTCCTAGCAGAGGTAGCGTAAAAGCATGTTCTCCAGACTGTTTGGTAGTGAAAACTACCCCGTTCTGCGCATTCATAAGTCCGGTAGGATAGTCATCATTATCGGTTTGCAGACCAAATGTAAACCGCTGCAATCCATCGGGTTGTTTCGTTGCGGGTTCTTCAAGGACTTGTGCAATTAAAGGCTCGTCTCCGTTGTAGATCAGTAACCCGCCAGGCTTCAATCCCGCAGCAATCTCGGCTTTGGCTCTGGCTATCTCCAGTCTGGACCCCAGCTGAAGCAGATGTGATTCACCAATATTGGTAATGACCGCTACATCAGGCTGCGCAATAACCGACAAATCGTTAATTTCCCCGCGACCACTCATACCCATCTCCAAAATGATAATCTCGGTATCCGGGTCCATGCTTAGTACAGTCAGCGGTAAACCAATGTGATTATTGAAGTTGCCTTGCGTCTTATGCACTTTGAACGTCGTTGAGAGAATGGCATCCACGATGTCCTTTGTTGTTGTCTTGCCGTTGCTGCCTGTAATGCCAACCACAGACGCTTTATTCTCCGTTAGATAAGCAGATGCGAGTGCTTGCAGTGCGACAAGTGTGTCGTCAACAACAATGACAGCTCCTTGTGGCGGAATACCATGATCCTTTTGCCAGATCGCCCCTGCAGCCCCCTTCTCTAGACAGGCTTGCACAAATTCGTGTCCGTCAAACCTTTCACCCACTAGCGGGATAAACAAACTGCCTTCCAGAGGTTTACGCGAATCGGTAAACACCCCTTCGACCATTACATTGCCATGAGCGGCAACGTCACTTAATGTTCCTCCACACATCTCGGCCAATTGTGCCAATGTTCTTTTTATCAATTGGATTTGCCCCTTATCGCTTCTTTGGCTATGATTCGGTCATCAAAATCGGTTTTGGTTGTGCCGATAATCTGATAGGTCTCGTGACCCTTACCCGCAATCAATACTACATCGGCTGGGCTTGCCATTTCAATAGCTTCATGAATGGCCTGGCGTCGATCCACAATCATCGTATAACGTTCAGCAGGAACGGATTCTTCAATCAGGCCCTGTTCAATGTCTTTGAGAATGAGATCCGGATCTTCTGTCCGTGGATTATCGGAAGTAACCAGTACAAAATCACTATAATTCGCAGCAATTTTCCCCATGAGAGGACGTTTGGTACGGTCCCTGTCACCACCACAGCCAAACACGCAGATTACACGCCCTTCGGCAAATTCTTTCACCGTCCGCAACACATTCTCCAGTCCATCCGGTGTATGGGCATAATCGACAATAACAGCAAATGGCTGTCCTTCGTCCACTCCTTCAACACGTCCATCCACGCCCGGAACCGTCTCCAGACTGCGCTTGATCTCTTCCAGCGGAATACCTTCCACCAGCGCTGCAGATATTGCTGCCATTGCATTGTACACATTGAATTTGCCTACCATGCGCAAGCGAATATCTGTGCTACCTGCAAATGTATCCACATGGAAAGAAGTTCCCTGAGACGTGATTGAGATTTGGGATGCGCGTACATCCGCCTTTTCACCCATGCCATATGTAATCACTTCAGCCGCAGTCACAGAGATGAAATAAGCCGCAGCCGGATCATCTGCATTGATGACAGCATATTTACGCTGTGTAACATCTTCCGTATAACCGTTACCCAGACGTGCAAAGAACAATCCTTTGGCCCCGCGATATTCCTCCATGGAATGGTGGTAGTCCAGATGATCTTGCGTCAGGTTAGTAAATACCGCAGTACGGAAATTCGTTCCCTTTACTCGCCCTTGTTCCAATGCGTGAGAAGAAACTTCCATAACACAGCAGTCCGTACCCTTCTGAACCATATCATGCAGACTACGCTGCAGATCAAGCGCCTCTGGTGTTGTTCCTGACATCGGGTAGGTGCGACCGTCATACCGCATTTGAATAGTACCGATCAATCCCGTCTTGCGTCCGTAATCACTCATGATTTTTTCAATCAAATAGGTGGTCGTTGTTTTTCCGTTCGTTCCCGTTACACCAATCATATTCATTTTCTGGCTTGGCGAGTCAAAAAAGAAATCTGCCAGAACAGCCATCGCAAATCGGCTGTCCTTCACCAGCAATTGTGGTACAGGCAGATCCAGCTGCCGTTCAACCACCAATGCAACTGCACCGGCATTTACAGCTTTTTCTGCATAATCATGACCATCTACCGTATGTCCCGGAAGACAGATAAACAGATCACCCGGTTTTACCTGCCGGGAATCTGTCTGAAGGTTTTGGCATTCTGTATTTGATTCGCCCACGAGGCGGGCGGTGGTCAGCATCGATGCAAATTGTTTTAAAAGCACATGAATAACCTCACTTTTCCAATTATACTTCTGTTTTAACATATGTCTGTATTTATTAATATCGTCAATACAACCCAATAATGAAACGCACTTGGATGAATTTTGTTGCGCTAGAAGCCTCAAACTACCCCTAAGCCCCGTTATTCATCCTTTGTGTGATCATGTGCATCGTTCAGTACATTCCCCATATAAATGCGGATAGTTGATCCCTGATCTACCCTCGCCCCAGGTTTGGGTGCCTGATTAATCACGTATTTACCACTGCCAGACTTCGCCAGCATAAAATTCATGTTCAGGTCTTCGTACAGATCTTCAACAGTAGCTCCTGTCAGGTCTGGGACTGTCACGATTTTGGTTTCACCATACTTGTATTCTTTGGCGACCTGATCCTTCCGAACAGGTACATTCATATAGTGCAAAGCATCTTCAAGGATGTTCTGTACAATCGGGGCGGCAACCACACCTCCGAACTGAATTCCTTTGGGATTATCAACTGCGGTATAGACCACAATCTGTGGATCATCTGCTGGTGCAAATCCGATAAAGGATACGATATGCTCGGTCGAGGAATAACGTCCGTTGATAACCTTCTGGGCTGTACCTGTTTTGCCACCGACCCGGTATCCATCAATGAATGCCGGACGCCCGGTACCTTTTGCGACAACACTCTCGAGTGCTTCACGTACTTGTTTGGATGTATTCTCCGAGATCACCTGACGAACCAGTTCCGGCTTGGCTTCTTCCATGACTTCTCCTGTGACCGGATGGACCCACGCTTTCGTAACATAAGGCTTGTAAAGTTTCCCCCCATTGATGGCCGCTGACACAGCTGCTACTTGCTGAATGGGCGTTACGGATACACCTTGACCAAAAGCCGTCGTTGCAAGCTCGACAGGTCCCACTCTGGACAGTTTGAACAGAATTCCACTGGCTTCTCCGCTAAGGTCGATCCCTGTCTTGGTACCGAAACCAAAGTCTTTAATATAGGAGAAGAGCGATTCTTTGCCCAGCCTCTGCCCCAAAGCCACAAAGCCCGGGTTACATGAGTTCTCCACAACTTGTAAGAAGGTCTGACTTCCGTGGCCGCCCTTTTTCCAGCAACGCAGACGGGCCCCACCCACCTCAACATATCCGGGATCAAAAAATTGATCCTGTTGCAGATTGACCTTTTTCTCTTCAAGCGCTGCTGCCAAAGTAATGATCTTAAATGTGGAGCCCGGCTCGTAGGTCATCCAGATCGGTAAATTTCGATTGTATATCTCCGCGGGATATTGCTGATAATCGGCAGGTTCGTATCCCGGCCTGCTGGACATCCCCAAAATTTCACCCGTTTTGGGATTCATCGCTATGGCCAATGCTGAGTTCGCCTGGAACTTCACCATGGCCTGATCCAGTTCTCTCTCCATGATGGACTGAATGGATTTATCAATGGTCAGCTTGAGGTTAAGGCCGTCCTTCGGTTCCACATACTTCTCGGATGAGCCCGGCATTAGCCTTCCGGCCGCATCGGACAAGTAGGACACACTGCCATTCAAACCATTCAGCTTATCATCATATTTCTTCTCGACACCCGTTAAGCCCTGATTATCAATGCCCGTAAAACCAAGAATATGGGCAGCCAAATCATCATAAGGATAAAAACGTTTATTGTCTTCAGCAACAACGATACCCGGAAGCTTCAAATCACGGATGCGCTGAGCTTTCTCCATCGTAATTTTGCGGCCGCCGGGTTGTAGTCGTACAATGAGTTCTCGTTTCTTGATGGTTGCGAGCACTTTTTCTTCCGTCATCCCAAGCAATGGGGCCAGCGCTTTAGCCGTCGTTTCAGCTTCTTTCACCTGAGCCGGAATGGCCATAATGGTTGGTGTTGTCACATTATAGGCCAGAGAGGTTCCATTTCGATCCAGGATCTCCCCTCGCTTGGCTGAGTAAGGAATATTACGCCGCCAGGATTCTTCTGCTTTTGCTGACAATTCAGGGCCTTCCCCGAGCTGTACATAAGCAAGCCTGATCATCAGAGCCGAAAATAACAAAACTAAAATCATTAAACTCCATAGCAACCTGCGCCGCAGATTTACGCTTGATCCCTTCACGAAAAGATCCCCCCACTCGTCCCAAAATCATGACATTCGTTCCATTCATGAATATTCAGGACAACCGGGGGTTAGAACAAGCTGTCAGAGCTCCCTAAGGAAGCGTAGCTCCGTTTGTTGCTGGATCGTCAGAGGATTCGGATTCATTGGCAGGAGCCTTGCTGTTATCTGTTTCGTCTGTTTCGTCGGTTTTAGCTTCTCCGGCCGAAGCCTCTTGTTCCTTCACTTCAGCTTCTGATGACGGATCAGAAGAGATTGGAGCCTCATCGGCTATACCTGTCACTGCAGCTTTAGCAGTTTGCAAGTTCAACTGCACAGTTCTCTGCTCACCTGCGACCTGCTCGGTTTGCTTCACGACATAACCCTCGCCCTTGACCGTAACCCCCACTTTCATGAGAGAAAGTACTTCTAGGGCATCCCGGAGAGATTCACCTGTTAGATCGGGAATCTTCATCTTGCTGCTTTCTTCCGTTAGCAGATAGATTCGTTGGCCTGGATTCATAGAGGCGCCAGCAACCGGATACTGCCGAATTACATTATCACCTTGACCAAGAGTCACATAAGCAATACCTGCGCTTAGAAGCTGGCTTCTGGCTTGTTTGGCTGTCTTGCCACTTAAGTCAGGCGCCTTGGCTTGCACGACAGAGACTTCTTTTGACTTTTTGTCAGGAGTTTTGGCTGTATCTTTGGGTATTCCCATGTATTGAAGAGTCTGGCTGACAATCTTTTTGAACACCGGCGCAGCTGCGGTTCCTCCCCCAATGTTGGTTCCATCCGGTTGGTCAATGACAACAAGTATAGCAATCTTCGGATTATTCACGGGCGCGAATCCAATAAACGATACAACGTCTTTTGACTTGCTGTATGCTCCGTTAACAACCTTTCTTGCTGTACCTGTCTTACCAGCTACACGGTAACCTTCAATATAGGCGTTACGACCGGTACCAATCGTTTGGTCTGCAACCACTTGTTCCAGATAACCGCTCACCAGTTTGGAAGATTCCTTGGAAATCACCTGACGAACAACTTTGGGTTTGATGACTTCCGTTGTTCCATCATTCGGGTTCTTGATCTCCTTCACTAGATGTGGCTCCAGCAATTTGCCGCCGTTGGCAATCGCAGAGATGGCTGCGACCTGTTGAATTGGTGTTACCTGTACAAGACCGTGACCGTAAGCAGCAGTAGCAATCTCGGATTTGTAAACCAGTGGCTTGATCGGGGAGGCTGCCTCATTTGGCAGATCAATACCCGTCTTTTTGCCGAAGCCGAATTCGTCTATGTAATGACGCAGACGTTCGCCGCCAAGCATGTTGTAACCCAAGTTAACAAAAGCAATGTTACTTGACCGTTTGACACCTTCGAGATACGAGATCCAACCATAGGAATGACCATTATCACTAATCGGGAAACCACCGATATACATGCGTTTGGATTCAAAACTTGCATTGGGATCGAAGAGTTTTTCTTCAACAGCCCCTGCTAGCGTAACTATTTTGAATGTACTACCTGGCTCATAGATGGATTGAGTAGCATGGTTGATAAAATTCTTTTGATCAGGTGTACTCCCATACGTATTCGGGTTAAAGGTTGGCCAGTTCGCCATCCCTAGAATCTCCATCGTGTTTGGGTCCGCGGCAATGACCGTCATGCTCAGTGGGTTATACTTGGCAACGGCTTCTTTCATTGCATCCTCAATGTAGAACTGGATCGTATCATCGATGGTCAGCGTAAGGTTCTTACCGTTCTGAGGTGGCAGATAGTTATCCTGTGAATCCGGAAGTTTAATGCCTTTGGCATCCTTCTGATAATTCAAATATCCATCTGTACCTGTCAGTGCTTCATCATATGAGACTTCAAGTCCATTGACAGCTTTCCCATCCCGGCTCATATATCCCAAGAGGTGAGAAGCAAGTGTTTCTTCAGGGTAAAAACGCTTCGACTCCTGAGCCATCACAATTGCATTACGAGCCTTGTACTCTTCTTGTAATTCCTCACGCAGTTCGTTGACTTTTTCCGCAAGCTCTGGACTTATCTTATATCCTTCACTGCGTACTTCACGTTGCTGAAAAAAATCGCCATTTTCTTTCTTCGCTGTGACTAGAGCACGCATCTCACTCTCATTTTTCCCAAGAAGGGCAGAGAGCTTCTCCGTAACAACATCCTGAATTCCGAGTTCATTAATTAATAACGGATTAACAGAAACCGTATACGCAGGGGCATCGGTAGCCAAAATATTACCATTTCGATCCGTAATCGTTCCACGTGCAGCCTTAATCGTCTGTTCCCGCTCTACCAAACCGGCTGCCCGTTCCTGCCATTCACCGCCATTCACAACCTGAATGAAAAAGATTCGGGTTACGAGTACAAGAAAAAAGAGGGTAATACATCCCCCTATAAGCAACGTGCGCATCTTTATTCTTTTTATCATCGGAACACCTCTTTACTTACTGCTTGCTGTATTCGAGGACGACTCAGTGCCAGTTGATTTCGTACTTGTTGAGCGAGGTACATAAATGACATCCTTACCGGAAGCTTCAACGTAACCAAGTTGTTTTGCATTTTCGATGACCTGGTTGTTCAATGTTTCTTTTTCCACTTGCAGGTCTGCAATCGTCTTTTCATACACCTTGATATCCGAAATAGTAGACTGCGCCTGCTTGTTCAGATCATAGATATGAGCATAACGAGACATCAAGGCTCCTCCAACAAGGATAACTGCAACCAGGGTAATCAGATACAAAATCTTCTCGCGTGCCGGAAGACCCGTACGACGGGTCACCACTTTGGTGGTTTCTTTGTATCGTTGCTGGGTCACACGTTCCTGGGACGCTTTTTCTTTTACAGCGAGATTACCACGTGTATATGCCATACTCCGATTCTCTCCTCCACTCTTGATCTACAATTTCTCGGCTACGCGCAGCTTGGCTGAACGAGCACGTGAATTTTCGGTCAATTCCGTTTCCGTTGGAATCAACGGTTTTCTGTTAACTAAACGCAGGGTCCCCTTGCCGCCGCATACACACAACGGAAAATCGGGTGGACATGTACATTTTTCCAGATAACTACTGAAAATCTGTTTACATATCCGATCCTCAAGGGAGTGGAAGGTAATAACAGATACACGTCCTCCTGGTGCCAGACAACGAACAGCCTGATGCAAGCCTTCTTCAAAGGCACCCAACTCATCGTTGACGGCAATGCGTAATGCCTGGAAGCTGCGTTTGGCAGGATGTCCACCAGTACGTCGAGCTGCCGCCGGGATGCCTTCCTTGATCAGTTCCACGAGTTCACCTGTCGTCTCAATGGTAGACTGCGCTCGTTTTCCGACGATAACACGGGCAATTCTTCTCGAAAACTTCTCTTCACCATAGCGATACAAAATTCGAGCAATCTCTTCTTCTGGCCACTCATTCACAATCTCTTTGGCCGTCAGCATTGCATCCTGGTCCATTCGCATATCGAGCGGAGCATCGTGATTGTAACTGAATCCACGTTCTCCTTCATCAAATTGCGGAGATGACACACCCAAGTCGTACAAAATACCGTCGACCTGTGGTGCACCATCCTTCATTGGTACATCCAGATCCTTGAGTACCTGTTCCAGATCCCGAAAATTGGTTTTCACCAATGTTACACGTTCTCCATAAGCTGCGAGCTTCTCGCGAGCATTATCCAAAGCCCAATCATCCTGATCAAGTGCGATCAGACGTCCCCCTGGACCGAGCTTGGAAGCAATCACGGAGCTATGTCCGCCACCGCCTAAAGTGCAGTCCACGTATATACCGTCCTGCTTGATGTTTAATCCCTCTGTTGCCTCTTCTTTGAGTACGGTTATGTGGTGAAACAACCTGCACCCCTCCTGACTTTATAAATCAAAATTAAAATCGACCAGCTTTTCGGCAATGTCGTTGAATGCTTCTTCGGATTGATTGAAATAACTCTCCCATATGCCTTTGCTCCAAATCTCCACCCGGTTCGACACGCCAAGAACAACACAATCCTTGTCCAGCTTGGCATACTCTCTTAAATTGCCCGGCAGATTTACCCTGCCCTGTTTGTCCAGTTCACATTCGGTTGCACCCGAGAAAAAAAACCGGGTAAACGCACGTGCATCAGATTTCATCAATGGCAGTGCTTTGAGCTTCTGTTCCATGACCCCCCACTCCTCCATGGGGTACACGAAAAGACACTGGTCCAAACCCCGTGTGACAACGAAAGACGGTCCCAGAGATTCGCGGAATTTAGCCGGAATGATCACCCGACCCTTATCATCAATGCTATGTTGGAACTCCCCCATAAACATTGGCCCACTCACTCCTCACCCGTTTCTCCCACTTTGCCCCACTTTCCACCACCTAAGCATAATAGATTCGCACAAAAAAATCAAAACCCTTCTTGCATGACTTGATTTTTTAATTTTTCAGCATAAAAAAAACGTCCTTGATCCTGTCACTCAGGATCAAAGACGCTTCCCTTAAACGGGCAATCGTATGTCTACCCGCACATGAGCCATATCATCAATAAACCATTCTATACCTATTGAATCATTTCATCAGCTTGTAATTATTGGATAGTGCTTAAAATTTCCAGCTATCCAGGTATTTCACTTGCTCAGCTGACAAGGAGTCGATGCCAATATTCAGGCTTTCAAGTTTATAGCTGGCAACCTGCTGGTCAATATCATAAGGTACATTAACAACGTTTTTACCCAAGTTTTCATAATTCTCACTTACATAACGCAGACCAAGCGCCTGCAGAGCAAACGTCGTATCCATGATTTCGGCAGGGTGACCATCTGCTGCACCCAGGTTCACAAGACGACCTTCTGCAAGAAGATACATTTTACGACCGTCTTTGAAACGATATTCCTCAATGTTGCGACGAACTGTGCGAATCGATTCGGAACGTTTAGCCAGTTCAGGTTTATTCACTTCAACATCAAAGTGACCTGCATTACTCAGGATCGCTCCGTCCTTCATCACATCGTAATGCTCACCTGTGATAACATCCTTATTGCCTGTAACTGCGATAAAGAAATCTCCCAATTTGGCGGCTTCCACCATCGTCATGACTCGGAACCCATCCATGTGTGCTTCTACCGCTTTGATTGGATCGATCTCGGTTACGATCACATTGGCACCAAGACCTTTGGCGCGCATGGCTACACCTTTACCACACCAGCCATAACCTGCTACCACTACGTTTTTACCAGCGATAACCAAGTTAGTTGTACGAATAATCCCGTCGAATGCAGATTGTCCAGTACCGTAGCGATTGTCAAACAGATACTTGCAGTATGCGTCATTAACCGCAACCATCGGAAACTTCAATTGGCCTTCTTTCGCCAATGCTTTCAAACGAATAATACCCGTTGTCGTTTCTTCTGCTCCTCCGCGAATGGTTGCTGCGAGGTCAGGGCGCTCGGATGCAATAATGGTTGCAAAGTCTCCACCATCATCAATAATGAGATCAGGCTTCACCTCAAGCGCACGCAGTTGCAGTGATTTGAATTCCGCAGGCTCCGGATTGTACTTCGCATACACCGTAACACCGTCTTCCACCAATGCTGCGCAAACATCATCTTGTGTAGACAATGGATTGCTATGCGTAATGGTTACTTCTGCACCACCCGCTTGGATCACTTTTGCCAAGTAAGCTGTTTTCGCTTCCAGATGAAGACAAATGGCAACCTTCAAACCTTTGAAGGGCAGATCCTGTTCGAACTGGCGACGAATGCGGTTTAGTACCGGCATATGCGCTTCTACCCAATCAATTTTCAGGTGACCCTCTGAAGCGAGTCCCATATCTTTAACAATACTGTTTTGCAATGCAGGTGTAGTCATTTCATATCCTCCTCGTTTATGTGTTTCTTCTATTATAAAGGGCTCTATAGTGCAATAACCTTGTGCTCTCCAAGGAATTCACTTGAGGCCTTAATCAGTTCATCGATCCACTCGGTGCCATAACGATTCAGGTAAAAGAGTGCATTATGTACTCGTTCCTGTGGTTTGCCCGTTGGGAATAAGGAGTTCTGAATGCCATTCCAGTGCCTTAGACTCACATTATGTTTATCTTCGATAGCTTTGTGAGTCTGCTGTTTCAGATACTGCATTTGCTCGTTGATTTTACTCAAATTGGTGTCACCAATTCGTTCCAGCCCAGGATGAATCTCCGCAATCTCATCTAGCAACGGTCCATACAGATCAAGAAACGCTTCCTGAACCTTGTCAAACTGTTCATCTACCTTGAACGTCTCCTGCTGTGCGAGCCATTGCTCCTTCTTTTCTTCCATATGATATTGAACATCCTGAAAAGAAAGTCCATATTGTTTCATATGTTTGTGATGAATATCTTCCATGATGGTGAAAGACAACCGCGGCAACAAAATGGGCATTTGCAGGCCGAACTGACGGAATGCTTCCCGAGTCAAACCCCAATATGCAATTTCACCTTGCCCCAAAATAACAGCGGCTACAGGCAACACGGAATCTTGCATTAATGGTCGTGTCAATACGTTGTTACTGAAGCGCTCCGGATGTTCTCCCAGTTCCTGAAGCAAACGTTCCTCTGAGAAAGAAACCAAACCTTTGCGATCACTATATAAACCGTCCTTCAACAACAAGAGTAGACGCGTACCTTCATGAATGTAGAACAGATTGGCTCCATCCTCCGCCACTTCGGCAGGCATAACATAACCAGCTTGTTGTACCAGCGCAGCACCTTGTGTGTATGCGCTGCGCAGTACTTCATTTTTTCGTATCAACCGCTCAAACACGGGCTGTTCCAACCTGCGTAAATCTGGATCCGATGCATCCATTAGAACAAGTCCACTACTGGCAAACAAGGCAGATATCATGCGGGCAAATGCATCACTCAGATTTGAACTGGATTGATGGATCTCTGAGATGCATTTCATCAGTCCTGGTTTATGTATCGTATCAGGTAAAAGATGTTCCACCTGTTCGAGTACATTCACCCACTGCTGCGAATCCACATGAACATTACTCACAGAATCCCTTCCTGCGAATCGTCCTTGTAACTTAACCTTCTTCATGTCTCCCTGATAATCAGGTAGATATGTGTGGTTAACCTCATCCCAGTCATGGTCTTCACCGGCAATCCAAAATACTGGGACTACCGGGCGTTGAAGTCTTTCTTCCGCTTCACGCGCAGCTGCCACTACGCTAGCGGCTTTGTATATGACGAACAGTGGTCCGGTGAGCAGACCGCTCTGCTGTCCTCCTGTAACCACTAGTGCATCTTGTTCTGCAAGACGTGTGATGGACGTATGAACCTCTCCATGGTCGTTCACCCGCTTATTATATATACGTAAATACTCTGCCAGATCACGACGATCAATACGTGTGTTTTCCGATTGGTCCAGCCACTCGGCACGCGCCTGAAGTCCTGATTCCCAGCGAATGTCATAATCGTAAAGGCCACGCGCAGCATCTCTTGAACAGATATAATCTTCTGCAAGTCTTGATCCGCTGCGGAGTGCCTCGGTAATACCGTTCATGAGGTCTGCCTCCTATTCTGCTTCAAAGAGCCTTTCTTGATTGTACCGAATTCAGGGCCGCTTCGTCAAAAGAAAGTAATTAAAATACGAAAAAAACCGCCGAACGAGTCGGCGGCATTTAATACATCAATAATAGCATATCGCTTTAATATTCCTATTATACGTAAGGTTCTGCAACCCAGTGACCTTTGGAAACCTCAATCAATTGAGAATTTTCCAGGTTGTACGGATCATTTGCAGGACCGCCAGATCCGTTCTGAATCGGGCTCATATGCTCTTCCGGCAGCAAGATGCGACGTTTGTTCGCTTCCACTTCCGGATCAGGTACAGGGATCGCGGAAAGCAATGTTTTGGTGTAAGGGTGGACAGGGTTCGCATATAGTTCTTCACTTTCTGCGAGCTCAACCACTTTACCCATGTACATTACAGCTACACGGTCACTGATATGTTTAACCATTGACAAGTCATGCGCAATAAACAGGTATGTCAAGCCGAGACGTTGCTGAAGTTCTTCAAGCAATTTAACGACCTGCGCCTGAATGGATACATCCAGTGCAGACAATGGCTCATCACAGATGATGAATTTAGGGTCTACAGCAAGCGCACGCGCAATCCCGATCCGTTGTCTTTGACCACCGGAGAATTCATGTGGATAACGAAGTGCATGACTTGGATTCAAACCTACCAGATCAAGCAGTTCCTCCACTCGTCTCTTGCGCTCTTTAGAGCTGGAAGCCAGACCATGAATATCGAGTGACTCCCCGATAATATCCATAACATTGAAACGCGGGTTAAGAGATGCATATGGATCTTGGAAGATCATCTGCATATCTTTACGCATTTCTTTCATTTTACGCGGAGACAACTTGTAGATATCCGTTCCGTTGAAGTTAACATTTCCGCCAGTTGGCTCATAAAGACGCAGAATGGTGCGACCTGTTGTGGATTTACCACAGCCAGACTCGCCTACAACGCCAAGTGTTTCACCTTCAAAGATATCAAAGCTTACGTCATTGACCGCTTTGAGAATGTTACCTTTACCCAAATTAAAGTACTGTTTCAAGTTTTTCACTTGTACCAGAGGCTTATTGCTGCCTTTGATAATACCAGCCGGAGCTGGTTTTTCCTTTTTGGGCTCGTCCAGACGTGGCAAAGCATTCAGCAATTTAATCGTGTATGGATGTTGAGGGTTACTAAAGATTTCAGCAGTTGTTCCTGTTTCAACAACTTCGCCTTCCTTCATAACAACAACACGGTCACACATACCCGCTACGACACCAAGGTCATGTGTAATCAGCATGATCGATGTTCCTAGCTTTTGCTGCATGTCTTTCATGACATCCAGAATTTGAGCCTGAATTGTAACGTCAAGTGCAGTTGTCGGTTCATCCGCAATCAGAAGGGATGGACGACATGCAAGCGCGATCGCAATCATGGCACGCTGACGCATACCACCAGAGAATTGGTGAGGATAATGATTCATGCGAATAGCCGCATTTTTAATACCTACAAGTTCAAGCATCTCCAAAGCCGCTTTATTCGCCGCTTGTTTGGACATGTTCTGATGCTTGCGCAATACTTCGGTAATTTGTTTACCAATTTTAATGGTAGGATTCAATGAAGTCATTGGATCTTGGAAGATCATACCGATATCTTTACCACGAATCGCTTCCATTTGTTTGTCTGTCTTATTCAGCAGGTCTTGCCCGTGAAAAGTAATTTCTCCGCTTTTGACCTTCGAAGGCGGGGAGGGAATCAATTTCATGATGGTTTGGGCGGTAACACTCTTACCACTACCCGATTCACCTACGATCCCCAGCGTCTCTCCTTTGCCAAGTTCAAAACTCACATGTTTAACGGCATCAAATTCACCAGAACGTGTTGAGAACGACACACTCAGGTCTTTGACAGTTAAAATCGGCTCCATAATCCCACCTCCTGTTTCTATTTACGTAATTTCGGATCGAGTGCGTCACGCAGACCGTCTCCGAGCAAGTTAAATGCAAGCATTGTAAGAACCATTAGACCTGCTGGGAACCACATCCGCCACGGGAATAGCGTCCAGCCTGTAAGTGCATCATTGATCATAGAACCAAGTGAAGATCTTGGTGCTGATACACCCAATCCAAGGAAGCTCAGGAACGCTTCAGCAAAGATTGCATTTGGAATGGACAACGTCAATGTTACAAGAATCGGTCCTATTGCATTGGGCAACAAATGACGGAACAATTGACGCCCTGTGCTTGCTCCCATGGACCTTGCAGCAAGAATAAAGTCTCTGTTTTTGAGTTGCATAATTTCACCACGCACAATCCATGACATGCTGATCCAGCCTGTGATGGTGAGGGCAATGATAATCGTTGTCAGACTTGGTTCCAGTACAACCAGCAACAAAATTACAACAAGCATGTACGGCAAGGAGTAGAGAATTTCGGAAAACTTGTTCATAATTCCATCTACACGTCCACCGTAGAAACCCATGATCGCTCCATAAATAACCCCGATAACAAGGTCAATCAAGGCTGCGGCCAAACCTACAGTAAGGGATACACGTGCTCCTACCCAAGTTCTTACCCACACGTCGCGACCAAGCTCGTCCGTGCCGAACCAGTGCTCCGCACTCGGTGCTGCATTGGCATTCAACAAATCATTGGAATAATAATTATAACTTGTAAACAAAGAAGTTGGACCAATCAAAGAGAAAATCACGACAAGAACTAACACGCTCAGACTGATCATTGCAGCCTTATTGGTTGCAAGTCTGTACATGGCATCTTTAAAAAGGGATACACTTTCTTGCGGTTTAACCGCTGCCTGACTAGTCAGGTTCGTGTTCGCCGTTTCATTCTTTTTATTATTCGTGCCAGACAACGTTATGCCCCCTTCCGGCTTTCCAGCTTAATTCTAGGATCAATCAGCACGTAAGCGATATCCGTAAAGAAACGAGCCAACATCAGGAGGATACCATAGAAAATTGTGATCCCCATGATCATAGTGTAATCACGGTTTGTGATACTCTCTACGAATACTTTACCAATTCCCCCGATGTTAAAGATCTGTTCAATTACAACGGAACCTGTGATGATATTCGCTGTCATTGGACCAACATAAGTTACTACTGGTAGAATACCGTTTCTTACAACGTGTTTAAACATAATTGCAGGCCATTTCAGACCTTTGGCTTTAGCTGTTTTGATATAATCTGCATGTAAGACTTCAAGCATGCTCGAACGCGTCAAACGAGCGATAAAAGCAATCGGAGATGCAGATAGCGCTGCAACCGGAAGAACGTAATCCAATGGACCATCAAAGCCCATAACGTTAAACCAGCCTAATTTAGTAGCAAAGAGATACTGCAATAGTGACGCAAGCAAGAAGCTCGGAACAGCTATCCCTATGACTGCCAGGATCATCGTGATATCATCAATGAGTTTACGATGGTAAACTGCAGCAATAAGGCCCAGCAGAACACCCACGATAATGGAGATAACAATTGCAAACACTCCAAGCTTCAGTGAAGCGGTGAATGTTTCGCCGATCATTCCGGCTACATCTCGATTGAGATATTTCATTGAGACTCCGAAATCTCCCTTAATGATTCCACCCATATACTTCAGGTATTGTTCATACATCGGTTTGTCCAATCCATACTTCTGTTCCAGCAAGACCCGAATTTCAGGCGATACTTTTTTCTCAGATGTAAAAGGGTCACCCGGAATAGCCTTCATCAGGAAGAAGGTTGCAGATGCGAGTATGAAAAGCGATAGCAGCATAAATAATAGTTTTTTCAACACATACTTAACCAACCCTTGCACACCTCCACAAACAATATTTTGTATACAAATCGATTGTAGAATTAGACAGAAATAAAGTCCAATCCATTTATCGGAAATTTCAAGAATTATAAGGAAAATCGGTGCACATACAAAAAATCGGGATATATATGGAATTCCACATATATATCCCGAAGTATTCATATTAGACTTCAGAACAACTTATTTCTCTTCCAGATATGCACGAGTGTAGTCAATAGCTCCACTGAAATCAAGTTGTACACCTTTCAGGTAAGGCTTAGTCAAAGATACGTTAGTGTAATAATAGATTGGCATAACGCCCATTTCATCTTGAATCAGGATTTTCTCAGCGTCAGCAAATGCAGCCATACGTGCAGCTGGATCAGCAGATTTTACAGTTTCTTTAACATCTTTGTCATACTGTTCGTTGCTGAATTTGGAATCATTGTTTGTGTTTCCAGTAGTCCACATTTCCAAGAAGTTGTATGGATCGTTGTAGTCAGCAGACCAACCTGCACGAGCTACTTGGAAGTTTTGGTTTTGACGGTTCTCAAGGAATACGCCCCACTCTTGGTTTTCTGTTTTCACATCAACACCAAGATTTTGTTTCCACATGTCAGCAACCGCCAAAGCGATTTTTGCGTGGCCATCACTAGTGTTGTAGATCAACGTAACAGCTGGCAATGTTGTGTAACCTTCTTCTTTCATACCTTCAGCAAGCAATGCTTTAGCTTCTTCAACATTTTCAGTGAAGTAATCGTCTTTGTGCTCATCACGGAATTCGCCGTTTTCACCACGGATACCTGGAGGTACAAAGCCGAATGCTGGAATTTGTCCACCTTGTGTAACTTTGTCAACAATCAGCTGACGCTGAATTGCCATTGCAAATGCTTTACGGATTTTAACGTTGTTAAATGGTGCTTCGTTTACGTTGAACTGATAGTAGTACGTACTTGCAATACCAGTAGCTTTGAACTCGTCCGGCAATTCCGCTTTTACAGAAGGAATTTGGTCGGATGGAATTTCACCGTTAGGTGCACCAGTGTAGTCCAATTGTCCTGATTTGTAAGCTTGCAGTTCGGAAGCACTGCTGTTTGTCAGAGACATATCGATTTCAGCCAATTTAATATCGGCAGCTGCATGGTAACCATCGTTTTTCTTCACAACAATTTTTTGACCTTTAGAGTATTGATCCATTACAAATGGTCCGTTAACGATCATGTTTTTGTAGTCTGTGAAGAATTTGTCATTTGTGTCTGCAGATGCATGTACTGGGTAGTACGTGTAGAATGCTGTCAGACCCAAGAAGTAAGGTGTTGGGTTTTCCAACGTTACTTCCAATGTGTGCTCATCAGTAGCTTTAACGCCTACTTGTGAGAAATCTGTGACTTTAGTACCTTTGTATGTTTCATCTTTGCTGAGGTTGTAACCTTCAGCGCCTTTAATATAGTACAATTGGTATGCATATGGAGAAGCTGTTTCCGGTTTCAAAGCACGTTCCCAAGAACGAACAAAGTCTTCGGCAGTGATTGCATCACCGTTGCTCCATTTAGCTTCCGGGTTCAGGTTGAAAACATATTTCAAACCATCTTCGGAGATTGTCCAGTCTTTAGCTACGCCCGCTTGTTCTTTACCATCAGCATCGATGCGTACAAGACCTTCATACAAGAATTTCAGAACTGTGTTGGTTTGGCTGTCTTTTGCTTGAGCCGGGTCCAACGTAGGAGGTTCAGCTGACAGGTTGATTTTCAGAATTTGATCTTTAGCAAGACCATTTCCTTCGTTTGCAGAACCAGTATCGGTGTTACCTGTGCCTTCGTTTTTCGATCCGCACGCTGCAAGTACGGTACCGAACGCCAAAATCAGCGTCAAAAGGACTAATAGACTTTTCCTTTTCATCTAACACGTTCCCCCTAAATTGATATGGTTTATATGTTTATAGATTATACAACCACCGGTCAAAAAAATCTACATTACTTTTTCAGAAAGTAATGTTTTTTTCAGTTTTCGACAAAATCGACACATTTTTTGCCTCTTATGCGTTATGTAACCTTACATCTGTTGCATGAAGTATCTAAATAATCCAAATAAAGTAAACAAAACATACCCGAAACTCATGATGACGAAAGACATGCGCCATACGGCCCGGAACATTCTACCCCTATCGACCTTCCCTTTTAGTCGATTTTGCGCACCCCCGATGAATCCAAGTGCTACTAGTATGAGTATTAATGTCAGATAAAAACCAAAATTCGAATCAAATGTTAAGTTGAATAACGCTGAAACTGAAAATACAAGAAAAAAAGTGGTTACATCCATTGCCATTCGCAATGCTTTACGTTTGTCTTTTTTCCATACGTACATGCCCCAATAGACAAGAAAGAACGGAAAAAAGGGCAAAATGCTCAACACAATAAAAAGTCCCATTAATTCACTCCTTCCGGTTGCATTCCTTCAATCAGATGAAGCAGTATTTCATGTGTAGGTGCAAAAAGGTCCAACTTCTGTGCCATTCTTACAATATGACCGTTAATTGACCTCACTTCTGTACCACGTCCAGCGAGAACATCTGCAAGCATGGAGGAAGTATTCGTGGCAGTAGAACGACAGACCGATATCAGTTGATCCCACATATCCTGATCCAAACATATTCCACTTGCAGAGTAGATTAACAATACTTCATCATATAACTGGCGCATTAGCCTCTTTCGTTCTTCCTTGACGATCAATTCTCCATTAGGGATTCGCCATAGTGCCGTGAGCGGGTTAATGACTGAATTAATCAATAGTTTCCTGTATATCAGCTTATCGATTTCATTCGACACTGTACAGTCAAATCCTGCCTGCTGCAACGATCCCGACAGAGTAAATGTTCTCTTCTCCTCTATAGAGGTAGAAGCTCCTATATGTATGTTGTACCTCCCCAGCCTAGTTTCACCTGTACCTGCACGAGTCACCTGACTTTGTGTTCGCTTCGCACCTTCTGTTGTAACCGCACTACACAGAAGCGACTTTGGCAAAGCTGCTTGAAGTTTTGTAAGATGGCCCATCCCATTCTGAAAACAAGCGACATTCAGCACATGATCTTGTAATGGACTAATCTCATGAATGAAATCATCAATGCTTGTCTGCTTAACCATGAGCAATAACCATTCTCCTGGTTTTTTCTTCCATGTGTCAGTCAGCTTACTTATTGGTTTCGCCTGTAATTGATCCGGTAGAATATGTATTTCCTCGTCTTGTTCCACAATGATTACTCCATTATGGCTGAGGAGGTCTGCCTGAGCTGCTGTTCTCGTCCAAAACCTGACCTGGTTACCTGACGCCAGCAGTTTCCCGCCATACAAAAGACCAAGTGCTCCCGCTCCTACGATGTCAATGATCATATGATGCACTCCTCTCCGCTTCAGTAGTTTCTCTTCTATTATCTATAATAGAACAAAAACACCAAACTAAAAACCCGTCATACCTG
>NZ_ASPU01000055.1:0-212308 GCF_000517905.1 Paenibacillus sp. FSL H7-689
ACGTGTCTTAAGTTCCTCTTCTTCTTCGGACAAAAATGCGAGTCTGCGAGCCCGATCCATAATCTGAATCAAAGCTTTGTAGTCGTCATTCACCACACGGTAATCCGTCTGTACTTCATTCACTTCCTTGGAGAGACGGTCATTCTCAAGACGTAGTTCAAGCAATTCATCTTCTTTCTCCCGAAGCTCCTTCTCCAGCATCTTGAGTTGACGACTACTCTCCTGCACCGTTCCCTTCCATTGTCGCAGGAAGCGGATTACTGCATCCATCGATAATGAATCGTCTGAGATCCCATCTGATTTGTACAGATGTTCTTCAGTGTCCAGTGTAGACAGCGCTGCAACCTGCGGTCCGAGCATAGCTGGTTGCTTTCTGAGATAACTTCGTTTTTGTCGTTGTGCCTTGGCGTTACTGATGGCAGAATCATACTTTTTACGTACACAACTGTTCCAGCGAAAACCGCATGCGGCAGATGTTCTGCCTATTTTTTCGCCCACCTCTTCAAAAGCGGCCAATTGTGTACTGCCTTCCCGAATATGACGCAAAGTAACCTCAGCCAATATCAAATCGTCCTCTGTACTCCAAGCATCCTGTCTCACTGCAGTCATGCTATAATACCCTCCTAACAACATCCTAAAATAACCGTCCGCATTACCGGAAGCCCGGTATGTGAATTAGGTATAAAAGCTGCTTCATTCATTCTTATGCCTCTCATAGAGTTCATAGAATTGATTTCATACTAAAATGTATTTCCACATTCAGGCTTGCTCATACGTGACATACGTAAAACATATCCCTCTATACTTACTTTGAGCAAAAAAAGAATTCGCTTTCATATCCAAATTTGTTTACACGTTTTTCCTTTCCCGGTATAATGTTGTGTAGACAATCTATGAACGTACTTAGGAGAGGAGGATTTACCGTGGCACGCATGTTTCGGGTACTCGGGTTCTTCACGCTTGCAATTGGCCTGATGGCTTTTGCGGGAGATCTGGTCGAAATGGCTTTGCTTTTTTTCCTGCAGACTGCGTTTTTTGTCATTTTGGGATACTTGAAATTTACCGAGCGAACGTACATATTGCTCTTCTGGGGTTATATGATCGTAACATTCACGGGGTTCAGCTACTGGACCGTATTCGAAATGGGTTTGCCGCTCTAATCCACCTGCAGCATCAAAGTGATCCGATATCTGTCGGGTTGCTTTTTTGTTGTGTTCAGATTAAATGAATGCTCATGGTGTTATGTAACCACTAAGGATATTTCACGTATTTGTTTCATATATTGTCTGGAAGACAACAAGCCTGTACGATTGTCATTTAAGAAGTGGAAAGGAGAATGGATCGGTGAAACATCAACACGGCATTTCCGCCTTTATATTATGCATCATTTTATTCCTCCAGCTACCTTTAGCCTATGCCTATGGAGAGTCTTCACCTGAGGATACACGTGAGATATTACAAAAAAGTCTATCCATCGTTGAAATCGATCATGAAATCGAACGCATCACCGAAAGGCAGAAGCAGCTGGCTCAACAACACGAGACATTATCCGTCCAGCTGCAGGAACAGGAAGAGCAGATACATATTCAGCAAGATCGGGCCGGAGCTGTAGTGAGGTCCTACTACACAGGAGAACGCGACAGCCTCCTCATGACGGTCCTGGGAGCCAGGTCATTCAAAGACCTGTTTGTACTGTATGATTATTACCAGATTATTATCGGACGGGATCAGGCTGTGCTGGACAAGTATCAGGTCCGTTATCGCAATCTGCAACAGACTTCCACTCAGATTCGTCAGACTACAACAGAATTAACCGAAATGAAGACTAATCTTCAAAACCAGCGGGAACGTGTAGTCGCCTTGCAAAAAGAAGTGGATGCCCAAATAGCCACCAGCGGAGATGCGGCAGCGATTCAGAAACTGATGGATGAATTAACCCTCTATTGGGAGAATATCGGCATCTATGAGGTGAAACGATATTTCAAAGCATTGGCATCTGCCATGCAGAACCTGCCCGATTTTATCCAAAAACAAAACGGAGGTATATCCACGACTGGAACAACGTATACGATTCGAATTGGGCAGGATGAGCTTAATTCATTTCTACGTTCCCAAAATTCAATCTTTGAAGACTTTGCCTTTCAGTTTAACCAGGATAAGATTATAGCTTCCGGTCAGCGGGATCAGTTGCAATTAAGCATTGAAGGACATTATACGGTAGAAAATGAACCTCAAAACTCCATTCGTTTTCATGTGGACAAACTTGTATTCAACCAGCTTGAATTACCAGACACCACTCGCCGAATGCTGGAAAAAGAATTTGACCTTGGGTTCTATCCACAGAAAATCCTCTCGTTTGTCAAAGCAACCGATGTTTCGACAAGTGAAGGCATACTGGAAGTAAAACTAGCTATATCCTTTTAAAGAGGTTGAACACGAACTTAACGTTAATTCGTCGTTCTAATACTGTCTACGTATTGATTCGCTGTAATTTCACCCTTTAAGAATTGTTGTACTTTTTTATGAAAACGAGTTATTAGAGCATGACTTTCGGTCGTTGCAGCAGGGACATCTTGGGTGGTCGGGAACCAGGATTGTCCCTTTGTCATGTCATAACGTCCAACGAGTTTCTCAGACTCCAAATCCAGCTCCTGTTGCTTTGCGGGCAACCGGTTAACCTGTTGGTACCATTTCAGCTGTGTCGTAGCGGACGTCATTCCTTCAATCCATCTACTGGCCTCCTCAGCCTCAACCGAACCCGCAGTAATAACAAGGCTTCTGGAGTTTACGGTTTCCAAGGTTTCGAAAGAAGTCCGCTCCAAAGAATCTTTATCCACTGTACTCGCTTGATCCGCATTCAATAATTGAGATAACAATGATACAACCATTGGTGTGCCGTTCTGGTCAGCAGTTGGAGAGAACTCTGAATTGGTAGACTCCAGCTTAATAAGGGGCTGAATCTGATTCATCAACTGAATCCCCTGCTGAAGATTCCCCGTTTGCGAATCTATTTGTGTTCGTTTAACTTGGTCTGGTGCCATTTTCGGTTCCAAATGATTCAGCCACGCATTTGTCCCGTACATATCATTGATGTTCATTGTAATTAAAGGGGTGCCTTCCGCAATGGCTTGTTGAGTAAGTTTGACCCACTGATCTTTATTGCGAGGTAATGACTCCAGACCAGCTCTCTTCAGAAATGAAGATTGTGTAGCCAGAATGTACGGATCAAAATCAAAAGGCATTCCCCACTGATAACCATTCCACTCTGTCATTCCCCGTAACCCAACTACCGTATCTCCTAGCGACTTCGATAATGTGGTTCCGTTTAACGGATACAGGTACCCTTTTTGGGCATAGTATTGCACTTCCTCACTATCAAGCAGAACAACATCACCGTTCTCTCCTAGTGAAAATTCAAGATCCAAAACATGCTTATATGTATCCGGCTTCTCATTCCGAAGATTAATCTCTACCAGCTGGGAAGCAGCAACTTCTTTAGCTATTTTTTGAAAGGCTTGGAACTCTTCATCCGACATGGCCACTACAATCTCCAGCGGAGCTTGAGCATCTTCATTACGGGACGAAGACCCAGGAAAAGCATCCTTCTCCTGATCCCGTTCCTGATTGAGCTGCGAACCTCTAAAGTCAAAACTCGGTGACAAGATCGTTAATGAAAGCAGCAATACCGCGAATAAAACAACCTGATGTCTACGCTTCATTAACTTCCCTCCCTGTTCACCTAGTTTTTTCCTGCAGCAATTATTGTAACAAATAAGTAGTACTCTTGTCCTACCCTGCCGAAAAACACTTTTTCGGATTTTTGCATAATACGAGCATATCGAGTTCTGTGTAATAACGCTTACTTATTTTTTCAGCAAAAAGCCGGCTCCAGGAGCCGGCTTCAATAACAACATTTTCCGGGAAATAAACCCCCTAAATATTACAATAAATCAGCTGCAAGCTGTGCCAGCTTGGACCGTTCTCCTTTTTCGAGCATAATGTGTCCGCTGATTCCCTCTTGTTTGAACCGTTCCACGATATACGTCAGACCATTACTGGCAGAATCAAGATACGGATGGTCTATCTGTTCGGGGTCTCCCATCAAAATAATCTTACTGCCTTCACCGACCCTTGATACAATGGTCTTCACTTCGTGGCGCGACAGATTCTGGGCTTCATCAATAATGATAAACTGTCCAGGTATTGATCTTCCACGAATATACGTTAAGGCCTCCACCTGAATACTGCCAAGCCCCATTAGGATTTTATCGATATCTCCGGCTTTTTTGGTGTCAAACAAAAACTCCAGATTATCATATATTGGCTGCATCCATGGACGAAGTTTTTCTTCCTTCTCACCAGGCAAATAACCGATATCTTTCCCCATTGGAACGACAGGGCGAGCGATCAACAGTTTTTTGTACTTATGATCATCCTCTACCTTAAGCAGACCTGCTGCAAGTGCCAGCAAGGTTTTTCCTGTTCCGGCTTTACCGGTGATAGTAACAAGCGGGATGTCATCATTTAAAAGCAGTTCCAGTGCCATGCGTTGTTGTGCGTTACGTGCACTAATACCCCAGACATTATCATTACTGAGGAAAAGCGGCTCCAGCTTTGTTCCCTCTGTGTTCACTTTAAGCAAAGCCGATTTATTGGTTCCCATCTCATCCTTGAGAATGACAAATTCATTCGGATACAACGAATATGACAACTGCAATGGTTTGATTGGTAAAAAACGATATGTGTAAAACTCATCAATCACTGACGGATGAACTTTTAGGGCCGTATAACCTGGATATAACTCACTGAGTCCTGCCGTCCGATCTGATAAGTAATCCTGTGTGAACAGACCAAGTACATCCGCTTTGATACGCACAAGTACATCTTTACTGACAAGCACGACCTGACGTTCAACTACTTCCTTTTCATTCTCCTCAATCTGATAATTCAGTGCGACAGCCAAAATGCGATTATCGTTGGACACTTCACCAAACATTTCCTGAACTTTCACGAAACTCCGATGATTCAGCTCTACTTTCAGGTTACCTCCATTAGCCAAAGGTACCCCACTGTGCAAGTGACCCAGCTCTCGTAAGCCATCTAACAGTCTGGATACATTACGGGCATTACGCCCAATTTCATCGGCATTTCTTTTTTTGGAGTCGATCTCCTCCAGTACAACCGCGGGAATGATTACCTCATGTTCCTCAAAGGCAAATATGGCATTGGGGTCATGCAGAAGCACGTTGGTATCCAATACAAAAATCTTTTTCATTCAATCCCCTCCAAAGCGGCGTCGTTAAAGGCATGAATAGTGTGATCTTTCAGCAGCGGCATGGACAATCATGATCCCATACATAAATGTATTCGACTAGGGCAAAATAATTGTCAACCATTCTGAAAAACTCCAAGAAAGGATGAACATTTATGAAAATATGGGTTTGCACGCTGCTTCTGATCTTTATACTTACAGGTTGCAACAGTTCCACACGCAGCGCTTCGCCGAATCAAGGTACACATGCGAAAGGTTACGGAGGAAATGTAACAACTCAGCAAGATCAAGGGAAAGGATCTCACATGCTCAATGCACAGGAAGATCGGATGAATCCTTCACGTTTGGACCGTCTCAATGAGAATACAGGTGAAGTCCATGATACCAACATTGCTGATGATGCACAGAGTGGCCGGATGCCCAATGAAAAACGAATCAATCACCTTAAAGCCCTTGCCAAGCAAGTAGAAGGTGTTGAAGATGCGAACTGCGTCATACTCGGTAATACAGCCGTAGTTGGCATCGATGTTGATGGTGAACTGGAACGTGCTCGGGTGGGTACCATTAAGTACGCTGTTGCCGAAGCACTTCGCAAAGACCCCGAAGGTATAGATTCCATCGTTACTGCTGATGCAGATGTCACAGAACGAATTAAAGAGATTGGTGAACATATTCGTCAAGGGCACCCAATCTCCGGTTTTGCTTCAGAACTCGCTGACATGGTGGGACGAATTATCCCTCAACTCCCGAAAGACGTCAAAGTTCGTCAAAATCCCGATGAACACGTGAATCAAAAACAACAAATGCAGCAGCTGCATTCATCAGACAAAAGACAACAAAAAGCCCAGTGATCTCTCACTAGGCTTTTTTCATGGCAGCAAAAACCTGCTCATCTAATTTCTCAGCAGCACGCTGATCATATATTTTGACATATTGAGGCACAGAGGACAATTGAGCGCCGTAAAACAGAGCATTCCTCACCGCTTCAATTGTAATGTCGAAACAGCACATATTAAATGGAACGTCCAGCAGCGGATCTTGTCGTACTGCAGCACGTCCGTTCACTGCGTACACCGTCTCTTCTCCAAAGACAGTTACCGTAATAAGCGGATTAGTAATCATGTTATTCACTAAACGTGAACGATGATCAATTGCTACACGAAAAGTAGAAGCATTCTCCGCATAAATCCAGGAGATGGCTGTTGAAGTCGGACCTCCAGATTCTACATCCACAGTGCTCAGAAGCACAAAGGTCTCATTCTTGAATTGCTGTAAAAGAGATTCAGTTAATTGTGTGACGGCTTCGGACATTCAACCAGCCCCCTAACCTTCTTTATGCAATTCTTGTACTTGGTTTATGTTATTATAGCATACCGATTAACGTGCTTCCAATCCCAAAAGAATGAAGGTTATTCGCCTGAAGGTGAAGCTGTTACTTTACCTGAAAGTGTATCTTGTAATGCCTGCTTGGCATTGGCGAGTTCCGTCTCATTAATATACACATATGGACTTCTCCACTCTCCGGTAACCGGAGTATAATGCACATCCGAAGTGGAAATGTTCCAATACGTTGAGATAAAGTTTTTCATTTGTTCCGATTCCACATCTGTCGTCATATTCTTGTCAACTGCACCAATCACTTTGCTGATCTTTGTAATGCCCCCAAGAGATTTCATCTGATCCAGCATAGAGTTCAGCACTTGGTTTTGACGTTTGTTACGATCAAAGTCATTGGATTCATCAGTCTTTGGATTACAATTGGATTTGCGGTAACGAACAAAATCTAGTGCTGCTTTACCATCGAGATGTTGTGCGCCTGCGACCAGATTGATATCTGTACCATCGGCTGTATCTCTATAACACATATTTTTATCCACAGTCACATCCACCCCACCTACGGCATTGACAGCATCACGGAATGCCTGGAAATTCAGGACGGTTGTATAATTAATATCTACATCCAAATACTTGCCCATCATTTCTTTCATCTGATCCTCTGCATTTTTGCCAGTGGTTTTTTCCTGTGCTTTGAATCTTGGATAATAGGAATTCAGTTTGTTGGATTTGTACCCATCCAATTGAATACGCGTGTCTCGAGGCAAAGATACAATGGTTGCCGTCTTGGTCTCCGGATTCAACGAAGCCACCATAACAACATCCGAGAGATATGTGCCAGTTTCAGGACGGTTATCTGTGCCTAATAACAGCATCGTGATCGGTTTGGTTGTGGCTGACATCCCGGGAGGTACCGGTTTATCGATGCCTGTATCCACGACTTGATTGTATACCCAGTACGCATATCCACCGCCTACCACAATGGCAATAACCAATAGACTTAAAAGGATTCTGCCAAAAGCATTCATTCTCTTTTTCTTCTTAGGCTGCTTGCCCTTGCCATTCTTCGATCCAGAAGCACCGGATTGCGTTGGTGCCTGTCTCCGTGGAGGCAGTCCGTTCGAATTTGAGTTCATATCTTCAACACCTTTATCACATCTGTTTTTGTCTAAATAAAAGACAACCGCTTTCCCTAAGGAAAACGGATGGTCTGTACAAGACAGGATTTATGAGTTTCGAGCGGCAGCTTCCGCTTTTTTCTTTTGACGACCTTCAATAAAATAACGCACTCTCACTAATAACATCAAACCAACCGCCACCAGCAAACATTGAATGATGGGAAGCTTGTCGATTTGAAAAATAAGAAGCATGAATGTGCCCATCGCCATCAAAATATAGAGAACGATTTCCTTACCAAGTGGCAATTTCTGACGTACCCGAAACACCTTATTATATACGTAAGTAATCAATACAAAGATGACGATGTAGGCTACGATCGGGTGTGATGCGAACCATGCTTGCATGCACAGCCAGCTCCTTTCGTGTTCATGCTAGGATAAGTTAACTGATTGATGGAATTCCCTTTAGCAACTTAGAGAGCCAGTACTTGCATCGTGACCGTTTCGGTCTCAGCTCGTTCTTCTGATCGCTGTTATCCCCAGATTTTTTTGATCCATTTTTCAATGGTAAAATCCGGGGATAAAGGCGAGCGCTTCGCTTCTTCAGAATCGATTCTGATCCCTACACTACTTTAGCTGTACAACCCTCTCGTTACTTGCCGGGCCCATCAAATGCTAACTTATATAGTTTATTTTGTTGTTATTAGGCTTTAGAAGCCATTTTGCGTTGTTTTTCTGCACGCTCACGCTCGGATTTGTTCAGGATCTTTTTACGAAGACGAATAGATTTTGGTGTAATCTCACAATATTCATCTTCATTCAGATATTCAAGCGCCTGTTCCAACGAGAAGATAATCGGAGTTTTAATTTTAACCGTATCATCTTTACCAGAAGAACGAACGTTAGTCAGTTGTTTTTCTTTGCAGATGTTAACAACGATATCATTGTCACGTGTATGTTCACCAACAATCATACCTTCGTAGATTTCAGTACCCGGCTCCAAGAAGAGTGTACCTCGATCCTCAACGCCCATCATGCCATAGAACGTAGATGTACCCGTTTCAGTTGAGATCAACACGCCTTGGTGACGTCCACCCACTTGACCGGATACTACTGGAGCGTAGCTGTCAAATGCATGGTTCATTACACCGTAACCACGAGTCAATGTCAGGAAGTTTGTGCTATATCCGATCAAACCACGTGCTGGAATCAGGAACTCCAGACGAACTTGACCACTACCTGTGTTAACCATGTTAACCATCTCTGCTTTACGTGCGCCCAGGCTCTCCATTACGGAACCCATGCTCTCTTCAGGGATATCAATCAACAAGCGCTCAACAGGTTCCATTTTCTTACCGTCAACTTCTCTTACGATAACTTCTGGTTTGGATACTTGAAGCTCATATCCTTCACGACGCATATTTTCAATCAGGATACCCAAGTGAAGCTCACCACGTCCGGAAACGATAAATGCATCAGGGCTATCCGTTTCGTCAACACGAAGGGAAACATCTGTTTCCAACTCTTTCAACAAACGCTCACGAAGTTTACGGGAAGTTACCCATTTACCTTCACGACCTGCGAATGGACTGTTGTTCACGAGGAACGTCATTTGCAGTGTTGGCTCATCAATTTTCAGAACTGGCAAAGCTTCCGGGTTGTTAGGGTCGGCAATGGTTTCACCAATGTTGATGTCCTTGATCCCTGCAATGGCAACGATGTCGCCTGCTCCTGCTTCTTCCGTCTCAATACGTTTGAGACCTTGGAAACCAAACAGTTTCTCGATACGTGCAGTTTTACTCTTACCATCACGCATAATAACCGTTACCGATTGTCCTTGACGGATCACACCGCGGTTAACACGACCAATGGCAATACGGCCAAGGTATTCATTGTAGTCCATCAAAGTAACGAGGAATTGAAGTGGTTCTTCAACATTTTCGGTAGGGTGTGGGATATGACTAACGATGGTATTGTAGATCGCCATCATATTGTCATCTTGTTTGGCAGGATCATTATCCATGCTGGATGTTCCGTTCAATGCGGAAGCATATACAACAGGGAATTCGAGTTGTTGATCGTTGGCACCCAGTTCAATGAACAGGTCCAATACTTCATCAATAACCTCAGTCGGACGAGCCGCTGGACGGTCAATTTTGTTTACAACAACGATTGGTGTCAGGTTATGCTCAAGTGCTTTACGAAGTACAAACTTCGTTTGTGGCATACAGCCTTCATAAGCATCAACAACGAGCAATACACCGTCAACCATTTTCATGATACGTTCAACTTCACCACCGAAGTCGGCGTGTCCTGGTGTATCCACAATATTAATCAGGTAATCTTTATAAGTTATAGCCGTGTTTTTGGCCAAAATCGTAATACCGCGTTCACGCTCCAAATCGTTGGAGTCCATTACGCGCTCCTGTACCGTTTCGTGATCTCGGTAAGTACCGGATTGCTGGAGCAACTTGTCAACGAGTGTTGTTTTTCCGTGGTCGACGTGGGCAATAATCGCAATATTGCGAATGTGTTCTCTTGAATGCATGTTTTGTATCCATATCCTTTCCAATTTCAAATCATATCTACTTAAACTTCCCGCAATTTCGCAGGTTACTCACAAAATAAGCGTCGGTGATATCCCGACGCATGTCTATATCCCTTATATTATAGTTTATTATAGGTAAAAATCAAGATATTTCGCACGAAAAGACCACTGGGAATGTTACCAGCCTCTCCCTTGACGCCCTCGTCCAAGTAATAACCAGACTCCACCCAAGATCAAAAGGACAGCAAGTACATAGATTATTCCCGTTTGCAGCAAGGTAAATCCGAATAATATGATCGACACCGCACCAAGGATCAAAGCTGCAGGTAACACATATTCCGGTCTTCGTCGTTCAGCCATTCCATATTCGAGTAACCCTATGGCGATCCCAAGCAAGAATGCTGGCCACAGCCTGCTCATAAGTCCAGCGCCCCATGTATTCGTTATACTGAATAAAACACCATACACCGTTAGTATGCCGGCAGGAACGAGTGACCACGATGGTGAAATACGCGCATAATATAACGCATGAAGGGCGATACCTGGCAGCAGGATCAGCAAAGGCCAGAAATTACGACCAATAAATCCAAACACGCCAAACTTGCCAAGCAGAATAATAATTCCCGCAGCTGCAATAAATAGTCCAATCGCTTTTTCATTTCTCATCCTCATCTAAAATCACCTCTTATACTATGGCTATGTACTTTATTTCTTCATGAACGATAGACATTCCATGCTGACTGTTGATATTCAGACCTTTAATCATGCTTCTAGTGTATCCGATGTTTCGGCAAAAAACTATACTTTATGTCGCACTTTGCGTGCGTCCTTTACCTGTATTACCCTAAAATGTGCAACTTATGACTACCCCAATGGTTGTTGTATTGACAAGCGTATTCTCTCAACACAAAACCGCCTAAACCGGACGGTTCAGACGGTCATCTGTTTAAGCTTTTATCCAAAATTAAACTATGCGTTCTTACGCACAAATTTATGTGCGCCTCCAATCGCAACCACAAGACAAGCCATCGCTACGGGTAGCAGCGTATGCACCTCTGATGCCATACCTCCCAGCCATTCTCCTAACTTGGGGTCTTTCATTACCATCTCACCTGCTGTGAAGGCTAAGATGCCTGATCCAACGAATACAAGAATCGGAAATCGCTTCAACAAACCAACAATCAACCCGCTCCCCCATACGACGATGGGGATACTGATTGCAATCCCAATGACGATCAGAGCCAAATCTCCATCTGCCAAAGCCGCTATGGCCAAAACATTATCCAAACTCATTACAAAATCGGCAATCAGAATGGTTTGAATGGCTTTCCAGGTCGTAGAAGCTTCTCGAATATGTACTTCATCCTCATTTTGAAGCAGCAGCTTTATTGCAATCCAGAGTAGTAACAGCCCACCTGCCGCTTGGATAAAGGGAATTCCCAGCAATAATACCGCTACAAAGGTTAACACACAACGCAGCAGTACCGCACCAAAAGCTCCCCACCATACCGCTTTTTTGCGTTGTATTGGTGGCAGATCCTTGCTGGCAAGCGCAATAACAACCGCATTATCTCCACTTAATACCAGATTGATCATTAAAATTTCAGTTAACAGCCATAGTGTATCCATGTCCTCATCCCCCCACATTAACTTGTATGTCGGAGTTGTCCATGCTATTCTTAATGATTGAACCGTATATAAGGAGTGACATATATCATGGAGCTATTTAGTCCCACATTCTGGCTGGCTTTGCTGAACGTTGTCTTTATTGATCTAATTCTGGCTGGGGATAATGCCATCGTCATTGGTCTCGCAGCTCGAAATTTGCACCCTTCCGTGCAGAAAAAGGCGATTCTATATGGAACTGGCGGCGCACTTTTGATTCGAATTTTAGCAACAGTTGTTGTTTTATGGTTGCTTAAAGTTCCGTGGCTCTTGCTTGTGGGAGGCATACTTCTGATCTGGATTGCCTATAAATTATTGGCGGATCAGGGAGATGAACACAATGATGTCCAGGCGGGAACTTCCTTGTGGACCGCTATTCGTACCATCGTGATTGCGGATGCAGCCATGGGATTAGATAACGTGATTGCAGTTGCTGGAGCAGCACAGCAGCATCTCGTGCTTGTCATCCTTGGACTCCTGATTAGTGTACCTATTATCGTCTGGGGCAGTACCCTGTTTATCAAGCTAATTAATCACTTTCCTTGGATCATCTATGTCGGAGCCATTGTTCTCGGGTATACGGCTTCCAATATGATTACTGAGGAACAGCGACTCTTGCCTTACTTTACGGAACATCCGGCATTGCGCATTCTCTTTATCGTTGTGGTTATTGCAGGTGTAGTCTTTGCAGGTTATCGCAAACGCTCCAGCAGTTCCGGCCACAAGGGATCTGGTGGGGAACAGCAGCGCTCCTATTCGTAGGCTAATTTAAACTAAAAATTTCATTCTGAATACAGCAAAGGACTGAACGATATTTCATCGGACAGTCCTTTTTTGCAGTTAACATAGCCCTTATTATGTCAGCCATGCTAATTTTTATTGAGTTTAGAACCAGTCATCCTTCATGCCATTGTCTCCTGTTGGATTCGTTACCACAGAAGTTTCACCGGCGTGCAGCGTGATCGTTTCAGTTTGTTCCACCGCTTGATCCACCCATTCTGACAGATGGCTCATTGTTGATTCTATTTTATCCACAATTCGAAGATTTGGATTGGTTGAAGGTGACTTTGGCACAAAGAGAGTACAGCAATCCTCATATGGCAAAATAGAAATGTCATACGTTCCGATCTGTTTGGACAAGGTAATGATCTCCTGTTTATCCATCATAACCAGTGGTCGCAACAGTGGCAGATCCGTCGCACGACCAATGACATTCATACTCGGAAGAGTCTGACTTGCTACTTGGCCCAAGCTATCCCCGGTGATCAGTGCTAATGCCCGCTCACGCTCGGCAAGTTTGGAGGCAATTCGCAGCATTGAACGTCGCATCAGCGTAATAATCAGGTTATCCTGACCCAGCTGGGTAAATGCCGTTTGGATCTCCGTAAACGGAACCAGATGCAGCTTGATTGTTCCCGCATGATCAGCAAGGGCACGTGCCAAATCAATGACTTTCTCTTTGGCGCGTTCGCTTGTGAACGGGTAACTGTAAAAATGTACACATTCCACTTCCAGTCCACGGCGCATGGAAGACCAGGCTGCAACCGGGCTGTCTATACCACCTGATAGCAGTACCATTGCTTTGCCATTCGTACCCAGTGGAAAGCCGCCTACTGCCGGAATGGTTTCGTTGAAAATATAGGTACCCTGATCCCGAATTTCCACTCGCAGTTCAATATCAGGTTGACGAACATCAACACTTAATTGCTGAAACTTCCGAAGAATCGGGGAACCGACCAAATGGTTCATTTCATGGGAAGAGTTCGGGAACTCCTTCCATACCCGTCTTACATTTACCTTGAATGTGGTGCCTTCTTTGAATTCGTCTTCCCTTTCGTCCATAAACGCAACTGCGGTTTTCACAATCTCATCAAGCTCAGATGGAGTAACTTTAACCGGACTAATCGACATCACACCAAATACCCGCTTCAGCACCTTAATCAGTTCAGTATGTGATTCACCGCCAAGATCCACATAGACACGGCCATATTCTTTGCGAAGGCTCGCTCCTGGATAAGGTTTAAGCAAAGCTTTCACCTGTGTAATGATCGTTTTCTCAAATCGGGCACGATTTTTCCCTTTTAACATAAACTCTCCGAAACGGAGAAGCAGCATATCATATTTCATATCCATTACATCCGCCTTTCGAGGGGCCGCAACTGCGCCACCATCTGATGTAAAGCCTGTTCAAGCAAGGCTACATCTTCTTCTGTATGTTCATCTCCAAGACTAATACGCAATCCGCCAACAGCACAAGCTGCATCTCTGCCCATCGCAAGTAGAGCCCGACTCGGTTCAGCCGAACGCGAAGAACAGGCAGATTGGGTCGATATGGTTACGCCAAGTTGCTCCAAGGTGTGCAGCGCCACTTCTGCCTTCATCCCCGGATAGGAGAAGTGTACAATATGAGGTGCACCCTCTGGGCGACTGTTCAATTCAAATTCGGGAATAACACGTATCGTTTCCATCAATCGATCACGGAGCACCGTTGTACGCCGGGCAAAATCAACCTGATCTTCTGCTGCCATTCGCATGGCCTTTGCCATGCCTACCAGCAAGGCCACGTTTTCTGTGCCTGCTCTTAGGCCTTGCTCCTGTGATCCTCCTGACAATAGTGGCGTAAGCTCCACTCCACTTCGCACATACAGGAGACCTGCTCCCTTCGGTCCACGAATTTTGTGAGCAGACAGACTGTACAGATCTGCACCCCAAGCAGCAGGTGTAGCCTCCATTTTCCCAAAACCCTGAACACCATCTACATGGAAAAGCACCCGTGGTGCTTTCTTTTTGAGCTGTTTGCCGATTTCTGCAATCGGATGGATGGCACCTGTTTCATTGTTTACATGCATCAGACTCACAAGCACCGTATCCGGTCTGATCGCGTCTACAACCTGTTGAGCGTCTACCACACCATCGGAATTCACGGGAACTAATGTCACTTCCCATCCCCACTGCTGCAATTGCATAACACTTTCGTACACCGAGGCATGCTCGGTAGCCGTAGTGATGATATGTCTGCCTCGTGACTGATAACGTAATGCCGCACCTTTTATCGCAAGATTATTACTCTCTGTCGCACCGGAAGTAAATACAATCTCTTCAGGCTTAACGCCGATTGCCGCAGCACATCCGGATCGAGCACGACGCAACAACTGATCGGCACGCTCTCCATACCCATGGATGGAGGACGGATTACCGAATTGTGTCTCCATAATTTCGGCCATCGTACGAATCACATCAGGATGGGGAGGTGTGGTTGCAGCATAATCAAAATATTTCAAATGAGGTTAGACCTCCCTTATCTCTTCGTTCTTGAACCTACAGTGAGCATTGTAACACGATACCCATACAACACAAAAAGACCAACCGGGAACAGGCGTTTCAAGCGCTTCTGCTCCCACATTTGATCTCATCCTGCCTACCATGTGTTTTCACAAATGTCTATTTGTGAGTTTAGATCACATATTTCGACTGTGCCTTCTCCACCTTGGAGATATAATTCTGTGTTTCTGAAGGCAGACGGTTAAGTACACTCATCAGTTCGCTATCACTCGACACGCCCAGACGTGAAACACGACCTGGTCCTGCATTATATGCAGCAAGTGCCATCTTCACTTCTCCACCGAAACGCTGGAGCTGAAGGGAAAGATACTTCGTACCCGCATCAATGTTCTGGGCAGGATCAAATGAATTACTCACACCCAGCCCTGCAGCCGTGCCATCCATTAATTGCATGAGCCCTTTGGCACCGGCAGAGGACACCACATTTGGGTTAAAATTGGACTCTGTGTCAATGACGGCCTTGATCAATGATTCAGGAACACCGTATTTCGCACTTGCCTCGGCAATCAAAGATTCATAATCCGTAGGTACAGATGCACCGGAATCCACGACTCCTGTATTGGATGAAGATAATAAAGACTCAACGATGTTATTGGAGACAGAGGACGATCCTGCCGTATTTATATCTGGATTGTACGTGCTTCCGAGTTGCAGCCACAACAGACCATCACTGGATCTTTTGGAGACCGTAGCGGTAGAATCTGTATTGCTCGTCGAATTGGCACCCGTACCTAACAGCCCGTCCATCACATTGGCGAAATCCACTGTTGAACCAGCATCCGATTGTGATCCACTGGTTTGGTTATTCACATTGGACAATTGCAGTTCCAACAACTGCCGCGATCCGCTTGGATCAATCTGCATGAGTTATACCCACTCCCGTATAATTAAGCGTATTATGACCTTATTCTACATCGTTTTACAGAAAGGTTCCATTGTTTTCAAAAAAATATATGAATCTCTCCACATAACCTGCGCATATACGAAAAAAACCTTCTGTAATTCACCGCATTTGGGTGAGAACAGAAGGCTTTTGAATGAATCATTTTACACGTTAGCGAGCGAATGGAATCATGAAAAAATAACTCAGCGTAGCTACAACACCCAGTCCAATGGACCAGGCTCCCGCTGTCTTACGACCATTCACATAGGCATAATAACCCAGTACGGCTGCGGCCGGTCCAAGTACGAT
Source organism: Paenibacillus sp. FSL H7-689 (assembly GCF_000517905.1). Lineage (NCBI taxonomy): Bacteria > Bacillati > Bacillota > Bacilli > Caryophanales > Paenibacillaceae > Paenibacillus > Paenibacillus sp. FSL H7-689. Next base: position 16,473 of record NZ_ASPU01000055.1, read on the forward strand.
TGACCACATGAACAAAGACGCGATCCCGAAGGCAAGTCCCATGTAACCCGCAACTTTGCCTGTTGATTCCATGACCCGGTCTGCCTCATGCTTCTCAGGTACAGGCTCTGCCCGTTCGGTGCCTCCAGTTCTTACGACAGTCGGAGGAGCGACCTCTGCCCCGTATTCTTCCCGATGTGCTTTTCTGGGATAATCGACGCGCATACGCTGTTTTTCACCGTCAACATTGATTTTAGGGCGATCCTGAAAATTAAACTTATTATCGTCATTTTTCATTGGGAAGCACCTCCGTTATAAATAGGGATGACTGCTCACTTCGGTTTGAACGTGTGACAGCATGTTGCAGAGGATGTGCGTGCATGATCATGGTGATCGGAGTCAAATGTCTCACCGGCAAATTCCTCATGCAGACGACGGGTGGCATGTTGGTCGATGTCAATCATGATGGCATCAGCGTGGCAGAAGTTGTTCTCTCCCCAAAAGTTGCAGTTGGAGACGCTGCATTTGACAATTGGTTTGTCTTGGCTCATTTTTTATCACCTCGACTACTATTGTCTCCCCGCCACAAACCTGATATTCCCCGTCAAAATGCCAGATGATGACATGATCACACCTCGTATGATTCTCACTAAAAACACAAAAAAACCGCCACAAGGGCGGCTTCGTCCAATTTCATATTCAGGTTTAAACGTTAATTAGGCGTGATTCCGCTGATTTTGCATACGGCGCTGAGTCAGGTAATCACTTTCATAATATGCCAGATCATCGCGCAATTCTTCGTACGTTTTGGAAACCTCAAGAATGACATCCCGTACTGCACGGATTGGCTTGTCACGGAAACGAATGGCATCTTGTCCTGTGTAAGCGTATCTTCCGTCTTCGGAATAACATTCATTTTTGGGATAGAAAAAGCTGTTTACGCATTGGTGATACGTATTATAAAGAGCCTTTTCGGCAAAATCGACATCAAAGTTGGCACGACGCAGCACAACGCCAAGTTTTTCGTAAGAAACTTCAGAAAAAACGAGCAAATGACGGAGATCTGAAAGAAATCCTTTGTAGAAGGCTGTTGATTCTTCCGTCTGATTCTGATCCAGTTCAGGCAAAGCATTCTCATTCAAAAAATTTTCAATCCGATCGATAGCCGGTTTTAACTTTTCCCTAGTTGACTCACATGTTTTCTGTACATTGGCTGCTGACATAAAGGTAGCTCCCCCTTAAATAAGTCCTTACATATAGGTCGGCCAACGGTGGTTTTCCCCTGACCTTTGAATTCTCAGCTATAATCCTACCATAAAAAGATGACGAGCGGTATCCCTTAATCATGCTTTCCGCTTCTGCCGTTAAACATGCCTATTATACGCAGTTAGACTCGAACCCGCCTGCATAAAAATATCCGCTTTTTCTAACGATAGATATAACCAGTGACAACGACGAAGCACTGTTAATGATTGTTCAAAATGAACGAAGGAGGTTCCATCCACCATGTCCAGACCGAAATGGATTAACTGGGCCCTTGCAGCTGGTGCAGGAGCACTCGCTCTGACGCTCCTGCTTCCAACATCCAATCGTCCCGAACCTAAGCCAGGTGCCCTGTCTGACTCTGCTCATGAGGAGCACACGAGTAAGCATCGTCTGAAAGTGCAGGATGTCAAAGCAACCGATCTTCTGACCCGTATGGATGCCAAGCAACATCTCAGTATCATGCTGGAGAAAACCGCCACAATGAATGCTGCTCAGGTTAGCCGATATGTGAATGATCTCCAAAGTTCACATGAACATATCAGATCCATTCATCTGATGAATACCAATGGCTCATTTAACAAGCCCTTTGATCACGCCTCCACACAAGGAAGCAAGTTGGAACAACAGAAGCTTCAACATTCGCTCAACCTTGCCAAAAAAGCGGTAAACAAACGTCAAAGTTTTGAATCCTCTTCTTTTCCTTTGGGAAAAGAAAAATACTTTGTTATGGGGCAACCCTCCAAAGATGGCAAAAGAGCTGTAATTGCCTTGTTCAGTCAGAACGTATTAAATGCTGTTGAACAACATCAGCGCAAAAATCTGCGCATGATCCCTTATCCGCGTGAGGGTAAATTCAAAATTGAGTCTGTTCACCCGGATACGCTTAACGAAATCACAGTAAAAACTGGACATGATAATGCAAATGCCAGTCATTTTTATGAAAATGAAATCGTCATCCGTTTTCGCCAAGATCCCGGTGAACGGGATATGCGTATCATTAAATCCGATCTGAGAGCGCAATCTGCGCGCAAGCTGGGATACACGTATGTTTTTCGGTCAGAACACATGAGTTACAAACAATTGCATAGTTATTTCGATAGCAAATGGAATCCACTCTATATGGAGCCCCACTATATGTATTTAACCAATGATACTGTAACTGAACAAACAGATGTAACGATACCCAATGACATTTTGTTCTCCGATTATCAGTGGAACCTGCCTGCGATTGAGACAAACAGAGGTTGGAATATTACCAAGGGAAACAAAGATGTCATCGTAGCAGTAGTTGATACGGGGGTTGATATGAATCATCCTGACCTGAAGGGCAAGCTCCTTGAGGGTTATAATGTGGTCGAGCCGGGAAGCCAACCGATGGATGATGTGGGACATGGAACACACGTCGCAGGCATTATCGGCGCTATTGTCAACAATAACGAAGGCGTGGCAGGCATGAGCTGGTATAACAAGGTACTCCCGGTTAAAGTACTCGACAACTCAGGTTCTGGTACCACATATGCCGTTGCCGAAGGCATCATCTGGGCAGCCGATCATGGAGCCAAAGTTATCAACATGAGTCTAGGCAATTATGCTGATGCGCAATTTCTTCATGATGCCATTAAATACGCTTTTGACCGGGATATCGTCCTGATTGCAGCTACGGGGAACGATAATACCGAGCGTCCAGGATACCCTGCTGCTTATCCGGAAGTATTTGCCGTATCTGCTACGGACCCGGATATGAGCAAAGCTTCCTATTCCAACTACGGGGACTATGTGGATGTGATGGCTCCGGGGTCCAGTATCGCCAGTACCTATCCAAACAATCAGTATGCAGCCTTGTCTGGAACGTCCATGGCTAGCCCTCATGTAGCCGCACTTGCAGGTTTGATTCGTTCGTTGAACCCGGATTTGACCAACACGGAAGTGATGGATTTGATGCGCCAAAGTGTTATTGACCTCGGTGATCCGGGTCACGATAAATATTTCGGCTATGGTCAAATCGATGTCTATAAGGCACTGCAAGCCGCATCAGGCAACAGCGCTCCTTTGCAGTTCTGGCCGCAACATGTCAGACAACAAATGGATAATACGATGAAAAAGTATACTCAGTAAGCGTAATGAGGATAATCTGTAAAAAATACAAAAGCAGCTGCGCCCCGGGGCGTACGCTGCTCTTTTTGGTTTATATCCAATTCCCCGGGGCACCCGCTGCGATTAGCGTTTGCGAGAAGTTGTGCGGGCTTTGCTTGATTTTTTCACGGATTTTTTCTTCGGATTATGGCTGGATACATAACAAGGATCTTCTTCTTTGACAACAACAGGATACATGTGGTGATGAATCGGAACACAGTGATGTTTTTTGATCACTTCAATCGGGTGGATTACAGGCACGATTTGTGGGATGTAATAATCCTCAACAACCTGGATCGGGTCACAGACAATCGGGCAAAGCGGTGGACAGTAATGGTTCATTTCAAAACCAACTCCCTTTCTGGTGATACTATAACCTATTGCAACAGATCGAAAGTGGATTGGATGTATGTCCATAGTCCGAAAAATTATATGAGCGGTAGCCTGTCCGCCACTGTCCCACCCTGCCCAGGTGTTACTCTATCAATGACTTGGCACAGTACACGAAGTCCTTCACACAAAAGCTCAACGTTTGTTACCGTGAAGCAGATACGCAGACTTGGTGTATCCATCTCCCCTACATAACAGGCGGAACCGGGGAGGAAAGAGACCCCTGCAGCAAGTGACTGATGATGCAACTCACGCATATCCAAGTTACTCGGAAGTTGGAGCCACAGATTGAGTCCTCCCTCTGGCAAGCGCCATTGCATGCCCATAGTAGCATGCTCTTCCAGCACTTCAGATGCTGCACACAAGCGAGAATACAATTCATCCCTCAATCGGGATACATAGGCACCGTACTGATTCTGAATGAAAGATTGCAGTGCCTTTTGTGTAAGCAGCGGACTCCCCAGATCCGCCGTAGATTTCGCGGCCACAAGCCGGGTCAATACACTTCCGTCTGCGATGGCGCAGGCTATACGGCAACCGGGAGACAACACCTTGCTGAAGCTTTTGATATATACGACATGACCTGTCCCATCCATCGATTTAATGGAAGCCGGGGGAGGGTCCCGAAAATAAAGATCTGCAAACGGATCGTCCTCCAGAATGAGGCAGTGGTAGCTTTGCGCGAGATTAAGAAGTTGTGCTCGTCTTCTTGCGCTCATCGTGATACCTGTTGGATTGTGATAGGTCGGGATCGTATAGATCAGCTTGGGTGGATAGGTATCACATAATCGGGTCAACAGATCAATACGCATGCCTTCGTCATCCATCGGGACCGTAATGATCTTCGCGCCTCTACTCGTAAATACATCAATGGCTCCGGTATAGCTTGGTGCCTCCATGTATACAACATCCCCAGGTCCGACAAAAGTTCGTGCCACAAGATCGATCCCCTGCTGAGCACCACTTGTAATTAACATGCGTTCAGGTGCAGCCTGTAGTCCACGCTCGGCAAAGTGTTCGGCCAAGATCTGTCTAAGCTCCCGATCCCCCTGAAAAGATCCGTAAGCTGCCATACGCTCTGTATGATCAGAGGAGAGTCGGTAGGCGCTGTCGATAATCTCTCGTGTAGGCAACAGTTCAGGCTGAATCGCTGACATATGAAGTTCATACCGCACTTGAGGTGACGTATCAAAATGTCTCCAGAGCTGGGCTCGCGGTAAATAATCCACCAGTGCCATCTGCCAATTCCATGACGTACTGGATTCACTGTTGGCATTGTTTCGTTGCGTTCGGTCCACATCCTCCATCTGATCCACGTTCAATGTACCTCTCACATAACAACCTTTCCCCTGGGAGCAGGTGATCAATTGAATCGCTTCAAGTTCAGCATACGCTTTGGATACAGTGACCAGGCTGACACCCAAATCCGCGGTCATTTTGCGAACAGAAGGAAGTCGGGTTCCGGGTTCAATGAGTCCTGATCTGATGCGATCGGCAATCGTTAGCGCAATCTGCACGTACAATTTGGTACTGCTTCCCCGCTTTAATTCAATATGCATATGTGCTCCCCCAACTGTTATGATCTTCATTTTACTGTTATAGTGCAGTCCGTCTATTATAGTTTATAATATCAGTATAACAGTGAATAACAGGAGATGAGAATAACATGAGTATCCCTTGGTCCAAAATGGCACAAAACACCCCGTCCTCTGTCGTTCGCGACATGCTCCAGGCCGCTCAGGCACCTGGAATGATCTCACTAGCCGGTGGATTACCAGCCCAGACTTCATTCCCGCTGGAAGCCATACGCGTTGCATATGAAAAAGTATTTATGAGCGGAGCAGCCGCTCTTCAATATGCGGAGACTGAGGGTTACCGTCCTCTTCGCGCCAAAATCGCCGAACGTCTTGAATCCAAGGGCATTCCCGCTTCACCCGATCACATGCTTCTCACTACGGGTTCACAGCAATCCATTGACTTGGTTTGCCGCATCCTTCTCGACCCAGGTGACCGCGTATTGGTTGAATCACCAACCTACCTCGCTGCTCTGCAAGTCATTCATTCCTATCAGGCTGAATCTCACGGCGTAGCCTGTGATGATCACGGCATGTTGCCTGAATCTCTGGAGGAACAGCTCCAGTTGCATCGTCCAAAACTTGTCTATATTAATCCCACGTTCTCCAATCCTACGGGAAAAGTATGGTCGCGAGAAAGAAGACAGCAGGCTGTGGATCTGTGCCGCAAGTATGGTGTACTCATTCTGGAAGATGATCCCTATGGTGAAATTCGGTTTAATCCGGAGCAATTGGATGTCCCTGCTCTCGCAGAACTGGATGCAGTATCCTATGACGGCCCTTCCAACGTTATCTACACCAGTACATTCTCCAAAACGGTAGCACCTGGCCTTCGTACGGGCTGGATACTGGCTGCCCCCGATATTGTAAAAATGGCAGCACGAGCCAAACAAGGTGCTGACTTGCACTCCAGCAGCATTGACCAAAGAGCGCTTCATGCACTACTTGAATCTTTCGATCTGGATGCGCATATCCGCCATATTTCAGAGGATTACGAACAACGCATGAAAACACTGACTACTCTTATGGCAGCCAAGGCTTGGGAAGGTATCTCGTGGAATTCACCTCAAGGTGGCATGTTCTTGTGGCTGCAATTGCCTGAAGGCATGCTTGCAAGCAATCTGTTCACTTATGGTATCCAGGAGAAAGTGTGCATTGTCCCTGGTGATTCCTTCTATGCAGGCACACCAGAGTTAAACCGCATGCGGATCAACTTTACTCATACGGACCCTGAGCTCCTTCCGGAAGCCGTGGAAAGAATGGATCGCGCCATCCAACGTTGGCATGCTTCCTTAACATCGGACAGTGTTGTTACACTGTAATGAACTGTCATAAACGTTTGACTATTCCATTAGCGTATGAAGGTTAATAACTTGATATGAGAAACAAAAATAAGGCGGCAGGCCCGAGAATCTCGGAACTGCCGCCTTATTTTTATAGAACCTGTTATCAACAGGAGTTATGTTTTTTTAGATGTTCATGGGTCCTTCTGATCAGTCAGGCCATCGGATGATTCATACGAGTTGTCCTCGACTGATAGGTGGACTACATTGTGTTGCAATAGTGTTGTTGTTGCAGTTAGGAAAGCTTACCGTAAGCCGGGTTCTGTGCTCTTCGTGGTTCATACGGGAACTACCCTCCCACCAGAAGCGACAATCATCTATCTAGGCCATACATTGCTGCACAGCTCAAGCGACCAACCTAGACACACCTCGGGCTAAGGTTGCCTCCTCCGAAGAGGCGGCTGTGTCCCATTAGGTCTTGCTCCAGATGGGGTTTACCAGGAACGAAGTCACCAGCGTTCCTCGGGGTCTCTTACACCTCGGTTCCATCCTTGCCTGTGCCGGAAAATCCGGCCATCGGCGGTCCATTTCTGTGGCACTATCCTTCAACTCGCGCTGACTGGACGTTATCCAGCATCCTGCCCTGTGGAGCCCGGACTTTCCTCTCGTGGCAACGAAGGCCACCAGCGATTGTCTGTCAAGCTTTCCGAACAACATTACATAGTATACAGGCATTTAGGTTCCCAGACAAGCTTAATATTACTGGGAGCTGCACAGCAACGGTCTTTTTAGATAAACTGGAATACTTCCGTATTTACCTCAGAAGCCGTAACTTGCGTATCATATCGTTTTTCTTCCAAACGGGAACGAAGCCAATCCGCTGTTTTTGGTTTCATAATCTTCTCGGAATTATGTCCCGGGTCGATGATACACATACCTGCCATTAACGCATCATGAGCCGTGTGATAATCAATATCTCCGGTCACAATAACATCCGCACCTTTGAAGCGGGCAGTCAGCGCGTAACGGCTGCCAGAGCCGCCAAGAACCGCTGCTTTTTTGATCTGCTTGTTCAGATCTCCTACTACCCGCACATGAGGCACATTGAATTGGGTCTTCACGACCTCCACTAGCTCACCTAATGTCTTAGGATCCCTAAGGGGTCCCAAGCGTCCCAGACCGAGCGTACGGCCCTTTAAATCCATTGCATAGAGGTCATAGGCCACTTCCTCATACGGATGAGCCTTAAGCATCGCCTGAACGACCTTACTTCTCAGACTTTGGGGTACGATGGTCTCAATACGCATTTCTTCCACACGTTCCATCTGCCCTTGGGTACCGATAAACGGTTGAGTCCCTTCACCAGGTACAAATGTTCCTGTACCTTCCGTGTTAAAGCTGCACTTGTTGTATTGACCGATACTCCCCGCTCCGGCTTCCAGAATGGCCTGAAGAACCTGTTCATGATGGGTACGAGGCACAAAGACAGCCAGCTTGTACAGATGATCTGTGTGTACATCTTCCAGCGATTCTTTACTCTCGATGCCAAGTGCCTCGGCCATCCAGTCATTCATACCACCCTCGGCCACATCCAGGTTTGTATGACTGATATAGACAGCAATATCATGCTTAATCAGCTTTTCATACAATTTACCCATAGGTGTATCTGTACTCAGTGACTTAACCGGACGGAAAATGATGGCGTGATGAGCGATAATCAGGTTGGCTCCAATGCGAATCGCTTCGTCCACCACTTCATCCGTCACATCCAAAGCTACTAACACGTGACGGATTTCTTTTTGCAAACTGCCGAGCTGGAGACCAATGCGGTCATCCGGTACAGCCAGATGTTTTGGAGCGAGTTGCTCCATCAGTTGAATTACAGTTTGACCTTTGGCAAACATGCCAAAACCTCCTTCAAGTTTGCGATAAGACGCTCTACCTCAGCCGCCTTGTCCCGGGAAGAATCCTGATCGGATTTGGAGATGGAGTTAACAACCCCTTGCAGTTTGACGATCTCACTTTCCCATTTGGCAAAAAATACATCCGTTGGTCGATCAACCAAATAAGGCCCCATCCGTAGCAGCAAATCTTCCGTCAATTCTGCCCCGCCTTGAAGCGGACGTGCACGATACACCTCTACATTGGCAATCGGGCTTACAGATTGTGGCATCGCCGTTATAATCTCATAAATCTTGCCATCTTCTTCGAGCAACTGTTCTGCTACAACCACCCAGTGATGCTCCAGTAACCAGCGTCTGAGGATATCCTCACCCACATTTGGTTGCAAAATAAGTAACTGGACTCCTTCCAGTTTGGATAAACCTCTGTCCAAAATAGAAGCAATCAAGGCACCGCCCATACCTGCAATGGTGATGACATCCACTTCACCCGCAGAGATCACATCAAGACCGTCTCCACGACGCACCGTGATTTTTTCTTTCAGGCCAGCATCACTGACTTGTTTGCATGCAGCATCATAAGGGCCAGGATTGACTTCCCCGGCTACTGCACTTGCAGCTTTCCCACTGCGGATTGCGGCTACTGGCAGCAACGCGTGGTCTGAACCGATATCAGCCATGCGGCTGCCATCGGGAATTTGATCATGTATTCGCTGTAATCGATTCGAAAGTTTCATGAAGCACCTACACCATTCATTTAATTTATTGATTTGCATTGAACAAGGAAAAGCGATAAAATAAAATCCAATAAAACATTTCAAGGATGAATTTCCAAAACCAAGAAATCAAGACGTTTAAATTAAAAATAAAGGAGACCCCGCCGCCGCTAAAGCGTCTTGCGGAAAGTCTCCCATAGTTCGATTATTCGAGGAAATCCTTGAGTCGTTTACTACGACTCGGGTGACGCAACTTACGAAGAGCCTTAGCTTCGATCTGACGAATACGCTCACGCGTAACACCAAATACCTTGCCGACTTCCTCCAGCGTTCTCGTCCGTCCATCGTCCAGACCAAAACGTAGACGAAGCACGTTCTCTTCACGTTCAGTCAATGTATCCAATACATCTTCGAGCTGTTCTTTCAGCAACTCATACGCAGCAGCATCCGCCGGAGCAAGTGCTTCCTGATCCTCAATGAAGTCACCCAGATGGGAATCATCTTCCTCACCAATCGGTGTTTCCAGAGAAACCGGTTCCTGTGCAATCTTCGTAATTTCACGAACTTTCTCTACACTCAGATCCATCTCAGCAGCGATTTCTTCTGGTGTCGGTTCACGCCCAAGTTCCTGCAACAGCTGACGGGATACCCGGATCAGCTTATTAATCGTCTCCACCATGTGCACAGGGATACGAATTGTACGCGCCTGGTCAGCAATAGCACGAGTGATCGCTTGGCGAATCCACCATGTTGCATACGTACTGAACTTGTATCCTTTTTTGTGGTCGAACTTCTCAACCGCTTTGATCAGACCCATATTACCTTCCTGAATCAAATCAAGGAACAACATTCCACGTCCAACGTAACGCTTGGCGATACTGACAACGAGTCGTAAGTTAGCTTCAGCCAGACGACGCTTGGCTTCTTCATCCCCGTTCTCAATCCGTTTAGCCAGTTGTACTTCATCATCTGCCGACAACAGTGGCACACGACCAATTTCCTTGAGGTACATACGGACAGGGTCATTGATTTTGATACCTGGCGGCAAGCTCAGATCATCATCAAAGTGGAATTCGTCCTCTCCCTCTCTGGTGTTGTTCTCGGAATCTTCACTAGGACGAAGTGTAACCTCTTCATTATTTTCATTCACTACATCGATACCCAGATCGCTCAGTTGCTCATAGAACTCATCCATTTGCTCTGCATCCTGCTCAAAAGGAGAGAGTTTCTCTATAATTTCCTTGTAATTCAGCGAAGCTCTTTTCTTACCTGATTCAATCAATTGATCTTTAACCTGATCCAGTGTCAATTCTGTTTCTAGTTCAGTATGCTGATCATTCGCCATAATTCGACTCCCTCCTCCCTAGAAACATCTAATCATCAGACGTTCACTGTCTCTCTAGGGCAATCATTTCAATTGCAATCTGTGCCGCGCGTACAGAATCACCTGCCCGCTCTGCAGCAATCATTTCTTCTTTTTTCAAATCGTACTCTTTCTTACGCGGATGCTTCAGCACTTCCCTGATGCAATCATCGAGCATTTGAATACTCCATTCACCTGGACCATCCATCATCGAGATTGAACTAACCGTCTTTTCCAGGCGATCGTCATGCAGTGAAGACATAAAACGGCTTGTATCCGACGGTTTGCCTTGCGCATAGTAGGCATATAGATAAGCAGCAATAGCTGCATGATCATCCAAGTTAAAAGCTTCACCAAGATGCTCATTCACGTACTGGGCAGCCTCATCATCCTGCAACATCCAGGCAATCAGTTTGCGTTCGGCAGCGTGATAAGCCGGCAACAGATTGGGTGTAGGCACCTGCCTATTTTGTTGCCTACCATTATTCCACCTTTTCGGGTTATTATCCCCAAACTGGAGGTTATTTTTCATCGCCTCCCGTTCTTCATTACACTCCTGCTTCAATGTTTCGAACGATACGTCCACTTCTGCAGCCAGTTCACGAAGATACACTTCCCTTTCTGTTGGAGAAGGTAAGGGTGCAATCAACTTTACTGCTTCTTTCGAATAGGCGATTTGTCCGCCACCCTCTAGCAGTATATGGCTTTTTTTTAAGTTTATAAGTTTAAATTTTGTAGTTGTCACGGCACCGTCCACAATCTGGTTTCGGAACCGTTCACCACCATGCTTCCGGATAAAATCATCCGGGTCAAGTCCCTCGGGAATGAGAGCCACTTTGACCTGCAATCCAGCTTCCTCAAGAATAGGGAAGTTTTTGAGTGCAGCAGCCTGTCCTGCTCTGTCGCCGTCATAACATATGATGACTTCGTCGCACATCCCTTTGAGCATCAGTGCCTGATTCTCGGTTAACGCAGTGCCCATTGCCGCTACACCATTCTGGATATCCTGGTCCCATGCGGAGATGACATCACCATATCCCTCGAACAAAATGGCTTGTCTTTGTTTGCGAATTGCATTCTTGGCATGATGCAGATTATAGAGAACACGGCTTTTGTTAAATAACCGGGTTTCCGGTGAATTTAGATACTTCGGTTGCCCATCTCCCAATATGCGTCCTGCAAATGCAATCGGCTTGCCGCTCCTGCCATTAATCGGGAACATAATCCGGTCTCGGAATCGATCAACATATCCCTGACCTTCATTTCGGGGTGACAGAAGTCCACCCTTTTCCATCTCTTCGAGTGGATAGTTACGTTTCTCAAGAAATTGTACCAGTGTGTCCCAACGATTTGGTGCGAAACCAATCTGGAACTGGTCAATCAACTTGTCGCCAAAACCTCTTGAGCGTAAATACTCCATGGCTGACTTGCCGTGCTCTGTATTTTTCAACAAAAAATGATACAGCTTCGCGGTAAGCTCATAAGCCTCCAACAGACGTTCTGTCTCCGGATTCACATGAGCAGATTCACGCCCTTGCCAGTCCCCCATAGAGATGTGACTTTCTTCCGCCATCGTTTTGACAGCCTCGGGAAAGGATAACCCTTCGATTTCCATCCTGAATTTGATGGCATTTCCGCCCGTGCCGCAACCGTAGCAGTAGAAAATTTGTTTCTCAGGTGTAACGGTGAACGAAGGCGTCTTCTCGGAATGAAAAGGACAGAGGCCTTTCATATACTTCCCCTGTTTGGTCAGATGCACAAATCGGCTCACCGTATCGACAATATCATTCTGCTGTAACACCGATTCAATAATACTTTCGGGTATACCGCCTTGTCCGGTACTCATCTCTGGCCACCTTCATCTCTTCAACACGTAAATATAATTCGATAAACTTACACATTCTCCTGCAAATCTTTTAAAAGTTTTGTCAGTTTATGTTGAAACATTTCTCGATCCTGCTCTGTGAAAGGCTTTGGGCCTTTCCCGTAATGGCCTCTTTTTCGTGCTTTGGCCGCAGTATGACGAGAATCCAACATGAAATCAATGTCACGATCGTTGAACTCACGACCACGAAAGGACAAAACATAACAACGTTTGCCAAGCGCAAGTGCCGCAAGTCCATAGTCCTGAGTGATAACCACATCATATGGCTTAATATGATTAGCAATATACAGGTCTGCGCTCTGATCACTGCGATCCACTTGCACGGTTCGTACCCCTTCTCCTCCTTGAAGCAAATGATCAAATGAAGAGACTAACAATACGGGGATGTTGAAAAGGCGAGCTGTTTGCGCAATCTCGGTTTTGACCGGGCAAGCATCACCATCCACAACAATGTGGCGTATATTTAACTCACTCAAACCCAGACCACCCGGTTTCATAAAATAGCTGCATATTGTTATATACGACCCCGGCCAGGCAAAATCCTTCTGCCGGAACGAGGGAAATCAAAGGCTAAAATACGGAGCGGTTGTCAAAAATACAATTCACAACCCGTTCCGTATATTTATACCCTCATATATCCTTCTTTAATACTGAATTTTAGCTTTGCGCCAAGTCTGTGGAAAAGGACTCATGAAATTCGCCCAATTACCAAACCAACTTGGAAAAATCAGCAAATCCTTTCAAGTCACGATCAATAGCCGCGAGTAAGGCAAGTCGGTTCGCCCGAACAGCTTCATCTTCAGCCATAACCATGACCGAATCGAAGAATGAGGTAATACCATCCTTCCAGGCAGATGCAATAGCCAGTGCTTCAGCAGCATGATGCTGAGTCAACGCCTGACGATATTCTGCATTCGTTTTGCTCCATGCCTCATGTAACTGACGTTCTCCATCTTCTGTGAACAGTTCTGGATGTACGGAAGCATTGGATGCTTTGGCCGCCAGATTACCCACACGGTTGAACGATTCAACCGTTGTTTTGAATGCGTCTCCTGTCATAACAGCCGCCATCAACGCTTCACCTTTTGGTACAACAGCGCTGATATCATCGAATCCGGAAGAAATTACGGCATCCACTACGTCGTAGCGAACTGTTTCGGACAACAATTTTTTCACACGAAGACCAAAGAAGTCTTGCAGATCTTTACGAACCTCTTCATCTGCACGTTTCAACAGGTTCATCTGGGCATGCACTTGAAGTGCTACTCCGAACACGTCTGACAATGTCAGCGGAAGCTTGTGATCCAGCAAAATCTGTACAATACCTGCAGCCTGACGGCGCAGCGCATACGGATCTTGAGAACCCGTTGGAATAATGTTGATGGAGAAACAACCCACGATTGTATCCATTTTGTCCGCAGCACTCACAATGGCACCAACAAGAGAAGCAGGGGATTGATCTCCAGCGAAACGTGGCTGATAGTGTTCAAATACCGCTTTGGCCACTTCTTCTTTTTCGCCAGCTTTACGAGCGTAATCCTCACCCATCACACCTTGCAGTTCCGGGAATTCTCCCACCATCAGTGTCACCAGATCGAATTTGCAGATATCTGCTGAGCGGCTAACGGATTCAGCAACATCACCGGATACTTGCAGTTTGGTAGCAAGTCCATCGGCAATCTTGCGAATACGACGCACTTTATCTCCAACCGTTCCCAATTCTTCCTGGAAGACGATACTTTCCAGCTTCGACAATGCATCCTTAATCTGTAGCTTCTGATCTTCCTCATAGAAGAACTTGGCATCAGACAGACGTGCACGCAGAACTTTTTCATTCCCTTTGGCAATAACGTCCAGTGAATCACTTCCACCGTTACGTACCGTCACGAAGAATGGCAACAATTGTCCTTCATTGTCCAGTACAGGGAAATAACGCTGATGCTCACGCATGGAAGTAATCAATACTTCTTGTGGAATATTCAAGAATGAGGAGTCAAATGTCCCGAACAATACGGTAGGTGTTTCCACCAGGAACAGAACTTCCTCCAGCAAGTCTTCCTTAATCGCGATATCCCATTTTTTCTCCGCAGCCAGTGCCTGAATCTGGGATACAATCATCTGTTCACGTTCCTGGATATCAGCAATGACATGTTCGGAACGCAACACTTCCACGTATGAAGACGGAGTGGAGATCACAGCCTCCTTACCGAGGAAACGATGTCCGCGAGTTACATTACCCGACTTAATACCTGTCACTTCCAGATCGATAACCTCACTGCCGAGCATAGCCACAATCCAGCGGATTGGACGTACAAATTTGAAATCATAGGAAGCCCAACGCATGAATTTTGGGAACGTCATGGCATGTAATACAGAAAGTAATCCTTCGCCAACTACAGAAGCCGTCTCCACACCTTTGCTGCTCTTCGTTGCATAGATATATTCGACACCGTTCAGTTCCTTGAACGTGAACTGGTCCGGTTCAACACCTTGACTGCGGGCGAATCCGAGTGCAGCCTTGCTCCAATTGCCACTGTCGTCCAGGGCAATTTTGCGTGAAGGACCTTTCACTTCTTCCTCGATATCTTCCTGCTTTTCAGCCACATTGTGAATCAAAACAGCCAGACGGCGCGGTGTAGCATATGCATTCACTTCACCATAAGCAATGCGGGATGCGTCAAGCCATTTCACGACACGCTCTTGCAGCTGTGCGATTGCTGTGCGCATAAAGCGTGCAGGTACTTCTTCCAACCCGATTTCGAACAATAGATCCTTAGACATGCTCGGCTCCCCCTTTCTTGATCAGCGGGAAGCCTAGCTTCTCACGCTCTTCCATATATGTTGCAGCGACTTGGCGAGCCAGATTACGAACACGTGTGATGTAACCCGTACGTTCCGTTACACTGATGGCTCCACGTGCATCCAACAGGTTGAACGTGTGGGAACATTTCAGCACATAGTCATATGCCGGGAATACCAGATGCTGCGCCATGGCCTTGTTTGCTTCTTCTTCATGCATGTTGAAGAGTGTAAACAGCATTTTGACATCAGATACTTCAAACGTATATTTAGAGTGTTCGAATTCTGGCTGACGGAATACATCACCATAAGTGATACCTTCCACCCATTCCAGATCAAACACATTCTCTTTATCTTGAATGTAAGAAGCCAAACGCTCCATACCATACGTAATTTCAACAGCTACCGGATTTGTCTCGATCCCACCGACCTGTTGGAAATACGTAAATTGTGTAATTTCCATTCCGTCCAACCATACTTCCCAACCAAGACCTGCACAACCAAGGGAAGGATTCTCCCAGTTATCTTCAACAAACCGAATATCATGTTTGAGCGGATCAATGCCAAGACGTTTCAGACTTTCCAGGTAAATTTCCTGAATATTGTCCGGAGAAGGCTTGATGATGACCTGGAACTGATGATGCTGGTACAGCCGGTTAGGGTTCTCACCATAACGTCCGTCCGAAGGACGACGGGAAGGCTCCACATAGGCCACTTTCCAAGGTTCGGGTCCAAGCGAGCGTAAAAAGGTCATCGGGTTCATCGTACCTGCCCCTTTTTCCGTATCGTATGGCTGGACAATAATACAGTTATGCTCGGCCCAGAATTGTTGCAGCGTTAGAATCATCTGCTGAAAATTCATAATCATGCTCCTTTTCAATGGTTTGTTAGCAAGCTTAGGACGGTGAAGACAACAATAAATAGCCCCCGTCCTACGCCTGTTGTACAGACGTAGGGACGAGAGCTATTCCCGCGGTTCCACCCTACTTGGCTTAGATCAAACAAGATGATCCTGTTCGTTCCAGCCCACTTTTCCGTGTCCATTCATGCTCCCGAGTGCCGTTTCAAAAACCGATTCAGCCAGGCTCCCACCATCCCCGACTCGCTCATTCATGATTCCCAAGTGTTATACAACGACTTGTCTCCATAAATGTAATAAATCCAGTCTTTTACTTTCTCGTTCAATGCATGTCTCATAAAGAGAAATTATATTTCATAATATATAAAATCTAGTATGAAGTCAAGATATAGTTTCACTTCCACCAAAACGCCTCAAATCCCGTACTTCTCCATCTGATCGAGGAAAGAACGGGATTTAAGATTCAGACCAAGCTGATGATCCATAAAGGCACGCATCAACTTTTTGATCTCATCACGGGTAGATTCACTCACTGATATATTCCCCAAGCGCTGCAGATCCAACTGTGCGAACAAACGCAACAACTTCAGAGCCTTTGGACTAACTGACATCGCTGGAGGATCGAAATGTTTGCATGCTCGACACAAGACGCCACCAAGTCTGGGACTTATAAACAACTGCTCATCTGGTCGCTCCTGGTTGCAGGAGATGCACTCATCGAACTGTGGACCATATCCGGATGCCTGTAATATTTTCATTTCGTACAGACTTATAATAACAACCGGATCTTTCTCTTCCTTCAACGCCTGCAAACACGCCTTTAACTGTTTGAACCAAAATGTACCTGTTTCCTCATCCTGAAGCACCCGATCCAATAGTTCACACGCATAAGAGGCATAAGAGGCCTTGACCAGATCTTCACGCAACTCATGATAGGATTCAACGATTTCTCCAGCATTCAGTGTACCTAGACCCGTATTGCGAAAATAAACATATTGACCAAACGTAAACGGCTGCACCAGTGCAGCATGTCGGCTCTTGGGCTTTTTGGCACCGCGGACGAGTACCCCTACTTTCCCGCCGCTTTCGGTGCAAAGTGTAATGATTTTGTTCCCTTCGCCGTAGTCCATGCTGCGGATGACAATGCCTTCCACCCTGTATAGCATGCCTCGTCACCTAACCATTCCCGAATCAGCCAGTTATCCTTCGGCTTCTTCATCTTCAATCACTTCCCTTGCATTATCCGACTCCTGTCCTAACGAGTTACACGCCTCGGTATATAACAAATAGGACTCCACGTCCCCCGTCATCGCAAAAACCTTCCACGAAAAATCTCGCATCGGAATTTCATCCTCTCTTCGGAAATGACGTCTGCATCTACCAAATAGGATGGAGTCTTGCAAGGTAAACTATGTGTTGCAATTACTGGATACAACTCGGATGATCAGTCGCGCCCGAAGCCAAGATCACGCAGAACTCGATCCTGATTTCTCCAGTCCTTTTTCACTTTGACCCACAGATCCATGAAAATTTTGGAGCCAAGCAAGTTTTGAATGTCATGTCGAGCTCGTTTACCCACTTCTTTCAGAAGGGCACCTTGCTTGCCGATAATGATCCCTTTTTGCGAATCCCGTTCCACAAATATGACAGCTGAGATATAAACGACACCGTTATCTTGCACTTTCATATCTTCGATCGTTACAGCAATGGAGTGAGGCACTTCTTCACGAGTCATTTGCAGAATTTTCTCACGAATCAACTCGGCACATACAAACTGCTCCGGATGGTCAGTAACCTGGTCGTCAGGATAGTACTGTGGACCTTCAGGCAGATACTTGCCGAGCTGTTCCAGTAATGTGCTGACATTATTGCCATGCTTGGCAGACACAGGCACAATTTCAGCGAAATCGTGTAATTTGCGATACTCTTCAATAAGTGGTAACAGCGCTTCCGGCTCAATTTTGTCAATTTTGTTCATAACGAGAATGACAGGCGTACGGATATTTTTCAGCTGTTCCGCAATATAGCGGTCACCACCGCCCATTCCTTCGGAAGCATCAATCAAGAATAAGGCTGCTTCTACTTCACTCAGTGTGTTCAAAGCGGTCTGGTTCATATAATCGCCTAATTTGGACTGACGTTTATGAATCCCTGGTGTATCCAGAAAAACGATCTGTTGATTGTCCGATGTATATACACCGTGAATTTTATTACGGGTTGTTTGCGGCTTGTCCGACATAATTGCAATTTTCTGTCCGATGACTTGGTTCATCAAAGTGGATTTACCAACGTTTGGACGTCCGATAATGGCTACAAAACCGGATTTGAATTTTTGTTTTTTCATATGTTCCTCCTCAGGCGCCTAGGCCTGGAATGTATTGGTTTATTTTTTGGCAGAATTCAGATCAGAAGGCCCAAAAGCCCAAGGTAACAGTTCAGCAACGGTGGTCTCTTGCAGATCACCTTTCAAATTCCCCAAGATGACTTTCATATCGGGTTCACACAGTTCGTACATGACCTGACGACATACGCCACATGGAGCAATCGGACCATCCGTGTCTCCCACAATGGCAATCGCTGTGAAGCTGCGAGGCTTCTGCCCACCTGCAATGGCACTAAACATCGCTGTACGCTCAGCACAGTTACCTGGTGTATACGCAGCATTCTCAATATTACAACCATGATGCACATGACCTTCACTGTCAAGCAAAGCCGCGCCAACACCAAAATGGGAGTAAGGCGTATACGCCTTCGTACGTGCCTTAATTGCTTCTTGCATTAACAAACCGTTATCCATTAATAATCTCTCCCTTAGGGTGCAATATAAAGTTAGTACCTACGAATTAAGTTCAACCAAAGCCAATTTTACACTAGCCACTCCGAGTCCAGAATAACCCTTCGATCGCTGTTACCCCCAGATTTTTTGATTCACTTTTTCAACGTGAAAATCCGGGGATAAAGGCGAACGCTTCGCTTCTACAGGTTTATTTCTGTCCTCTTCGTTATCGTGTAATGTCAACAAGTTCAACTTAAAAACGGTCTAACTTCACAAATTTGTGTAGTATTAAAATCACAAAACGAATCAAAGTTAATACAAAATCAGTACAAACCCAGCCAGCTCATCACCGGCTTAATGAAAACGATACAACCGATGATGACGGCGAATACCGCAGCCAGCAGAACTGCCCCGGCCGCGGTATCCTTTGCCGCTTTTGCCAGCGGATGGATATGGGGGTGTGCCAAGTCAACCGCTGCCTCTACAGCCGTGTTCATCAATTCAGTCACCAGGACCAAAAAGACAGCGGTCAGCACAAACATCCAATCCGTTCTTGAGATTCTGAAAAAAAAGCCGGCTACACACATCAAAATAGCCACTCCCGTGTGAACTCTCACATTACGCTGAGTCCGCAACCCATATGCGATTCCTTCCGCAGCATTGCGGAATACCAGACCCCAGGAGCGTCTTTTCATTATCGTGTCAACCCGGCCTGGGCCAATACCGCTTCTTGTTTGCCCATCATTTCAGCCTCACTCGCTTCATCCTGATGGTCGTATCCGAGCAGGTGCAAGAAACCATGGACAAACAGAAAACCAAGTTCACGTTCAAATGAGTGTCCATACTCTTCACTTTGCAGGATGGTCCGTGGTACGGAAATGATGATGTCTCCAAGAACATCCGGCATTTCTTCCATTTCTTCATCTTCGTCCAGCTCATAGATAATATCTAGTTCTTCATCCACCGTTTCGTTCATCGCAAAAGACAGTACATCCGTAGGACGGTCAATGCCGCGATAATCACGGTTCAACTCATGAATCTGCTCATCATTCACAAAAGTCAGAGCCACTTCCCCGTCTGCCACACCTTCCGCTTCTCCTGCGAGATTCAGCAATTGTTCCAGCATTGCAATCATCGGGTCTGTAATTTCTTTATCCTGTTGTTCATTATTCCATGCCAGGTTAAGACTCATTCTTTCATAACTCCTGTCTGCTCATATTAGAGGTTGTTCAAAAAAAACATTTCTAGCTTCATCCCATCTTCTCGGTACTGAAAACCAACCTTTTTGAACACGAACTATTATTGAATTAGCCTGCTTCGGGTGAAGTCGGCTTTGGTTTCTTGATCTCCTCCGGATATTCTATCCTGGAGTGGAAGATACCCATCACCGTTTCCTTCAATGTTCTGGCGACGATATCCAGTTCACGCATCGTAAGGTCACAATCATTGAATTGATGATCATCCAATCGTCCTTTAATAATCTTCTCAATCATGGACTCCACTTGCTCCACTGTCGGTTTGCGCAAAGATCTCACAGCAGCCTCTACACTATCAGCAATGCCAACAATAGCCGATTCCTTGGACTGAGCCTTCGGCCCAGGGTAACGGAAATCTTCTTCCGTGAAATCAGGCTCAACACCTGCTTCTTCCGCCTGGCGCAGTGCTTTGTGATAGAAATAGTGGAGAAATGTCGTGCCGTGATGCTGTTCCGCAATATCCCGAATAGGTCTGGGCAGCTTATAATCCTTCTGCATTTCCACCCCATCGCGCGCATGGGCAACGATAATGGATTTGCTCAGTTTCGGATCAATTGAATCATGTGGATTCTCCATATTGTTCTGATTTTCAATAAAATAGATCGGGCGCTTCGTCTTGCCAATATCATGATAATACGAACCGACTCGGCATAGCAATCCGTTAGCTCCTATGGCTTCTGCTGCTGCTTCGGACAGATTCCCTACCATAACGCTGTGATGATAGGTACCCGGTGTCTCCGTCAGCAACTTACGAAGAAGCGGATGGTTCGGATTAGACAGTTCCACCAGTTTGAGCGCTGACAAGATGCCAAATGAAGTTTCAAAAAATGGCATCAGCCCAATGACCAGTATGGCAGTTAATACGCCACCCGCAAATGCAAATCCAACACCGTACAGTGTCGTGGTTCGATTCCAATCGCCCGAGTCAATCAAAGCCAAGGTGAAGACGGCTATGGACCCGAACAGACAGACCATAATGGCCCCTTTCAGGATCGTTGATCGCTGGCTAGCCTTATGAGTTGCGAAGATCGCAACAAATGAAACCAATACAGCGAAGAAACCTAATTCGAAGTCAAAAAGCTGACCCTGATGGGTATTCAAAATGATGCTGGACAACATACCGATCAAAATCGAACATACAAAGGCAAGCGAGGTATCCAGTAACAAGGCAATTAACATCGCTCCTACCGCAACAGGTGCAAGGAAGCCAACATATGACCTCTCATTGGTCTGGATAATCGCCGTCACATGCATAACCACAATCGTAATAATAAAAATGAGAACAAGCATCAACAGCTGGGCATTATTATACTTAAAATGTGTTCCGCTGCCTTGCTGAATATACATCAGAATGGCTGCTGACAACAGGCAGGAAAACATAAGAAGTCCAAGCTGCGGCCAGTAGTTCACTTCATTTTTCAGCAAATCATTCTCACCCAGCAAAGTATACATCTCCGGGGTGATCATCTCACCCTTGGCAACTAATGTGTCCCCTTGCTTGATAAAGACGGTTTGCGTGTTCTCACGCGCCTGTACTTTGGCTTCCTTAGTTCCCTCTTCATCGTAGAAGCGGTTCGCGGTCACCACAAGGCGAGCAAGCTC
The DNA here is from genome assembly GCF_000517905.1 of Paenibacillus sp. FSL H7-689. Lineage (NCBI taxonomy): Bacteria > Bacillati > Bacillota > Bacilli > Caryophanales > Paenibacillaceae > Paenibacillus > Paenibacillus sp. FSL H7-689. Next base: position 38,255 of record NZ_ASPU01000055.1, read on the forward strand.
TTGCACGACCTCACGTTGCGTACGCTTACCAAGAGAGCTGACACTCACCATCTCGGCTACTTTGGCACGAGCAGTGGTTGCATCGCTGATCTGATCCGTCATTAACCGGGCAACAATATCCCTCGCAACCGGCTTCATCTCCTGGATATCATCCGATGTCAGACGCGAGATTTTGATGTAAGTTTCTTCGGGAATACGGTAGCTTTGCTCCTGTACCACATTTCTGATTTCTTCCAAAAGAGTCTCGGAGTATGTACCGGCTTTCCGATTATTATTGATATAGTTGGTCACAAAATCCTTCTGGCGCTGTGGAATTTCATCCCGATAAATATCAATCTTATCCTGACTTGAAATCTGATCATCCTGATTTAATCGATCTACACGATCAAGCAGGGTAGTCATCAAATTTTCGTTTCGCAACTGGACAATCTGAAATATCGGCTGTACCCGTTCAGCAGCTTCTTCCTGTGCTTTGAGTGTGGCCTTATTATTCGGAATCTGCATGGGCGCAGCAATGTCCACTTCACTCCGTGTCCCTTCCTGAATATCATAGCGCTCAGGGAGCAGTTTGGAAGCCAGACTGACGTAGAAAAGAATCACCAGAAACAAAAACAGAAGATAGCGTGCCCACACGCTATACTTCCATCCTGTAGCCTTATTCTGAAAAGATTTGCCTTTTGACGGTTCCTTCGAGGTCACTTTAGACAATCCCTTTCTATGCTTGATTTTCTGCGGCGTGGTTGTAAGCCACGATAATTTTCTGGACAAGGGAATGCCGTACAACATCTTGCTCGGCAAAATAGACAAATCCAATCTCGTTAACTTCGTTCAAGATCGCATTCGCTTCCACAAGCCCGGATTTCTTACCACGCGGTAAATCAATCTGCGTCACGTCTCCGGTGATGACCATTTTGGAGCCAAAACCAAGACGGGTCAGAAACATCTTCATCTGTTCCGGCGTTGTGTTCTGTGCTTCATCCAGAATGATGAAGGAGTCATCCAGCGTACGCCCCCGCATGTAAGCGAGTGGCGCGATTTCGATTAACCCTCGCTCCAGTGCCTTAGCGGTCTGTTCCTGTCCCATAACGTCATACAGGGCATCGTACAGTGGTCTCAGATACGGGTCTACCTTCTCCTGAAGATCACCTGGCAAAAATCCAAGACTCTCTCCCGCTTCAACAGCAGGCCGTGTGAGTACAATGCGTTTGACGCTACCTTCTTTAATTGCGGCAACAGCCAGTACAACAGCAAGGTAGGTTTTACCCGTACCAGCAGGACCAATGCCAAATACAATATCACGTTTTTTAATTGTAGTTACATAGTGCTTCTGTCCAATGGTTTTAACACGGATTGGTTTACCTCGATATGTCGTTGTAATCTCGCCCTTGAACAGATCCAATAGCTGGTCTGCCCGCATATCCTTGGCAAGTTCAATCGCATACTTCACATCTCTCTCGGTTAACACATATCCATTGCGTATCAATTGCAGTAACACATCAAATAATTGTTCAAGCGATTCCACCTGCTGTGCGTTGCCAAAAATCACAATCTCCGCTTCACGGGATGCAATCTGGGCGGGAATCTCGGATTCAATCAGTTTAAGAAAAGTATCTTGGGGTCCAAAAAGAGATTGGCCCTCTCCCGCACTCTGGAGGGAGATTTGTATGCTGCGTGTTTGCTCTGACAAATATCCTCATTCTCCTTGACTATGGACTAGCGGAAGTTCTTCCGCAATGCTTTCTTCTACTTCAAATAAGACTTTCATATAAACTTTACCATTCTCTTTCTTCTCATGCAAAATTTTTTCACTTATAATTTTTGTTCCTTTGCCGTTTTTGGCGATAATATCGTTCCTTGCTCCTTCCAATCCTTTCGTTCTGGCCCATTCTATCGTCTGTTGTTGCTCATGCTCTCGGGTCTCCAGATCTTTCTCTGTCAGCCAACCCATAGGAAGTGTAAAGGATCGCCACGTCAATGGTTTATGATTACTCTCGGTATCAAATGAACTGAACGGTGTACTTCCGTACCCCCACAGTTGAATCGCCCAATTCCCCAGTACCATGTAAAAACGTTCTTTGCTCTCACCTGTCATTGTATTATGTTTTTGCACCAGCGGAACCTCAACCTGATACTCACGCCATACCAGACCACGAACTTCGCCTTTGGCAACGATGGTTTTGGTGTTCTCCTCATCCCCGAGAATCCCCGAGATCAATACCTGACCCTTTTTAACACGCATGTCCTTCTGAACAACAGGGCGTCCCTGCTCCGCATAGATTTGAGTGACCACAGCATCTGACTTACTGATCAGATGTCTGGGATTCAGCAATGGTTCGCGCTTTGGTTGCGCCGATTCTACGACCTGAATGGTAATGGTTGTCCCCTCTTTGCTCACGCCAATCCAGGTTACATCCGGCAGAGCGAGTGCAAGCTGCCTGGAGAGCTTGTCTTGGCTTTGCAGACGGAACCCCCATTGCAAAGGATATATACCCTCTTTCTTCGCTGCTGCAAGCACCTCGTCGGTGGGAATGGTGACGTTACCCTTGACCTCCACACTCCATACCATGGACGACAACGCAAACAAAGCTGCCACAAAAAACAGCATACCCCCAAGAAAGAACTTCCTCCGTAATAATCGGGCTGCAAAAAAGGGGAAACCGCTGCGATGGGTTACTTTCACCCTGCAGCCTGTCCGTTTCAATACAGGACGCAACCTGAAAAAATGCGGCAGCAGAATATTCATCTCTGCCACGCGTCCATCGTGAGCACGCAGGTCCCAAACTTCCAGTCCCTGCTCTGCCACCGTATTGATTAATGTTTCAATGTCTCCCCCAGTGACCGTGATTCGGACTACTCCCCGCAGTTTGTACAGACTGGGCTGCTTCATCCGTTCCCCTCCACTCCATTCATATGAATATCCAGAATTGTTCCTTCAACAGCTACTTCATCCGGCAAAATGTTACGTATCACCAAGGCAGTTCCTTTGATCTCTAACTGGCCTTGGGAAAGAGCCAACACGATACGATCCGGTGTAAAATGGATGACACCGCGATGATTCTCTATATACAGTTGCTTACTGCCGATCAGGGTTAACCGTGGCATATCATAAAGCACATCCTGCGGCAGATCCAACACTTCACTGGTCCATCTGCGCAGCTTGCGGCTGATCCGGGTCATTCGAAGGTCTTCCCCCTTCCTCTACAGTTCAACTTATGCGCAGATTCATGAATTTATGAAAATTCCGGGGCGTGTTAGGGACGAATGTTGAGAAAAAAGGATAGAACACAGAAAAAGCCGTCTCCGGCGGCTTTATGCTCACCAGAGACGGCTTTATTTCCGTCCAATAAATTGACTTGTTTACAGTTTTCCTCTTGTACCAAACGGTTGCTTGGAACGAGGGGAACCCAGTACTTCTGCCCACAGGACACCTGTACGAATATCAGCAGGACGAAGTGGAGACGCTCCCGATTCATCGGTGCTGGTCTCATCCCAACTGGAATCAGACACAACTGGCCGATTCGCAGAAGAGATGCGATTCAAGCGTTCTTCAATCAAGCGCTGCTGTTCTTCCATGCCTCTCATCTGTTCCTCAAGTGAATTTGCCATCGCACTCATCGTGCCCTCACTTCTGTAGTCAGTTGCGGGGCGAGAAGATGCAGCAGGCTCCGATGACGGCTCATCATACTGATTCTCATATTGCACGTCATCATACCGATCGTCATACTGTTCATCATAGCGGGGGTCTGTAGGTCCGGAAGACTGCTGCGGAGATGAATTGTCTCTTGAACGTTCATCCCGGCCTGAATCACCACTGCCTCCAAATGTAGGCATCCCGTTGGCAGGACGCTTTTTGTTCGGATCAGCCGATTTGGCAGCTTTCCCCAAGAAGGAGAAGAGTGCAAAACCGATGACGGCCACAATATACAGATTATCAAAAATCCATTCAAATAGGCCCATATGCACTCACCGCCTATCTTCCGTTTTTGGAATCACCCTGATCGTTGGAATTCGAACCTTCACCAGGTTTTCCCAATGTATTACGCATTTGAGTATCCGCTTCAATGTTCTTCAGGTTCATATAATCCATCACACCGATTTTACCGTTACGAAGTGCCTCAGCCATTGCCAAAGGTACTTGGGATTCGGATTCAACAACGCGTGCTCTCATTTCCACTACGCGTGCTTTCATCTCTTGCTCTTGGGCTACGGCCATTGCGCGACGCTCTTCCGCTTTTGCCTGAGCGATACGTTTGTCAGCTTCTGCTTGCTCTGTTTGCAAGAAGGCACCAATGTTCTTACCTACATCAACGTCCGCAATATCAATGGACAGGATTTCAAAAGCAGTACCTGCATCCAAACCTTTGGACAATACGGTACGGGAGATCAGATCCGGATTTTCCAGGACGTCTTTGTGAGAATTGGAGGAACCGTTCGTACTTACGATACCTTCACCAACACGGGCGATGATCGTTTCTTCACCAGCACCACCGACGAGACGGTCAATGTTGGCACGAACCGTAACCCGTGCTCTAACTTTAACTTCAATACCATCTTTGGCAACCGCAGAGACAATCGGTGTTTCGATAACTCGTGGGTTAACACTCATCTGTACGGCTTGTAATACGTCACGACCTGCGAGGTCAATCGCTGCAGCACGTTCAAATTCGAGTGGAATGTTGGCACGTTGTGCAGCAATCAGAGCGTTTACAACACGGTCAACGTTACCACCGGCCAAGAAGTGACTTTCCAGTTGGTTCATTGAGAGTTTAAGACCGGCTTTAGTTGCTTTAATCATTGGATTAACGATACGGCTAGGCGTTACACGTCTCAGTCTCATCGCTACCAGTGTAATAATACTTACGCGTACGCCGGATGCAATCGCTGAAACCCAGAGCATAACCGGGAAAAAGCTGAAGAATACGCTCAATACGATAATACCTACTACCGCAATGAGCAAAATCGTAATCATAGATGTGTCCATTGTTTAATTTCCTCCATTTGCAATTTGAATTTGATAAAAATGTTTGAGAAGACACTCATGAGTCCGCTGCTAAATGAAAGAATGCACCACCTCGCTGGCAGCTTCAGCTACGTGGTTATGTACATTGCCGAAGCGTTAATCCGCTTCGACAACAGAGCAAGTTACACCGGCAAAGCTTGCTGAACCACAATCCGGGTACCTTCCGCTTTAATCACAATAATCGGTGTATCGATGGGAATAAAATCTCCGTCGGTCACAACGTCAATCCGTTCCCCTTCAAACATCGCTGTTCCAGAAGGACGAAGTGGTGTCAGACTGATTCCTTGCAGACCAACCAGCTCTTTACGTTCTGTGGCTGATGAATAACCCCGATCCGCAGACATGCTATCACTCAGTATGAAGCGATTCCATATCCCTCGATCCTTAAAGATAATTGAGATGATCGCAATGACTACCAGTGCTGCTCCAAAAGCGATACCCAGAGATACAAATGCATCACTCGTATCATAAGCAGCCCTTACAACACCGGCCACAAGCGCAATTGATCCCAAAATCCCCAGAATACCAAAGCTCGGAATAAACATCTCCAGAATCATCATGATGAGTCCGACGGTAAATAGCACCCATGTCTCTGCTCCGGCAAATCCCGCAATGTAATTACCCGAGAAATACAACACGAAACACACGATACCTACAATACCAGGAACTCCAAAACCAGGAACAATCAATTCAATGATCACACCCGCGATTCCGAGGAACAATAATACAGTCATCACAACCGGATTAGTAAGAAAAGAGGAGATATTCTCCGCTGTTGTTCGTTCTACCTTAAATACGTCATCCTGACTGTAACCTGCCCAAGCTGCCGCTTCTTCCGGTGTGTTGCTGATGTGGTCGGCATAACCAACTTTCAGCGCTTCTTCAGCCGAGAGAGCAATAATTTCACCTTTTTGCTTGGTTTTATTGATCTCTGGCATTTCAACAACGATGTTAACATCCGTCATTCCAGCTGCAATCTTGCCATCACGACCACTGATTTCAGCCGCTCCCTGCATTTTGCTTTTCCAGAATGCAACAAGCTTTGGATCATCAACATGTTTACCCGTACTGTCCACCATTGCTGCCGCACCAATCATACTGCCTGGTGACATTACGATCTTATCTGCATTCAGAGCCAGAAAACTCCCTGCTGAAGCAGCATCTCCACGAACAAATGCAACAGTCTCAATCGGACTGTCCTTAATTAGGGTACCTAATGCTTCTGCAGTGTCGACACGGCCTCCCGGCGTATTGATATCAAGAACGATCAGGCCAGCATTCATCTCTTCTGCTTGCTTGAACCCGCGTTCCATGAACTTGCCAAGTCCCTGCTCGATTGGTTTATCAACCGGAATAATATATACGGCACCACTCTTCTCAGCTGCATGCGCTGACGGTGATCCAATCCAGACAGGAAGCAACAGCGTCAGCAGCATTAAGAGCATCAATGGCCCCGTAAGCTTCTTCCGGCGCTTTCCCTTCACAATAGTCCCCCCTTTTCCATTAATGTTATACTGTCCAGCTTATGGTATTTATTACGTGCAATGCAACATTTCGTTTCAAAATCTTAAAATTATATTTGAAAACTCAATCAATTGCAAGAATAAAAATCCATAATAATATATATTAACCATTAAAAAGAAATTTCGTCATCCCAAGGACATGATGCCTTCTGATAAATGGAAAAAACACCTCCTGACAAGTCAGAAGGTGTTTATTGATTTGCTTTATTGCAGAAATTGTTGAACTGCTTGATTTACCAGTTTGCCGTCCGCTTTGCCTTTAACTTTCGGCATAAGGGCCGCCATGACTTTCCCCATCTCGGCTTTCGAAGAAGCACCGGTTTCCTGGATGGTCTGCTGTACAATAACTTTAATTTCTTCTTCGGTAAGCTGTGTGGGAAGGTACTGGATGAGTACTTCAATTTCCGCTTTTGCATTTGCCGCGAGATCTTCACGGCCCGCTTTGTCAAATTCTTGGAGGGCATCTTTGCGCTGTTTGATTTCACGACTCAGGATATCAAGCACTTCGTTGTCATCCAAATCTCTTTTCAAATCTATTTCAAGATTCTTGATCGTCGAACGAATCAACCGAATGTTGGAGAGTCTGAACTTGTCCTTACTCTTCATCGCTTGCTTCATATCTTCGTTCAATCGTTCGCTAAGATTCATGTAATTAAAATCCTCCTAAAACTTTCTCTTACGAGCAGCCTCGGACTTTTTCTTGCGCTTTACGCTTGGCTTCTCATAATGCTTACGTTTCTTCACCTCAGCCAATACGCCATCTTTAGCGATGGAGCGTTTAAAACGACGAAGTGCAGCATCAATAGTCTCGTTTTTGCGAACTTTAGTTTCAGACACCAGTTTTCCCTCCCTCCGACCAGACCGTCCAAGAGCAATAACACGGTTCATCATCTTACATTATAGGCGAAAGATAATAAAGGTGTCAACCTCAATGTAATGATCACTTATTTGAATCCATTTTATAACTCAAAGGTATTATGAAATGAATTCATTATATAAGCATTTGGTCACACATTCGTGGATTTAATGCATATGACTAAATCCTCAATAGTAGTACCCATTAGCTCGTTTATTTGTGAGAATCGGACAGACTTGTCAACACGCCAAGTCTGGTACCACCCAACAAATGGTAATGCAGATGATGAACGGTTTGTTCTCCATCCTTACCACAATTGTTGATTAATCGATATCCTGTTTCCTCCACGCCAAGACGCTTCGCAGCTTCTTGAGCAGCCAGATGAATCTCGCCGATCAACGGCAGATCTTCTGCAGTAACTTCATTCATGGAAGCAATATGTTTCTTCGGAATGACAAGAACATGTGTCGGTGCAGCGGGCTGGATGTCATGAAAAACGATAACATGGTCATTCTCCAGTACTTTATTGGAGGGAATGCTGCCCTCTACAATTTTGCAAAATAAGCAATCCATAGTTCATACCCTCCTTTGTATTCCAGTGTATGTATTCCCCTCTATCATACTAAAAGTAAAAACCCACGTCCAATCTCTAGACACACAACCAGGTATTCCAGGTCAACTCTCCATCTATCATCGAGCCGAACACTATACAACATTGGATGTATACCAAGCCATTTTATTGAAATATGGTTTTATCACGCACTTTTCCCAATTAAACAAATATGTATGGTTAATGACACACAAAAGGAGATTGGTTAATTTGACCGTTTATCAACATGTACAGGAACTTATAGGTAATACACCTCTGCTTGAATTAACTCGTTATCCATTACCGGAAGGAATCCGCCTGTTCGCCAAACTGGAATTCATGAATCCCGGAGGAAGTGTGAAAGACCGGATCGGCAAGTTTTTATTGGAGAAGGCCTTGGCACGAGGAGATGTTAAACCAGGTGGAACGGTGATCGAAGCTACTGCAGGCAACACAGGAATTGGTCTTGCAATGGCGGCTGTAGGCCTGAATTTAAAGGTCATTTTCACCGTACCTCAGAAGTTCAGTGTTGAGAAGCAGCAGATGATGAAAGCCCTTGGTGCTACGGTCGTCAACACACCCACATCCGAAGGAATCACTGGTGCCATACGCAAGGCGGAATCGCTGGCGAAAGAAATACCGGGTTCGTATATTCCAGGTCAGTTCTCCAATGCAGATAACCCACTCGCACATTATGAACATCTGGGTCCTGAGATTTGGCGTGATCTGAACGGGCAGGTGGATGTATATGTCGCCGGAGCCGGGTCTGGCGGAACTTTCATGGGAGTATCTCGCTATTTGAAGGAGCAAAAACCGTTAATTAAAACATGTATCGTAGAACCCGAAGGTTCGATACTCGCAGGAGGTCCATCGGGACCACATCGTACAGAAGGAATAGGGGTCGAAACGTTATCTTCTTTTATGGATGTGAGTTACTTTGATGCCATTCATACGATCTCAGATGAAGATGCCTTTGAGCGGGTCAAGGATCTGGCCTTGTTGGAAGGCTTACTGGTAGGAAGTTCCTCAGGTGCAGCTATGCAAGCCTCATTAAACGAAGCCGTTCACGCAGCTCACGGAAGTAACATCGTCGTTATTTTCCCGGATAGCAGCGAACGGTATTTAAGCCAAAATATCTATAATGGAGGACAATGAAATGAGACCAAAAACCAAGCTGATTCATGCAGGTATTGTCGGTGATCCACACACTGGAGCAGTGAGTGTACCGATCTATCAAGTAAGCACGTATGAGCAAGAATCAGTTGGCGTACACAAAGGATACGAGTATTCACGTACAGGCAACCCTACCCGTCATGCGTTGGAAGAAGTCATTAAAGAGCTGGAGGATGGCGTTCGAGGTTTTGCTTTTAGTTCGGGCATGGCTGCAATTCACGCTGTACTGTCTCTGTTGAAAACAGGAGATCACGTCATTCTGACGGATGACGTATACGGCGGGACCTATCGCATTTTCACCAAGGTGCTGAATCGTCTGGGTATCGAGTCTACTTTTGTAGATACCACCTCACTACAAGCACTGGAGCAGGCTTTGCGATCCAATACAAAGGCCATCTATGTAGAAACACCTACCAATCCGTTACTCAAAGTCACCGATATTGCTGCTGTAGGGAAATGGGCGAAACAACATGAATTGTTGTTCATCGTGGATAACACGTTTAGTACCCCTTATTGGCAAACCCCGCTGGCTCTTGGGGCAGATATTGTACTGCATTCTGCAACGAAATATATCGGCGGTCATAGTGATGTCGTGGCAGGACTTGCGGTTGTCAACAGCGAGCAACTTGGTGAAGATCTGCATTTTATTCAAAATGCAATTGGCGCAGTTCTGGGACCTATGGATTCCTGGCTGTTAATGCGAGGTCTTAAAACATTGGGATTGCGGATGGAAGCGCAAGAGCGCAATACAGAGCAGCTTGTGACATTTCTGAATCAGCATCCAACAGTGAGTAAAGTTTATTATCCCGGACTGCCCGACCATCCGCAGCACAAGCTTGCTTCCATGCAAGCGAGAGGATATGGCGGTATGGTTTCCTTTGATGTAGGCAGTGCTGAAAAAGTAGATGACGTGTTAAGCAAAGTCCGTTATTTCACATTGGCTGAAAGTCTAGGCGCGGTGGAAAGTTTAATCTCTGTACCTGCCCGAATGACGCATGCCTCCATTCCTTATGAACGTCGGCAAGAATTGGGGATCACGGATGGTTTGATTCGGATCTCCGTTGGGATCGAGGATGTTGAAGATTTACTGGAGGATTTGAAATCTGCATTAAGTTAAGGGCATTTTGAAGTCCGTGCTGGCTGATACTTGCGAATGGGTAGTTGACCATTCTCTAAGGAACACAGGACGTCTCATTTGGCGTTCAGGCGCTAATTTGAAATTATAAGGAACATCAGGCACGTTATTTCCCGAAATAACTCAAAAAAATGCTGAAAGCGGCTGTTTATTCGGTTATAACGTGTATCAGATTCCTTAAAATTCTGAGGACGCTTCAAAGCCTTGAATAAGATGCCTCAGATTCGTCAGCGCTCACATCATGCTCCGCTCCTCCAATCGTGGCAAGAGAACAGCATGGATTCCACCCGAAGCGAAGCTTTTTATCGGGATAGAGAATTAAAGCTTTTCGGTGTCTTGATCGTAAGCTTGCACATAGGACGTTCTCGCATATTCAGGATGCAGTACACCGATTGCTGCTGCGGACGTTCAGGCCAGGTCTGCTTTCAGTAGTTAAATACACGTTATGTGCCATCCGTTCATCATCGACCTTACACTAATTAGATTCAAAAAAAGGTCATGCCTTACAGAAGTTCGCTTCTGCACAGGCATGACCTTTTTAGATATTCGGTATGTTGCCAGTTGTATTGCAAAGACTGTTGCGATACATCAGGCTGAGACTCTGTATGTGATAAGACCTCTCTAATTCATGCTGTACGGTACCATGAATGAAACATCCATCCTCAGCTAGTTATTTTCGAGGATTTTCATAGGATGCCCATAGGGTACATAAGAATGTGTCACTTGCAGTTATGACTGTTTTTTCTAATTTCAATAATACGGTAAAAGGGTTAACGCTGTAAGCGCAAATAACGGGAGCACCAGTCGGTTAAAACGTCTACGGCCATAACCATAATACGGATAAGGCGTAGGGTAGCCGTAACCTGGATAAAATCCGCGAGTATGACCTATCGGATAGTTTGCCCCAGGCATTGCATTTGGAGCCCAGTTCGCATGATTCACCATGGCTTCTGGTCCAACGGGAACAGCCAGGTAGATCATTTCATCATCCACATTTTCCATAATGCCATCGTAGTGCATACCGTCTTTCATCTGTACACATACATAACGGTGCATGTGTTCTTTGCATATTTTCTTCGCTTCCACTTTTTCCACTTGCCAACGCCTCCCTGATTCTGCTCTTGATCACCTTTTCATGGTATTCAGAACTGGGCGAATTGACACTACTGATGAGAAAACACAAAAAAGAAGCACCCCGTGAGCGGCTTCCTTGGAAGTCTGCTGCGCGGACATCTATTCAGGAAACGTCCTGATCAGATGTCCGCCGGGGTACTTAAATAAAGTTTGTCGGCTTAACTGTAGTATAACAGTGGGATGAACCTGTATCTGTGATGTAACTCACTCCGCTAAGTTATAAAAGCAGGAAAAGAAATATTTTCACAAAAATAATATTACGTAATAGTGCATGTTTAAAAAGGGCGGTTTTCAGTACCAAAAAGACGGGATAAAGCTAGAAATGGAGTAGCGGAGCATAGATAGAACTACGTGAGCAACCGTAATGTTTCCGAAGGAAACAACCTTCGTAAGCCCCTACTTATTTCAGCTGAATTCCATATTAGATGTTGATGATGCCGCTAGGCACCATTCGTAATCAAAAGCGGACTTTTTGAACAACCTCTAATATTCATTTTGCTTGGACTATTAGAGGCGCTTCTATGATCTATATTGCTTACACATTGCCCTCTACAGAGTCTCCAAGACCACACGTGAGCCGTTTCCGGCCTCACCTGCCGGAATCACCACAAGTTTGCGCGGCAAGCGTGCACGCAGTTCAGGCACGTGACTGATGACACCAACAGCCAATCGATCGTCATGCAATTTTTCCAGAGACGTAATGACGGTATCCAACAGTTCAGGGTCAAGGGTACCAAACCCTTCATCCAGGAAGAAGAATTGAAGTGGGTACTGACCTCGCAGTTGAATCTGGGCCGACAGTGCCAAGGCCAGTGACAACGAAGTCAAAAATGTCTCGCCACCTGACAACGTTGATACCGGTCGTTTGACTCCCCCGTTGGCATCATCACAGATCACAAAACCACCACCGGAATCCACCTCCAGTGAATAACGCTGTTTGGTCAGGAAGCGCAGACGCTGAGATGCCGCATGACTAACCTGCATCAGTTGTTCCTCCGCAATATACTCAACAAAAGCATTGCCTCTGAACGCGGATTGCAGCTTGCTGAGCAGTTCGCCTTGACGGCTTACCTCCACCCGCTTGTTCTCCAGTTCGGTCCAGCGAACATGTCGCTGCTCCACATCCTCCAAATCACGTTCTGCACGTGCTTTGGCACGAAGGGCAGCCTCGTCCTCAATTCGGACCTGCTGCAAACGTTCGGTGCAGGCTAACCACTGTTCCTCCGATACGACAGCACCACCCAGCTTTTGTTCCAGTTCACGCAACTGGGATGCCAGTTCACGCTCACGTTCCCGGTGCTGCTGGATCTCCCCTGCCAGTCGCTCTGCTTCCTGTGCAGGAATTGCCGCGGATACAACAGCATCATCTGAGTCAAATGGAGATTGTTCCAGCAATTGCTTCCACCGTTCCTGTGCTTGTTGCAGATGTTCTGTGGCCGAGGCGGCTGCCTGCTGTGCCATGACGTCTTTCTTGGCTGATTCCTGCTTCAGCGTGTCCGCTTCTTTGAAGCGTTGTGCCGAGTCCGAAGCTGTTTTCCGCAGTCCATCCAGACGAGCCTGAGCCGCAGTAATCAGATCTTCTACCCGTTGCTCCCCAACCCACTGGCGCAAGCGTTCTTCCTTCTCGGCCAGCTGTTTGCTATTGCCCTGCCACTCCGTTTGCCACTGAATCAGTTGTTTGTCCAATTCCACCAGCTTCTGCTGGAGAGATTGAATGATTTGGTCTTTTTCCTCAAGGAACGTCACGCTTTTGTTCAGACGTTCCTTGATGTCTTCGGCGCGCGCATCGCGCTCCTGCATCGCCTGATAGAGGGCCTTGGCCTCCTCCTGAGCGATGCCCGGCAGTTCTGCGGCCCAGCGGCTCTGCAAAGTAGCCGCTGCGGCCTCGCTCTCAGCCAGCTTGCGCTCCGCCTGGGTGAGCCCGGCACGGCCGGCCTCTTGCGCAGCTGCCGCTTCCATGCGGCGCTGCTGCGCGCCCACAGCCGCCTGCTGTAACGCGGCGGCTTCGGCTTGGAGCGGCGCTGCTGCGGTAGCCAGCGCCTGCGCGGCTTCGCGCAGCGCAGCGGCACGCGATGCCCAGCCTGCCGGGGAGCGCCCGTGTTCGGGCGACCCGGCGGGCTCGGGCTCCGCTGCCGCAGGCGCGGCCTCGGCTGCGGCCGGAGCTTCGCCGGCCGCAGCGCCAAGCTGCGTCAGCAGGCTGCGACGTTCGTGCAGCTGCTGGCGCAGCCCAAAGCGCAGCTCCTGCAGCTCCGCGTGCAGGCTGCGCAGCAGTTCCAGGTCCGCGTCGCCTGCGTGCGGACCTTCTCCCGGCGGGGCAGCCGGGAGCGGGTGATGCGGCGAGCCGCACACCGGGCATGGCTCGCCGTCGTGCAGTTCGGCGCGCAAGGCGGAGGACAGCCGGTGCAGCTCCTGCTCGCGCATCGTGCCACGCAGCCGTTCCTCCGCAAGGGCCAGCAGGCTTTGTTCGCGGCTAATGTCCTGCTCACAGGCAAGCAAGGCCTCAAGACCTGCTGACGCCTGTTCTACCAGATGCTGACGCTGATCACTCAGGCGTTTTTCTTCCTCAGCCGCCGCCTTCAGCTTGTCGGCTCCCTGTTCTGCCGATTGCTTATAGGCTTGCATGTCAGCCTTATTTTGCTGCAACTGCTCCGCGGCAGTATCCACACGATGTTTCAGTTCTAGCGCAGCTTGAAGTTGCCTGCGTTCCTCTGACTTCACTTCATTTGGCTTGAGGCTCTCCTGTAGTTCCTCTCGCCGTTTGCGTCCGCGCTGTTGCAGTTCCTTTTCTTTCTCAAGCTGCTGTCCCAGCGCAGTTTGTTCGCTCTGCCCCTGTTCCAGCAACTGCGCGAGGCGCGAGCAATCGGCTTGAAGTCCGTCCCGTTCACGTTGCAGCTCTTTTGCTTGTTCGAGTTGCTCCAGGCGCAGCAGAAGTTTCGGTTCTTCCTCAGTCATTTGCTTGCGTGCCGTCTCAGCCTTCTCCGCTTCCTGAACAGCCAGACGCTCATGTTCCAGTGCTTGCTGATGAGCTGTCTCGGCAGTATCCTGCCGCTGCTTCTGTGTAGCCATGGCATCTCGAATCGTCTGCAATGCAGGCAGTATTGCATCTGCCGCAACGGATTGTTTCAGCCGTTGTTCGCCTACCTCTATCTGTGGTTCCAGTGCTTTCAGCTTCTGCTGTTCATCCGTCCGGGCCTGCCGTTCGTTACTTAACTCACGAATTTTGCCCAGTTGTTCAGCTTCCTTCACAGCTTCATCCAGCGCTTTGCGGGACAATTCAGACTGCTGAACAGCGTTTTGAAGAAGACGTTTCGTTTCTTCCAGCGTCTCCTTGCTGGCATTCCCAAGTCCCTGTTGCTCCGCAGCAAGAGATTGGTGAACCATATCATTATCCTTAACCCGCCGACTTAATTTGATGGCCAGCTGATCCCCATACTTCTCCAGATGGAACAATCGTTGCAGCATCTGACGACGTTCACTGCCTTTGAGTGACAAAAACTCGGCAAACTTCCCTTGCGGAAGCACCACTGCCCGTGTAAAATCATCCATCTTCAAACCGATCACATCTTCAACGCAGCGATTCACATCTGCCAATTTGTCGGCAAGTACCTGTTCTTCGCCATTAACCGTCTCTATGAATTTGCTGATCGTGTTACTCACCGAAACTTCATTATTTCGTTTGAAACGTCGCTCTACCCGGAACCTTCGAGTGCCTTCCGCCGACATCAGTTCAAATGTAAAAGCAACCGACAACGAATCCTCTGCATGATTCATAATGCCTTGCGTCCCGTTCACCGCGCGTTCCACTTTTCCGTACATGGCGAGTGTGATGGCATCGAGCAAGGAAGATTTACCACTACCCGTTGGACCGAAAATACCGAATAGTCCCGTCTCCGTCAGCACGGTAAAATCAATCTCCTGCATCTCCCGATAACTTTGCAGTCCGGCAACTTTTAATAGAATTGGCTTCATCTTTCCTCGACCTCCTCACGCACACCCGGCTCGTCTTCATCCACAAGTTCCAGGAAAAGCTGTACTAGGCTGTCTTCCGGCTGTGCACCACCGGTCTGACGCTGATAGAATTTACGGAACAGTTCATGTACAGGTAGCTCGGATCGTTGCTCCAAAAGTCCTGCTGCAGCCATCTCGGGATACACGGGGCGTATGTGAATGATACCTTCATGTGATTTTCGCAGCTGCTGAATCTCCTTCAGGGACATTGCCTCATCCAGCCACACTTCCATGTCGATAAAAGCCTGTGGATCACGCCCCTCATCCAGCCAGCGATATACTTCTGCCAGACCACCACGGGCCTGCCAACGTACAAGCGGACGCCCGGACGTTAACAAAACTTCTTCTACCTGTGCTGCTCCACCCGGCGCCAGATCAACCATCGTGACAGACTTGCTCTGCCCTGCTTCCGAGAAGCTGTAGGCGAGAGGAGAACCGCTATATCGAATCACACCGTCTCCTTTGACAGCCTGTGCACGATGAAGATGCCCAAGCGCCGTGTATTGCGCACCAGTCGATAAAGATGATGGGTCCACCGTGTAGGCCCCACCGATCTGAATCGGACGTTCCGAATCACTCTCAAGTCCGCCGAGCACATAGATATGGCTCATGGCCAAGTTCACGGTATCCGGGCGAAAAGAAGCTGCCAGACGCTGCATTAACATGCCCACCCGGTGACTGTATGCCTGACGAAGCACATTTTCGTCCCCATCTGTTGTCAGCAGTTCATTCAATCTGGCTTCAGAAGGATAAGGTAATGCGGCAATCTGTGCAATTTCTCCGGTTCGCTTTGCATGGATGGTTACCGCTTCTGAAGTAGGCATCCCTACGAGTGTAATGCCCTGTCTGTTCACAAGTGGAGTTACAGAAGCTACACGTTCTGGCTGATCATGATTCCCTGCAATCACCACAAGAGGTCTTCCATGCTCCGTCAGACGTGCTGCAGCTTCATAAAAAAGTTGTTCCGCCGCTGCGGGAGGATTAACCGAATCATACACATCTCCGGCCATCAATATGGCATCTGCCTGTTGCTCATCAGCGACCCTGACGAGTTCATCAACGAAATCTTCCTGTTCACGCAGTCGGCTTCGTCCTTCCAGCGTTTTTCCCAAATGCCAGTCCCCTGTATGCAAAATACGCATCGTCCGTTCCACCCCTCTCCCATATGAAATCCATGGTTTTAAATTCCGATCTTTTACAATTTCACTGCATGTCCACCATCAAAAAAGTACAGCCATTTCCGGTCAACTTTCCGACCCAATATATCTTCAATGGCCCGTCCATACAGATCTAGCTGGAAGCGATAATTTTTGGTGAGTTCATCCAAACCACCACGATGCTCCAATACCCGATCCGTCTTGTAATCAAGCAAGACAAGCTCGCCGTCCACCTCATACAGACAATCGATAATCCCCTGTACAAGCACGGTTTCATTTTCAATCGTTGCCTGCATTTTGCTATCTTCATTTATTATCTGCATATCTGAGTTCGCCGCCCGTTCATGTAGCCATTCCACAGGAGACTGATGTGCCGGAAGTCCATACACAAACGGAATCTCCCGTTTCACCCACGCTGCACGCAATAATTCTTTCCCTGGTTCTGTATTGAAAAATCCGGCCAGTTCTTCAGGTTCGATAGCCGCAGCATGATGGGGCAGCAAAATCTGAAGCTTAATCAATCGCTCAATTGTCTGTTCAATAAGTTGTGAATCAACAGATGATCCATCTATAGGAAGATGCTGCATCAACGTATGATACACGTTCCCCCGTTCTGCCCCTGTCAACTGCGTTGCCTCCATGAATTTGGGACGACGCAGGTGCAGTTTGAAAGACGTACCTGCAGATCCCGCATCCTGAAGGTTCACCGTACCGTTTGAATCTGTCCATGATCCAGTCTCACGCTCGTTAGATTCATCGGATACGCCACGTAGTACATGGCCTGCTTCATCTTTGGTGTAATTGATTTCTGGGTTGTTGTGAGCCAATAATTTCTCGGACTGTTCTCCCAGTTCCTCCATCACCTCTACGGACTGGATATCCTGCATCGCAAGTAACGTTTTCAACTCCGTGACAGATGTACTGGCTGCTACTTGAGTTGCTGCTTCATAGGGGTACGTCCATGAAAGTCGTTGATCAACCTCGTTGATCAGCCGTGTCTCCTCTTGTTGAAGAGCTACTATGTCTGCACCTTCATCTCCAATGTTTTGGTTAGCCGTATCTTGTGCACTCTTCGTCAGCTCTTCTACAGTTGAAGATGTAACCAACTTCACGGGTTGGACGGCTTTTAGTGCAGCAATTCGTTCTTTCCGTACCTCATTTATCCCGTCTTCTTCTCCGAGTGTCAGATCTACCACATGGTCACGGGATACCTGATCGGCGGAAATAATAGAGATCGCCCATCGTGATTGATCATCTGCAAGACAAGCTGAGAACGAATCATTGCTTCCAGCAAGTTCACGCAGCACAGCCGCATCTGGATGTCTCATCAGGGATGGTCCAATCCAGTCCAGGTAACTCCGTCCAGCAGCAAGCAGATAGTCTGGCAATGCCAATTCAGGGCTATCCTTGACCTGAGACCACGCGAGCGCTTTTTTCGCGGCATCTTTTACAGTACCCAGCAAAATCATTTTCTCTTTGGAACGGGTCAACGCAACATACAACACACGCATCTCTTCAGCAAGCAGTTCAAATTGCGCACGACGACGAATCGCCAGATTGGCTAATGTAGGATAGGCAACCCGATTCTCACGATCCACAAACCTCGGACCAAATCCCAGTTCCTTATGCATTAGAAACGGTGCGTTCAAGTCCTGCTGATTAAACATCTTGGATATGCCACCGACAAAGACAATTGGAAACTCCAAACCCTTACTCCGGTGAATCGTCATGATACGTACGGCGTTGTCCTGCTCACCAGAGCTACTTGCTACAGTTCCGAGGTCTCCCCCGTTTTCCCGCAGTCTGGAAACATAGGTCAGGAAACGGAACAAGCCGCGATTCGCAGTTGATTCCTCATATTGTCGTGCGCGGTCGTACAATGCCTTAAGATTACTTTGACGTTGCAGCCCTCCTGGAAGACCACCAACCCAGTCCAAATAACCGGTTTCCCGATACATACGCCAGATCAGTTCACTTAGACTGCCTTGCCTTGCCTCAAGTCTCCACTGCTCCAATTGACGCATAAAACGAATTAACTTTTGCTGTAATTCCGAGCCTGAGATCTCCGTTATGCCCAAATCCTCACTTGCATGTCCCGCAACACCAGCATCTTGCATTCCATCTGTATGCAATGTATGCACATCGGATTCATAGACATCATCCAGGATCTCTGCCTCGACTGAAGCTGCTGTCTCCCGCTGTCCCTGTTCCATCTCTGCCCAGGCTTCCGGCCACTGCAACTGGACCATATTGGAATCAGGATGATTATCCTGCCGGGATTGTTGTACAGCATTAGTGGAGGAATCGCTCCAATCTCCCGCAGCCGATATAACCGCATCATAGAATGACTGTCTTTTGTCACCAAGCCGAATCTGTGCCAGTTCCTCTTCATCCAGTCCAACAATCGGGGAACGAAGCACGGAAGCAAGCGGAATATCCTGCCTTGGATTATCAACAAGCTGAAGCAGAGACATCATGATTTCCACTTCTGTAGCCTGAAAATAACCCTTGCTCTGTTCTCCTCCAGCAGGAATTCCCTGCTGTCTGAACTCCTCAATCATGAGCGGAGCCCACATCAATGTTGAACGCAACAAGATGACCATGTCACCGTAACGTGCCGGGCGCATCGTTTGCAGAGCTTTGTCATATACATGAAGGGCAGGTTTGTCCGTGTCTCCAACCATCTCCCGAATACGCCTTGCGATTGCCCTCGCTTCCAACTGGGCTGTTTCAAGTTCGGCACTCTCCAGTTCTGCGGAGACCGATGCATCCCCATTCTCATCCGTACTCTCTGTCAGATCAGGACCACCACCCTGACGATCGATCAGCATGAGTTCAGGTGTATACGCCTCATCACCAAGTGTTTCTGACGGGAAGGTAGCCCCATATGCCAGTTGAGCTCGTTCATCGTAAGCAATCTCTGCCACACCTTCGTTCATGAGTTGCCGGAATATCATATTGACCGAATGCACGACTTCTGCTCGACTACGAAAATTCCGCGCAAGATCAATACGTTGACCTGTACGATGCAGACGTTCTTCCACCATTCCGTCCTCATTTGTGCTCGCTCCATATTGGCGATACTTGTTCATAAACAGACCTGGCTCAGCCAACCGGAAACGGTAGATACTCTGTTTGACATCACCGACCATGAATCGGTTACCCGGGTTTTCTCTGGAGATCAGTTTCACGATATCTTCCTGAACCGTATTGGTATCCTGATATTCATCAAGCAACACTTCATCGAATCGCGAACGGTACTCCATAGCCGCATCGGAAGGCATCGACAGTTCAGGCGTTGAATCCTCATGTCGCAAAATGTGAAGACAGTAATGCTCCAGATCACTGAAGTCAACTTGCCCACGTTCCTGTTTGGCCTGTCGATAACGTTCTCCAAATGTACTAACCAACCTCGACAACTCCTGCATGAGTGGTGCCGCTTGCTCCAACTCCTGCCAGAACGCAAACGCACTTCTCCCGAACAATGAACCTTTCAGGTCGGTAACTGCCTTTTTCGCAGCCTCACGGAGTTCCTTCACCTGATCTTGTAAAGCAGGGTCCGTCTGATCTTTCTTGCAAGGTTTCAATTTGCCAAATGTAGCGGGTTGAAACACTTCAGGCAACCTTTCCCATGGCATAACCTGGGCCGCAGACAACAGTTCTTCTACCATCACCAGGTCTTCTTTTAACGTATCTGCATAAGGTGCCGGACCTTCAGGCTGCATGGAAATATGAATGCCTTGACGGAGCAATCCTGCTGCACCACTTAAAGCAAGAGCCGCATCACGCAAAATACTCTGAACCCATGCTGAATGTCCAAGTGCCTCTACACTTTCCACCTGAAAAGCAGATGCCATCTCCGAGAGCCAATGATCCGGCCAGGAATGACTGCGGGAGAAATCATACAAACGTTGCACCAGTCGATGCATCGCATCATCGTTTCGTTCTCCACTGAACCAGTCTACTAATTCGCGGAATGTACTCCCTTCATCTTCTTCGCCATACTTTTCCTCAAATAGTTCTTCAAGCAGTTCCTGCCGCATGATTTCCGCTTCATTTTCATTCAGGATACGGAAAGCCGGGTTCAACGGAATTTGCTGATAATAACGGCGAATGACTTCCATACAGAATGAATGCAGCGTTGTAATAGATGCCCGTCCAAGCAGCGATAGCTGCTTACGCAGATGCTCTTCTCCAGGCTGTTCTTCCAGCGCACGTTCCAACGCTTCCCGAATCCGTTGTTTCATCTCGGCGGCGGCCGCTTTGGTAAACGTAGCTACAAGTAAACGATCCACACTGTATCCTCGGGAGGGATCTGCGATCTTGCGAATAATTCGTTCAACCAGCACGGCTGTCTTGCCTGATCCCGCCGCTGCGGCAACCAGTATGTCTTCTCCGCTTTCCGAGATGGCACTCCACTGGTCATCACTCCAGAAGCTACCCTCCGGTTTTGGCATATTCGTCATGATGTTTCCCCTCCCTTGGTGTGAGATAACATATCCCAGATTTGCTGTTTGCCCGGTTTGGACAACAGGTTGTATTCATTTCCTTCTATATTCTCATCAAACTGACAAACAGGCTTATACGGACAGAACGTACACGCCACTTCCTGCTGAATACGATAAGGCTCAATGGCCACATCCCCATCCGTAATCCGGGTACCAATCTCACGGATATTACTGCGAACCGAAGCAAGCAGCGTATCCCATTGCTCTGGCGTAGCTACAGCTGCACTGCTATAAAAGCTGCCATCTGCCTTAAGGGCAACCGGAATAATCGCTGAATACCCCTTATCCAGGGTGTTGTCCATTTGAGCGATTGCATCCCGATCCGCCAGCAGCAAACCTTTCATTTTGAACCGTTTCAGCAGTTCTTGTCCTGCCTGCTCCGATGTCATGCCGTTTGCGGATTGCAACAGCGGGTTATGCACATGGAAATACAACGTTCCTCCAGGCATCGCCGTTTCCCCAAGCCATTCTTCGGCAGCACTAAGCAGCACCTCCAGATAGGTGAGCATTTGCAATGACAGACCATAGTACACTTCATGTAACTTGAGGTCCGTCTGGCTTGATTTATAGTCAATGACACGCAGGAGCAGACCATTCTCTCCTTCTGCGACATCTACACGGTCAATTCGACCCACGATCTCCATCACACAGCCGTTCTCCAGTTCAAAACGTAGTGGCGGCAGTGTTTTATCGGGTCCAAAATCAAGCTCCAATCCAATCGGTTCAAAACTTCCACGTCTGGACTGTTCACCAAGAATAACCGATGCCCGGCTAACAATGTCCTTCAATTTGCGGAAAATATAACCGTATCGCTTGGTGCTTAGCAAAATCTCCCCTTGCAGCTGTGGTGCAATCTGCTCCACAGTTTGCTCGGCTTCCTGACGACATTGGTCTGGAGTCAAACTGCCCCAACTACGATTTTCTTCGCGCAATCGCATAGCCAACTGGCTTAGTGCAGCATGAAACAGCTGTCCGATATCAGGAGCCTGAAGGCGGTACAATTGCCGTTCTTTGAGACGCAGCCCATGCGAAGCAAAATGGGAGAACGGACAAGCGACGAACCGCTCCATTCGCGAGACACTCGTCCTCACCTCTGTACCATACAGTCTGCGACTGGTAGCTGTACGTAGTGGTAATGCCCGATTACGATAAAAGATTGATCCCATCAACCGTTCCAGCTGAGGTCTGCTTGTCTCTCGAGATACATGCCAATTGTAGACCGCCCACCACATTTCAGGGATGTCTTCTCCGCGGCGCCATTTGCGCAATTGTCCAATAAGCGTTGACAGACTCTGACCCGGATGGGTGACATAGGACCAATGCGCTTCTTCCGAGTTCGCAACCGGTGGTTGAGCGAGCAATGGCTGTTCTTGTAGACCAAACATCTTCCGTACATGGCGGACAATCTCGGAAGGAAGCAGTGCTTTCCCCTCATCATCAGCAACCGGGTAACTCAGCCACAACTGGCTGCTTGCCGCTGTAAGTGCCGTATAGATCAGAAAACGTTCATCCAGCATCTGCCTTGTTGCACCTGGTCCAAGCGCCATGCCTCTTTCCGTCAGTAACGCTCTCTCCAGTTCCGTTAATACGCCATCATCCTGAGGTACGGCGGGTAATTCACCATCAACGGCGCCAAGGATAAATACGTATTTGATGTCCTGAAGGCGTGTACGGTCCATAGAACCCATCAAAACCTGATCAAGTGCTGGTGGTACCAGACCCAGCTTCAGTTCCGTCAATCCGGTCTCAATCATCCCGGAAAACAGCGTGATATCCAGCCGTTCATTCCCCATCATATCGACCATCTGATCCAATAAATCTAGCACAGCTCCCCACATCTGCCGATGTTCTCTCGACCGTTCGGGGTCACCTTGTGCCTTAGCTTCAGCAGACATGTTTTCCAGCTTCCATGCGATCTCAGCATCTTCCAGCAGTCTGTATAGTGCCTCGCACTGGGCTTTGGCTGTCTTTGCCTTTTTCATTCGTTTCTCAAAAGCACCCAAGGAATCTGTAATGACCGTTCGGCAGCTCTCCATTAAAGAAAGCATCTGATCCCGTCCTCGACTACGGCCATCCTGACCGTTGTCTTCCAGCGACAGGCTTGGTACATACTTCCACGGTTTGCCGTCAGTCCAGCGATACCCGTGAATACCACAAGCCAGTACATAATTCTCAAGCTGGTCCATATCTTCACGAGTGATGGAACCATCACGCGGAAGCAGCAGATCCGTTTTGACACAGCGAAATACATCCTCGTAACGCCAGTGGCGCCGAACAATATCCAGTGCGGAACGGATAAACTCAGATAATGGATGATGAAGTTCATTTCTTCTCCGGTCGAGAAAGACGGGTACGTCATAATCCCTGAATAACGGTTCAGCTATATCAGCGTAGGTATCCAACTGCCGGACAAGTACCGCCATGTCCCGATAACGCGCACCTTCGTTTTGTGCCAAGCGCCGCATCTCACGCAGTGCTCCCTCCATCTCAGCTCGTCGGTTCTCCGCTGCAACCAGTTGGATTCCGGAATCAAGGCCTTCACTTTTCCAACGAATTCGTCGGTCGAAACCAGCCTCCAGATGAGCAAGTCCCGGACGATCCTTGTATCTCGGTGGAATCTCCGAATCTAGCACGGTTATATCGCTCGTTACACCCAGTTCGTCAGCCATTCCTTTCAGGCGCGCATAGGCACTTGCCGTAGGAAAAAATAGTTCCAGTTCTCCAGGCAGTGCGCCATGATCATAAGGACGATCCAATGTCAGTGCAATCGTCACGGAAGAGGACTGCAACATCAGCCGACCAATCACACTCATCTCCTGTGGTGTGAATCCCTGAAAACCATCAATCCAGATCTGGGCATCCTGCAGCAATGCACTTTCCGACAAACGATCTGTCAGCTCGGTCAACGTGTCTTCATCATCAATATATAAATTGGTCAGTTCCTGTTCATAGTCACGATATATCAGATTCAAGTCATGCAACTTGTCCTCCAGAATTGGCGAAGTGGATGAGGTATTCCCTCCAGACAGCCCGTCTTCCAGCAATGATGGATCAACTTCATAACGTTTAAATTCACTATATAAGTCATTTAATTCGCCTATAAAACCCAGCTGGCTGCCGGATGCACCAAACAGCTTTAATTCTTCCTTACGGCGCTGGATGACCTTGTAGAGCAGCATCTTTTTGCCTTCGGCTCCGATCGGAATACGAGCAGAACCACCTGCTTCTTGCATTACACGATAGGCTAGACGGCGAAAGCCGAGCACTTCTGCACGCATGGTACCTTTAATTGCTCCAGAAGACACCAATACCTGCTCTGTTCGAAAAGAACTCTGTTCGGGAACGAGTAAAATCAAAGGTGTGCCTTGCGGCTCCTTTTGAAGCAGGGATGTAATTTCCCGGGTAATCAGCAAGCTTTTTCCGCTGCCTGCCCGGCCAATAACAAAACGAACGGACATGTCTAATCCTCCAAACCACACGTACAAGATTTTAATTCCCAGTATAACATATCTGACTTGGTTCGGAACATACGTTTGCCACTATCCGGTAAAACCGGAGATCATCTCCGTTAACACAGCAAAACAGCAAAAAGCCCGCAGCTATCACACTGTGGACTTTTGACTTGATCTATACTTGATTGGAACGAAAATCATACGATTAATTCTTTTTACTGCGCACTTCGAAAATAGCAAATTTCAGGTAATGTCCTTCATCCACGCCCAAAATTTGTGGGTGATCCTTACCGGCTGCTTTCCAGTCGATCAAACGAAGCACTTTGCCTGCATCTTCCGCTGCATCGGCAATCGTATCCAGGAAGAGGTCTGGACGCATGTGATACGAACAGCTGGCTGTTACCAAATATCCACCCTCATTGACCAGTTTCATTCCTTGCAGATTGATATCTTTATAACCGCGACATGCACCTTTAACTGCTGATTTCGTTTTGGCAAATGCAGGAGGATCAAGGATGACCACATCAAATGTTTTACCGCCAGCTGCAAGCGCTTTGGATGTATCCACTTTCTGTTCGCCTGCACGTGCACGTGAGGTACGTTCATCCAGCCCTTTCACTTGTTCACGCAAGTACTGGAATGCATCAGCAACTACGAACTCGACCCGGTCAGTGAAACCGTTCAGCTCCACATTTGTTCGTGCACTCTCAATGGCATGCTCCGAAATATCAAGACAAGTCACTTTTTTGGCTCCATACTTGCAAGCATTCAACGTAAAGCTGCCCGTGTGTGAGAAACACTCCAGTACAGTGGCACCATCCCAATATGGGTATGTAACTACCTTACCGCTTTTATTCACAGGCAAGAGCTGCTCTGTGCCATCCTGCTCAGTCGTTTGAAGTGTGATTCCACTCTTGTAGCCCCAACCCTTCATGAGCGGTTCGATGGCTGCACGATTCTCACGTTGGTCGAAGAAGTAACCTGTCTTCTGCCCTTCCACGATATCCACTTTAATGAGTAGCCCATTCTCTGTAACAGTGACATGCCGTGGGCACTCTCCATACAGCGGACCTTTGGTCTGTTCCAAACCTTCCAGTTCACGAATCGAGACATCACTGCGCTCATATATGCCTTCCGGCTGCATTACTTCAATGAGTGCCTGTACGATGGCTTCACGGCAACGATCCATGCCAAGTGTAAGCAACTGTACAACGAGGATGCTACCGAAACGGTCAACGATCAATCCTGGTAGAAAATCAGCTTCTCCGTAAACGAGACGGTATGCCTCTCCATCATGGATAAAACGTTCCCGGTGACGCAAGCAATCGCGGAAACGCGCTGCAAAAAACGCGGTGTCCATCTGTTCGGACTCCAGAGGTTGATACGCTACAACCCTTACAGTGATCTGAGATGCAGGATTGTAATAACCTGTCGCCAGATAGCGACCTTGATGATTCAATACATTGACCAGATCTCCCGGTTCCGGGTTTCCGTCAACAGAGGCAATTTCATTGTTAAATATCCATGGATGTGCATGTTCAAGCCGCTTTTTGCGACTGCGTTCGAGTGTAACTGATGGCAAGGTAGATCCACTTCCTTTAATTTAATAGTTCAAAAGATAGGTTTGGTGCGGCGCGTAGGTGACGTTCCGGTTACGAATCGATCTTCTGATCGCTGTTGTCTCCAGAATTTTTTGATTCCCTTTTTAAAGGGAAAATCCGGAGACAAAGGCGCACGCTTCGCTTCTTCAGATTCGATTTCGTCCCCTCCACTACACTTGCACGAATCACCGTATCTTTCGAATTGGGGTGCAGCAGTTAAGTGACGTTCCGGTTACGAATCACCGTATCTTCCGAATTGGGGTGGGGTAATTTAGGTCGCTTCCCTCTGAATTCCTTTAGGCTTGTCATGGTTGTCTCTTCTTACTCATAGGATGAGTTAAGGAACCGGACGGAAGGAATGATGTTTCTATGTTTAGAGATGTGATATTGCCCCTACTCTATGGGCTTATTATCTTTTTTGGTGGCATGAAGCTGATGGAAACGGCCTTGCAGCGCATGGCTGGGCCCATGTTGGCAGGTTGGCTCAATCGCGCCACCTCTGCTCCATGGAAAGGCATGGCCTTCAGTGCAGGCGCAACGGCCTTGTTACAGAGCAGTACTGCGGTCACCGTACTCACCATTGGACTGGCTAATGCCAGATTAATTACCTATGGGCGCACACTTGGCATCATCCTTGGCACCAACATCGGGACATGCCTGACGACGGAGCTGGTGGGACTGCAGATCGGACGTGCTTCCCTTCCGCTACTCGTCCTGTCGCTAACGGGCTGGGCCATGTTTGTTGTTCTTGGTGAACGCAATCTGGCCGCTCCTGAACGCACGCGTCAGACTCTGTTTAACATCCAGTACAGCTTCCTCGCAGCTGCGGGATTTGCACTTGTTATGACAGGCATTCAGGTGATGCAATCCATTGCCTTACCCTTGCGGAGCATGGGCGTATTTCAATGGTTTCTCGACCGCTCTGCCGACAGCTTGTGGTGGGGCTTCCTGGCAGGTGCCTGTCTGACAGCGCTCATTCACAGCAGCGCAGCTGTCATTAGCATGGCGATTACGCTGGCAGCCACAGGGGTATTGCCTGTGGAGATCGGCATCGCCATTGTGATCGGGTCCAATGTGGGGACCTGCATCACCGCTGTGATTGCTGCCGCGGGCGGAGCATCCGCAGGCAAATTTGTCGCAGCCTCCCATGTTGTATTAAACATTGCGGGAGCGCTGCTGTTTATGCCGCTGATCGGCCAGCTGCATGCAGCTTCGGCTTGGCTGTCAGCGGACAACGGGGCACAGATTGCGCATGCCCAGACCCTTTTTAACATCACCAGTTCACTGCTTGCTTTACCGTTCTGTTACTTGCCAATCTGGCACAAAAAACCACCGGTCCACGCCCCCGCGGCGAAGTCACCCGTGGCTTGATGATCTGCCTATCCAAACCCACAGAGCGCGCGGCTAACTGACTCGAACAATAGTGCGTTATACGTTAATGCCTAACTTGTTCAGGGCTACACGCAAGATATCATCGTTATTATCATATCCGCTCTGCTGCTGTAAGGACCATGCTTCTTCCGGAGCATACCAATCCACACCCTTGATTTCTTCAATCTGAGGCTGTAGATCACCACTCTCGGCTTCAACGAGATAATAATGAACTTCCTTGTCCACCGGGCCAAAATCTGCATGTTGGTACGTGTAAGCAATGATATCAACCGGCTCTACAATGCGACCCACCATACCTGTCTCTTCCAAAATCTCGCGCAGTGCCGTCTGTTCAATTGTTTCTCCATCTTCCATTTTGCCCTTGGCGAGAGTTGTTTTACCATAACGATCTACGATAAGCTGAATTTGAAGACGTCCGTCTTCCCCTGTTCTATAAACAACTCCGCCTGCTGAAATTTCTTTTTTGTTCATCGTGCTCTCCCCCATCAACTTCGATATCTTTATCTTATTTTTTGCAAAAGAAGGACCTCATCTCCCCGGGTAAGCTCCCCAAGGAAATGAAATCCTTGTTTCTGACGCCTCGATCACATCGCGGCGGACTTAAGATTCTCTTCCAACACACGTACCAGCGTAGCCTGACTCTCGTTGACGCCGGCTTTAACCACTTTGACTCGGCACACTTTACCGACCATATCCATCGTTCCGTCAAAGACCAGTTGAATGTAGTTGTCGCTATAACCGTGCAGCTTGCCACTTCCCTCGCGGCCTTTGGCTTCCCCTTCGGGAATAACATCCAGTACCTGTCCAACAAACTGCTCAGCGTACTCCAGCTGCATCTGTTCAGACAAGTCAATCAGTTCATGCACACGTGCATTTTTGACTTCTTCGTCCACCTGATCTTCCATTCGTGCTGCTGGTGTACCCGTACGCTTGGAATAAGGGAATACGTGCATTTCGGAAAAACCGATCTTCCGCATCAACTCATAGCCATTACGGTACATCTCATCCGTCTCACCTGGAAATCCAACAATGATGTCTGTTGTAATCGCTACATCAGGCATTGCTTCCCGAATGCGAAGCATTTTGTTGTAAAACTCTTCTGTCGTATATTTACGGCGCATGCGTTTCAACACCGTATCATCACCCGCTTGCAGCGGAATATGGAAGTGACGAACGAGTTTATCCGAACGTTTGATCACGTCGAGCATGCGGTCATCGATCTGACTGGCTTCAATCGAGCTGATTCGAATACGCTCCAAACCCTCTACCTTATCCAAATCCCACAGCAGATCGGTCAGATCATAGTTCTCCATGTCATCGCCATACCCACCTGTATGAATACCGGTGAGAACAATTTCTTTGTATCCGGCGTGTACGAGTTGATGCGCCTGTTGAATAATGCTGTTTGCTTCCCGACTACGTGAGAGACCACGAGACCATGGAATAATGCAGAATGTACAGAAGTTATTGCAACCATCCTGAATCTTCAGGAATGCGCGGGTGCGGTCAGCAAAATCCGGTACGTCCATTTCTTCAAACACACGGGTTTTCATAATATTACGCACCGCATTAACCGGTTGACGGGACTCCTGAATTTCATTAACGTATGGTAAAATCTTGTCACGGTCCTGTGTACCGATAACCAGATCCACCCCTGGGATGTCCAGAATCTCTGCCGGAGAAGTCTGCGCATAGCAGCCTGTAACGGCCACAATCGCCTCCGGGTTGCGCCGAATGGCACGACGAATAATTTGACGGCTCTTTTTGTCGCCGGTATTGGTTACTGTACAAGTATTAATCAAGTATACATCCGCTGTCTGTTCATCAAAGTCCACTTGATCGTAACCTTCGTTTTTGAACAATTGCCAAATCGCCTCTGTATCATAGAAATTAACTTTGCAGCCTAAGGTGTAAAACGCCACGGATGGCATAATTACATTCCTCCCATTTCTCCGGATTCATATAGCACGCAAGTTAGTGCTGCCATTCCAGCTGTCTCAGCACGCAAAATGCGTTTGCCCAGTCCAACAGATACAGCACCTGCCTGATCAGCCTCTGCCGTCTCCTTCTCAGAAAATCCACCTTCCGGTCCAACCACGATCAAAACTTCTGCACTTGCATCAGGTGCAAGCTGCTCTATAAACGGCTTCAGTGCATCTCTCAGCTGTTTACCGTTTTCTTTCTCATAACAATAACATACCAGGCTATAGCCCTCAAAAGAAGATAACAGCCCTTTCCAGGAAAGCGGCTGTTCGACGGATGGAATACGATTCCGGTGACTCTGTTCGGCAGCTTCCTTGGCAATTTTCCGCCACCGCTCCAACCGTTTGCCTTCTTTCTTGGCATCATATTGCACAATCGTACGTTCTGATAGGAAGGGTACAAATGATACCGCCCCAATCTCAGTACATCTCTGGATGACTGTTTCCATCTTGTCACCCTTGGGCAAACTCTGTGCCACGGTTACACGAATCCGTGCTTCATGGTCCATCTCGAGAGGTTCCACAATATTGGCTGTCACTTGGCCAACTTCAATACTCTCAATTTCCACGAGTGCTTCTCTGGAGTTTCCGTCACTGACAATCAGTTTATCTCCAGGTTTACCACGCATGACCTTGCCAATATGGCGTGCATCATCACCTGTGATGATCACAGCGTGTTCATTAAACTGTTCTGCAGATACAAAATATCGCTGCATTAGTCAATCCACCCATTCTGTCCTGTTATGATTGGAATTCACCCCGCCTGATGGCAGGCGTGAATCCAATCGCCACAGATGATCATACAACTTTTACGTGTTTCTGACCAGTATTCCGGTCCATAAACAATGCGCTTTTAGCGATATAATTCGATAATCACCTTTGCCAGATCCACATACATCGTTTGCGCAAACTCATACAAAGGTTGAATCGTCACATTTTGCAACGGAGGTATAACAAGAATCAATAGGAAGATAAAAATAGACCATTGCTCCACCCCTTGCAGCTTGCGGCTGATTGAAGGTGGCAGTAGATCCTCTAGAATCCGATAACCATCCAGTGGTGGGAACGGAATCAAGTTAAACAGGAACAGGAAAAAGTTGGTTAAGTTAAAGATAGCGAAGAACGTTGTGATTGCTGTCAGTAACCGCTCATTATCAATGCCACCGAGTGCTCCCGAACCAACCAGTGAAGCATAGATAATTGTACCGATGATCGCGAGCAACAGATTGCTCAGAGGCCCTGCTGCGGATACGATAATGCCCATCAATCTAGGTTTGTCGAAATTAGCCCGATTAACGGGAACTGGACGTGCCCAACCAAAGCCGGCAATAATGAGCAGCAGCACACCAAACAAGTCAAAGTGTACAACCGGATTCAGCGTGACCCGACCCAACAGCTTCGCTGTTGGATCACCAAATTTGTTAGCAAAATACGCATGCGAGAATTCATGCACCGTAAATGCGATCAGAATGGTCAGCAGGAAAAACGGAAGCTGATCAATCGGATAACGAAAGAACGAATTCCAAAAGTCCATACGTTACCCCTTTCTGGCTACAAACGCCAGCCAATCCTCATCACGGTGGATCGCACTCACTTCAAATCCGGAGGCTACCAGTGCATCATGCACAACCTGCTCTTTGTTCTTCCAAATGCCGGATACAATATAGGTGCCACCAGACTCAAGCGCATGATAGACATCGTCTACGAACAACAAAATGATCTCAGCCAGAATGTTCGCCACGACAACCTTAACCGGCAGTTGTACACCAAGTGCAGGGTCCTGACTCCCAAGGACGGACAACAGATCACTCTCTTTAACCGTAATTTGTTGCTCCAGCCCATTCAGTTCCACATTCTCCCTGGCACTAATTACGGCAACTGGATCAAGATCGAGCGCCAGTACATGTTTTGCCCCAAGTTTTATCGCTCCAATAGCCAAAATACCAGAGCCTGTACCTACGTCAATAACTTCCTCGCCGCCCTGAATAACCGTTTCCAGTGTGCGCAAGCAGAGGGAGGTCGTTGGGTGGGTTCCTGTACCAAAAGCCATGCCTGGATCAAGCTCAATAATTTTCTCATCTGGACTTTCAGGCGTATACTCTTCCCACGTTGGCTTGATCGTCAAACGTTCCGATACACGTACCGGCTTGAAATATTGTTTCCAGGCTGTTGCCCAGTCATCTTCATCCACTGTACGCGTCTCATAACGAACCTCACCTGTATCAATTCCGAATTCGGAGAGTTCCTCAACTCTCGGATTAACTTCTAACTGTAATGCAACCATATCCGTACCTTCGGAGAAGTACCCTTTGATGACTGCAAAGCCTTCCGGAATATCATTCAAAGGAACGTCGTATAACTCACCATATGTCGTGTCCCGTTTTTTATTTAAAGTACCGGACTCTTCAATCGAAACCCCACCAGCACCCGCTTCATGTAAAAAATTCGAAATCATCTCCACAGCTTCTTCTGTGGTATGTATTGTTAGTTCATGCCATAACATACTTGGTTTTTCCTCCTCATTATTCAAACATCCCAACTATTGTACTACACAAGCTAGCCGGAGCACAAAGCCGACCACTAAAAGAAAAACAAAACAGGATATCCGCAACCTGACTGCTCGAATATCCTGTCATCTATTCATACATATCTGTTTAATTTACTTCAGCATTTTGCATAATTTGAATCTCACTTAGCAAAAACGCCCACCATTCTGCGTGATCATCTCTGCGGCTTGCGGGAGCGAATCGTTGGATACGGATACGGTCAGCAAAATTTCTTGTTTTAGCCTGTTGGCCGAGTCCTCTTTGGGTGTATCATACACCTGACCATTGGACAACATTTCCGTTTCATCACTAATCAAGGCAAGTACATTCAGTTCGCCACTAAATCCTCCGACGACGGCCGTAGGAGAATTATCGGAGCCCGTAACATCGTTTGAGCCCAATGCAGACGCTTCATTGCCAAGGCTCTCAATGCTTAATTGGTTCGGGTGCAAAAATTCCAGGGCTCTGCGTGCAGACTCGGCCTCAGTCCAGCTTGTAAAAACAGCTTCGAGGGTCACTGCCGAGCGATCTTCAGTCATGAAGCTCCCGTCCCTGTCTTCGATCAGCCGCTTCACTGCGGCGTAGTGCTTCTATATCTTCATGATCCGCAACTTCAGCGCTGAATTCCACATCCTCATTTTTCGCGGATTGCATACGTTTCATCTTTTCCGTTTTCGTTAAAATCTTACCTGGACGTTCATGTTCTGCCATTGTAATGCTCCTCCTTCAAATTAAAATGAACTAATATTTGTTACACTGTAAGCTCCGATTGTAGCCCCATCCTCCGATCGCTGTTATCCCCAGATTCCTTCAACTCCCTCCTTAAAGGGAGAAATCCGGGGATAGCGTATGCTTCCGAAGCAGCTTTCTTGCGAAAGCTTTTAGGCGAACGCTTCGCTTCTTCAGATTGGTTCTACACTCTCCGTTAAAGTGTAATTATCTGTCCATCTTATATGGATTTCTTGAAACTAGATCATTCCACCGGCTTGTTCGATAATAGACATAGCGCGGTGATGTACCGATTCATCTACGATGACAGTAAGTAATACATCTCTTCCTGTAGGTCCACCCTGTCCACCATCACTCATGCCGCTTGCAGAAGGGTCCGCCGCAGCCATGATTCCAGCACTGGCATTTGTTTGCATCGAATCGGGCACCCATGATGAAAAACTGCCGGAAACGCCCGGCTTGTAGGAAGCCCCGCTTGGTCCTACACCCGCATATCGGCTGAATCGATTAATCGACAGGTCCTCCACTCGCAATGCCTCCAGTTTTTTGGCCGCCCCTTGAGCCTGCTCCGGGCTGTGAAAGTACGCCAAAATATTTTTCTCGGTCATCCGCTTCACCTGCTTCCCTAATTTCTCGCATATCAGCTATGCATATCATTCTCGCCATGCTATCTTTCCGCAAGTTTGCTCAGAATATACCGAAATGCTCCCACAAATTGCTGTCGAGCTTCGTAGCATAGATCCATGGATTTCACAAAAACCACTGAACCACAAAAAAAGGCGCACAAAAAAGGACACCCTGCGGTAAAAACCACTGTGGTGTCCTTTTGGACTTGCTTTATTTTATTCTCAGTCGCCGCGGAAGGCGCGTTTCACTCTATCAAAGAAAGATTGTTCATGCTCATGTGTTTGCTCTCCATCCAGCGAAGCAATTTGGCGAAGCAGATCTTTCTGCTCGTCATTCAGCTTACTAGGTGTAACCACAACCACTTTCACATGCTGATCCCCTTGCCCCATACCGCGCAGGCGTGGTACACCTTTGCCTTTGAGGCGGAAATACGTTCCCGTTTGTGTACCAGCTGGTACTTTCAACTTCACTTTCTCGGTGAGCGTCGGGATCTCAACTTCATCTCCCAGAGCTGCCTGAGCAAAGGTAAGTGGGATTTCGCAATAAATATCGTCGCCTTCACGCTCGAAGAAATCATGTGATTTCACGCGAATGACAATATACAGATCTCCCGCTGGTCCGCCACGCAGGCCGCCTTCGCCCTCACCTGTCATACGCAGTTGCGCGCCATCATCTACACCCGCTGGAATGCGGACATGGATTTTGCGTTGCTTGCGGACTTTACCGCTGCCACTGCACGTTGTACATTTTTCTTTGATAATTTGGCCCGAACCGCTACAGTTCGAACATGCACGACGATTAACCATACGACCAAACGGTGTATTTTGCACGACTTCCTGCTGACCGCTACCTTGGCAGACCGAGCAGGTTTCCGGTTTCGTTCCAGGTTTGGCACCTGAGCCATGACAGGTATCACAGCCTTCGGTACGCGGAATCGTAATATCGGTTTCTTTACCGAATACAGCTTCCTTGAACTCAATCGTCATCGTGTATTGCAGATCATTCCCCCGTTGCGGAGCATTTGGATCACGTCGTCCACCGCCACCGCCGCCAAAGAACATGTCGAAGATGTCGCCAAATCCGCCGCCGCCAAAATCACCGCCACCACCGAATCCACCTTGATTCGGATCGACATGACCATATTGATCATATTGTGCACGCTTCTGACCGTCACTCACTACGTCGTAAGCTTCTTTAACTTCTTTAAATTTAGCTTCCGCATCAGCAGCCTTGTTTACGTCAGGGTGATACTGACGGGCAAGCTTACGGTAAGCCTTTTTAATTTCATCGTCGTTAGCCGTTTTACTAACGCCAAGCACCTCATAATAATCACGCTTTTCAGCCACTCTTCCACCCCCATATCATTCACCATATCGCACATCGTGACAAAAGGAAAGCCAAAGCGCGGGAGCCCCGGCTATGACTTTCCCTCTAATTCGAACGTCACCGATGTTTAATTCGCGTAGAACTACGAATTAGTTTTGTTTTTTATCTTCATCCACAACTTCGTAATCAGCGTCTACGACGTTGTCACGTTTAGCAGAACCTTGTTGTTGCTCTTCAGCACCTTGTGCTTCTTGCTCTTGCGCCTGAGCTTGCTCATACAGTTTCACAGACAGTTGTTGAACGATCTCTGTCAGTTCTTCTGTAGCAGCTTTGATATCTTCCAGGTTGTCGGAAGCCAGAACGCCTTGCAGTTTTTCTTTGGCAGCATTTGCTTTTTCAACTTCGCCAGCATCTGCTTTTTCGCCAAGATCTTTGATCGTTTTGTCAACAGAGTAGATCAATTGATCTGCACTGTTTTTCGCTTCAACGAGTTCTCTGCGTTTTTTATCTTCTTCAGCATGCAACTCAGCATCTTTCATCATTTGCTCAACTTCAGCATCGCTCAAACCGCTGGAAGAAGTGATTGTGATTTTTTGAGTTTTGTTCGTACCTTTATCTGTTGCAGATACGTTAACGATACCGTTGGCATCAATATCGAAGCTAACTT
The DNA here is from genome assembly GCF_000517905.1 of Paenibacillus sp. FSL H7-689. Classification (NCBI taxonomy): domain Bacteria; kingdom Bacillati; phylum Bacillota; class Bacilli; order Caryophanales; family Paenibacillaceae; genus Paenibacillus; species Paenibacillus sp. FSL H7-689. Next base: position 73,680 of record NZ_ASPU01000055.1, read on the forward strand.
CGATCTGTGGAACGCCACGTGGAGCTGGTGGAATATCACCCAACATGAAACGTCCAAGCGATTTGTTACCCGCTGCCATCTCACGCTCACCTTGCAGAACATGAATCTCAACGCTTGGTTGATTGTCTGCATACGTGGAGAACACTTGAGATTTGCTTGTAGGGATCGTAGTGTTACGCTCGATCATTTTAGTGAATACGCCACCCGCTGTTTCGATACCCAGGGACAATGGCGTTACGTCGAGCAATACAACGTCTTTAACGTCACCTGTCAGTACGCCCGCTTGTACAGCAGCACCCAAAGCTACAACTTCATCCGGGTTAACGCCTTTGTGTGGCTCTTTACCCGTCAGTTTTTTGATTGCTTCTTGTACTGCTGGAATACGTGTCGAACCACCAACCAATACAATCTTGTCGATATCGTTAGGCGTCATACCCGCATCACTCAATGCACGACGAGTTGGTTCAAGCGTACGCTCAACCAGACCTTCAGAGATTTCTTCAAATTTCGCACGGCTCAGGTTCAACTCCAAATGCTGAGGAACGCCATCAGCAACTGTGATGAACGGCAAGGAGATCGTTGTAGTCAATACGCCGGAAAGTTCTTTTTTCGCTTTTTCCGCTGCATCTTTCAAACGTTGAACCGCTGCTTTATCTTTACTCAAGTCAATGCCTTGATCTTTTTTGAATTCACTTACGAGGTAATCAATGATCACTTGGTCAAAGTCATCCCCGCCTAGTTTGTTGTCCCCGCTAGTTGCTTTAACTTCGAAGAAGCCATCACCCAGTTCAAGAATGGATACGTCGAACGTACCGCCACCCAGGTCATATACGAGGATCGTTTGGTCTTCGGATTTCTCCATACCGTATGCCAAAGCTGCTGCTGTTGGCTCGTTGACGATACGCAGAACTTCCAAACCTGCAATTTTACCCGCATCTTTAGTCGCCTGGCGCTGACTGTCATTGAAGTAAGCTGGTACAGTGATAACTGCTTGAGTTACCGTTTGACCCAGATAAGCTTCAGCATCGGATTTCAATTTTTGCAGAATGATTGCAGAGATCTCTTGTGCGGAGTAGTCTTTGCTATCGATTGTTTCCTTGTGGGAAGTACCCATGTGACGTTTGATCGACATGATGGTACGATCCGGATTGGTGATGGCTTGACGTTTTGCTGTTTCACCAACAACGCGCTCTCCATCCTTTTTGAAACCAACTACGGATGGAGTTGTACGTGCGCCCTCCGGATTTGGAATTACGACAGCCTCGCCGCCTTCCATTACTGCTACGCATGAGTTTGTTGTTCCTAAGTCAATACCAATTACTTTGCTCATCCGAAAATTTCCTCCCTCAACAATTTAAAATGAATGGGTCTGATCTGACCCTTATTTAGATGTTCATGTTGCTAATCGTGCTCTATGTGTACAAACCTTTATATTAAACTTCGCCCACATTGTTCAACCATGGAGCCGACTCATTCCTTCCTATAAGGAATTTATGAGCTGACTTTAACCATAGCTGGACGAAGCACTTTATCTTTCAGCATGTAGCCTTTTTGGACTTCCTCAACAACGATACCTTCTTCGTACTCGTCGCTCTCCACTTGCATAATTGCTTGGTGGAATTCAGGATTGAACGGTTGTCCTACCGATTCCATAGCCGTCAGACCTTCATTATTCATCACGGTTTCCAATTGACGGAAAATCATTTGGATGCCCTTGGAGAAAGATTCGACCTCTGCTCCTTCCGGTACAGTAGCCATGGCGCGCTCGAAGTTATCAATAACCGGTACCAGTTCGGTGACCAGCTTCATCGAAGCGTATTTAGCCAATTCTTCTTTTTCCTTCTGCGTACGACGACGGAAGTTATCAAAATCAGCCTGTGCACGGACATAACGCTGTTGTTGCTCCTCAGCTTCTGCCTTCAGACGTGCAAGCTCATCCTGCTCCTGACCAGCCATCTCTTCAGCTTGTGCTTCTGCAGCGCCAGCTTCATTAATAGGCCCCTGCTCAGTTGCTGTTACCTCTTGTTCTTCTGTAAATGATTGCTCCTCTTTCAAGATGTTCACCTCCTTATACGAATGAAATGGTTCATTCCCGAATCTTATTTGAAACGATGTGTCAGCATCGCCGTCAAGTCACGGGATAGTGTATTTAGAATATGAATGACACGTGCATAATCCATCCGCGTGGGTCCTAGAATACCGATCGAACCCAAAGCCTCACCGTCCAATGAATAGGAGGCTGTAATCAGGCTGCAGTTGGCAAAGGCTTCATGATCATTTTCAGTGCCGATTCGCACTTGAATACCAGATCCACCTGGCACGGGCATCATCAATTTCATGAGTGTTGGTGTCTCTTCCAGCAGGTCAAGAATATCTTTTACCTTTTCGATATCTTTAAACTCCGGTTGAGTCAACATATTGGTGGCACCACTGAGGAAAAGACGATTATCATGTTCATTGTCAAATGCACTGTTCAGCACCTGCATAACTTCCTCGTAACGTGTAATATGCCGTTCCATCTCTTGCCCAAGTTCGGTATAAAGACGGGATTTCAATTTGTAGATTGGTACGCCCACAAGCTTGGTATTTAACAAGCGAACCACATTTTCCATCTCGGCTACCGAGATTTCTGGTGGAATCTGCACCGTCTTGTTCTCCACTTGACCTGTATTGGTCACGATGATTGCCACAGCTTCACTCTCGTTCAGCGGAAGCAATTGGAAGTGACGTAAGGACGTATGGAATACTTCCGGTCCAAGCAGGATCGAAGTATAATTCGTCATATGTGACAAAATATTGGATGCATGCTGAATAACTTGTTCCATGACGTTCAGTTTTTCAGCGAAGAACGACTTGAGATCATCCAACTCCTGAGGCTCCACCTGATTCCAAGGGACCAAATGATCGACATAATATCGATAGCCTTTATGAGAAGGAATGCGTCCTGCCGATGTATGCGGCTGTTCCAGGAAACCCATATCTTCAAGGTCCGCCATTTCATTACGGATCGTCGCCGGACTGTATCCAACATCTCCCCTTTTGGAAATGCTCCGGGACCCTACGGGCTCAGCTGAACGGATATAGTCATCCACTATAGCGTTCAGAATCATTCGTTGACGCTCTGTTAACATGGTGAGTATCCCTCCTTCTGACTGTACTGTCCCATGTCGTTAGCACTCCGGTTAGATGAGTGCTAAGCGGTAATACAAAAATACCAAACTGACGTGAACATTGTCAAGTGAGTTTGATGAGTGGGCTCATCTATTTATAGTATAGACCAATGTCGACGAGTCCTAACAACTTTATTGAACATACTTTGAAGTAAAAAAGGACTGCATGTAGGGCAGAGGCAGACTCGGCTCGATCCATGCAGTCCATTCAGTTGTTAAGCTGAAACGTTAAGCTCTTTTAATACCGCGATCTCATCGCAACAATCCTGCTTGCTGCAATGAACACAGTCGGTCCATACTTTCTCAGGGAAAATCTCTTTTTCCACTACGGCAAAACCGTTTTTGAGGAAGAAGGATACTTCATATGTCAACGCCATAACCTTAGGAATCTGTTGTTTCTCCGCTTCTTCTACCAGTCGGTCCAGCAATCGGGAGCCAATACCGAGCCCTTTGTGTCCTTCCGAGATACCGAGTGATCTGACTTCCACCAAATCATTCCCCAGACGACAAAGCGATCCGCAACCCACCACTTCACCATCAACTTCGGCTACAACAAAGTGCTCCAGCTGTCGGTGCAGTATTTCCCGTGATCGCGGAAGCATGATCCCACGCTCTGCATAGCCCTTAATCATTTCATACAGTGGTTCAACATCTTCCGGCACGGCTTTTCTGCATATTACCGACATCCTGCTCTCCTCCTATTACCAAGCTTTCCAGAGGAAAGCTGACTTCGTAGTTGTTAAATTAACACGCTCTGTAAAATCAATATGAATAAATATACAACAGAGCGTATAGAATTTCAAGCTATGAATTCAGCGATATGGACCCGATAAACTCCGCAAAAACGTCATTTCCGAACAGGATACCCTTCTCGCTCAGTCGGAAGCCGTCTGCCGTCCGCTCAAGCAACCCTGCGTTCAACATTTTGCCCAAAGGCTTCGCAAACACTTCTTCCATGGACTCTCCGAACTGTTCGCTAAAGCGTGAGGCCGAAGCTCCCTCCAACATTCTCAGTCCAACCATCAGATAATCTTCCATAGCTTCCGGGCGAGCAATCTCAAAATGATCCAGACGAGGCAGTCCTGCTCGTGAAGCTTCAACATAAGGATTTATACCTTTAATATTCATATGCCGTTCGCGGCCCACATATCCATGCGCACCTGCACCCAGACCATAGTAGTCCTCATTACGCCAGTAGGTAATATTGTGACGACTCTCAAAGCCCGGCTTGGCAAAGTTACTAATCTCGTATTGTCCATAGCCCGCTTCTTTCATACGTCTCATTAATAGAAGATACATCTCCAGCTCATCATCTTCATGAGGAAGTGGTAACTGGTTCTTCTGATACAGGGTATGGAAAAGTGTATTCTCTTCCACTTTCAGGCTGTAGATGGAGTAATGCGGCAGATCCAGTTCCAGCGCTTTGTCGATACTCTCATTCAACATTTCAACAGTCTGGTTTGGCAAACCAAACATCAGGTCAATGGACAGGTTATTCAAGCCTGCTTTTCGAGCATTCTCCAAACTGCGATATACATCATCCGTATTATGAATACGGCCAATGCCTGTCAGCAGATCATTCTGAAAAGCCTGCACGCCAAAACTGACGCGGTTGACGCCGCCTTCTTTCATCGCAGCGAGTTTCTCCGCATCCGTTGTTCCCGGGTTGGCTTCCATCGAAAATTCAATATCGTCCGCCCAATTTGGGAAATACGTCTTCACGGAACGAAGAAATACGGCCATCTCATCCGGTTTCAGAGCTGTTGGCGTACCCCCACCTACAAATATGGTCTTGATCTCACCCGGTGGATTGGCCTTAACTGTATGTTCCATCTCCCGTTCCAGCGCTTCGAGATATTGCATCACGGGCTGATCTTTCAGAACGTAGGAGTTAAAGTCGCAATAAAAACATTTATTCGTGCAAAAGGGAATGTGAAGATACACCGCTTGGGGCGCACCTGTCTTCCGGCTGTGTGCTGCCAATGTCATGGCAAGTCCCCCTCTATTTGAAAAAAGGAAAGCCATCCGGCTTCCCTTTCAGCTTAGTTATTTTAATATTCTGTGTTGTACCCATGTTTGCAAGCAAACGTCCTACAATTCAATTTCGATACACACAATCTGTGTTGTACCCGAGACAAAATATCGTTTATCCTTTCATACACAAATTATTGATGTACCAAAAGGATTCACGTGACGTTTGCAAGCAAACGTCCTAGTCATCAATTTTCAGTACCGCCATGAATGCCTCTTGTGGCACCTCAACGTTACCAACCTGCTTCATCCGCTTCTTACCTTCCTTCTGCTTCTCAAGCAGTTTCCGTTTCCGCGAGATGTCACCACCATAACACTTGGCAAGTACGTTTTTACGCATTGCTTTTACCGTCTCACGAGCAACGACCTTGGTACCTACAGATGCCTGAATTGGCACCTCGAACATTTGCCGTGGAATCAGCTCGCGCAGTTTCTCACAGACAATGCGTCCGCGGTTATAGGCACGATCACGGTGAACGATGAAGGACAAAGCATCCACCTGTTCGCCATTGAGTACAATATCCATTTTCGCCAGATTGGACTGACGGTAACCGGACAACTCATAATCCAGGGATGCATATCCTTTGGTACCGGATTTCAACTGGTCGAAGAAGTCATATACAATCTCGGACAACGGAATCTCATAGGTAATGGTAACCCGGGTTGTGTCCAGATATTCCATATTTACATATTCACCGCGTTTAGTCTGACACAGCTCCATAATGGTACCTACATAATCATTCGGTACGATAATATCTGCCTTGACGTATGGTTCCTCGACGTAATCAATCCGTCCCACCTCAGGATAGTTGGATGGGTTGTCGATTTTCATCACTTCACCATTCGTTAAGGTAACGTGATAGATTACACTTGGTGCCGTTGTGATCAACGGAATGTTAAACTCCCGCTCGATCCGCTCCTGAATTACGTCCATGTGAAGCAGTCCAAGGAATCCGCAACGGAATCCAAAACCGAGTGCACTGGATGTTTCCGGTTCAAAGCTCAGAGACGCATCGTTCAACTGCAATTTCTCCAACGCTTCACGCAGATCAACATAGTCCGATGTTTCGATCGGATAGAGACCACAATACACCATTGGGTTAATTTTACGATAACCCGGCAATGGTTCCGGTGTTGGATTTTTGGCATCCGTTACCGTATCCCCGACTTGTGTATCGCCAACATGCCGGATACCTGCAACGATAAATCCAACATCCCCGACGTTCAGCTCGTCCACGATGGTCATACGAGGTTTGAACGCTCCAACTTCAATGACTTCAAATGATTTTCCTGTTGCCATCATTTTGATTTTGGAACCGGATTTGATTTTGCCGTCAACAACACGCACATATACGATTACACCTTTGTACGGATCGTAGTGCGAGTCAAAAATCAGCGCTTTCAAAGGCTGGTCAGGATCACCAGTTGGTGCCGGAACACTCTTCACCACTTGCTCCAAAATTTCTTTGATTCCGATTCCTGATTTGGCCGAAGCCAAAACCGCATTACTTGTGTCCAAACCAATAACATCTTCCACTTCCTGCTTCACCCGTTCAGGATCAGCGCTCGGAAGGTCAATTTTGTTGATAACCGGTAAAATTTCAAGATTGTTATCCAATGCCAGATACACATTGGCAAGTGTTTGGGCTTCAATTCCCTGAGCCGCATCCACAACCAGCAGAGCACCTTCACATGCAGCAAGACTGCGTGATACTTCATACGTGAAGTCTACGTGTCCCGGTGTATCAATCAGATTCAATAAATACTCTTCACCATCATCCGCTTTGTAAGTCAAGGCTACTGCTTGTAGCTTGATCGTTATTCCACGTTCACGTTCAAGGTCCATTTTATCCAGAACTTGTTCCTGCATTTCACGTGAAGTGAGCGCACCTGTGTGCTCCAAGATCCGGTCCGCAAGTGTTGATTTGCCGTGATCTATATGTGCAATAATAGAAAAGTTACGAATTTTACGTTGTCTTGCCCGAATGTCAGTCATTCCTTACCCCCAGAAACAGCCTAGTGTCAATCACTTCATTATAACAGTTGAAGCACAGTGCATCAATCCCGTGATGTCTCAACTTTATAATAAAGTGTCATCATGCACTCCCAGAGGTTATATTGTACCTTAAAATTATGGTATTTTATTCAGCAACGCCGCTAAAAAGAGAGACCACCCACTTGATTCCACTATGTGAGAGATTTTGCAGTAGTCCAGCCGTTTTGTCTGCCAACACATCAACCGGAGCCTTATCTTGATCCGCCCCAAGCACTTGGCTTGGTGACTGAACAGGTACAAATGGTGGTTCTTTAATTTCCTTTTGGACAGGTGCAGTCGGAACAGATTCGGTCACCGATGAAGTGGGCTCAGTTGTTACAACGGTTGACGTGCCTCCTGATGGATTGCCCATGTGAAAGTTGCTGCCAGCCAGCTGCATTCCAAACAGCACACCCAGCAACATTAATACAGCGATGGATAACAGTCTTTTACCGAATCTGGACATATGCTTTGCCTCCTGTCACTCTCTACTATTTTGTTCTTCATACATATATAGTCCCTATCCACCCTGTGATGACGTTTCTGCACTGGCTTTGTCCACCTTCTGATCTTCCCAATACACTTGGGCAATCATGTCTGCTAGAATCTTCGATGTCCGTTGGAGCTCAGCTCCTGTGTTGTCGATGCCGCCAATCTCAATCAAAATGCTGTTGGGTGAAAGGGTTTGGTTATACTCTCCATTGTTGGCTCCTCCACCATCTTTGCCCCACACACCACGGGATACCCCAGGATACTTGGCTTCCAGTTTCTTATGAATTTTCGCTGCAAAGGCTTCATTTTGCCGCCAATTTGGATTTTCATGCCCAATAATGAAATACACTTTGGCGTAGCCCAAGTCATTAATAGTGGTTGTTGTTTTGCCATGACGCTGTGAATCGCGATGAATGTCTATGAGATATGTCAGATCATCATTTTGAGCGAGTGCCGCTTTTACCGTTTGACGGGAGTATTTATAAGAATAGTTCCAGTTATAGTCCTTTACTTTAGTGGGGTAATCATCCTTGGCGTGTTCTACGCCGATTCCCAGCTTCTCCAGACTGTCTGAGAGGTAGGTTCCCACTTGAAATACATTGCCTGTTGATTTGCCTGATGATGGATTATCACTTTTCGTACCTAGCAGTGGGTTGTAGCCTTCCCGTGGATGGGAATGATAGATAAGAATTGACTTTTGGCCTGTTGTCGGTGAGCCTGAATTGTCTTTCTCACCATTCTTCGCTGGGGGATCTTCTTTACCTTCTCCATCTCCAGGCTCACTCGACTCAGGTGGGTCCGTATTGTCCTGGCCTGGTGGAATATGCAGCTCACTACCGGGTTTTCCTCCACCTGCGGAAGCCGTATCCGTAAGACCAGGACCGGGCTGATAATCTTCGGGAGCCTCTGCTTTTTCGTTACCAGATCCAGGGCGGAGCAGAACAGGTTGGTTGGAACCCATGCCCGGCATTTCTCTCGCAATCAAGCTCTTCGGATCTTGAGGATTTACATTCGTTAGTAATTGGAAAACAAATGAGGTGAGGTTTTCACCGGATATAGCAGAGGTCTGTTCCTTCTGGGTGAGATGAGGCATCTCCATACCGAGCATATCGACGAAAAAACGGCTTGATACGGCACTCGCAAATCCTTTCATGGAAGAAACGGGTGAATTATTCAAGCGTTTCTCTGCCATCCCCCCCAGACCCAGTACGACAAAAAACAAGGCAGATATGATCATAAGCAACAACAACGTACGGCCCATGGCCAGCACGTGCAGACATCTTTTTTTCCACTTCCCAATATTCCAGGCCAATATCTTGTTCATTCTGCTGTCTCCTTCCCTGCTGGACAACTCTTATACTTCAACTCTATGAGCCCGCCCAAATTGATAGAACAGGAAAATGAAAGATTCCAAAAACAAAAAAAAGAAAGTCCGATAGATTCGGACCTTCTTCTCAGCAGTTTTAAGTTTTAATGTGTATAGGCCGCTACGTTATCTGGATTCACAGCATCATGGAGTGCCGCGTTAAGTCCTGTAGCAATAACATTGGCAATTCCCTCAATAAACTCATCGATTTCCTTTGGGGTAACAATGAGGTCATGACCCAGTGGTTCCAGTACCTCTTTCACCAGACTCAAGCGATCCTGCTCACCGATGTCGTCCAGCATACCCATGATCTGTTTGGTCTGATCCGTTTCCTGGCGGAAGTGTGAGCGCATCATCTCAATCACATTGTTCACAATGGTGGACGCATAACATACGGTTGGTACTCCGATGGCGATGCAAGGCACACCTAATATTTCACGAGTCAGGCCACGCCGTTTGTTTCCAATACCGGAACCCGGGTGAATACCAATGTCCGCTACCTGAATCGTTGTATTTACACGTTCCAAGGAACGGGAGGCCAGCGCATCAATCGCAATAATGGCATCCGGCTTGGTCCGATCTACAATCCCCTGTACGATGTCACTGGATTCAATGCCCGTTGTACCTAACACGCCGGGAGCAATCGCGCTGACTTCCCGATACCCTGGCGCAACCTGATCTGGCACCAATTCGAAATACTGACGCGTCACCATCAGATTTTCCACAACAAGTGGACCAAGTGAATCCGGGGTGACATTTAAGTTGCCCAAGCCAACAATCAAGACCTTGGATGTTTTGTTAATTCCGGCCTTAACCATAAAATCTTCCATTTCACGGGTGAACTCGGCAGCAACTCGCTCCTGTAACTCGGTATCACCATTCCGTAGTGAAGGTACTTCCAAAGTGACATAATGACCTTTCACCCGACCAATAGCCGTGGCTGCTTCTTCAGTCAGGACATCAATACGTGTAATCGTAATGCCCTCTTTTTTCTCTACATCTTCCTGTAGTCCGGGAATCGTCTGTTTCTGTCCACCTTGCGCCATTTCCTTGGAGTCGATCGCCAAATCGGTACGAACTGTATAGTTTTGCAAATCCAGTGTCATTCTGTCCTTGCCTCCCTTACCGCATTTGAGCATATTGTGTGGGAAAAAGGGTTTCTTTATACAGCATGTCGAACATCGTAGGAATATCTGTTGCATTTTACATGCTAGCGTGATAGAATATTTTAAGTTGTGAAACGTTTGTATTCATGCAAATGCCTTACAGGAGGTGAATGTAATGCCAAACATCAAATCCGCTGTTAAACGCGTAAAAACGAGCGACAAGCGCCGCGCACTCAACGCTTCCCAGAAGTCTGCACTCCGTACAGCTGTTAAAGCTGCTGATGCTGCTCTGGTAAGTAACGAAGTTGATACTGCAAAAGCTGCGATTCAAGCTGCTTCCAAAAAGCTGGACAAGGCTGTAACTAAAGGTCTGGTTCATAAAAATGCTGCAGCACGCAAAAAGTCTCGCTTGGCGAAAAAACTGAACGCTCTTTCCGCACAAGCGTAAGAAGCGTTACTTATACGATCCAATGGAAAAATCCTGAACAGCATAGGCTTTCAGGATTTTTTAGTATCTGATTCGATAAGTATAAGACAAAGATAAAGCGACCTTTATTCAGATGATTTAACTATCATGGAGCAAAGGTCGCTTTGTTTGTTATTCACACTAGTAATCTATTACGTTTACTTATCCATTCATGCACCAAGTCTCAATAAGAACAGTTCCAGACCAAGAACTTTATCCACCGCTCCTGTTTTCATCTGGTAATCCAGTTCGCTGAGGTGACTCAAAATCATTCTCAGACGTTCCGGCTGAAACTTACGGGCTTGCTCACCTGCAATCTTAACAGCATACGGATGCAAACCAAGCTGACTGGCAATCTGCTGCTGGGAGTAACTTTGTTGTCCCAACTCTTTCACCTGGATCATGATCCGAAACTGGCGTGCGATTAAAGCCGCAATTTTAATCGGTTCTTCCCGCTGCTTCAACAACTCATAGAAAAGAGCCAACGCTTTCTCCAGTCGCAAATTAGCAAGTTCCTCCACCAGTGAAAATACATTCTGCTCTGTACTACGGGCAACCAGTGACTCGATATCAGCACGTTTGATTGTCCCCCCATTACCCGCAAACAAACATAACTTATCTACTTCAGCAGACAGGGTCTGAAGACCCGTTCCTGCATAGCTGATCAACGTTTCCGCCGCTCCCGTCTCCAAGGAAACATCCCGCTGCTTCGCAAGTTTCACTATCCAATTCAATAACTCTTCTCCACTGAGTGGAGCAAAAGCAAGAACTACTGCCTGTTTCTTGACAGCTTTCACCAGTTTCTTACGCTCATCCAGCTTATCCCCTTGGGCCAGGAAAACAATCGTACTGTAATCTGCCGGATTTTCCATATATGTAAGCAGACGATTAACCTGATGTTCAATCTTGGATTCTTTACCTGCGGTAAACAGGCTCGCATCCCTTACAATAATTAATTTGCGTGGAACCAGAAAAGGTACGGTCTCTGCTTCTTCAATAACGACCTCCACAGCCGTTTCAGACAAATCATATGGAATAATCGCAAAATCACGATGTTCTTCTTCAATAACCTGTTCTTTTAACATATCCGTAAATTGCTGTATCTGGTACTTCTCCGTTCCGTACAGCACATAGATCGGTGCCGTTTCTCCATTACGTATTGCCTTTGTTGCACTTTTTACATCCATTCACGGCGCCTCCTTATCCCTCTTATCCTACCAGAAAAAACGCAAGACAACAAAGGGACCTTACATCCAGTTATGGATGAAGGTCCCCTGTCCTACATCTATATAAACGCTGACACCAGCAGTTCTAGAAAAAGCCGGTGCGCGGTCATACGACGTCAGTTGTTTGAACTGAGATAGGACGTTTTGTTACTTCCACTATATGCTTGTCATACTGAAAATGTTCTTTCGTTTAGAGGAGCGCACTCCCCATTTTTAATTATTTCGCAGGAGCTCCCCCTGAAACAGCAGGTACATTAAACGAGTTCTTCGCCGTTGTTCCGTCCTTGTCCGTTTCGTAATTAAAAAGGGTACCATCCTTCGACCAACTCGCTGACTTCAGTGTCCCCTCTATGCTGCGTTGTTCAACCAAATTTAGAACATCCGGTTCGCTCACAGGTTTGGAGTATATGCTGATTTGATCACCAATAAGCATAACTACATAGGAACCGTCAGGTGACTTCCATTCTTTTGGTGCTACTGTTGTAGCCATTCCCTGATCCGGTCCTGCTGCGACTCCTTTGTTTCCTCCAGAAGCGTCTGCACCTGCACTGGAATCAAGTACAGTGTTACCTTCAACCGGAACATCTTCAGTCATATTAGGTGTTGTATCCTGAGAAGTGAAGGATTGCGCATCTCCATTTTCTGTTTCTGTTTCTCCATTCTCTTCCCCATCTGCAGAAGATTTAGGAGAATCTCCTGATCCCTGAATTCTCTGCTCAGAATCTTGGTTCTGAGCCGGATTCTTCTGATTATCGGTCGAAGGAGTTCTGGACGAATTATCCTGCGGTCCTTTATTCGGAGCAGGCGTTGATTCAGTAGCCGGTTGTTTAGGTGTCGGATCTGACTGAACTTCAGGCTCCTGTACCTCATCTCCACCGTTCTCTTCAGGCATTGTTTCTACGTCTTGGTTATCTGGTTTAGTTGGTGAATCATTCGATTGACCCACAAACACATCGTTGCTACTTGGTTGGGACGAAGTGGCAGGATCATAATTTTCAATATTCTTGCTTAATGAATTCTCATCCAAATTGCCGCTCTCTTGAGAAGCTCCAGAGCTCATCAGCATGGAATCGGCATTCTCAATCTGTTCAGGCGGATTTCCCCAGATGGCGAATCCCAATATAACTGCCGCAGCCGCTGCACCCATGGACATACGTCCTGCCATCGAGTTAAGCCATTTTTGCTTCGTTTTCCGCTCACTTGAACGTTGTAAATTCTCAAATGTAGCGGGGACAGGATTCATTTCCTGTATGGTGCTACTTTGTTCCTTCCGCGCTTCGTCAATGGCATCAAGCTGTGGCATTATCGCATCAACCAGACTAAATTTCGGGCTTACTTGCGGCAATTCTTCCAGTTCTCTGGAAAGAGCTCTGAGTAAACTAAAATTCTCGGCGCACTCCGGACACTTTGCCACATGCTGTAGCATCTGCGCGGTTTCCGCCTCGCCCAGATCATGATCCAGATAGCGGTGCATCCATTCCACCACCTCTTCGCATTTCATCCTGTCACACCACCTTTCTGATATTCCTGTAGTAGATTCTGTAATTGCTGCCTGGCTCTAAATAAATAAGATTTCACCGTATTCAACGGAAGATCGAGACAATCCGCAATTTCATTGTAGGATAAGTCCTGCAAATATCTTAGAACAATAACGGTACGATGATGCTCGGGAAGCTTGTTGATCGCATCCTGAATGTCCTGGGCCACATATGTAGACATGACCTCGTACTCCACATCCTGATTATCCTGAAAAACCATGTCATGTTCGTCAATGGAGACGGACGGTTTGGTTCTTCTGAATTTATCAATACAGATGTTCGTGACGATGCGTTGTACCCATGTTTTGAATTGGGCCTTTTCTTCGTATGAATTGATTTTGGTGTAAATTCGGATCAACGCTTCCTGAGCAGCATCCAAAGCGTCCTGTTCATTATTTAGAATGTAATATGCGGTCCGATAGACATGTTGTTCAATCTCCCGCAATAGGGTAATTAGAGCGTCGCGATCGCCCGATTGAGCGGCTCTGATGAGTTCCGGCTCTACCACAAAGGATCCCCCTCTCCCTGCAACCTTACAGACGTGATCATCAATAAAATTGTTGCAAAGTTAAGTATTTTTTTAATTTGCCATAACAAAATAACGGCGTATGTATTAGGGCCGCTGAAATCTTCTCTTAGAATAACAGAAATTGCATAACGAGTCACCAAACGTATCCAAAAGTGATTCCATTACTTACACGACTCAATTCAAATGCAATGGCATACATTATAGATAAGCACTTTTTTGGTTCCTAAAATAAAAAAAGTCGAAATTTGTCCAAATTTAAGCTGATTTTAATGCAATTTTCATGAAAATAGTGTATTGTAAATTTACATTCATAAACACGAGGTGATGAGCATGCCAGCTCTTGCGAAAATTCAAGCTTTAAAAGAACAAATGCCCAAAGAATATCAAAGTATTTCCCACTTTGTTGAACATGCATTGGAGTCCATTGATACTCTGGTCGAGGAACATCGGAAGTACGTAGCTGCACAGGCATTATACGGCGATAAAATCGTTGGATCGGAAGAACGCTTGTACAGAGAAACCGTACTGGATGTCAGAGCACAGCTATTGATGACTCTTGAGAAAACGGTAGAAGATCTGTTGCACAAGGGCGACAAACACTGGAGCAAACACTTTAAGGATGGCGTAGAGTAGTTCTTATATTTCTTCTACATTTTGAAAAAATGGCCCGTTTTCCGATATTCTCCCTCCTGGGGTGTAACGGAAAGCGGGCTTTTTTTGTACTGTGACTTGCAATCAAATGATATGATTAATTGGTATATTCATCAGTAAATCGCCATCAGTTTGCCATTGAGAAACCCTAAAGCTCTTATGCCTGCGGAGCTGGCATACACCCAAACCTCGATTTTGCCTTTTGAACTCGTTTCATACGTAATGCTCGATGGATCTCCCCAAGCAAGGCGCACCTGAGTTATGTTCATTCCTAAAGCTACTTCTCCAGCAATGATTTTATTCCAAGTGGACTTGGACCAATTGTATTTCTTATACGGATCAGAAGAGAAGAATTGGTTGGAATCGGCAAGCATCTCCGTCACACTGGAAGGTGCACCTCCTGCGTAGGCAGAAACGGTTTTTCCTTTTGCATTACGGAAGATAATAGAGTAACTTCGATCACCGTATTTAATCTTTTCAATTTTGATATCTGATATGGTCACTTTACTGAAACGTTGCCCTAAACTCGTATCACTGTTGATCCAGTAGGACTTGCCAATGAAGCGAGCAAGATTCCCCAACTCTTTTTTCTTGATCAGTGCAAGTGTATCCTTCGATTCCACCAGAATAGAAGAATTTCCAACCAGCACCTTGGCCTGCTTTAGCTCAGCATCCCATCGAACCTGAATACCCGCAGCCTGTCTTAACAAGTCCGCAGGAAATACAGTTTGCCCTCCAATGGTTTGTACTTTCCCTTTCAACTTCAGCTCTTTGTTGTTTAATCGCGCAACAGCACTCCCTTTTTGCAAAACAATACTGTCATCTCCAAATTGAATTTCAAAAGATGAACCCTTCACATCAATTTTGGCTCCCAAAGTTTTGAACACCGACTGTACTGGCAAGTATACATTTCCATCCAACAATGTGGCGCCTGTTAACTTTTGCTGTGAATCAACGTTCAGTTGAAGACTTGAGGCAAAATCACCTATCTTCAAAGTCACTTTGGTTGTTCCCATGCCCGTAACCTTCAGTTTGCCTCCTGCCTGAATTTGTGCAACTCGGGGCTGCTCCACTATAATTTCTTCAGGCAATGGCGCACGCTTGTTTTTGAAACCATTACTATAATTCTCCTGAACTGCAAGCGTGATCGTATCCCCAATATTAGCTTCCTTGGAAGATGCCGTAAGTGTCACTTGATTTAACGCGGGAGCTGATAGAGGAGTTAACTTTCCATTATCATATGTAGCCCATGATCCATCTTGTAACTGTGCATATAGCTCATCCAGATTAGGCGCATACACCATCCGCGATACGTTACTTAAACCAGGCAGTTGCTCGCCCTTATATTTGGCAGTTCGATCGTAGCTCCAGACGCTTCCATCCTGTTTCACCGTGAGCAGCTTATGCGTACTCCCCCACCAAATCAAAGATTGCACATTATTCGCAACCGTGATGTAGTCATCCTCATACAGCATACTTACGATCACTACCGAGCCATCATCTTTTAACACTGCTGCGTAAACACCATTCGTTGCAATTGCTTTACCATCAGGTACATTTCCAGCTTTACGTATTTTGTTGTATTTGTCATAATATATATCTCCCGATGAAGATAATGCGCTATAAGAAGAATCGCTTCCAGTACTACTCCAATAAGAATCCGCATCGATAATCGATTCCAAAACCTTAGCCTGATCATCAAAATTATAAAGGTTTCCATCCTGAAGCTGAACCCATCCATGGCCATAAACTTTCACAACGCCATTGAATTGTTTCGTTACTGGTTTATGCGCATTGTCCTTATTCCACCGAATCACTTGGCCATCGGCAGTCCACCCAAAGATGGAATGGTCTTCTGATTTTGAAATACCAATCAGTTTTCGATTTTGTGTCCATACTCCACTTGTGATCCCTTTAGACCAAAGTGTACCATCGTCCAGCAAATAGTCATTTCGGTCAAGAACTGAAGTGATGGAATTACCCGATCCAGATGATGCAAAAGCGGAGGACTGTCCTACGATCAAACCGATAACTAAAAGTCCAATGCATAGGGCTATCGCTTTTCTAATCCATTTCACTCTAAACTTCTGAGTTGCATTTCTGTTCTTTTTACTTTGCGACATTTCTACAAGTTCCATTTTCTTGATCCCCTCATTATTATGTATAGTGCTACGATCCCTAAGTATCTCTATCCCTCCTCTAAGGTGGGCCTAACTATTATTCGGTAAAAACAACCATAATCCTGCAACAAAAATCACCTAACAATAATAAAACCATATTTTTACATAACTTCAACAAAACAAATACAAATGATTGCATTTAATAATCTAAAATAGAAAACATATTACAAACTAAATAGAGCGTGCAACCGTAACAAAACTATAAATGGATATGCGGGAGATTAAATGAATCTAATAATATTTTTCAAATACTTCCTGGGATTTTTTCTACTCAGTAGTGTGTTATTCATTGCATTTAATATGATAATAGGGCATAAAAGTTGGGATCAAATTGATCACATACTCAACTTGTTCAGCGCAACTATAATTAGCTTGATAGTTGGCATATCAAAGGCAAGAGAGTAACTGATTTTTAGTCAACTATCCTAAGTGATAGTCTAGATGTCCTTACACTTCATGAAGTATTACTTACTTCTAGTACGAAAAGTCGAAAAAAAGATGACTGCATAACTAAAATATTATAACGCTGGAACCATCTGTCGCTAGCGAGTGAAGCAGCTTATGGACAAAATGTTCGTTAGAAAAACTCTTACATCCGTATCTGAATATAAGGAACTATGGAGAAATCGGAACAGCAAGGAATTATTTCAAATCCAAATTCTTATAGAAAAGGTACAAACCTTAGAAAAACGAAGGTTTGTACCTCTTTTGTGTGATGAACTTATTGATTATAATAAGGGCCATTTCCTGTGGATTTATTCAAGGACAACAACTGAGACACCGTTACGAATTGGTAGCCTTGCTTTTTTAGTGATTTAAGCATGTGGGGCAGTGCATCAGCTGTAGAAGCGTGAATATCATGCATAAGTACAATCGAACCTGATCTGATGTTTTTAGCAACCTCTTTATTTACAGCTTGGGCGTTCCGGCTTTTCCAATCCAGCGAATCCACAGACCATAAAATAATGGGTGTTTTCTGTTCTTTGGTGACTTTTTTGACTGATTCATTCATAGCACCATAAGGCGGACGGAATAGGGTTGGTTTTTCTCCAGTCGCATCTTTGATTCGGTGCGATGATTCTATGATTTGTTTGCGCACCTCACTCAGGCTCATATTCGCAAGATTCGGATGACTCTTGGAGTGATTGCCGATCTCGTGGCCGGCCTTAGCAACCTTTTTAGCCATATCAGGATAATACTCTACTTGTACGCCCAGCATGAAGAAAGTAGCCTTCGTGTTGTACTCCTTCAAAGTCTTTAGAACTCTAGGTGTCACCTTTGGGTGAGGCCCATCATCAAAGGTAAGAGCCACATATTTCCCTTTAGGATCAAGCGGAGGCTGAGTTGGCCTCTTCCCTTTTGGTTCATCGTTATTTTCATAAGTAATATTCCATTTTTTAGTAAGGTCCTTCTTCAAGTAGGAATGCAAGGATTTCAGTGGAATGTTCACTTGGACCGTTCCGGCTGCACCAGCAGCGATCTCGTATTTATTAAAGTATAAAGTAAAGACTCCGTTACCTATGGACCATTTCCATCCAGATGGATTTTTTATAGATTTTTGAAGTTCTGCTTCGAATACATAAGAGTGAACGTTTTTCTGTTTCTTCAATTCTTCCTTCACGATGGACATAATATGGTTAACAGTTGCTTTGTCATAAGTCATGATATCAGATAAATTCAATATTTTATTTTCAGCTGTGTCGATATTAAAAGATTTTATTATCGATTGTCCATTAGCACCGCCTGTGGTGATTTGATAGGAAGTGAACACTAAACTATATAAATGGTCATTAATTTTATTCGTATCTACTGTAATATTCAATTCAGCACGATGATCGCCTTGAAGCGTTTTTGTACCGGTTTTAACCTGGGTTAAGAATTTCTTTTCCTGATCATTGACCCACGTCTGAATAGGAGTATTAATCTCCTTGTTGTTTGTGAGAACGTTGCTAATCGACAGTATATAATGCTTCGTTTTCTTCGTCCTTGTTTCGATATTTAAGCCTGGGTATGCACTGGGCGACACTTCAACGTTCTCTGTAACGCTGTGGTTTCCAGCTAGAACATTTTGCACCATTAGATTGATTCCTAGAATCCCGCCAGCTAATACAATAAATCCAACCAGCCAAACGGGCCACCGTGTTTTCTTCCTTTTGTTCATTTCAAATCATCCTTATCTTTATTCTAGTCATAAAAATGCAAGTCATTGTCTATCATTTCTTCCGGCGATGGTAGGCCATGACAGCCATGACGGATAATGCCCTTAAGCCATCAAATCCTGGTATATAACGTTTACCATCGCCTCGTACCGGTGCAAAGTTCCGGATTAAACTTCCGAAATGATTCATGTTGTCGTGCATTTTGCTTTCGTCCCTATCCTTTTTGATTTGTCGCTCATAGGCAGGACGCCGAGCTTGTGAAAAAAGTTTTCTCCAATTAATTTAATCAATGAAGAGAACAAAACATTTTCATGGAACTTCTACCTTTAGAACTAAAAAAAGCATCCCGTAAGAAGAGAGTCTTCGGGATGCCACATTCAGAATAATCGTCATGTTTCCAGCATAAGACTTGAATTAATGTTGTACTTGTACATTTAAAATGTCGGACACAAATTGGATTGCGCGGAAAACTGATTTTTATGAATCGAAGTGGCTGCGCCGAGCGCTTTGGGAGCCATTTTCGAGAAGAAGCAAGCTGCCACCTTTTTCAGATCCAATTTTACTGCGATTTCTGGCTTCATATCATTCGCCTTTGCCTCAGAGGCTGGCATTCTTCAAATTGAAACGGAACTCCGGTGAACCCACATATCCCGGCGCGATACTGTATTTTGGGAAGACGATAACCAGTTCGCCTTTTTCAATATAAAACGACTGTTCCGTGAACGTCCCTTTGAATTCTTCCAGGAAGTATTGATCGGGATCCTTTCTCATTTGCGCAAGAATATCTGCATCAAGCTTTTCTTTATAGTTAGAACCGAGGAGATCCTCCAGTGTCACGCGCTGAGCCGCAGAGGCATTTTTCAAGTTGTAGGTATCGATCCGGGGCATGCTTGTTCCGCCCCTGTAACCTTCCGTGATTACTTCAAGCGAAACTACTCCTGCCGGGTTTCCAGTTCCGTCCGACTTTAGCTTATAGCTGACGTAAAATTCATAGGGGTGGAACTTCTGGTGATTTACTTTTGCCTTTTTGGCCGTTTTTGCGGCATCCTTCTCCCACTGAGCAAGATCCTTTTGCGCACGGGATAAAAGGATGCCATTCAGTTCATTCTGGTATCTGGTGTCCAGCATGCCGTCCAGCTGCGGTACCTTGATGTTCACAATAAGGTTCTTGCTTGTTGTGCTCAGTACCTTCTCCACGATTTTTACACCTGTAGCCGAAGGGACGGTTGCTTGTACCTTAGAGCTGACAGTTACGTTCGCTGAAACAGGTGCCGAGGCCAGCGCATATGCAGATAAGCTCGCTGCGCCGACGCCGAGCATGGCTACACAGCCCATGGCCCCCATCTTCATGTATTTTATCGTTTTCTTTTTCATAGCTTCCATCCTCCATCTCTTTGTATGAGTGTCTAATCACGCACACTCATTGGCTAGACGCATGAGATGGTTCAGAAAGTTTTGGAAAATCAAAAACAGAACAATGTCTCTTCGACCAAAGTACTAACAAAAAAAACCGGCGCGGGGTACCCCATCACCGGTCTCTTCCATTACTTAATGTATTTGTTATTAATCAGAACGTCTTTCAACACATCCGTGGGAATGACGAATTCCACAGAACCCATATAGCCTGGCGCAACGTCATATTCGTTGAAAGCAATCACCAGCTTGCCGCCGTTGTTGATATAGAAGCCTTGATCCTTCGCGATGCTCTGGAACTCACTGGTGACCGGCACGTCGGTAGCTCCCGGAGCCCAGTAAATCTTATTAGGGTCCGCTTTCATTTGCCCCTGCATCTGCTCTTTAACGTTGTCGCTGATGAGCCGTACATAACGATCGTCCTTGAACAGCATCGGCAGAGTTATGAGGATTTGGTTTTTCTTATCGATCGTATCAAACTGAAGCTCCTCCGAGGATGAACCGGCGGTCTCGACCACGTATCTTTGTATAGATAAAATCTCGTCGTTGTCCGTCTTTACTTCATATCCGACATCAAGTCCCAGATGGCCTCCGCCTTGCTTCTTCAATTCGCTGATTTCCGCCTGGAACTTTTCGTAAAGCGCTTTGTTCTCCTTCATATATTTCTCGTTCAACCCGCTTTGCAACTGCTCATTCTCCATATCGGTAATGGAAGGCACTTTGATAATCGCATTGTAATTAGACTCGTCAACCACGTATTCCTTGAACGTGAGCACTTGGATAACCCGGTCCACACCCGGTATGGATGACAAGGCTTTCGCTACAGGAGGGCTCACATTGATCGCAACAAGGAACATGACCGCAGCCGCACTGGAAACGGCTAACCATCTGTAATTTGAGCCGCGGCCCCTCCTTCCCTCCTTAGAGAATTTATGAATCGATTGGTTTACAATGCTATCCAATTCATCTGGAATGGGTATTTCTTGATATTCTTTTCGCAAATGTTCCATGTTATTGTTCATCTTACTCGATCTCCTTTGGTTGTTTCATCATTCATTTTGATTCGCAATAGCTGATGCGCCTGATACAGCCTTGTTTTAATCGTATTCACATTCTCATCCAGCACAGCCGCAACTTCTTCGATCTTCATGTCTTCAAAATATCTCAGTATAATGACGCTCTTGTATTTATCCGGCAAGGATTCGAGCATTCGCTTCAAATCAATGTCCGTATACGTATCTTCTTCCCCGGGGCTGTAGGTTTCGATCATTTCATGATCCATCGCCTGAACCTTTTTGTTACTGCGCAGAAAATCCAGGGCGGTATTCACCACAATCCGGTAAAACCAGCTTTTGACCGCATCTGGGTTCTTCAAAAGTTCGAGATGCGTCATCGCTTTGTATATGGAGTCTTGTACGATATCCAGGGCATCATCCTTATTTTTGACATAGCTATACGCAAGTCGGTATACGTTCTCTTTATGCTCGGTAATACAGTGTGTCAGAATTTTTTCAGTTTTCCTATTGAACATGGCCGATTATTCCTTTTCTATATAAATCTTTTGTCGTCACAAGAAGTAAGACGTATACGGGTTCCCAAAAAGTTTTGGCATCCAAAATTTTTTTTAATTCTGCAAATCGTTCAAGGCCCTCACAAGCAGCTCAGCGTAAACCTCGGTGCCTCTATTAAATGCACCTCGTCCTTTTAAAAATAATCTTCCCATCCTTCACTTGCCGAATACCAGTCTACTACCGATGACCGAATTCATTTGAAACTTTCGAAGGTTTCTTTCCGAAAAAACAATGTATCACTCGGAACCGAAAGTTGTTTGGTAGTCTGTAGCGCTTTTGTCGTTGTAGGCTTTCTATAGTAACGATATTTCATATTTTTAATCCGTCTCCTTCTGATCTGTGCCGGTGGAACCACGCTCCCCTCCCTCATTCCCTACCCTGCCACTACCAAAAAATATGTCACCACCATGCAATTAAGAAAAAAGTCGTTTCGCAGCGAAACGACTTCTTTCTTTTATAGGTCAACTAAGTACTTTCTTTCTCTAATTCCCACTTTTCCTCAACCTCTGTATGTTAAAATATAGTAACGCCTTAGCCTATCTCTTATTGAATATAGTTATTTAGGGAGGTCAATATTTAAATGACAAAAACCCATAGAATCAATAGGCCGCGCGGAAAAATAGTTGCAGCTGTATTAACTGCAGTGTTCATTTCACTTGCAATGGGGATATATCACTATGTCCCTATAGATGAAAGATTAGAGAATACTTACTATTATTCATTCGGGTATAAATTTGCGGTTGGATTATTGATTAACCTCGCTATTTTACTTTTCTTACTTACGCCACTTTCTATATTGGTGGATGGATTACTTTTATACAGAAAAAAAGATAATACGTATAAAAGATTGCTCGTTGCAATCGTTGCATATGGTCTATTAGGCTGCATAGGTGGGATCATCTACTCGATATTTACACGTAACTTCAATACTTTTTCTGCTCAAACTATCCACATTGTTGTATGTTCTCTTGTCTTTTTAACCTTCCAGTTGGTATTAAATCGGAGTTTTCTTCACTCATCTTCATACCGATAAATAGATTGCCTGCCTTCACTCAACTCCAAACAACTTGTACCGGATATCAATCTTCCCATCTTTCACCCTCATCTGAACCTCTCCCATCTGATCTGTCCGATAAATATCTGACCCGGTAGCCTCCAGACGTTCCATCACTCCCGGATTGGGATGCCCATATGTATTGTTAACTCCTGCAGATATCACAGCGGTTTTGGCGTTCCAGTATTGGAGCCAGGCTTCAGTGGACGACGTTTTACTACCATGATGAGCGACCTTTAGAACATCAATGGATACAGACGCCGCAGCTGCAGCATCATTTAAATTACCTTGCAACGGGCGTGTAAATACCCTTTGTACAACTCCCTCTGTAACTCCAATATCTGCACCTTTCTGTTCAAACTGGGCAGCCAACGAGCCATCCTGAATCATATAGAGCAGGTCCTGCTCGGCTGCTGCATCCATATCTCCGGTGAACAACATGGAAGCCCCCGCCATTTCCAGCAAAAAGACAACGGAATCGTGATTCTGGTGTTCAGATACAGGCAAATTGCCCGATACATTTACATCCATATGTGCCAGATCCGGAGCTATAAAATGTAAACTTGTCTCTTTATCAGCCTTATAGGACATGCCCTGCTGAATAGCGTACAGAGGAATTTTGCGTTCCATGGCTGTGTCCAGTAATTTATCAAAGTTATCCTTACCGCTGGTCGTTCCATTAAACATGAAACGTTTAACCGGAATCTGTTCCAGCACAGCCTGTAGTCCTCCGGCATGATCCTGATCGGCATGCGTTACAATTACAGTGTCCAGTTGATGGATGCCTCTCTTTTTCAATAGAGGAACAACCACCTTGGCTCCCACCTCATACGGATCACGCCTTGTTTTCCACGATTGTTCGTTGTTCCCAAAACTAACCGTTCCCCCGCCATCCACCAGAATGTGTTTGCCTTCCGGGGTTGTAATCAATGTACTGTCTCCCTGGCCAATATCCAAAAACTGCACGATGCCGGTTCCAGCAGGCTTGGGAGTCTGATATGCCCACCATAATCCAGCAATAAAGCTGATTGCGAGCAACCCGCACAACCATTGCTGAGCTTTACTCATTCGTTCATTTGAATAATAACCTGCGCCTCGTGTAGTAAATGCACTTGTATATTCCGGCCAGGCAATACTGGCTCCTAATGTCGTTAATGAAGTTTCTTTTCCATCTACACGGTTCTTACCTTGATCCTGTAACACGGTAGACATCGAAGAGCGAATGCCCATATTCGCCATTGAAACTGAAGGTTGTCGCCTCACAAGAGGAGCCGTCTCTTCCTCAACAAACGCTGTTTCTTGCTGCTTACCATTGCCACGATGCAACAGGTAGAGTAAGGCATACAACACAGCATAATAGGCGGCAATCCATAACAAGGGCGGTGTTGCCCAGATCAATACAAAACCTGGCAGGCTGTTCATCCACTCCACGCTTACAAAAGTCAGTTGATTCAGTTGCATCGCTATCCATGCGAGGGGTTTCGCCAAGGGAACCCATATGAATGACAGTAACATGGCGACCGTCCCCAGAGGTAATACAATGGCACTAATCAAAGAAACCAGCAGAAAGTTGGCCACAAATGAGAGTAATGAGAACTGATTGAAATACAAAATGGTTACTGGGAACGAAATCAACTGAGCGGTCACTGTAACGGATGCCGTTGCAGCCAGAGATTTCGGCCAGCCGCTGAACAGCCGGTTAATCAATGGCATGTAGATCATCAAACCTGCGGTCACGAGAAAGGATAACTGGAAGCTCACGCTTAGCAAAAAGTACGGGTCCCACCACATCATCAGCAACGCTGCTGCACTGATCATCTGAAGACCGTCTCTGGCGAGACCACGACGTGCCATATACAACCCAATCATGGACATAATTCCTGCCCGAATCACTGAAGGTGAACCTCCGGATAACAGTACATAAGCTGGCACCAGGATCAGAACAATCGTGAGTGCCGTCTCTCTGGTAAGCCTTAGCCAAGATAGAATGAGAAGTAACGACGCAACATATACAGCGACATGGGTTCCAGAGATAGCCAGGATATGCGTTAGACCCAGTTGTGAAAACTGACCATAGGTACCTGGATCGATATCAGTAGCCATCCCGATAATAAGCCCCTTCATATATCCTGCATGAGGCTCTGGAAATAACTGCTCAACCGCCGAGCCCAACTTATGCCTAGTCCAATCCGTCCACCTTAGTATGTTATATTGTCCAAGTCCCTCAGGAGCAACTGCTGTTACCGAACTGGCTCCCTTCACTTTGAACAACCAGTGGATATGCAGGGTGCGCAAGTAACTGCGATAATCAAACCCGCCAAAGTTCCTGGCTTCACCAGGAAGGACAAAAGAACCATTAAGCGTAATCAAATCTCCCCTCTTCCAGCCCGCTGCTATCTGTTGTTCTTCTTCCTCCAACAGTCTGACTTGTACCATCAATTGTTCATCTATGTTGAATGCAGATAATGCTGTTGCCAGATCTGTATCTGCTAACGAATCCAATGTTGGCAATATTGAAGACATCTGTATCTTAAAGTCAGCCCGATCTCCATCAATACGTACATCTGACACCAGCTCACCCTGAATTTCAGCTGACCATCCGTCCAACTCATGAGTAGCGATATGCATGGTCTCCGGCAGACTACTATGATTGCGTGCGTCATTCCACTCCCAATGTGCAACACCTCCAATAAAGGCAGCAAGTAAAAATAAAACAGACCATCCACGCACATCCATAAAACGAAGTAAAAGTGGTAAACATGCCAGAGCTCCAATTAACCCCCAGATTAACGCCCAGCCTGTTAACGCACATGCTATCCCGCTCCCGCACAACCAACAAATCGTAAAACTTAATAACGGTCTGCCTTTCATTTCTCCCCCTCCTTCATTTCACCCGTTGAACGCAGAAAAACCCCCGGAAAGCCAATTCAGGCTTGCCGGAGGTTCTCCCTCACATATTCGACCATATTCACATTAATTGCTCACAGTCATCATCGTTTCCCGCGGGGGCTGGTAATTCTCCAGCCTGCGGAACGTTATGCCCTTCTGTTCCATCATATTTGTAACCTTGCCGGTATCTTTAGGATAAGAACGATGAAACACGATTTCTGTAATCCCGCTATTCGCCAGCATATTGGCACATGTCCAGCACGGTTCGTCGGTCACATACACGGACGAGCCTTCGCGGTCGATTCGATCTGTGAATAAAAGTAAATTTTGCTCCGCATGAATTGTGCGAATACATCTTTGCTTTTTCACCATTTCTTCTTGCCCATCGGTCACGACCAACTCATACTCTTCCGATATCATGCAACCTGCTTCAGAACAATCCGGGACGCCGGTTGGTGCACCATTATAGGCTGTTCCCAGCAGTTTCTTTCCCTGAACAAGAACGGCACCCACATGACGACGCGAACAGCGGGAACGGGTGGAAACCATATACGCGATGTCCATAAAATACGTATCCCAGTCCTTGCGTACCTCAGTACTCATGTTGCATTCCTCCCGCTCAACACATTTTTCATTCTAATATTACCGGATCTGCACATACGGCGCCATCTTCTCCAGCATCTTCATCCCAATTCCTTTGACCTTTGTCAGATCACTGACTTTTGCAAAAGGACCATGTGCATTCCGATAGTCCACAATAGCTTGAGCTTTCTTCTCTCCGATTCCGGGAAGCTCTATAAGCTTGGAGACAGGAGCGGTATTCACATCAATCTTGCCATTGTCGCTAGCTTCCTCACGAACTACAGGTGGATTACTGTTCGAGCCCGTCTCGGAGGTAACCGAAGGATTCGATTTCGTACTTTGCGTAACTGGTTCAATCGAATTTGAGGTGTCCGGTGGATTATCATTCGTCTGACTTGTAGTTTGAACAACTGATTCACCTTCAACCCCAATGCTCGCAAGCCCTTTAGACTCTTCTGCCTTTGTCTCATTCCCAGTCTGCATCCCACTTGCATCCGCTCCCGAAGATGCTCCTGTATTGCCCTGAACCGAAGTAGCCGACTGTACAACAGGGAGTTCCTGCTCTATCGTCGGCTTCTCGGTGCCGAGCTGCAAGGGTTCCCAGCCACTAGGTGGTTGTTCACTTTTGCCCGACCATAATATAAGTATACTTCCAACCACCGCAGCAGCAATGGTCATCCCTTTGTTCCATCTCATTCTTCCACACCTCTCCCTGAATTCAAAATCATTCATTTCGAACACGGGCGGTGCTTCCGAACCGTTGAACTTTCCTGATGAAACAAGTTGTGCATTTTTCATGTCATGTGAAACAGGTCCTCACGCATAGAATAGAGGGAATGAACTGCGCCAGTACCGTAAAGCATGAAAGGAGGCCTGAAACAATGAAGGTTGGATTTATCGGAACCGGCAGCATGGGCAGCCTGCTAATCTATGCCCTGATCCAATCGGGTGCACTTGAGCCCCGGCAGATCGCGGCCAGCAATCGAACCCCGTCCAAAGTACGTCAGTTATCCCTCCGTTACCCCGGTCTGCATGAATCCCAGAGCAATCGGGAAACGGTGATCCGAAGCAACATCATCTTCCTGTGCGTGAAGCCGCTTGAATTCAAACATGTTATTGACGACATCCTGCCTGTCGTGAATCCCAATCATATAATTGTCTCGATCACCAGTCCCGTGCAGCTGCGACATCTGGAATCTTCACTTCCTTGCAAAGTCTCCAAGGTAATTCCCAGCGTCACACACCAAGTCGGCAGTGGAGCATCCCTCTGCATACATGGCGAACGAATGACCAGTGAAGACCGCGCTGTGTTGGAAAGTCTGCTCAGTCATATAGGCAGGCCGTACCAAGTGGATGAAGCCTGTACACGAATCACATCCGACTTCTCCAGCTGCGGACCTGCATTCATATCGTTCTTTTTGGAACAGTGGATCGAAAGTGCAGTGAAGCTGACAGGCATCAAAAGGGCAGATGCCTGCGCTCTGGCTGGCGAAATGCTCCTGGGAACAGGCAAGCTGCTCACCGAAGGAGGATACACCCCGCAAGAGCTTCAGGCTCGTGTCGCTGTACCTGGCGGTATTACCGCTCAGGCACTTGCACTGCTGAAGGTTAGTCTTGACGGCGTTTTCGACAGCCTGATCCACACGACACATGACAAATATGATGAAGATTTGTTAAAGCTGGATGAACTATTCCGAGCCGGTGAGATTAACCGGCAACAATATTAACGAGTTTGCCTGGAACGGCAATGACCTTACGAATGGTCTTGCCTTCCAGCGCCTGCTTAACAGGTGCCAGCTCCATCGTAAAGTCCTGCATACCCTGTGCATCCAGATCCTTCGCGATTGTAGCACGAGTTACAATTTTACCATTTACCTGAACAACGATTTCTACTTCCGCATCCACTGTCATGGACTCATCATATTCAGGCCAAGCCACGTAAGAGATCCCACCTTCGTGACCCAAACGGCTCCACAGTTCCTCTGCCATATGCGGTGCCAGTGGTGACAACAGCTGCACAAATTTCTCCATCGCTTCACGAGGCAGTGTGTCCGCTTTGTATGCATCGTTGATGAAAATCATCAGCTGGCTGATGGATGTGTTGAAGCGCAGATGTTCCAGATCATCCGTAACCTTTTTGATCGTTTTGTGAGCAGTCCGTTTGAACTCATCCGTTCCACCGTCCACCGTAATCTTGTCATTGATGGCTCCTGTGTCTTCGTTAATGAAGAGACGCCATACACGTGACAGGAAGCGGTGCATGCCTTCAACCCCGTTTGCATTCCACGGTTTTGTCGCTTCCAATGGTCCCATGAACATCTCGTACAGACGCAATGTATCTGCGCCGAATTCATTGACGATTTCATCCGGGTTAATGACATTACCACGTGATTTACTCATTTTCTCATTATTGGTACCCAGGATCATACCTTGGTTCACCAGTTTGTGGAAAGGCTCTTTAGTCTCAACAACACCCAGATCATACAGCACTTTGTGCCAGAAACGAGCGTACAGCAAGTGAAGTACGGCGTGCTCTGCTCCGCCAATGTACAGATCAACTGGCAGCCACTGCTGCTGTTTCTCCTTGGAGATCAGTTCCTTGTCATTGCGCGGATCGATAAAGCGCAGGTAATACCAGCAGCTACCCGCCCATTGTGGCATGGTATTGGTCTCGCGACGTGCCTTCATTCCCGTTTCCGGATCTACCGTATTCACCCACTCCGTAACATTCGCCAGTGGTGATTCTCCTGTACCCGAAGGTTTGATCTGGTCGATATCAGGCAGCAGCAGTGGAAGTTGATCCTCAGGTACTGTCTTCATCGTTCCGTCTTCCAGATGCAGAATCGGGATTGGCTCACCCCAGTAACGCTGACGGCTGAACAGCCAATCGCGCAGACGATAGGTCACTTTCCCTTGTCCTTTACCGTTCTCTTCCAACCAAGCAATCATCTTGGCAACCGCTTCTTCATTATTCAGTCCGTTCAAGAAATCGGAATTCACATGTGCGCCATCACCCGAATATGCCTCTTGTGTAACGTCTCCACCTTGAATAACCTCGATGATATCCAGACCGAACTGCTTCGCAAATTCCCAATCACGCGCATCATGACCCGGAACTGCCATAACCGCACCTGTGCCGTAACCTGCAAGAACGTAATCAGCAATCCAGATCGGCAGTTTTGCACCATTAACAGGGTTGATTGCATAAGCGCCAGTGAATACACCTGTTTTGTCTTTGGCCAAATCTGTACGTTCCAGATCACTCTTACGAGAAGCCTGCTCCTGATAAGCCTGAATAGCTTCACGTTGGTCATCGGTTGTAATTGCTTCTACCAACTCATGTTCCGGAGCCAGTACTGCAAAGCTCGCACCGAACAATGTGTCCGCACGGGTAGTGAACACCTTGATAACTTCCTCGCGACCCTCAATGGCAAATACAACTTCCGCCCCTGTCGATTTACCGATCCAGTTGCGCTGCATATCCTTGATGCTTTCAGACCAATCCAGCTCTTCCAGGTCTTCCAACAGACGCTCTGCATACTCGGTAATTCTCAGAACCCATTGACGCATCGGTTTGCGTACAACCGGATGTCCTCCGCGTTCACTCTTGCCATCAATAACCTCTTCATTAGCAAGTACCGTTCCAAGGGCTTCACACCAGTTAACTGCAACTTCATCTACATAAGCCAGACCTTTGTTGTACAGCTGAATAAAGATCCATTGCGTCCATTTATAGTATTCAGGGTCCGTTGTGCTGATCTCACGATCCCAGTCATAGGAGAAACCAAGCGATTTGATCTGGCGACGGAAATTGTCAATATTACGGAATGTAATATCTCGTGGATGTTCACCTGTATCCAGTGCATGTTGCTCAGCAGGCAGACCGAAAGCATCCCAACCCATTGGGTGCAATACGTTGTAACCGCGCATACGTTTGTAACGGGAAACGATATCCGTTGCCGTATATCCTTCCGGGTGACCTACGTGCAGACCTGAACCGGATGGATAAGGGAACATATCCAGTGCATAAAATTTCGGTTTAGCAGGGTCCTCACCCGTTTTAAACGTTTTATTTGCATCCCAATATTGCTGCCAACTTTTTTCCATGACTTGTGGCTGATAGCCGTGTTTCGGCTGGTTATTCTCACTCATCTATTGTTCCTCCTTCAGGTTATTCACTTTAGCTTTAATTGCAACAAAAAAACCTCAGCATCCCGTAGCGTTTGCAGCGCTAGGGACGAGAGGTTGAATTCCCGTGGTACCACCCTAGTTAGTGGACGAACGTGCTTCGTCATCCACTCCCTTTGGACCTGTAACGGCGGTTAACCGATGCGGATTTCCATTCCTGAACCCAAGCTTTATACAAGCAGGTTAAACAGAATGGTGTAATCACCGCATTTCTCCAAGGCGAGTTCGCAAATCACTGTCAACCGGCTTGCACCAACCGCCGGCTCTCTGTTATGTACAGGAATTACTACTGATCCTTATCATCGAAATATGTATACAATATCGGGACCATTATATAAAAAAGCAAGCCCAAAGTCAATATTACACGTTATAATGACCCTTTTAAGTCACACGGTTCGTACCGTTCAATAATACTCGTTGCTGTTCAGGATAACCGAAAACGCTCAATGCCTTCCTCCAGATTATGAATGGTCCAATTCACATGTTCCTGATTATCATATTGACGATAAGCGCACTCAATGCGCAGCACCAGATCAAAGTACAAGTCATAGAGACTTCTTCTTTTCAGCTCACTTTCAGTCGTAATCTCATGCCCATACCCTTTCACAAAACCGGGTGTATAGTTAAAATGACTGAAATAATGCTCCATCAGAGGATCTGCCCACAGTGAACGTTCAAAATCAATAATCGCTGTGATACGACCTTTGTCTACTAGAACATTGCCATCCCACAGATCCCAACTCACAAGAACAGGTTCTTTTACATCGTCCAGCACATCCGATTTTTCTTCAATCAAGCGTCTCAATTCAGGATAATCGATTGAAAATGTAATTCCGGCTTCTTCCCCGTCGGTAAGAATATCATCCATCAGATTCATAAATGCTTCTTTCCATGTGGAATATTGCTGTTTTTGCTCCGAGAAATATCCAAACTTCTCGCCTTTGATTTCATTAATTCGACGATTGTACCGACCGAGCTGGTGTTCAATGGCCTCCTGCTCTTCCGCAGAATATTGATCCTTGACCTGATTATAGGGTGTTCCAGACATGTACTCCATGATAAAATAACACGCTGAAGCCATAGTTAACGAATCATCATAAGCCAGCACTTGGGGTACGGGAACATCCTGTAGCTCCGTGATGAGGCGTAGTGCCTCAATCTCAGCAATCATGAGATCCTGCTCACAGCGCATCAGATTTGTCGAAGCCGACGGTGCAATTTTGAGTACCACTCGCTGTGCGTCACTCAGTGTAATGAGATATGCATGATTGGCCCAGCCATCCACCATTTCCTTGTAGTCCTGTATACTTGCAGAGAAATGCTGCTCTATTATGGCATTCAACTGTTCTGACGTAAGTCTTGTTTTATATGTACTTTCCACTTCTACACCTCACATTGACAATTGATTTATTTTCTCAGAAAACGCTTTCTATCCGACTATTATCGCCTCCTTTACTTTAACTGGCAATACTTTTTGTCACGTGATTATGTCTTTTCTTGCATTCCTTTACCCTATTTAAGACTATTGCTACTCATTCTCCATGAAAACCAAACAAAAAAACTGCCCTTATGCACCACCATAAGGACAGTTGTCATCTTTCGCTCTTACTTCACAGCCACGTAGAACAAGCGCTGTGCGCTGTCTCCGGCCTCTTTCCATTCAAAATCCGCATATACCTTCACGTCTCTAAAACCTGCCTTGGACAACTCAAGCTTCATCCAGTCCGGGTTATATGCACGCTGGACATGAACTTCTTCAAACCGCTGGTACATATCCTTGCTACCATCATCCACACGCGAAAAAATACTGAGATGATGCTCAATCTCACAGCGATCCTGGTCCAGATCACAAGTCCAAATATAAGATACGGAGCGCTCATCCAGTACAAAAGGCTGCTCCTCATCATAACGAATAAGGGTATTGGGATGATGCACATCAAACAGGAACGTTCCACCAGGCTTCAGCATTTCGTATGTCCGCTGGAAAGTACGAACGACATCTTCTTGTTCAAGCAGGTAATTGACGCAATCACAGAAAGATATCACCGAATCCACAGGTTCCGGAACTCGCCATTCCCGCATATCCTGCTGCACCCAACGGACACTGCCCTCGCGATACAAGCGATGACCCTGAGGCGTAGCCTCCATCTTGCTGCGTGCAACCGACAGCATATCTGATGAGAGGTCAATGCCTGTAACTTCGAAACCGGAGTTCACGAGCGGGATCGTAATGGAGCCCGTTCCACAGCCAAGTTCAGCGACACTTTTGGGCATTCCATGCTTTTCCCATGCTGTTCTTGCAAACCTTATCCAGTCCGGATAAGGCATATCTTCCATTAATTCATCATACACATAGGCAAATTTCCGGTAAGACATGTCAGGCACCGCACTTTCAATTTCATTTTCGAATTGATCTATATAAGTTGAACCAAAGAATATTTACACTGGACACTCCAATGACAGAACAACCTTCCGATCGCTGTTATCCCCAGATTTTTTTTATTCCTTTTATAAAGGTTTAAATCCGGGGATAAAGGCGAACGTTCCGCTTCTTCAGGTTCTTTCTGTCCTCTCCGTTTCGTGTAAATGTTTAGTTCAATTTATATAACAAAAGAAAAAGCAGGGGCATCCGGTGTTTACCCAGCCTATCCCTGCCTTATCCGAGTTCCATATTACAACTATTTAATCAGGAAGATTACTTGTTTTCACTTTGATCCGCAGGAGCAGATTCGGACAGATACGTCCAGCTTTCCTTTTGGACCACCAATCCGTCTTTCATCAATTTGCCCAAGGCACGCTTGAAAGCAGACTTACTGATGCCAAAGCGCTGCTTGATGATATCCGGCGGAGTTGCATCCGAGTATGGCATGCCACCCATAGGGCGTTCTTTCATGAAAGCGAGCAGCTTGTCTGCATCTTCGTTACGTCCAAATTGTTTGAGTTGTGTCATGGCCAGATTCACACGTCCGTCTTCACGTACCAGTGTCACCCGACATTTCACTTTCTCACCAAGACGCAGCATATGACTACGTTCGGATGAATGAATCATACCAATCGCGCCAAAGCCCAGTACACCGCCCTCTACAAGTACAAAAGTACCCATCTGCAGTGGCTTGTATACCGTCGCTTCAACCCACTCGTTTAACCATGAAGTTGGAGCATGGAAAGACAATGGTGAAAGCTCACGTTCCCCGGCCAATTTGGCACGCAGACGTCCCTGCTTATCATGTTCCATGATGACAAAGACTTCATCCCCCACTTGAGGACGCAATTCTTCCAGTTCAGGCAATTCACGAATAGGAAGTAGCAATTGCCGTCCAAGGCCCATTTCCAGGAAACAGCCCAGTCGTGGGTGAACATCAGCCACAACCAGTCGTGCCATTTCGCCAAGCATGAGATAAGGCTTTTTCATCGTTACGGCCAGACGATCTTCTGTATCAAAGAATACAAATACCTCAAGCGTCTCACCAATTTTAATATCCCGTGTTAACTCGGTGTAGTGAAGCAGTACATCTTCCGATCCTGTCGTCAAAAAGAAGCCAAACGGAGACACTTCACGTGAAACCGGCAAAGAGACGACTGTTCCAGCAATCAAACTCATACAGTTTCCACCACTTTGGCATCAGACCAGAGTCGTTCAATGTTGTAGTATTCACGCTCGTCACGGTGGAAGATATGAACAACAACATCGCCCATGTCCATCAATACCCAACGTGCGGAATCCATACCTTCGATACCTTTGATCGTCGCTCCGGCTGCATGAGCCTGTTTGCGAATTTCAGTGGCAATGGCTTGTACCTGTGTATCGGAATTTCCGTGACAAATAACAAAATAATCTGCCACCAGGGAAACATTAATCAGATCCAACGCTACAATGTTGGATGCCTTTTTGTCGTCAGCGGCAGCAACCGCCATATTCATAAGTTCTTTCGATGATACTGTCATGAACCAACCTCCATAATCTATAATTGTGCAATTAAGTCATTCCGCGACAGCATGGTCAAAGGATAAATGACACGTCGTTGCGAGATCAGCAAGCTGATCGTCGAATCGAATCCGGCAATTAAACCTTCCTCCAGACTACGTTCAGCCTGTTCGCGAATGTGATCCACTCCCGGGAAATCTCGTCCCGGTTCAATGTAATCGGCAAGACATACCACTTTGTCCAGCAAGCTCATGCCTACCCGACCCGAGGTATGCCACCGGATGGCATTAATAACTTCGGAATCTTCCACACCGTAATCACGCATGGCTACAAAAGCACCGACTTCGGAATGCCAGAGTTGCTTGTCATGCTGCAGAAGTTCCTGGTTTAATCCGTTATCACGAATGACCGCTTCCATCTCCGCTACGGGCCAGTACTTCGCCACATCATGCAATATCGCTGCCAGATCTGCTTTCACAGGATCAGCACCGTATTTTTCAGCCAACATCACTGACGATTCCATTACACCCAGTGTATGCTTCCAGCGTTTTTCCGGCATTTGTCCGGATACGGCTTGAATCAGTTCCTCACGGCTTAGTGCCATATAAACCGCTCCTTACAATGTATTGGTGCACTTCATCAGGAATCATGAAGCGTACCGAATGTCCTTTGGCCAGACGTCTGCGTACGGCTGTCGATGAAATATCGACCAAGGGCATCTCGGCCAGCAGGACCCGATCCTGTAACTTGTCTGGTAAATCATCGAGATGTAACTGGAAGCCCGGCCGACCAACTCCGATAAAGGTTAAGCGTTCTGCAAGCTCTTCAATCTGCTCCCATTTGGGAAGATAGTTCACCATATCCGCCCCGATAATGAAATAGAATTCATGTTCAGGATGGCGACGCCACAGTTCCTTCATCGTATCGATGGTATAAGACACGCCGCCCAATTCCATTTCGATACCCAGCACCTCATATTGCTGCACACCCTTCACAGCCGCTTCCGTCATATCGAGACGTTGCTGTCCCGAAGCTCCGGCTCCGCGTTTGTGAGGTGGAACATGGGAAGGCATGAACCAGATCTCATCTAGTGCATGTGAATCCCTTGCCGCTTCAGCTGCCAGGAGGTGTCCCATGTGGATCGGATCAAACGTACCACCCATGATACCGATCTTCACCCGCGTCACGCTCCCTTATCTAGGTAGTTCGATTTGTTTGTTATCGCGAGATTCTTTGTACAGGATGATTGTGTTACCAATCAGTTGTACAAGCTCACTTCCCGTTTCACGGGCAACTTCTTCTGCCATCTCTTTTCTGTCCTCGTCATTGTTGTTCAACACTTGCACTTTCATCAATTCGCGCTTCTCAATCGCATCTTCGATGTGACGAAACAGGTGCTCGTTGGTTCCACCTTTACCAATCTGAAATACAGGGGTCAGGTGATGTGCCTGTGACCGCAAAAAGCGCTTTTGTTTACCGTTTAACATGAATACTCCATACTCCTTATGTTGAGCAGGCCCTGATCGACAGCGCAAAAACTGTCCGGACCTGACCATTCAATTATTATTTTTCAATGGTAAAAATGATCACTGAGTACACAAGGTAACTCCGATTGCAGTACCATCTTCCGATCGCTGTTATCCCCAGATTTTTCTGATCCCTTTTCACAAAGGGAAAATCCGGTGATAAATGCGACCACTTCGTTTCTTCAGATTGGTTCTGCACTCGTCGTCTGCATGTACTCTTAATATCATTTTCACACTTTAAAACTGTTTAGTACAGCACGTCTCATCGTCTCCACAGGAGCCGGGATGCCGAGCCAATGTTCAAAGGCCACTGCGCCCTGATATACAAACATCCCCAGACCACCGTGCACCGTGCATCCTCGTATCCGCGACTCTCGAAGCAGACGGGTCTCCAGCGGATTGTAGATCAGATCACTCACCGCTGCTCCTTCACGGATCAGTGCAGGATCAACCGGTACGTCATCCACATGAGGATGCATTCCGGCAGCCGTTGTGTTAATCACCATATCAGCCGTAGCCAGTACCGTTGCAGCGTCATCCAGGCCACTGCCCGAGATTTCTCCCAAGCCATGGCCTCTTAAATCCGAAGCAAGTGCAATAGCTCTGTCCGCTGTACGGTTCAGAATGTGGATGCGTTCAGGCTTCTCCAATGCAAGTGCATATATGACACCTCTCGCTGCTCCACCTGCTCCCAGTACAGCAATACGTTTACCCGCAAGCTCAGGCACAGCCTCTTCCTTCAGCGATCGGACATAACCAATACCATCCGTATTGTACCCTGTCAGTGTTCCACCTTCATTAACGATGGTATTCACCGCACCAATCAGGCGAGCACTTTCATCGATCACATCCAGATACTGCATCACCTGCTCTTTGTGCGGGATGGTGACATTAACACCACGATAGCCCAGTGCCACAATTCCGCGAACTGCCGCTTCCAGTTGATCCGGATAAACATGCAGTGGCATATACATTCCATTCACTCCTGCAGCCTGCAGAGCCGCATTGTGCATTGCCGGAGACTTGGAGTGAGCAATAGGATCACCCATAACACCAAGCAACACGGGAAGTGAAGAGTTGAATTTGTTCTGCTCAGACATAGGTCCGCCTCCGATCCATCTGATGTACAGCTTCTGAGATTACTAGATCAAGGATGGGCGGATCTGTACACGAATGCCTTTTGGAGCATGAACAGCAACAAGCGCTCCAATATCGCCATTAACCTTAATCCAGCCCAGACCCGAGATGAATACATCCGATTGACTGCCGCGTTTGATGCGGAATTCATGTCTGGTCCATTCAGCCATCTCTGCTGCATCCTCACGGGTTGGCGGAGACAACAATTCTCCCAGATGGTCGCGGTACAGATCATCTGCACGCTCCAGCTTCGTCCGGTGAATATCAAGCGCAGTGCTGATAAAACAAGTGAACGACTGGCGATCACCTTCCACAAAGTCAAATCGAGCCATGCCGCCAAAGAACAGCGTCTGACCGGAATTCAACTGATACACAGCCGGTTTAAGCGGTTTTTCCGGCATGATGGCAGCGAGATCCTTACGTGAAACAATCTCGCTGAAACGCCATGGATATACGATTCCAGGCGTATCAATGATATATTTTCCATCATCCAGCGGAATGTTCACCATATCCAGCGTCGTTCCCGGATAACGGGATGTGGTCAGTTCCTGCTCCAGATCGCTGTAATCACGGATCAGACGGTTAATCAGTGTGGATTTGCCCACATTGGTGCCGCCAACCACATATACGTCACGATCTTCGCGATAGGTTCCAACAAGCTCAAGCAGACGGTCGAAGCCCTGATTTTGCTTCGCACTGCACAAGACTACGTCCACTGTACGCAAACCCTGTTCTTTGGCTTGCTTTTGTACCCAGTTGCGAATCTTGTTCCAGTTGGTTACTTTCGGAAGCAAGTCCGTTTTGTTCACAGCAAGCAATACCGGATTGTTGCCTACAAAACGTTGCAGACCAGAGATAATACTGCCATCAAAGTCAAACAAATCAACGATATGGATGACAAGTGCATCCTTATCCCCGATTTTGCTAAGCAGCGCCAGGAATTCGTCCTGATCCACCGTAACGGATGATGACTCATTGTAGTTTTTGATGCGGAAACAGCGCTGGCATATAACCGGTTCACGATCCAGTGCCTTCTCTGGGATAAACCCTGGTAATTCCGAATTTTCTGTTTGCAGATGCACGCCGCATCCGCTGCACCTTACGGCAAGATTGCCGTTATGCGGTTCTGTCATTTCTTCTTTTCCTCCTCAAGCCATAAGCCTTTCCTGCGTAAACTCGTTAGAGCAATCCGTTCCACGCGTCGATTGAAGCGGGTCATAAAACCTTCGTCCCCAATGGAGATTGGCAGTACCAGAACGGTATATAACCCCATTCGGTTCCCTCCATAAACGTCCGTAAGCATCTGATCGCCTACTACAATCGTGTTTTCAGGAGATAACTCCATCATTTTCATTGCTCTACGAAACGGTACATTCGATGGTTTGCGTGCACTATGCACAAACTGGATATCCAGCGGGGTCGCAAACAGGGATACACGATTCAAATTGTTATTGGACACAATCATCAGCTTGAAACCTGCCTCTTTCACACGTGCAAACCATTCAATCAGTTCGGGCGTAGCGTCAGGGGCTTTGGCTCCAACGAGTGTGTTATCCAGATCAGTTATAATTCCACGGTAGCCTTGAGCGTACAGCTCTTCCAGATTAATGTCAAAAACCGTGTCTACACGCAGCTTGGGCATTAACATTTTAAACAAAGAAGTCACCTCAGTTTCATACGACACACTATATCACAAATCCGTCTTTCCTGAAAATGCATACAGCGCCTGATGGCATAGGAAAAAAGGAAAAACGGGACGGGCAACAACTATGCCCGTTCCGCTTTCAGTTCCTTCCGCAGCTTCAAGGCGGTCTGATAGACGCCCTTCCAGTCGTCGGCAGTTACGGACGCCGGACTGTAACGAGTCTGTTCAAACTTCGTGAGAAGCTCATACAATGTTGCTTCTGCAGCAGGTTTTGCCTGGCTCCAGCGGGCTACCGATTCACGAAGTGTCTCGTCTCCGCTCCGGGTCAACCCTTTGCGTTTCACATACTGAATCCAACGCTCGGTCTCTGCCACTACCTTCTGTTCAGGGGTGAGCGGTCCACCTGTCCGTAGACGAAGCAGGAAGAATCGCATAGAGAAACGATTACGCCAGAACATATATGCTACCCACAATACAATAATGGCTCCTGCAGCCCAGATAACAAAAGTCGGGATGGCAGACGATGTCTGCTCAGGTGCAGGAGTCTGCTCTTCCTCTTGTACCGGCTCCTCTTCTGGCTCTTCTTCAGGCTCATCTACAGGTTGTACATCAGGCTGTTCCGTCAGCAGCGGCATATCAAAGCCCGGCGTTGCTTCAACAGGAATCCAGCCATACTCACCAAAATAAACCTCTGCCCAGGAGTGTGCATCTGCATTGGTAACGGTGTAGGTCGTCTCAATCTCCGCACCAGGTTGACGCGGGGCCTGCATGTCCGAATTCAGGGACAATTGTCCAGGCGCATAACCTTTAACCCACCTTGCAGGAATGCCCTCCGAGCGCGCCATCATCACCAGCGCAGTGGAGAAGTAGTCACAGTAGCCTTCCATAATATCGAACAGGAAACCTTCCACAAAGTCGCTGCTTACTTTTCGAGAAAAATCCGGATTGTTTGTGTATTCAAAATTAGTTTGTAAATAGTTTTGCAGTAATGCCACTTTTTCATACGGAGTATTCGCAGATGCCGTTATCTCGGCTGCCAGATTCGACACCCGGTCAGGGAAACGGGATGGTAACTGCAAGTACATATCATCTGCCGGATTACTGTTATACAGATCTTCAAATGACTTCGTACGAAGCTCATCTTCCACAATCACAGGGGCTTCCGATACGATAGTATACGTCTTGGGATACTGCGGTTGCTGACGGTCTGTCACCACATGCAGTTCAGCCTGTTCAGCATTCCACAACATCCGCTCCGTTCTATCCTCACCATTAATCGAGCTCACTTCCGAGATCGAATAAGCACCAAAGAGAATCGGATAGACATTATCATTCAGCATCGTTACGTTCTGAGTCACTTGTTTGGTATTCACATTACCGGATTCCTGGTTCTCCAGAGGCTGTCCAGCTTGAACATTATCTGTCGTACCCCGTCCACGGTCATCCCAACCTGTGCCTGTATACTCTGCACGTGTCTCACCGCGCCAGTAACTGCGCTCATTGGTCGTGACAGACATGACAGGGGTATAGTCGAAGTTAAAACCTCCACCAAGCTGATTGTCTTCCCTGCTGTATCCCGATTCGGTAGCCGCGGGAATATCAAGGTTTCCGTTACCAGCCTGACTTGTGGAAGTTCCGGTATAGTTACGCCACGCCGTATATGGGTCCGTCAAGGTGGGTGGAATCTCCGGCATATTAACGCTGGCTACAATAATCAAAGAAAAGATAATGGCAATATTGGCCAGGACTTTATAAGGATACCGGATGATTCGTTTCCAACCTTGTGGATACTGTAGCTGATAGTTACGGAAATGCTGACATACGAGCCATCCCATCCCCGCAAACATCACCCACGCGATTTCAATCCAGAGTGGAATCTGAGTGAAAGAATCGAGAATCCCCATCGAAATGATGTTAACACCCAGAAAAACAAGAATGCGACGTGTTGTGGTCACGAGTCGAAGCGCAGCTTCAAGCATCACCCATGCACACAGGGAGAACCAGATGTACGGCGTCATGTGTAATATGAATTGCTCCGCTCGGTCCGTTAAAGAGCCATAAGGGATGTATACCGTATAATCAATCAGCGTTTTATGCAAAATGTAACCAACAACGACCGCCTTGATGATCGCCCGATAGATCGTTTTGAAGGGCAGAATGACCTCCAGCACACTGACCGCTGCAAGTGTCCATAACACCAGAGAAGTTGTCTCCGTGTACCACGATTCCTGCGTAAATGAAATCCACTGCATTCCAATCAGGAAAATCCAGAGCAATGACGCTGCATGATACCAGGATCGTTTGCCTGTAACACTTTCATTTCCTTTTGTACTCATACAGAACCTCCCCCCATCACCGTTGGAAGCTCCTGCAAGTGAGAAACAGTGAATGACCTCGTGCCTCTTCCACGCAACATGGCATTCCACTCGGCACTCCGGCGAGATTCACTGGTATCGATCAGAATATGACATGGCGTCATGCCCCGCGTATCGGCCCAGCGCAACAGTTCCATTATTTTTTCATCCTTCTGGGGAGAAATCACAACAAAGTAAGCTCCCTGAGGCAGTTGACGTGCGATTCTTTCCACGCCGGGCAACAGATGGGTATCCTGACCGTTATATTGAATATCCACCAGATGATGCATCATCTTCTGTCGTTCCATCAGACTTTCACTGGGGGCCATGAAGGATGTCTGGTCTGACAATGTCAACAACCCCATCCCCATTCGTTCCCTTACACCATACTCCAGCAGAGAGGCAGCCGTGGAAACGGCAATTTCAAATGCATCCCCATGTTCATAACTTGATGCCAGCGCATCCAAAACCAGAACGGTTTTGGGCACAGACTCATGTTCAAACTCCTTGGACTTCCAGTTCCCTGTCTTTGCCGTTGCATTCCAGTGAATGCGGGAAAGTCGATCTCCGTATACGTAGTCACGTACACCATTGATCTGAGTGGTCTCTCTCCGTGAGCGGGTTAACGCCGTCTGAGGACCGGATAACCGTGATTTGCGGTCGTAAAGCTGCCAATATGGAATAAATACCGTTCTTGGCAGTACGCGAAACTCACCTTTGGCCTTAAACTTTCCTCGATGTTCAATCAGTCCAAATATGTCCTCGCTGGCACATTCCGTTTCTGAAAAAACATACTTTCCCCGCTCAAGTGGCGGTGTCTGAAAAGACAACTCTCCATTACCTCGCATATTGGGAATCAAACTTTCCTTGAACGACCACGATTCTCCGTTATGCCGATGCAGCATTTCACGCACAACAACATAGGGAAGCGGGAGGAATCCCGGAATCGTCAGACTCAGCTGTACTTGAACCTGGTCACCCGCATGCAGCAATTCTTCGTGGTCTGGACCAGAAGATAACCTACGAACTCCTTGAGCACGTCTTACCCCGCTAAATCCAGCAATGGCAAGGTATACACAGAGCAGGGTCACCATCGACAGCAACATAAGGGATGTCTTCCCGCCCTGAAACAAAACATAAGCCAGACAGCACATCCACACCATTGCGATGCTCCATACGCGTGGGTGGCGTAACCCTCTATTGACTGTTCTCAAAAGCGGCTTCATGAACTATTGCCCCATGGAGACGGGCACGCGTACTTGCTGGAGTACGGCATTCAAAACGGCCTCGGAACTCATACTGTCCAGTCTCGATTCGGGACGAAGCACAATACGATGAGAGATCACATAAGGGGCCATCGTTTTCACATCATCCGGAAGCACATAATCACGTTCCTGCAAGAAAGCAAAGGCTTTTACGGCCATCATGAACGATATGGCTGCCCGTGGGCTGGCACCCAGCAATACAGATGGGTGGGAGCGGGTTTGACGAACAACATCCAGCAAATAGTCCATAACCGGATCACCGATAAAGACCTCTTTAATCTCCTGCTGAATTGCCGAGATCTGGTCCATATGAGTCACGGATTCAAGGCGATCTACAGGCTGACCGAGTTGATGCTGTTTCAATAGGATTTTCTCAATTTCCTTATCGGGATAACCTAGACTTATTTTCAACATAAACCGGTCGAGTTGTGCTTCCGGCAACGTATACGTACCTTCAAAATCAATCGGATTCTGAGTTGCACAGAGCATGAATGGATGTGGCAGATCATACGTATCGCCATCAACGGTTACGCTGCGCTCCTCCATCACTTCGAGCAGAGCCGATTGGGTTTTTGTTGTGGCCCGGTTAATCTCATCAGCTAGCAAAATGTTGGTCATCACAGGACCTGGCCGGAAATAAAAACGCTCATCCTTCGGATGGAACACAGATACGCCCGTAATATCACTAGGTAAAATATCAGGATTACATTGAATACGCCGGTACTCACCACGCATGGATTTCGATAATGCCTTGATTAACTGCGTTTTGCCAGTTCCCGGTACGTCTTCAATCAGAACGTGCCCGCCTGCAAGCAAAGCTGTAAGTAAAAGTTGAATTTCAAAGGATTTCCCCATAATACAGGATTCCAGATTTGAACGAACTGCGGATATGATTTGGATCGACTCTTTGCGCACAGGCATGTGGTCTAACCTCCTAAAAAAGCATACAGATTTCCTTTTATTGTACATGATCCAGAGTCACGAGTACACTCGAAGGAACTCACAATTTGTTTCCAGCCCGTCAGATTCACCGCAGTTCTCGCATGAATACGACAAAAAAGGCCCGGATAAAAGTTATCCGAAGCCTCTGTTGAATCGCAATATGTTCAAGGAGATTTCTTATTCTATGTTAGCCTTTTGGTCTAACCACCAATGCCGCGAGAAAAGAAAAGATGATCGCTGACGAAATCCCCGCCGCAGTCAGGTCAAAAATCCCTGTAATCACACCCAGCCATCCCTCTTTTTCAAGCTCCGTCAATGCCCCGTGCACCAAGGAATTACCGAAACTTGTGATGGGGATGGTAGCACCCGCACCTGCAAATTTAACCAAGGGGTCATACACGCCAA
Source organism: Paenibacillus sp. FSL H7-689 (assembly GCF_000517905.1). Classification (NCBI taxonomy): domain Bacteria; kingdom Bacillati; phylum Bacillota; class Bacilli; order Caryophanales; family Paenibacillaceae; genus Paenibacillus; species Paenibacillus sp. FSL H7-689. The sequence goes on from NZ_ASPU01000055.1 coordinate 117,525, forward strand.
ATGCATCCGCAAGCGCACCTGTCACAACAAGTGTACTCATGGTATGAGCTGGGGTCAGTTTAACCCCATCCATTAGAAGTTGTCCGATAACACAGATTAAACCGCCAACAATAAATGCCCACAAGAACTGCATTACATTTATCCCTCCTTTTCTATGGCTACGGCATGTGCAATACAAGGAATACTTTCACCCTGCTGGTACGAAATTGGAGACAACAGTGCCCCGGTAGCTACGACGAGCACCCGTTTAAGATCACCCTTCTGCATCCGGTTCAAAATGTGACCATAGGTGACGGTGGCAGAACATCCGCAGCCACTTCCCCCGGCAACCACATAAGGCTGTTTCTCCCGATCATAGATCATCAGGCCGCAGTCATTAAAAACTGTCTGTTCCATGGGAATGCCTTCTTTTTGCAAAAGCTCTTTCGTAATTGGCAGACCGACGGAAGCCAGATCCCCGGTCACAATGAGATCATAATAGCCGGGTTCCAATCCCGTATCCCTGAAATGAGAGATTATAGTGTCGGCTGCTGCTGGCGCCATGGCTGAACCCATATTAAAGGGATCTTTGATACCCAAATCCATAATGCGTCCAATGGTGGCTTTGGTAACAACGGGACCATCACCCGTTCGGGAGACCACACCACACCCTGCTCCTGTGACGGTATATTGCGCATAAGGCGGCTTCTGTGAGCCATACTCCGTCGGATACCGAAATTGTTTCTCCACCGTACAGTTGTGGCTCACCGTTCCTGCAAGAACATAATCGCCAGCTCCGGAGTCAACAATCATGGACGCTAACGCTAACGTTTCCATGGAAGTAGAACAGGCTCCAAAGACACCCAAGTAAGGCACACCCAGTTTTCGCGCTGAAAAGGAACTGCTGATAATCTGGTTCATCAGATCTCCACCAACAAAAAATTGAAGCTCTTCCTTGGTGATATTTGCATTTATCAAAGCCAATTGGGAGGCCTGTTCGAGCAGTTTGCGTTCTCCCTTTTCCCACGTTTTCTCGCCGATCTCGAGGTTGTCGTAGACATAATCGAAATCAGATGACAATGGACCCTCGCCTTCTTCTGGTCCTACAACTGCGGATTTACCGATGATCCGCGGACGATTTTCAAACTGCCATGTCTGGCGACCCAATCGTTTCACAAGTGCCCACCTCCAAATCCCAAAAAGGCATAAACGATCCCTACGACAAATGCTGCCACGACACCAAACACAATAACGGAACCAGCAAGTTTAAACATGTTGGCCCCTACACCGAGCACCAGTCCTTCAGCACGATGTTCCAGTGCAGCAGAACACATGGAATTGGCAAATCCGGTAACCGGTACAGCCGTTCCCGCTCCTGCCCATTGAGCCATTTTATCGTAAACGCCGAGACACGTTAGAATAACCGATATGAGAATCATGACCGCCACCGTAGGACTGGAAGCTTCCTTCGATGTCATGTCGAAACCGGCCATAAAAGCCTCTTGAATGGCCTGTCCAATCAAACAGACGGTACCCCCAACCAGAAATGCTTTGAGGCAATTTTTCAGGATTGGACGAGGCGGCTCATGTTTTTTTGCGACTTTTTTGTACTCCTTTTCATCCATGGACAGGGACGATGATTTTTTTTCGCTTCCGGATGCAGATTGAGCTGGCAAGATACAAGACCTCCTCTATGTGAAAATGGTTCAAAGCTACGGCTGAATGCCAATGTGTGTAATCCTATATTCATTGTTTGTTAATAATCGGAAGGTTATGTATCCGGCGACAGACAGCATATGTTTCCAACAAGATCATGTTGTGAAAGCAAGATGGGAATACGCCGGATCTGAGGACTTTTAGATACGTCTATAAATAAAGAAGAACAATCACGAGCAAGATAAAAAGAACGATAAACAGTACTTTTTCCGTGCCCTCTTCTGGAGGCTTCATTGGATATTTAGCTCCTTCCTGTAGACAGACAAACAAATATTGAAATAAAGAACTTCACAAAATGATGACATCTCCTCCATATATTCATATTCATTGAAGTGGTATCAGGACTGCGACTACAGCGGATAGAGTCATGAAACTTGGACACGGTAAGCGCCCAAAATATGCCTTAAATACGTGACATAAACATGGACAATCACTTGCGCAAGGTTCATACTGTAATGTGACCAGTGGTTAAATAACAAGTCCTCAGCATATTAAAGTGCATGTTCAAAAAGATAAAAGACTTTTTGAACTACATCTTAAAAGGACAACAGGCGGGTAGCCGTTCTACTGTGACCTGAAATACATACCAACAGAGGAGTTGTTGACACATGAATGAAAAAACGATGGATATGTTTCGTACGTTGACGGAATTTCCTTCCGCATCCGGTTTTGAACGTGAGCTTCGCGGCTGGATGAAAGATAAGCTTTCCGCTTATACCGATGAGTTCGTCCAGGATCGCCTGGGGAGTCTATTTGGTGTATTACGCGGGGAGGAATCCGGTCCCAAAGTTATGGTAGCCGGACACTTTGACGAAGTGGGTTTCATGACTACTGGCATTACCGAAACAGGTATGATCAAGTTCCGTCCACTGGGTGGATGGTGGAGTCAGGCTGTACTGTCTCAACGATTGGAAATCATCACACCTGATCGTCGGATTACCGGAGTTGTAGGTTCTACACCTGCACACTTGCTGGACGAGTCCCAGCGGAACAAACCTGTGGATCTGAATTCCATGTATCTCGATATTGGAGCAGACAACCGTGCGGAAGCAGAATCCTGGGGCATTCATCCAGGGATGCAGATCGTGCCGATCTGTGAATTTACGCCTATGGCGAACCCGAAAAAAATTATGGCCAAAGCGTGGGATAATCGTTACGGCGTAGGACTTGCACTTGAACTGGTTGAAGCGCTGCACAAGGAAAAACTGCCTAACACGCTTTACGCTGGTGCAACGGTTCAGGAAGAACTGGGGCTTCGCGGTGCACGTACGGCGGCCAATCTGATTCAGCCTGATATCTTCTTTGCACTGGACTGTAGCGCGGCGAATGATATGACAGGTGACAAACAGTCATTTGGACATATCGGAGAAGGCGCATTGCTTCGTATTTTTGACCCGGGTATGTTCACCCATCGCGGAATGGTGGAATATGTTCAAGATACGGCTTCATCCAATCAGATTAAAATGCAGTATTTCATCTCACCAGGTGGTACCGATGCAGGTCAAGTTCACCTGAGTGGCATTGGTGTACCATCAATAGTTGTTGGTATCTGCGCACGTTATATCCATACCTCTTCTTCCATCATTCATACGGATGACTACGATGCAGCCAAAGAACTGATCGTGAAACTGGTCAAAGGTCTGGATCGGACAACGATGAATACCATAATTAATAACGCGTAATAGCTGACAAGAGACCTCCTAACCATCGGGAGGTCTCTTTTTTATATTCACAAGGATATCAGTTAGACACGTAGATTAATAGGCCGAACATTATAGGGAATTACACATAAGATACAATAACGGAAGATGAATTAAACACCAAGCAGCGGGGGACCTGTTATGGCAGTGAGAAGGAATGGAAAATCGAATAAAGGTTCCAAAAAAACAAATGCCGCAAACACCCTTCTCAATGGCAACCTTAAAGGAAGAAATCTGGAACTTATCGTTGCAGCATTACTGGTAAGTGGGAAGTTAAGAGTGGATGCGGTCACGTTGTTTCGAGAAGCTACACTGGTCGTTGAACTGGTTGGGCAGTATAAATCGCTACAAAATATTACACCATCGAATCAAGACAAACTGGTGCAATTCCTCGATGAGATCGGTGGCGATATGACGTTGAATGACGTTATACGGGCTTTCCAACAGAGAATCAATTCCTAAACGCCAAGAAATGAGGTTGAAGTGATGTCTGACTTTGACGGAAATGGGTTCGCTGAACTACTGATCATTGTCATTCTTGTTGTTTTATTTGTATTTGGTTCTTCCGATATTGACGACCTGACTGATTCTCCTTCTCAATCCTGAATTGGCTAAGTTATTACGATTTATTCATTATGAAATGCATACCTGTAAACGCCAGCCCACAATATGCGGGCTGGCGTTTTTGGATGGCTATAGAAATAGCGGTGAGAATGCAATCCAGGCCAGAATAAGAGTAAGCACAATGCAGACATTCTCTACAACGGCCCCACGCTTGGTCCCTGTACTCATCAGATTCACCCGTATGCGCCACTTGAGCGGTGGTAACGGACGAATACCCCGATTGGTTAGTGAATCGGCCAATAGATGCATCGCATATGCCGTGCCTCCCGCTACCCAGATCTCCGGTCCCTGCTGCTGGGTCGTGCTGTACAACAAGCCCGCCCATATTGCGGTTCCGTACAGGGTATGTGTCAGTCCCCTATGAGTCAGTGTGGTGCAGAGCATTAACAAACTGCCTGCAATCAAGTTCCACGGTGCGAACGCGTGACCATAGAAAACCAGCCCAAGTCCAATCGCAAACATCAACACTTTGCGAAGCGAACGCGAAGGCAGGAATGACACAAGCGCAATGAGGATCGCAAGCAACAGGTTCCATGGTTTGGCATGAACATAGAAGTACACAAATACAGCTGTGGGCAACAGAATCGTCTGTAACAACCTGATCAGACTGTTAGGCAAGGCTCTGGATACCAGCAGCGAATTAGGCTCATCAATGTCAGGCAATAAAGAACCAATCAGAGCAACCGTAACTGCTGGCGCGGTCACTGGCATACCGGCCAACTGCAGAACAGAAAGCGACACACCTGTCCCGATAATAAGGTGGGATCTTCCCATCATGATGCAAAAACGTCCTTTCGAAGAAATCGGGAACAATACGGCCCAGTTCCGATTTTACAACGAAAACAAAATAAGAACAATAGTTCGCATTTCTTATTTGTATGAAAATAAATATAACTTTCTGTGATGGGGCTCACACTATTATATTTATGACTCTTCTATCTTTATTAGTGAATTAAATCACATAAACTATCGTCAACTACTTGTATAATTTCAAATATAAACCACTAAAATTGTTGGTAATGTACAGCGTCTATCCAAGGAGGCATACACACATGAACGGAAAAAAAGAGAAACTCGTTATCATAGGTAACGGAATGGCAGGAATTAGTACCGTTGAGCAAATTTTAAAATTAACTACGCGATTTGATATTACCGTTTTTGGCACAGAGCCCTATCCTAACTACAACCGCATTATGTTGTCTTATGTACTGGAAGGAAGCAAAACACTGGACGATATCGTGCTGAACGACCTTCACTGGTATGAAGATTACGGCATTACGCTGCACACAGGCACAACGGTTACACGAATCGATGCCGAGACACACGAAGTTGTGACTGAAGATGGAACTCGCGTTCCTTATGACAAAATCATCATTGCAACAGGCTCCAACTCCTTCATTCTCCCCGTACCGGGACATGACAAAGAGGGTGTTGTTGGTTTTCGCGATATCGCCGATTGCAATGTCATGCTGGAAGCTGCTAAGCAGTATAAAAGAGCGGCCGTTATCGGGGGCGGACTGCTAGGCCTTGAAGCTGCCAAAGGGTTGGTACAACTTGGCATGGAAGTTACCGTAGTGCATCTGATGGAAGATCTGATGGAGCGTCAGCTTGATCCGCAAGCTTCATCCATGTTGAAGGCAGAACTCGAACGTCAGGGTATCCGGTTCAAGATGGGTGCGCAGACTTCCGAACTACTGGGCGGCGAACGCGTTGAAGGGATACGTTTTGCAGATGATACGGTTCTGAATGTTGATTTTGTGGTCATGGCTGTAGGCATTAAACCCAATACGGCTGTAGCCCGTGAAAGCGGTATGGAAGTGAACCGGGGTATTGTCGTGAATGACTATATGCAGACTTCACTTGAGAATGTGTACTCGGTCGGGGAATGTACAGAGCACCGCGGGGTATGTTACGGCCTCGTTGCCCCATTGTTCGAGCAAGGTATGATTCTGGCGAAACATATCTGCGGTGTGGAGACCGCTCCTTATGAAGGTTCAGTTGTATCCACGAAATTGAAAATTTCGGGTGTAGATGTCTTTTCAACTGGTGAATTCATCGACAGCCCAGAGCACACCGTCATTTCGCACAAAGATGACTGGAAACGGACTTACAAAAAAATTCTGCTTCGTGATAATAAAATGGTCGGCGCTGTTCTCTTCGGTGACATTACGGATTCTGCCGAATTGCAGAAACTGATTAAAAATCAAACCGAAATGACCGAAGAATTGTATGGTTCACTCATGGGTACAGGCTGCGGCGGTCATAAGAAAGCAACCTCTGTTGAAACGATGCCCGAAGACGAGATCGTCTGTGGATGTAACGGGGTAACCAAAGGAACCATTGTTGATGTCATTACAAACCAGGGCCTTACCACTGTAGATGAAATCAAAGCCTGTACCGGTGCAACACGCTCTTGCGGTGGATGTAAACCGGTTGTGGAACAGATTCTGCAATATGTACTTGGAGACAGTTTCAGCAGTGGAGCCAAACAGGGAATATGCGGATGTACTTCCATGGGACGGGATGAGATTGTAGCCGAGATTCGTGAAAAAGGATTACAAACGACCAAAGAGGTCATGAATGTACTGGGTTGGAGTCAGCCAGAAGGTTGTTCCAAATGTCGTCCGGCGATCAACTACTACCTTGGCATGATTGCACCAGACACACACGAAGATGAGAAAGAATCCCGTTTTGTTAACGAACGTATGAACGCGAATATTCAAAAAGATGGAACGTATACGGTTGTACCTCGGATGTACGGCGGGGTGACTACACCAGCGGACCTCAAACGTATCGCTGACGTTTCGGTCAAATATGATGTGAAAGCAGTCAAAGTGACTGGCGGTCAGCGTCTCGACTTGATTGGTGTTAAAAAAGAAGATCTAACTAAAGTCTGGGCAGAACTGGATATGCCTTCAGGTTATGCATACGCCAAATCGCTGCGTACAGTCAAAACATGTGTCGGTTCCCAATTCTGCCGATTCGGTACACAGGATTCCATGGCCATGGGTGCTCGCATCGAACGTAAATTCGAACGTCTGGATCTGCCAGCCAAGTTTAAATATGCTGTCAACGGTTGTCCGCGGAACTGTGCAGAAGCATGTACCAAAGATATCGGTATCGTAGGTAACGACGGCGGCTGGGAGATCTTTATCGGTGGTAACGGCGGTATTAAAGCAAGACTTGCTGATTCCCTGTGCAAAGTGAAAACGGATGAAGAGTTGATTGAACTGTGCGGCGCCATCATGCAATATTACCGCGAGACAGGTAACTATCTGGAACGGACTTCCGAGTGGGTGGAACGCATGGGTCTGGAGCATATTCGTTCGGTTGTTGTGGATAACCTTGAGGAACGTAAAGCGTTGATGCAGCGGATTGAATTTGCACTTGAGCATGTTGAAGAACCTTGGCAAAAAGCGATTCGCAATGAGGAAGGCCAAAGCAAAATGTTCCATGGCATCGAAGTATCGGCTCGTCCATAAGCAAGCTTGCAGGATTAATACTGGAGAATGTTAAATAGATAAGGAGTGGTTTAAGATGACGACAAAACAATCAGGCACCTACTTCCCCGCCGGAGTAGTTGAAGAATTCCTGCCACGAATCGGAAGAGTAGTTGAGATTAAGGACCATCAGCTTGCTGTCTTTCGTGCATCGGATGGTACCATCTTCGCTGCGGATAATCACACCCCCCACCCTAAGGGTGGGCCGCTGGCTGAAGGCATCGTGTCCGGGCATTATCTGTACGATCCGCTGTATGATTGGAAGATCGACCTGACTACAGGTCTTGTGCAAGCACCGGACAACGGTCAAGTACAGATGTATCCGGTGAAGGTAGAGAACGGCCAGGTTTGGATCGAAATATAGCGAAACGTTCAAAGATTGATGCAAAATAATGGGGGAAACCGTGATGTATACACCAAGTGTTGAGGGAATTATTGAAGCTGCGGTTAAAAAACGGGATCAAATGAACGCAAGCCTGTCACGATATATGGTTGCTGCCTTGATGGCTGGTGCCTATGTAGGGCTTGGCATCGTTCTGATCTTCAGTATTGGTGCTCCGCTCCTTGCGGCACAGTCACCACTGCAAACTATGTTGATGGGTATGTCCTTCGGACTCGCGCTCACGCTGGTTATCTTTGCCGGATCGGAACTGTTTACAGGTAACAATATGTTCTTTACCATGAGTACACTGGCAGGCCGAACCACAGTGAACGAAACGCTGAAGAACTGGGGGCTCGTCTTTGTTGGTAACCTGCTCGGCGCAATTCTATTAAGTCTACTTATAGTCGGTAGCGGCCTGTTCAAAACGGCTACGCCGGAACATCTGTTATTCGTTGTCTCTGCCAAAAAGATGGCGGCACCCATGTCTGAGTTGTTCTTCCGAGGCATTCTCTGTAACTGGCTCGTCTGTCTGGCGATCTGGATGGCAGCTCGCTCCAAAGAAGATATCGCCAAACTTGTTCTCATCTGGTGGTGTCTGTACGCATTTATCGCAAGTGGTTATGAGCACAGTGTTGCCAATATGACTTTGCTGTCTTTATCCTGGTTGCTGCCAAACCACCCGGATACAATCACGATGGCAGGCTGGTTCCATAACATGATTCCGGTAACGCTTGGTAATATTATCGGCGGTGCCCTCTTTGTTGGAATGGCGTATTGGTATACTTCTCCGGTACGAAAAAAAGCATAATTCTTGATTCAACTGCACTTATGTAGCCTAGAGCACAACATCTACACACACTGAAGCCACGATGGATGCCGAACTCACGTTCAGTCACACATCGTGGCTTTTTATTGTTTGTCGATAAGCTGTTACTCTCTCGTACGCTTCCCATTCATCCTCTCGTCCTTCTATAGAGAATTAAAACTTCATTTTACCTTCGTCGCTATCCGCGTTAATCCACAGTTGACATAACTGGCGTATAGTCGATGGATACTCACACTTATACTCAACCAGCAAAGGATGAACGCTTATATGGGAATTCACACGTACTTCAGGTCACTAAACGATCTTGAACGTATTATTCGTACACCTGGCAAATTCAAATTCGAAGAACACAGCGTATCCGCCCATTCCTGGAAAGTGGTACAGTACGCCAAAACGCTCGCAGATATTGAGGAGCAACATGGAGTCACCATCAATTGGAAGAAGTTATACGAAATCACCAGCAGTCATGATTATGGCGAAATCTTTATCGGTGATATCAAAACACCCGTCAAACATTATTCGCTGGAGCTGCGTTCGATGCTGCAAAAGGTCGAAGAAGGCATGGTTGAACATTTTATTAATGAAAATATTCCTGAAGAGTTCCAGCCTATTTTCCGCAGACAGCTGCGTGAGGGAAAAGACCAATCGGTTGAAGGACTGATTCTCGAAGTCGCAGACAAGATGGATCAAGTATATGAAGCCTTTGCTGAGCTCCAACGTGGCAATACGGAGAAAGAATTTATCGTTATGTACCGTTATGCCTTGGTCAAAATCAAAAATATCGACCTCCACTGTGTGCAGTATTTCCTGGAACAGATTCTCCCCGACATGATCGAAGAAGGTATCCGCTCCCCGTTTGATATTCGCAAAATAACCGAAGAAGCTCTGGCCCAGTGATCAGCTCAAGTCAACATGGTTCTCATCATCCATGGACAGGGCTTTTTTTCGTTCCTGCAATTGCAGTCGGTACTCACTAGGGTACAAGCCCGTTTTGTTTTTGAAGATCCGGCTGAAATAGTGGGAATCACTATACCCTACCGCTCCACCAATAGTCTTGATATCCATATTCTCGTGCGTGACGAGCATGCGTTTTGCTTCATTAATCCGCAGACCTGTCATATATTTCAGCGGAGTCTCGCCCGTCACCTTCTTGAAGCACTTTCCCAGATAGTCCACACTAAAATGCATCTGTCCCGCCATGTCCTGGAGTGTAATCTCATGCATGTAATTCTGCTTCAAATACAACTTAATGGCCTCTGCGATATCCTCCGGCTTCACCTGCTCATCCAGCACGGCACTGACATGCGCAAGCGAATCCACAGCGCTCCCAAGCTTCAATTCCATCGCATCCAGCAGTGTACGAAGCTGTTCTTCCGATAATGGTTTGAGCAGATAATCCTCCACTTTGTAACTGATCGCCTGCCGTGCATATTCGAATTCATGATAACCACTCAGAATGACAATTTTCACATGCGGATAGGCAAAAAACAGATGTTTGGCGAGTTCCAATCCGTTCATCACCGGCATCTGAATATCGGTTACAACCAGATCAGGTACGGAATGTTCAATGAGCTGTAACGCTTCCTGACCGTTCCGCGCTTCACCGATCACCTCGAACCGGGTGTCCAACTCTCTGAATTTGCGCGAGACATTCCGGCGAATCAGGGCTTCATCTTCCACAATAATCGTTCTATATTTGATTGTCACGGGTTCGGTCATGCTCCTTTCGAATGGAACCACCTATGGTAATCTGGACACCGCCGGAAGGCTTGTTCGTAATCTGCATGTGGGCTGCCGTGCCATACCATAATTTCAATCGGACCCATATATTCTTGAGTCCCATGCCGTTGATTTCGAGGTCAGGCATACGCTCCCACTCCTGTGACTGTTCGATGTAATGCATGATCTTGGCAAGTGCCTCGGGTTCCATGCCAGGTCCGTTGTCTTCCACGTGGATCTGCCAGGTCTGCTGTGCCGCATCCATATCTCCAGTAATATTCAGTTTCCATGGCGGGGTATCACCCAGTCCATATTTCATGGCATTTTCGAGTAGTGGTTGTACCATCAGCATCGGAACCTGGATATACTTCATCTCTTCCGGAATATGAAACTCGTAGTGTAGATCATCCTCAAACCTAATCTTCATACACTCCAGATATCGCTCACAATAATCCAATTCTTGAGACAGGGGAACCCCATTCTTTCCCGGAGTAGAAATATAACGCAGCATAGACGCAATATTGGCGCAGAACGCGACAATCTGCTCATTCATGCCCTCTTCCGCCATGATGCTAATATTAGTGATGTTGTTATAGAGAAAATGCGGGTTCATCTGGGATTGCAGCGCCAGTAATCTCGCTTCTGTCTCCTGAGATTTCATCGCCAGCCTGTCCTGAAACGATTGCACAAGCTGTTGATTCAGCCGGATAAACGTATCATTCAGCTCATCCATCTCCCGAATAGAACCGGGATGCTCCAGCTTGAACAACTGACCGGAATCCTGACCCGATACCAGATCATTCACACCCGTTTTCTGAATAATGCGCTGCAAACGATGTAGCGGCAAAGTAACCCGTTTGGAGATCAGATACGAGAGAACCAGAATCAGCATGAGAGTAGCTAACGTCGCACCGATAAACATCACAGCCATCCGGTTGAGACTCGCGAAAAGGGACTGTTTGGACTGCATGACAATAACGGTCCATCCCGTCTCCTGTGACGTCATGTACGTCATCATCTGTTTGGACTGACTCAAAGGATCGCTAATCTCCTGCATCGTATCAGGCGGAAATGAAAGATTTTGAATCAAGTCCACATCATCGAAATGGCCTGCTTGAAAAGCATCGGCAGCCGAAGAAAGTGGAAACAACCTTGTATTTTGTTCATCCACTACATAGATCCGAAGATCGTCGTTATTTGTCTGCAATTCATTCAAATGCTGAAACAGGGTTCCGGCATCCTGCAAAATCTCAACGACACCCTGGCTGACATAATTGCCATCTTTGTATACACGGGTAAGCGAAATGTAAGATTGATCTGATTTTCCCTCGCCGGTCGGCATGGGCAAGGCTCCGCCCTCTAACAATTGGATCACTCGCCAGCCACTCCGCTCCCAGGTTTCCTTGTACCACGGTCGCTGAGTCAGGTCTACCGACAGTTGACCGTTGAATGCACCCGCTCCCAACATCTTGCCATTCACGTCATAGATATTGGCCTGCTTGGCTGTATTGGAGCTGCTGATGATCGCGAGAATGACATCAATTAGTGTGGTTGTATCCTTATACAATGCTGGATCACTCGTCATTGTCTGCTCACTGCCTTCTGCTGGTGCCAAGTAGTGACTGAAGTGTTCCTTGACCAGATTGGAGTACACGATATTCATGGAAAAGTTGTTCATTTTCACCACTTCCTGATCCAGGTTACTGACGATTGATACCCCCAGTTGTCTCTGCTGTTCTTCACTTCGCTGACGAATGTCACTTGCGAGAAAAACATACAGAAGCCCCGCCACAATCAGCGAAAAGATAATAAATACCGCAGAGTAATAGACAAACAGACTTTGCTGAAGCGTTCCAAATCGATATCGCAATCCCCACACACCTCGTCCTATGATGATATCTGTCACACCATTCGAAAATGTCCACCCAACAGAACGCTTTTGTCTATTGAGCACATCTGCTGTTCACAGTAAAGTTATCCACATAAGAATACGCTTACATTAAGCGTTTCGGCAAGTGACAATTTTCTTTATATTCCGGGAGGTTCAATGATGAGAAAACGATTTCTATTTTCGCTTGCAAGTGTGCTCCTGCTCTCCACTCTGCTGCTTGCCGGGTGCAACTCAGGTAAAAGTACGGAAGGTTCGGGTAAGGTGACTCTCACGTTTGGAACAAGTCAATCCGGTATTCCGCGTACAGGCATCATGCAGACGATGGCCAAGGAATATGAGCAAGAGACGGGTGTCAAAATTGACTTCCAGGTCGTACCTGACGCACAGTGGCGTGACCTGATCAAGGTGAAGCTCGCTTCTGGCGAAGCACCTGATATTTTTAATGTCGATGTGGACCCACTGAGCATGCCGGCTAACGTAAGACCGGAGGAGAATGCCATTGACCTGACCAATGAGGAATTCACAGGTCGGATGTCTGAAGAGATTTTGCCAACTGTCAGTCATAATGACAAGGTGTACGGGGTTTCTTTTGCACCAACGAAAATCTGGTATGTGTACTATAACAAACGTATCTTCCAAGAGCTCGGCATAGAGCCTCCTACATCCTATGCGGAATTCAAGGCCATCAGCCAGAAAATTAAGGATAAAGACATCATTCCGTTCTATCAAGCACCTGCCAGCGGGTGGTATCAGGTTCTGCCTTTGTTCGAAACGGGACCTAACTATGAGCAAACAACAGCGGGAACCTACGAGAAATTAAACAACAATGAGATGAAAGTCGCAGATATGACGCAACTCAAGACGGTCATTGAACAGTTGAAAGAATTTGCGGATCTCGGTTATTTCGGCAAAGACTTCTTGTCCAATACGGTAGAAGCGGGAATTGAGGCGTTTGGTCAGGAGAAAGCAGCGATGTTGCTGCGGGTTCCAGGGACGGAAAAGGAAGTGTCCGAAGCGTATCCGGAAATGGAAGACAATATGGGATTCTTCGTCATGCCATGGGGTGACAATCAGACGATTGGTGTGAATCCTGGCGGTTCAGCTGCGATGTTTGGTAACAAAAACAGTAAACATCCTGAAGAAGTGCTGAAATTCTTCCGCTGGATTACCGAGCATGATCATCTGCAACGTGTGTTCGATGAAGGTGAAGGCAATCTGACGATCTGCTGGCCGGAAATCGAACCAAAGCTGACACAGGACTATATTGATTATGAGAAAGATCATGAAAAAGGTACGGTTATGCAGGCCGCTGTGAAATATATTGATCCACAATGGATGGATATTGGCAAGGACTTATCAGGTATGTTCGCCGGTGCAATGACACCGGATCAGATTCTGCAAAATATTGATAAACGTCGTGCTGAACAAGCCAAAGTGCTGAAAGATGAGAAGTGGTAGTAACAGCGCACATCTCAGTTAAATATAAACGCTGAACAACGTTACATGCAGCGGGCGTTTGCCCGCTCATGTATTTTGGCAGGAAGGAAAGGTGTTACCGGTTATGAATGCAAACAAAATCTATCCCTGGTATTTCTCATCCGGAGCGATTGTGTTATATCTGCTGTTCATTGTCGCTCCCGCCCTGCTGGGCATCTATTATTCCTTCACCGACTGGAACAGTTATAGTTCGGAGAAGAACTTTATCGGTCTGGAGCATTTCCGCACCATTCTGGCGGGTGATCCGACCTATCTGCTTTTTATCAAAAACACAGTCCTCTTCACCCTGGTTACATCCATCGCCAAGACCGTTCTGGGCTTATTTCTGGCTCTACTCTTGGTTAGCGGTGTAAAGGCCGCCAATCTGCATCGGATGATTATCTTCTCACCACAGGTGCTATCGTTCCTGATTGTTGGACTTGTGTTCAAAAGTCTGCTCGACCCCAACAATGGGTTCGTTAACGTGACTCTGCGTTCCATGGGACTAGACGTTCTCGCCCAGAACTGGCTGGGCTCCCTGACTTGGGCCATGCCATCCATCATGGCAGTGGACACGTGGAAAGGCATGGGGTACATCATGGTGCTGTTCATCGCCGGACTGCTCGCGATTCCACGTGATTATTACGAAGCGGCATCCATTGATGGCGCCGGCTTCGGGCAGAAGTTGTTCCGGATCACCATTCCGATGCTGATGCCTACGATCACCATCGCCACGGTACTCAATATTACATACGGGCTGAGAGTTTTCGATGCCGTATACGTGTTAACCAACGGTGGCCCCGGTAACGCGACAGATGTCATCAACACGGCGGTCTATTCCTCTTTTGCCAAAGGATATTGGGGACTGGGGAGTGCGCTATCTACCATTCTGTTTGTCATCATGGCGATCATCTCCTTTTTCATCATTCGTTTGATGAACCGAAAGGTGGAATACTGACATGCGATTGAGAAAAAGATTGGCTTCGATCGGGTTAAATGCTCTCGCCTGGCTGCTCAGCCTGGTGGTCCTGATTCCTTTTGTCGTCATTGTACTGAATTCATTCAAGTCGGACGCCGAAGCCAAAGTGCTTAAACTGACGCTACCCGAGAAGTTTATCATCGAAAATTACAAAATCGTCTATGAACAGGGACATTTGGGAGGTTCCTTTTTCAACAGTCTGTTGCATTCCGGGGCTTCTTCCCTGCTATTGGTGTTTGTTGTGGCTTTCTCGGCCTTCACGTTATCCCGTAACCATTCGAGGCTCAGCAAGTTTCTGTACTTCTTCCTGATTCTTGGCATAACGCTGCCACTCAACTACATTCCGCTGATGGAAGTGATGAAGTCGATGGGTATGATCAATTCACATGTCGGCATGATTCTGCTCTATACGGCTATGGGTATTCCAATCTCGCTGTTCATTACGTATGCGTTTGTGTCTAACATCCCGAAGGAGCTGGATGAAGCCGCGATCATGGACGGATGTAATGGGATCAAGCTGTTCCTGCGAATCATTGTACCTTTGTTAACCTCGGTGCTGGTAACGGTATTTGTTCTTAATTTCCTGAGTGTCTGGAATGAGTTTACTGCCCCACTCTATATGCTGAATACAGTGGAGATGTGGCCGATGACGCTGGCTGTATATAACTTCTTTGGACAATTCAGTGCCCAGTGGAATCTGGTCAGTGCCGATATCGTGCTCACGTCATTGCCTGTGTTGATTGTGTTCCTCATTGGGCAAAAGTATATTGTAGGAGGACTAACTTCAGGGGCGGTTAAAGGGTAAACTCCACCGACAATCCAAATACACAAACACTCTTGTCTAAGTACATCTTCTGACTCCTCAGCACAAAAAAGCCCTTGTCTGCTCATCGTGTGAATAACTTCTTCGTACAGAAGAAGTATCACACGCTGCTGCGGACAAGGGCTTACGCTGTTGGATTCGAATTAATCGTGCGCCAACCCGCCAACATCGGATGGAGCCGCTATATCTGGGCTCTGCTCCAGAGATTTGATCATTTTCAAACGGGATGTGATTATTGCGATCAGAATAACAAACAGACCCGCGATGATAAACAGAAAGGCAATACCTCTGCCTGGCCCAGTTCCAATAATTTGACCAACAGACGAAGCCAGCGCTCCCCCCTCCATCAGTAACGGATTAAACACATGGTCGGCCAGAAAACCAGCCAAACTGTACGCGATAATAAACCCGAGTTGTGACAGAATACCAATGATTCCCCATACCCTGCCCTGCTTATCGTTGGCGATATTGTTTCGCACCAGTACATCTGCGCTCATATTAACAAACGGCAGTGATGACAGGAACAGAAAACCTGCGAAGATAATAAAATAAATGTTGGTGGATATGCCCAGAAGTGAAAAGGACAAACCGCACAAAATCAGACCCATCACAAGCACACTTGCGTATCTCTTTGTTATTGTAAATATGCCGATGCACAAGCTGCTAATCAGCATGCCGATGGCACTAACAGACTGAAACGTTCCAAGTGTCTTTGCATCCGTGAATGACAGAAGCATCGGACCAATGAGTGTCTCCAGGAATCCCAGATAAAAGGTGACAAGTGAAATAATCACCACCAGCAACAGTACTCCCTTGTTGGTTACAACTTCTCTCCAGCCCTCTTGAATATCTGTGATCCAGTTTTTTCCTTCTCGATCCTCTCGCTCCACCTTCATGCTCTTCCGAATAACCAGCACAGCCAGAATGGCAACCAGGAATGTCAGAATATTAATGACCAGAATGACTTCAATGGTTGTTATACTAAGCAGAATGCCCGCAATGATGGGTGAAAACAGAAACTTCGAGGATTCAGCCAGTTGTACAAGACCGCTGCCTTTTGAGAATTGATCCTTATCCAGCAGGTCCGTAGCAGAGGCCTTATATGCCGGGCTCTGCAACGCGGAAAACACGGAACTAAAGGCTACTCCCACATAGATATGCCATAATTGGATATCACCTGTGAGCATAATGGACAGAATGAAAATCAAACCGGCTGCCGACCCCAGGTCGCCGATAATCATCATCGTTCGACGGTCGAATCGGTCGGCCAGTACCCCTCCAATAGGTCGAAGCAGGATATTCGGCAGAAACGTGAATAAGGTAATCAATGCAACACTTGTTGCCGTATTCGTTTTTTCGAAGGCATACACCCCCAGGGAGAAGGCCGTAAGTCCAATCCCAATCATGGAGATGAGCTGACCAAACCATACTACCAGAAACTTTTTAAATGATTTTTGAACGGTATGTTCCATGGATGATACTCCTTTCTCGGCTAACCTTGATTCGGAAAATAGAGACGTGTGACGTAGGCGAAGCTTCCTTGTTCTGCTCCCAGCACACGTTCCATAATATGTGTGAATGCTTCAACCTTTTTTTGAAGTTCTTCCTCCTCCCATTGAAAGATGCCTCGATCCAGCAAAAATTGTGACGATACGAGCAGGAATTCGATGGATTCCTTTGGGTTAGGTGTATGAAATACCCCCTCCTGAATGCCCTGCTCTACCACCTCGGCCAAGATGGGACTTAATCGAATTACCGTCTCTACAAGACTCTTTTGGTGCATCTCCACATTATGAACACTGTGCAATTGCTCGATGAGATCATGTTTTCTGCCGTCTGGCTGATTCTGCGCCATCATGATGCGAAAAATTTTGTCATGGGCATTCAGTTTGGGATCGGACACGACGTGCCTGGCCGATGCCTCCCCACTCAAAATAAAACGCATCACGATGGCGTTCATAACCTCTTCCTTGGACTGAAAATAATAATAAAATGTACCCTTGGCAATGTTGCACGCCTGAAGGATATCCATGACCGTAGCTTTGGTGTACCCCTTTGTTATGAACAGAATCTCGGCGGCATCCAAAATCTCGTTCCTGCGTTCTTCCGGGTTTTTTATCAGTCTCATATCCTGGCCTCCGATACGTTCGACCGACTGTCGGTCTATTGTAGTCATGGAGTTCTTTTTTTAGAACCCCATTTCATTCAACCATTGCGCCAAATGGCTTTCCCTTTTTTTTAAATCCTGACGCTCTCTTGCATATTTTCCAATATTTCTATCTGAAACCAGCTTACCGTCCATCATAAACAGTACACGTTCCGATCTGGCAGCGACTTTCACATCATGGGTCACCAGCAGAATGGTTGTACCCGTTGCATTAATATCGCCCAGAATATCCATGATTTCATACGTTGATTTGGAATTCAGCGCCCCCGTTGGTTCATCGCCGAATAAAATATCTGGATTATTGATCAGCGCACGGCAGATGGCAATCCGTTGAAGCTGTCCGCCTGAGGCTTGGGTGATGTTATGCCCAGCAAGCTCATCAATCCCCATTTTTTTCATTAATGACATTGCCCGTGTATTAATCGTTTCTCTGCTGCTATTCTTGGCCAGATACGCGGAAAGTACAATATTGTCTAATAGATTCAGATTCTTGAGCAGATGAATATTTTGAAAGATGAATCCCATCTTGGTCAAACGTAGACTTGCCAGATCCCTCTCCTCAAATGCCGATATTTTTTTGCCATTAAAATAGACACTTCCAGCACTAATCTGATCCATACCACTTATGTTGTACAGTAAGGTAGACTTGCCTGAGCCAGATGGCCCCATGATGGAAACAAATTCTCCCTTTTTTAATTGAAGGTTGATATCTTTTAAGATGTTATGTTCTTCATTCTCGCCGATCGCTACGGATTTATTCACGTCTTTAGCCTCAAGTATAGTTGTCATCGTTGATCCTCCCTATTCGACAATCATTTTGGATATGCTCGTTTCCTTGATCGATTGGATGCTAATCCATGCTGTTAGTACAATCGTGCCTGCAAGTAACAATGGACACAAAATATATGCCTGTAACGGGTTAACAACAAAAACAATATTGGAAGCACCAAACGTCGACATAATGGCACTAACCAGCAACGGACCCAACGTATTGGACAATATCGTTCCAGTAACAACCCCTAAGATTAATATGACAAGTGACATCACGACATACTTGAACTTGATTTTAGACAAGGCAAACCCAAGGCTTCTTAGTACAGCAATGTCGTTGTTGTCCTTGGCTACTAACATCTGAAGGAACAGCGCTGTAATTAAAATAGATATGAAGACACCGATGACCAAGGCCAGCATCGTCACCATTTTCAATTGTTGGATGGTTCCGCCTAATGTCTGATCCAGATAACCTTGAAGATCGGTTACTTTGGCTGGCGAGAAAGCCGCCTCATATTCAGCGATTTTGGTAGCCATGTCCCCGCGATTATTCAGATCCAAACTGACCACGTACCACAACACACTATCCTTGTTGTAGGGCAATAAGGCCTTCGCCGTTTTGCCACCATTCGTAACGTCCTGGTATATTCCGCTGACCGTCATCATCTGGTCCTTGCCATTAACCAGCAAGGTAAGTTGCTCACCAGTCTTCAGGTGCAGCTCGCTACTGTTGGCATCAGATAACGCAATTTCATTCTCGGTTGTTGGCGCATTACCGCTAACATAAGACAATGGGAAAATACTGAAATCCCCAGTTTCTACACTCAGATTGTCGTAACTTCCTTCCGCATTTTTAATCTTGAACTGGCTTGTTACCAATGGGGAATAGGTTTTGATGTCTTTATCATTTTGGATCTGGGCAACCAGATTGTCATAACGCTGCTCCACATCATCTGTGTGCCTCAAGTCAATGCGAATATCACTTTGTCCAACACCCATATAAGAGATAAAACTTGGCGCCTGCAAAGTGTTCAGGAAGTTGACCGGCACAATCATGATAAATGAACTGACTACAAAGACGAACAACAATAATCGAAACATCTTGATTCGCTGTATCACTTCCTTCAGACCAAGAAAGACAGGTACGGAAGACCAGCGATTGCGGGACAAACTAAGCCGGTTTCGAATGATCTGTGTATCGCCCAGGCTTCCGGTACGGAGAGCATCCACCGCGGAGATGGAACGAAAACGCCGCAGTACCGTTCGACAGAACAGAACAACCATGGCAAATATTATTCCAGCGGCTAATAACGGAATCGCGAAATGCAACAGGGTTGCAGGTGCTTTTCCCATATACAACATGATGTTGGAAACAAATAATTTGTTAACACCAAGTGATGCAATGTAACCAAGCACGGATGCAAATCCGGCCATAAATACATACTTCATCAGATACAGTCTCTTAATATCCTTCTCTGCGATCCCTATCGCTTTCATGACACTAATCTCACGATAATCCTCTTCGATGGTCGCAAGCATCGTGAATCGGATGCAGAGCATCGCGATCAGAATCAGCACAAGACTGACCAGAATAATAACGGCTGCAATGACTCCGTCGGTCATGGCATTCAATACTTGGAAAAGCCCATAGGTTACGACTGGACCCGCGTTAGGAAGTCCGGCATTTTGGTAAGCCTGGGTAAATTCACTCGTCAGTCCGGGATCCGTCAACCGGAATTCGATGAGATACTCCATCTCTCCGATGCTCTGCTTCAGTTCTTGCAAATTCCCTGCACTCACGATAAAACGTTTGGAGTGCACAACCGATGGATTCATCTGAGCATCACGGACAAAATCAACGATGGTGTAAGAACGCTCAAATTGACCATTATCGATCCGAACCTGGTCGCCCACGCTCAATTTTTTTTGCTGCATGTAATATACCGGAACCGCGATCTCGCCATCGTTCACCTGAATAATCTCACTGTCCAGATTCAACAAATAGTCGAAACCCTGATTCTGTGTAACAAAGTCAATGTCCATAACGCTGTTCTTTTCGGACTCTGCTCCGAGAAACAGATTAGAGCCGTCAATGTTAACCATTTCCACAATCTGATGCTGCTGGACCATGGCATTTTCTTCAGCCCATGTATTCACTTTGACCTGATCGAGTTCTCCGGCATGCATTTGCACAAAATGTGGTGTTTTGGATTCAGAAAATAGATATTGGATGGAACTCGTCAGTTCCATAATCATTCTTGACCCCGAAGATACCAGCAAGGCGGCCAGCAGTACAAAAATAAACAACGCAGCCGTAATCCCTTTTTTTCTCGTTATATCGTTTCTCAGCATTCGTAGCAGCATAAACGAACATGGCTCCTCTCATCTACAAGTTGTTCCTATTTATCTGGAGTCATAAAGCTTGTCAGACAATGCGCCACCGTTGAAGGTTGATGCATCATGAACATATGAGCACCCTCTTTGATGGTTTGAAGCTTCATGGATGTGCCAAAATATCGGCCCCATCTCAACGCTGATTGAAGGGTAACAGTACGATCCCGTTCTCCCCACAGATACAATACCGGCAATGAGAGCGGCTCATATTCAAGCGTTGCTGCAGATTCCAGCATCCTGAAATCCGCCCGGATGACGGGCAGAAAATAATTCAATAATTCTTTTTCATGTATCAGTTCTTGCGGGAGAGCTTCATAGGAAAACAGATGATCAATCAGATTTTCGTCTGACATCCGATCATAATTCTGCATCCCGCATTCATCAGGCGTGTTGCAGGCAGATAACACAAGCCGTAGCGTTTTAGCTACATCTGGACGTTCCTGACATAAGCGCTGCGCAACGAAGTAGGCTGTAATTCCTCCCAGACTATGTCCAAATAACAGACTGCCGGGCTGTATAACATCCAGCAGCTTGCTGGTATACAGTTCTACGAGTTGCTGCATATGCTCCAGGGGTGTTTCGGTGTTCAGACCATGACCCGGGGGCGTAAACGCCCAAATTTCCGTGTCAGGAAGGTAAGGCACTAGGGGCTGAAAACTGTTGGAGTTGCCACCGAGATAAGGAAAACAGACCATTTGTCTGTTTCCCTCCCCCTTTTGTAGCTGCTCCAAATAGATCGGTTCCATCACTTATCCACCACCATAACCAGGCTTACTTTCTTTCCAGAACATATGCAGGGAATGTCTGAAGCGAAGTATCCACATTTTTACGCTTGAAAATGACATGTATGACAATAGCCGATATTGCAAAAAAGAAGAATTGCATAATTTGAACTTGCGGATTAAAGTAGTACAAATCAATTTGACTTCCTGTGGCCACAAGCCAGAATGCAAGCAGATAAAACAGAAGTGTACCTTTGGTTGCATTGAAGATATAACTTTGGAACACGATAAATGCCATAAGCTGAACAACGTAGTATATGTAAGTGGTTGAGGTGCCAAAAGAGGAAATCAAGTATCCCGGAAGCACCCATAATCCGAACAACAGGCCGGTAATCAGACCACTTGTTATATTATTTTTTAACTTCCCTTGCAAGAATGGAAGCAAAAATCCGATCCAGCCAAACAGCCCACCAATCAGCCCCGTCTCCTTGATCAGATTCACAATCCCCAACCAGATCATTTCAGGTACACTATATGTCAGTTCAGGGACCGGTATGCCGAATAACAAGGAACCAAAGTGCATTGTTGATGCAAAGATGATGGAAATTCCAATAATGAGCGGTATCCAGAACAGGTCCTGTCTGCGCGGAACCAGCTTCATAAACATTCCTTTTAATGCTTCCTTTCCGCCCATCACATAACATGTAATTAATCCGGCAATGGAAGGTGAATACAGAGCAACGATCGCAAGTGGATGCATCAAGGTTAACTCACCTGTTATGGGTACAATAAAATCCGCAAAGAACATGAACAAACTTGCGATTCCATAACATGTGCCAAAGGAAATTCCCAAAAACAAATACATATATTTGTTGGACGGGCTGGTTGCCGGACTTGTGACTGGACGAATGGATGCCTGATTAGCTGTAATCATAGTGCCGCCTCCTTCTCAGTCAACTTTCTCTCAATAAGATCATGCAAACGGTTAATCGTGCAGAAATTAGCCAAATCCAGATCTTCATTTGCTATCTCAATCTGGAATCTACGCTCTACAAAGTCCACCAAACGCATCGCAAAGAGCGAATTGACGAACCGCTGCTCAAAATAATTGTCATTATCATTAATTTGAGTGTCCTCATGATCCATGGTGAGGTTGTTCCCGATAAACTCCCGAATTTCCTGACGATAATCCACTGCCCTTCCCCCTTGTTATTGATATTGCCCCTCGGGCACTAAAACCTCAATGTAGTCTGGAAACTCTACAGCCTGCTGTAAATCATGATGAAACAGTACTCTTCCTTCCTGATCTGCAGATTGCTGCTTGAAACCGGCAAAGCGATAGCTGATATTCATCATCCGGTTCCTTCCGGTATCCCTAAAGTCCGCAAGCATCTGTTTGCCCTGCTTCTGAGCTTCACGCATGATATACGTTAGCAGTACACTCCCTGCTCCCCTGGACATCACTCTGCAAGACATTAGAAGCATGTTTAGCCGCCATACTTTCTGCTGCATGTGAATAAGTGCAAGCCCAATTTTGCCATACGTCCCGTATTTGTCTTCGAGTTCACACACCAATAACATATGGTCCTGCGAGGTCATCAGTTGGTGCAGCTCCTCGTAACTGTAGGTAATTCCCGTTGCATTTAGTTGATTGGTGCGAACGGTAAGTTCCTCTGCACGTTGAAGATCATCCTCAGTAGCCTCGTAAATGGAAAATTTCATGCCAAGCGTAGCCAGAAATTGTTCTGAAGGTCCCTCATACTGTTCCTCAGCCTGTTTACGGAGCGTATCCGCCTGGTACATCTGCCTTCTGCACGCAGAGTCGGCTGTAATGAATCGAGGCATCAGCCTTGGGTCATCAAGCATGGTTTCATATTGATCCGCATGAAGTACCTGGATGTCAGCATGTACACTTTGCACTTCTTCCAGTTCAAAAGGTTGATCATCCACAAACAGAATGGCATCCATGCCGATATTAATGTTCTGCTGAATCCGCTGAACAGAGACGGACTTCGCATCCCAATGGATTTCGGGATACAGAAAATATTCGGCGATGCCCAGTTCGTTTAGTTTCGCCCAAGCCAGCTCTGCATCATTTTTACTGGCAACAGAGTGCAAAATACCTCGCTGGTCCAGTTTTTCAATCACCTCCTTTAAGCCCGGCTTCAGTTGCACATCTGCAGATTCAAGCAAAACCCCATCCCATATGGTGTGGTCCAGATCCCAAACAATACACTTGATATCCTTGAGCTTTTCCATGGTCATGCCACCCTTCATCTTAGTAGGCATAGAATCCTTGACCCGTCTTCCGCCCCCACTGTCCTGCATCAACCATTTTCTGCAACATCGGACAGCATCGGAATTTGGGGTCCTGATAGCTGTCGTACAATACTTTCAATGAATGCACGACCGTATCCAGACCAATCAGATCCGCCGTCTCCAGCGGCCCCATCTGATAATTGAAGCCCTTCTTCATAATGGCGTCCACCTGCTCGGGTGTAGCGATTCCATCCTGTACAATGTACGCCGCTTCATTCATTAACAAGTGCGAGAGGCGATTAGAGACAAACCCGGGCAGATCCTCTATGACAACTGGACTTTTATCAAGAGTTTCCAAAAAAGCTACCATCTCATGTTCCGTACCCTGCGTTGTATGATGTCCTTTGATCACCTCCACCATGGATTTAACGGGAACTGGATTCATCAGATGCACCCCAATGACTTGACCTGGGTCAGGCAAAAATGAAGCGAGCTTTGTCACGGAAATACAGCTTGTATTTAGCGCAAATAAAGCATCCGGACGAACCTTGTGGTATAGTCGTGCGTAAACTTCCTTTTTCAACTCCAGGTTTTCGGTTACATTTTCAATAATGATACTTGCCTCTTCCACCCCTTCATCTTGTGTCTGGAACGAGATTCGTTCCATGATCTGATCCAGGGGCACCTGACCGTACCCTTGCTTCAGAAAGCAAGCTGAACGATATTCACGACGTATAACATCAGGGGCGTGTTCGATGACCGACGCCGAAATATCCTGCAAAATTACACGATAACCAGCCCTCGCGACATCCAGTGCTGTGGCGCATCCCATCACCCCTGCGCCAATGATTGCAATGAGTCGATTATGCATACCTAATCACCTCCTTATTGAGCTACCATTAGATCAGCTCGTCGTAGATCTCTTTCATTTCTGCAAGTGCTGCAGGGACACGCTCACCGAACCAGGCAACATCTTGCATATCAAGCAGGATATTCGGATACATCCGCGAGAGCGTAGATACCAGAACACCGTGCTCAGCAAGCTTGCTATTTAACAAAATATCAAAAGACATTAATTCAAACGTATAATCAGCCGTATCCGTAAGCGGCTCCGTGCAGCAGTGATAAGAAGCACAGCCAGACGGCCCCTGAACAATTAAAGGCATACCTACCTTCGCTGCTTCCTGGCAGAGTATGTCATGCATCATCTCAGCGTGGCGGTTCATGCTGTGCATCGCCTGTCCTCCATTGCGTCCCAACATTTCCAGCGTAGCTTTTACAGCAGCTGTACCTAATGGATAGCCATTAAACGTACCCGCATGAATTACTTTTTTGTCTACAAGCAACTTCATGATATCCGCTCGGCCAACCAGGGCTGACACCGGAACTCCGCCACCCGCGATTGCCTTTCCAAGTGTAGTCAGATCGGGCGTTACACCGAATAACTGTTGGGCACCACCGAGTCCCATACGGAAACCTGTTATAATCTCATCAAAAATGAGCACGACCTGGTACTCATCACATAACTGTCTAACTTTTTGCAGATAACCCGGAGCAGGCATGACTCCGCCTCCATTTACACAAACCGGCTCCATGATTACTGCTGCAATGTCGTCTCCATACTGACGAAATAGTTCCTCCAGACGGGCTGCGTCATTCCATGGCAAGAGGTAGGATTGAGATTCCATGGCATCCCTTGCCCTCCCCTTTGTTCCTTTCATGTCACCAGGATAGTCTGAAGGTACAGGCAGACCTGTACGTGCAGTCTTGCCACCCATAATATTGTCCGCATTGCCATGATAATGGCCTTCAAAACGTACAAAGCGATTTTTGCCTGTCCACGCCCGTGCAAGACGAAGTGCATTCTGGACAATCTCCGTGCCTGATAACCCAAAACGAATCATCTCTGCTGAGGGTACATATTGATGGATCAGTTCCAGAGCCTCTGCATCCAGATCGCAATGACTTACGGAAAGAACACGGTCAATGGTATCCTTCAGACACTCGTTATACTCTTCGTTGCCGTGGCCAACGATGAGGGCACCAAAGCGGGCATATAAATCCAAATACTCGTTGCCGTTCATGTCCGTCACTCTGCTTCGGGAAGCATGCTTGAAATGGAGCGGCGTCTCTTCCCAAGGAAGGTGAAAATTATAGTGCACACCGCCAGGCAGCCATTGTTTCACCCGCTGATTGTACTGCATCATCTCCGTGATCATCCCTTATCGCCTCCCCCACTTGTCTGGTTTACTGCTTCATATCGCTCCAGTAATCTGGACCGATCTTGCGGATCATCCAGCGAATAGGCTGCAGGCAAGGTCTTATTCTCAGCCAGCATATTTCTTACGCTCTGGCCTGGACCGATATCGATCCATACCGTCGCTCCCAGATTTTGAACGCGTGCCAATGCCTGATTCCAGCGAATGGGTTGCAAAAGCTGGCTGCTCAGCAGCTTAGGAATGTCCTCGGCTCCGCGAATGAACTTCCCATGTACTGTAGAGCAGATGGGAAACACCGGTGCAGAGAAGGAAATCCCTGCAAGCATCTCTTCAAGCTCAGGCTGAATGAACTGCATCAACTCGCTATGATAAGGTGCATCTGCCTTCATTGGCATCATGCGAAAAGGAATGAATTCCCCACCGTAGCCGTCCACCTGATCATCCAGCAGTTGAAGACCCTTCGCAGTACCTGCGACGACAAACTGTCCCGGTGAATTATAACCGGAGATCGTCACATACTCGTTCTGACGAATATTCTCGACTAATTCTTCAAGCGCTTCTTGGTTTACATCAACAACAATACCCGCTCTTCCTTTTTGCTCCTGAATGGAGCGATGCATCAACGCACCACGCTGAGCTGTAAAACGGATCCCATCAGCAAATCGCAGTGCTCCCGCCGCTACTAAAGCCGAAATCTCCCCCAAACTGTGACCTACTGCATAATCTGGAGTCATTCCTGTTCGGCGAACAAATGAGTCAAATAAAACGTAGCTTGCCGTCAGTACAGCAGGCTGAGCATATTCAGAGACCGTCAATTGATCCAGGGTCCCTTCCATAACCAGTGCCTTCAAATCAAATCCGATCACCTCGCTCGCTTCTGCAAAGATCTGATTCGCCTCCGGCTCACTGCCCAACAACTCGCTGCACATTCCGATATAGTGGCTTCCCTGGCCGGGAAATAGCGCACAGAACGTCATACGCTACCGCCACGCTTGTAATAGGCTTTTAATCCGTAATGCGAGATCATCTCCTGCTGCATCTGAGAAGAACCTTCAATAATCTCCAGAATTTTGGCTTCCTTATACAGCCTGGCAACAGGATATTGGTTACTAATTCCGTTCGCACCATGAACCTGTAGCGCATCACTTGCAACTTCAACAGCAACTTTGGACGTAAAATATTTGGCGATCGTTGTTTCCATGGCGGCCTGCGGGTCCTTGGCTTCTCTCAGCTCGGCTGCCCGTAAACATAATGCTCGTGCTGCATGGACTTTTGTCACCGCATCTCCAATCATGCCGCGAATCAGCTGAAAATGACTCAGCTTCTGATCAAATTGCTTCCGCTTCCTTGAGTAAGTCACCATGGCATCCAGCGCTTCCTGCGCAATCGCCAGCCCTGCCCAGGCAATGCTATATCTGCCCTGGTCCAGCGCCCCGGTTACGATGTACTCAAAACCTTCATTCAGACGTCCAATAATGTGATTCTTTGGTACACGCACCTCATGGAGATCAATCTCAGCTATACCTGTCTCTCCCGCAACCATGACACCTTCGATAGGTTGGGTCTGTACACCCTCAAACTGGCGTTCGACCCAAAAAGCAGTGCTTCGTCCCTGATTCGAGGCAATAATGATAAATACATCTGCCAGATGTCCAAACGTGATCCACTTCTTTTTTCCATTTAAAACATAACAGTCCGATTCTTCTCTCCACTCGGTCTTTACACTTTTGGCATCCGAACCAACTTCCGGTTCAGTCAGACCAAAGGCAGCAATCCATTCTCCCTTCACCAACTTGGGCAGCCAGGACGATTTTTGCTCAGGCGTTCCGAAACGTACCAAAGTTTCACTTACAAGTGAAGTATGTACCGTTAACAAGCTGCGAACGGCTGGAAGAGCCTTGCCAAATACTTCAGTCAACAGCCCGTACGCCTTAGGGCCGAGACCCATGCCGCCATATTCAGCCGGGATCGAGGCAGCCAAGTAACCTTTTTCAGCCATGGCACGGATCAATGTTCTGGGAATGGCTTGCTGCTCTTGAATCTGTTGAGCATAAGGGCGAATTTCACGGGCAGCAAACAATTCAGCTTCATGAATGATCTCTTGCTCTACATCCGCTTCAATCATTCGGCAACCCCCTCTTGAAGAAGAGATTCATTGAGATAAGTGGCGAATTCGGCAATTGTTTTGTATTCAAACAACGCAACCGGACTGATGTCAACTTGAAGATGCTTACGCGCACGGTTAATGATCTTGAGCGCCTGCACAGATGATACGCCAATTTTCAGAAAATTCATCTCTTCATCGATGTCCTCTGGCTCCTGATTCAACGCTGCAGCAATCTCGCTTTTAAGAAAAAGCTCAATTTCTTCTTTTGTCATATCATGACCTCCGTTCCCTGATTCACATCTATCCAATGTACATACGGCTCGAATGGGTGTGCTGGCAGATGTACGATCTGGCCAGAGCCATTCGGATGTAACTGTTCCCAATCCAGCGCAGCACCACGTACATAAAGCTGTCCCAGCAGTAAAGCAAGCTGATCCTCCATGGTAAGTGTCGGCTCGGCAGACAAGCGGATGAAGCTCTCCTTGCCACTGTATTCAAGCTGCTGCTCTGTCTGATCTGCAGCAATCATAATTACAATGTCGGCGTTTGCCATCTTGCCAGGTGTGTCTTGCAGACTGTCTAACGTCACTCTGTTGTTCACTGGAATGGATTGGCTTGCATGAGCGCTGTGATGTTCCTCGCCATCCAGATGTAAACTGGATACAAGTTCCTCTCCTGCAGCTATTCCTCGAATCTCTTGAATGGAAGGGACCAGACGTACAAGTGTCTCAAGCAAGGTCACCCAGTAGTTCAAGGTTGATACCGTATCTTCATTAGAATCGTCTGGCCTGAGTACCTTACGAGCTTGAGCTTCATCTTCTCCGCGAATCTCATGCCCCCCAACCACAATATTGACACGAGCAGCTCGGTTTCTAGGCTTGAAGCCAAATTCCATCTCTTCGATGTTCCACTCTCCGGTTGAGCTGACAGCTACTGCTGCACGATACCGATAATGTTTTCTATATCTGTTCCGGGTAAAACAAAGATCCTCTAGTGCCAGGTCCGCATGTTTCTTCACATATTGCTCCGTGTTATCAATCAGCTTTTTTAAAGCCTGCTCTGATTTCGCAGAGAACGTTAACAACTGGCCGCGTGCCGGGGCATCTGCACGGACAGGGGCTTTCCATTCTTCCAGCACAATGTGGGCATTCGTACCTCCCAGGCCAAATGAACTGATGCCTGCCTTCCGTGTTTTTCCTTCAGGTACATCCCACGTTTTATGCTCGCTAACGATATGGAACGGCGATTGCTCCAGTCGGAGGGCCGGATTCGGATTATCCATATGCAGACTTGGTGCCAGTTCCCCATGCTGCATACTGAGAAGAACCTTGGCAAGACTGGCTCCACTGGAGGCTGCAAATAAATGACCAATATTGGTTTTGACTGAACCTAATCCAATCGAATTATCGCTTGTATATCCCTTTTCCCGGAACAGTCGGAGCAAGGCATTCACCTCAATTGGATCTCCAATCCTTGTCCCCGATCCATGTGCTTCAATATAAGAAATCTCGCTCGGGTTTAGGTTGGCGTCGCGATAAGCGGCACGGAGTACCTCATATTGCCCCTGAGGGTTGGGTGCCATAATGCCCAGGGAATATCCGTCGTTATTCACCGCTGTCCCGCGAATCACACCATAAACATGTTTATTGTTGCGAATTGCCTCTGTTAGCGGCTCCAGATATACAACAACAGCACCTTCTCCCAAGACTGAACCATCTGCTTCCCGGTCAAATACCTTCGTATGTTGAGTGGAAGAACAGATTCCAGCATTGCGTGATAGTTGATGAACATGCGGTGTAGCCAAAATGTTCGCTCCACCTACAACTGCCCCAGAGATACGCTTGTCCTGAATGGCCGCCACAGCTTGTGTCAGTGCTACCAGAAAAGAAGAACATGCTGTATCTATGGACAGTGCCGGGCCTGTAAAATTGTACATGTGTGAAATGGAGGCCGCTGCAATATTGGACATATTGCCTACCATAGCGTGAGAATGAACAGCCTTTCCAAGACTCCGGTTCATATAATCAATTACCAGATCGAAGTATGTGCTTGGGTTAATCCCTACATACACACCCACATCACGCTTATCCTCATGATCCACGAGCATACCCGCATCCTCCAGCGCCTCATGAGCAACTTCCAGCAGCTTCCGATGTTGCGGATCCATAAATGCAGCTTGTTCAGACGGGATTTCAAAGAACTCATGATCAAACGTATCCGGTTGCTTCAGTTCCCCAATCCAGTCATCCCAACCAGGTTGCTTGGAACGTCTTGCACGCTCTAAACTAACCCGGTCAACACTATCTAACCCGTTAACCAGATTGCTCCAGAACTGTTCTTGGGTGTCAGCATCAGGCAGACGTAGAGACAGTCCGGTAATAGCAATAGCACGATGTACATTCAGGTGATTATCTGTTGTTTCAGCTTGTTCAGAGTCCTTCGTTTCTGCTGGAAGTTCCTGCAGATATTCCACCATCTCACGTACTGTACTGCAAAAAACAAGTAGTTCTTGTCCTAATTCACGTCCCATATGTGCAGACAGCTTGTCAAGTAATTGATAGGAGAGAATGGAATTGCCTCCAAGTGCAAGAAAAGAAGTATCCATCTCAATCTTTCCTGCGGGCAATTGAAGAATTTCGGCCCAGGCTTTACGTACGGTATATTCCAAAGACGATGTGGAAACCGTCTCGTGTCCTTGCTGTTGTGTGTTTTCGCGAATCAGCTCTTCAATGGCCTCGATGTCCTTGGTAAATACTCCACGCTCATATTCGTTTCTCAGCATGAAGCGCTGAACCTTGCCACTCGTCGTTTTGGGAATAACCTTGATTGGGAGAACATGGGTGATCTCAATACCCAATCCAGCCCTCATACGTTGGATCAGATCCTGTCGTATCTCCAGAAACTGTGGAGCGCTCGATTTGTATTTAACAAATACAAGCAGCTCCTCTACTTGTTTGAGGCTGTTAAAGTGCCCGACTACCGTCAGATTCCCTCTCGGAATGCTGCTATTCTGGTACAAAATTTCTTCAAGATCATGCGCATAATGGTTCTGTCCCCGAATAAACACAATGTCCTTGATTCGTCCGCTTACAACTAGGGAGCCGTCAGCCATATAACCCAAGTCTCCAGTGCGAAGCCACCCATCCACATACATTTCACGATTGATCTCCGGGAGACTGTAATATCCGGAGGTTACCGATTCCCCACGGATCTGGATTTCGCCAACAACCCGTTCATCCAGCACTTCCCCCTGTTCATCCGCAATCCGGATCTGAATCCCTGTCATGGGATATCCTTCATGAACAAATTCGATCACATCCGAAGTATGGCTATCACTGCTAGGCAGCTGTACTGGCACAGCCAGTCCTTCCTGCACCAGCCGCGAACGCGAAATACGTTCAATTCGCGGCTCTTCCCCCAGTCTGGAGGTACATACACCTACTGTCGCTTCTGCCATGCCATACGCAGGAAACATCATATTGGAACGATAGCCACAAGAGCTGAATTTTTTGACAAATCGCTCGATAACAGACGTTGATATAGGCTCTGCACCATTCAAGGTCATACGCAGTGAAGACAGATCAAGCGTTGAGAGCTTGGAATCCGGGATCTTCTGAACCATCCATTCGAAACCGAAATTGGTACAGCAAAACCATTTTCCCTGATGCTCCGTAATCTTGCGCAAGAACAGATAAGGCGACCGTACGAAGGTATAAGGTGACATCACCATGATGTTGGCTCCACTCAGGACGGGTGTCAGATGCTGTCCAAATATCCCCATATCATGCGTATGCGGCAACCAGGTAAACACATTATCTCCTTCTTCAGCTCCAAGAAAAGTCTTGCATGCAATACTGTTGGCGATAATATTGTGATTTGTTAACTGCACACCTTTGGGAATTCCCGTGCTTCCTGATGAGAATTGCAGGAACACAATGTCATCAGGAGAGGTTGGGCATAGATCAGCCATCTGCTGGCCTGCTTGAAGCTGGTTCACGCTAATCAACATAAGACCTTTGAATACCGGACTTTCCGCAAGCTGTTTATACTTGGGCATGTAGGCTTCCTCGACGATAACGACTGGACGCCCGAGTACCTCCCACACTTTCGTGAATTTCTCCAGACCGGCTGAGCCTGGTTCCCAGGCAGCCGGAGGACTGACCGGGGCGACAATAATGCCCCCCAGCATACAAGCCCAAAATGTACGGTAAAATTCCTGTGACTGGTCAATTTCCAAAATAACAACCTGTCCTTGTTGAATGCCTTGCTCCTGAAGAGACTGCAGGTACTTGCGCGCCTGCATCAGTAATTCAGGATATGATTCAAACTGTTCGTCACCTGAAGAGCTGATATAGGTCATTCCCTTTTCTGGATGAGTATCTGCAATGTAGATTAGCATCTCAGCCACTGTTGAATAATGTTCTGGCACAATCAGCTCGGGTCCTCGCTGTATGGATTTACTGGACATGTTGCACCTCCATTGCCTCATTGTGAACTACCACTCTCACATCGCTACCAAGCTTGTCATCAATCAGCTGTTTCATACGTTTGATGTCCAGACCAGCCTGACAGGCCAGATGTACGTACAGACACTCTTCGTCGTAGCGAATAACCCATTCGAATTGGGCGAGTCCCGAATTCGAATCTTGGTCATCCGACGACTGAGACAACATTGAGATCGCTTCGCTGCTGGAGATGAAGCCTTGATAATTAAACAGAATCATCTGACGCGGCTCCTGTTCTGCTTGCCTGTAGGCAGTTCCCAATTGTTCCTGTATGCCATCATATTGTGCCGAGAGGGAAGAATCATGTGTAATTGCCATAAAGTTAATGCTGTGTCGCTTCGTAAATTCCAGACGTTCCAACAGATCTTCCTGTGTGAATTCACTGTCTACCAGCACTGGAATCAGATCAAGGAATTCTCCCACATAATCATAGTAGGATTCTTCGCCATACTCCCTTCCGTAATGCACCAGGGCTATTGGCAATTGGCTTATGTTCAGATAAGCCGCAATGATGTTGGAAAAATTTTCAAAGCATGTCCACCAAACATCTGCAGGCTCCTTCCCTGCAAGGGACAACTCAACAGTCATCGCTGAAGGCGACAATATTTCTGTTTCCTTCAACTTGTTCATGACGATGGTGTTACATCTATTCCATGCCTGAAGCGAAAATTGTTTCTCCATTTCATCTTCTGATACCCCTATGGGGCCTTGAGACAGAAAATTTACATAATCCTCATAATTTCGTACTTGGTACAGAAGATCACTCTCGATCTCTATACCTTGCGGTCTATATAATGCCTTCGATTCAAGTTGCTGCTTGATGATCTGGGCACTCATACCATCAAACGCAAGGTGATCAAAACTCCAAATCAGCTTATGCTCTGTGGCTCCTGTACGCAAAATACACAGACGCCAAGGTAGTTCCTTCAACGTATACGTTTTGTGTAACAGAGACTGAACCAGTTTGTACTCCAACTGCTCAATCGTAGCCAAAGCATAATGACGAATATCAAGATATGGGATAAGCTGTTGCAGCATGTCCGCCGCTAACGACATATCACATGGATGCCAATACAATTGTTCTTCCTCATATATCATGCTGTGCAGCAACTGATGCCGGGATATAACCCCAAGAATCAGGTGTTTTACAGCTTGTTCATTCAATTCGCCTTCCAGGGTTGTTGTAAATCCGCTTGCTCGTGAAGTCGTAGAAGCATGTGCTTGTTGAATTGGAGATAGTGGGAATTGACCCATAGGGGTCATGCCCGCCATAAAAGATGAAACCTGATTGCAGCTGTTTAAGACATGCAGGACCAGGCTGTCCAGTTGTTTCTCATGAAGTGTTATGTCCTGTGGTATGACTATCGGGGACTGAATATGCAGGCTATCTTCGGACCAAACTGACGCCGGAGGATTAATGTCTACCAATTTGGCAAGTCCTCTAACTGTCGGATATTGGAATAATTCGTTCACATTGATGGCAATTCCTTCTTTTGCCAAAATTTGAGTGAATGCAATCGCTTTGAGCGAATGCCCCCCATTTTGAAAGAAGTGATCTTCCACACCAATGCCTGGATTACCCAGGATCTGTCGCATGGCGGCAAGAATGACACGCTCTGTTTTTGTCCGAGGTGAACTCACTTCCAGAGACCTCTGCTGCTCTTCAACCAAATGCTCGGACAATGCCCTTCGGTCCACTTTGCCATTGGCATTAATCGGAAGATGATCCATTCGAATAATTCGTGCAGGCACCATGTACTCTGGCAGCTGCTGGTGAAGTTCTCTTCGAATATACTCAGCATCTGCTCCAGTATCGGTTGTATAAAAAGCGGCAATGTATAGACTTCCTGATGGTTCTGTAGCTGTCATGACAAAGGCATCACGAACTCCCGAAAGACGCTCCATGCAATTGCCTATCTCCGATAACTCAATGCGGAAACCTCTAATTTTGACCTGGAAATCCGAACGTTCAATAAAAATCAGACTGCCGTCAGCCAGACGTTTGACGATGTCACCTGTCCGATACATTCGTTCTCCCTTGCGGAAGGGATCATCAAGAAAGTGTTTTCGGGTAAGATCCTCACGGTTAAGATATCCAATACCTACCGCATCCCCACTGATATACAGTTCCCCTGGAACGTTGGGTGGCACAGGCTTCAGCTCATCATCCAGAACATACAAAGCTGTGTTAGACAGGGGGTAACCTATGGGCAGTGAGCCAGTATAAGGCTCTGTTTGCTGTAATAAGTGGTAGGAGGCAAAAAAGGTTGCTTCCGTTGGCCCATATCCATTTAACAGCCTGCCCGGCCCCACGCATGCAAGCGCTTTGTTGGCATGACTCACCGATGCAGCTTCACCACCAAACATCACTCTACGCACATTCTTCAAGCAATCAGCATCCCAATCCACCAGCATATTAAACAAGGATGTTGGAATATAAAATACTGAAATCCGTTGCTGTTGGATGACATCGGCCAAACGAGCCATATCCAAAATGGTCTCTTTTGAGATTAATACAAGAGTAGCGCCATTTATTAATGAAGCAAAAATATCGAAAATGGAACCGTCAAACGCATAATTAGAAATTTGCAGGATACGATCCTCTGGCACGACGGTGACAAAATTACTATTTTTCATGACTTTGGTCACATTGCGATGACTCATCACAGTCCCTTTTGGGGTTCCTGTTGACCCTGATGTATAAATGATATAAGCCGGGTCAAGAGCGGTCTTGTTCATATTTTCAACGGGCTCCTGCATGTCTCCTGAATCAAATGCTGCCAGTTCATCTGCCGGCACGATACAAGGAACTACAGATTGCCATGTGGAGGCATAAGCCGTTTCAGTCAATAACACAGCCGCATCGCAATCTTGCAAAATAAATTCAATTCTCGATGGCGGCGAAGCCGGGTCGATCGGGACATAACTGCAACCCACTTGGAGTGTAGCAAGAATACTGATCATCTGGTTCGGTCCACGGTCCAGAATGAGAGCAATACTGGAGCCTGATTTCACCCCTTGTCCAAGCAATCTGAACGCCAGCCACTGAACACGTTCAAACAGATCCGCATAGCTCCATTCACCGTCTTCCCAGACCAATGCTGTCTTCTGTGCATGCACATGAACTTGTTCCTCGAATAATTGGGAAATGGTCGCATCTCGCGGATACTGGGCGGCATTATCGTTGACTCCGTACAGCAGCCATTCCTCTTCCTCCGGTGTAGTGATCTTAATCTGACCAATTCGTTCAGTATCCCCTGTTGTGATCTGAGACAGGATATACCGGAATTTATCCAGCATCAGTTCCATGGACTCGGCTTTAAACAAATCTGAGCGATAGTCAAGTTCAACCGTGTAACATTGTTTATGTTCGACCAGTGTCCAAGTCAGATCAAATTTGGCATCCACCTTACCTTCGACCCATGGTTCAAGCATCAGTTCCCCGGCTTCAGGATCATCGGTTCCCATATTAATGTAATTTAGCACCACATCAAATAAGGGGTTGCGGCTTAAATCACCGAATAGACCAAGTTGTTCCACCAGTGCTTCATAAGGATATTGTTGATGCTCATAACAGGATAACAGCTTGCCTCGCATCTCATTCAAATACGCCTCTGTGGAGCATTCTCTGTCCATGCTGGTGCGAATGGCAAGCATGTTCACGAACATACCCATAACGTTATTGAGTTCTGGCTTCTCACGCCCCGCAACCGCTGTACCAACGACCAAGTCGTCTTGACCCGTATACTTCCAGATTAATAGATTCAAAGTTGCCATAAACAACATATAGGGTGTAAGCCCTTGTTGAGTACAGAAGTCATTGACCTGTGTGCTTAACGACTCACCAAGTTCAATGGAACGTCTGTCTCCGCTGTAGGATGACGCGCCATGTCTTGGGAAGTCTGTAAGCAATTCAACCGGTGCAGGCATGTCCTCGAATTCCCGTATCCAAAAATCGGCGTCTTTAACAGATTGTCCATGTGACGTAGCTTCATCACGCCATTCCGCATAATCCTTATACTGAATATCAAGAGATTGCAATGTTTCTCCTCTGTACATGCGAGCAAAATCCTGCATCAGGATAGCAATGGAACTCTGATCCGAAATGATATGATGCATGTCGATGAATAAGATGTGTTCCTCTTGAGAAAGGCGAATGAGCTTAACACGAACCAATGGTGCGCTGGTCAGATCAAAAGGCTTGATCCATTCCATGACCTGTTCTAACCCTGCCGTTTCTAATTCCAGCAACTCCACCACGCTTGGAACCTGATCCTCCACAATTTGGAAAAGATCACCATCAATCATTTCAAATCTGGTACGGAATGCTTCATGTCTCTCTACCAGTGCATCCATTATTAATCTGAATTGCGTAGGGTCAAGTTTTCCCCTTACCCTATAAGAGCTGGCGAGATTGTATGCCGTACTCTCACCTTTCATCCACTCATGCACCACATACATTCTTCGCTGTGCAGAAGTGGTCTTGTATTTCTCTTTCTTAGTTACAGGCAAGATTGGGTCCACTGAATCAGAGTCACTTGTAACCTGATGTTCAGCAATCCATTGAACCATGTGTTCAAATACAGAATGATCAAAAACCTCTTCCAGCCCCAAATTTAATCCAAACATTTCTTTAATCCTCGACGTCAAGGAAATCGCTTTTAATGAATGACCTCCAAGCTCAAAGAAATCATCTTCAAGGCCGACTGCTCCATTACCAAGCAACTCCTGCCACAATTGCGATAATACATGCCTTATCTCATCATCAGTCCGTTGAACCCTGACTTTCCCGGATGGAGATTGGTCTAATGTTGCGATAGAACCCGCTGCAACCTGCGACATACCTGCAAGCTGATACAACGCAACATCATGTTGATGAACAATGGGATCAAAGGAATACGTCGGCAGGGAGATTTTTTGCCTACGGCCCGTTCCGTTTAACTGTTCCCAATCCAACTCCATGCCAGAGCACCAGCAAAAAGCAAGTACTTTCATTAAATACACGTCTGCCTCAAGCAAGCTCTGACGATCTCCAGTAAGAGCAATGATGTTTGGCTCTGAAAATGAATCCGGGGCTGTTTGTTCTGTATCCTGCAGCTGATTCGAAACGATCCACAGCGTATGCCCAGCAGATTCAGAAAGCCTCTTGCGATTTAGCAGCGTAAACAGGAAATTTGGAGATAACAGTGGTGCAATACTCGACGCAAGATCTGTTACAGTTGCATCTGTCATCCTTCCTGTCAAAGCATCTGACAATGCTCCTTCTTCTAGTGACCAATGCTCCAGATTGTATAGAAGCCCCACGGCATGTACTGGATCAAGTGCATCACTAATAACCAACCCCACGAGTTCGCCAACGCCTTGTCCACAGACAGCATCTGGCTTGACACCAAGCTGCATCACGGTTTTATAAAGAGCATATTGCACAACAAAGCACTGCATGCGCTCAAGCCTTGAATCAGTTAACGATCGCCCTATGCCTTGGCGAATGGCATACTGTTCCTTGGACTCAAAGAGGTTCAGTATCTCTTCAAAGTGCTGTTTGAATATCTCTGAGACCTGACTGCGATACACAGAAGCATATAGTTCCCGAATCTTGCGAGCTTCCCAACTTGCATTTCCGCTGAGATAAAACATGACCTTAGGCTTCCCATTCATCACACTTGCCTGTGTCTCGAACTCTACAGACTGCTCGCTTGGCGGAATATAACCATCTACAACGATCAGCGCTTTACGATGAATGAATCTGCTTCTTCCCTTCTGTAGCGTCCACGCAGCATTGGACAACTGCTCCGGCAATGCATGGATCGCCTGTAGAACCGAATCGTACGTGCGTTCCAGCGCAGATTCACTCTTGGCCGAGAAGGGCAGCAGAAGCAAAGATTCATACTTGGCTTGGCTCTCTTGGACGGGCGGTTGCTCCAGAATGACGTGAGCATTGGTCCCCCCGATCCCAAACGAACTGACACCTGCTCGCAGGATACGCTTCGCGTCTTCTAATGGCTGTGGCTCCTTGTTGATATAGAAGGGACTATGCTCCAGCTCCAACATCGGATTCGTCCGATTCATGTGAATCTGTGGCGGAACCACCCGGTGGTAAAGCGTCAGTACGGTTTTAATAAAACCGGCGACACCTGCTGCCGCATCAAGATGCCCAATGTTGGCTTTCACAGAACCTAGAGCACAATAATTTCTACGATCTGTTCCCCATGACTGCCTGAGCGCTTCGATTTCAATCGGGTCCCCCAGTTTGGTTCCTGTTCCATGCGCCTCCAGATAGGAGATCTCTTTTGGAGACACTCCCGAACGATGCAGGGCTGATTGAATAACCTTGACCTGCCCGGCCACACTCGGTGCCGTATATCCAATTTTGTCCATGCCATCATTATTAATCGCTGAACCTTTAATGACTGCATAGATATGATCTCCATCTCTCTGCGCGTCGCGGAGTGACTTGAGCACAACCATTCCGCATCCATTACCAGACACCGTACCAGATGCCTGCTCATCAAACGGTCTGCAATGACCATCCTTTGAATAAATCATGCCTTCATGCCAGTGATAACCTTCTTTGAGCGGATAGGAGATA
Source organism: Paenibacillus sp. FSL H7-689 (assembly GCF_000517905.1). Lineage (NCBI taxonomy): Bacteria > Bacillati > Bacillota > Bacilli > Caryophanales > Paenibacillaceae > Paenibacillus > Paenibacillus sp. FSL H7-689. The sequence goes on from NZ_ASPU01000055.1 coordinate 156,873, forward strand.
GAGACACCTCCCGCAAGTGCCACATCACACTCTCCCCGAATCAATGATTCAGCAGCTTGGTGGATAGCGACCAAAGAAGTTGAACATGCGGTCTGGACTGCCATACTCGGCCCTCTCAGATTTAATTTGTGAGATACTCGGGTTGTAATATAGTCCTTTTCATTTAAAGTCATGGCTTCAAAAGCCTGTAACAAATTACCGGAGCGACCGAGAAATTGCACCATCCATGGTAAGCTCAGTCCACTTCCGGCAAACAATCCTATAGATCCCTCATAACTGTAAGGATCACACCCGGCATGCTCAAGCGCCTCCCATGAGCACTGATGCAGCAGCCGGATTTGCGGATCCATCATGTTGGATTCCTGATGCGGATATTCGAAAAATCCGGAGTCAAAATACTCAGTGTCTTGCAGTACACCTTTGGCCCGTACATAATCGGGATGTTTGAAGTCTTCCGGTCGTACACCCGAAGCGGTTAGATCCTCCTCATTCAGACGGGTAATACCGTCCTTACCTGCCATTAGGTTATCCCAGAACTCCTCAATATTTCTTGAGCCGGGAAAATGCCCTGCCATGCCAATAACTGCGATATCCGACGAAGAAGAAATTCTGCTACTGTGTTCTGAAGCAGACGGGATACTCTGTTCCGGTCTGCTCTGCTCCACTTTGCTGTGTTCAACTGTGCTCCTCACATACTCTTTTGGAGCTGTTGTCGGGTCCGGGTTCGTAACAGGATATCCAACCGAAGTGATATGCCCGCTCTCCTCTTCCACCTGTTGTGTAACTGTCGGCAGCATCTGCTCAGCCACCAGATGATTAACCAGTGATGCAATGGAGGAATGCTCAAACAATTGCACCAGCGGAACGCTTTTATCCAGATAGGCATTCAGCCGATTATTGATCAGAATAAGCCCCAGCGAGTTGCCTCCGATGTCAAAAAAGTGATCATGGATATTAACCGTATCCAGATTCAATATTTCCTTCCACGTTGCAATGAGCATCTGCTCCAGATCAACTTTTGCCCGCTCCATTCCTTGAATCGATGAGCCATAAACCAGAGCCGGGTTATCCCTCTCTGCCGTTTCAAAATCAGCCAGACGAAGGGCATTGCGATTCAGTTTGCCATTAGGCAGCACAGGCAGATTTTCCAGACGAATCAAGCGAGAAGGCATCATGTACTGTGGAAGCCGCTGCTTTAACCAGGTCCGAAGCTGTACGTCTTCATCCCCCATAACGGAAGGCCCAATCCCAGGCTTCAGACTGTAGAAAAGGATTAATTGCAATGAATGTGACTCGGCCCCTTCTACCTTAACGACAGCTTCTCTTACACGTTCATAATTCATCGCTGCCTGCTCAATCTCGTTCAGTTCAATCCGGTAGCCACGAATCTTCACCTGCTGATCTAACCGTCCCATTAACTCAACATCCCCATCCGGCAGTATACGGGCCAGATCGCCAGTTCGGTACAAACGGCCTCCCAAAACATTGGAGTTTGCAATGAATCGGGCATCGGTCTCAGCAGCGTTGTGCAGATAACCGCGGGATAATCCTTTTCCTGCAATGCACAGCTCTCCATAACTTCCAGGTGGCAGTATTTCACCTTCATCATTCAGAATATAAATCTCTGTATTGGTAATGGGCTTGCCAATCGTAATCGCAGCTGTGTCATTCAATTCTTTGGTCGTTGACCAGATCGTAGTTTCCGTTGGTCCATACATGTTAAAGACTCGAGCGGGCGTAAGCCGCTTCAGATCGGTGAGGAGTCCCACAGGGACATTTTCCCCTCCGGTAAGAACACACCGCAGATTGCCCAACGCATGAGCGAATTCTGGATTTTCGACAAATGCCTTAATACGTGAGACCGTGCTAAGAATGTGCGTAATACCATGTTCACGTATTCGACGTGAAGCAAGAGCCGGGTCAAGCTGCTCCTGCTCATTGGCCAGATACAGCGAATACCCGGTGCATAATGGTGTCCACACTTCAAATCCGAAAATATCAAAAGATATGGTCGTTACACTGATGATGCGATCTGTCTCATGTGCAAAAATATGTCGGTGCCTGATGTCCTCAACAAAATTGACCATCGCCTCATGAGTAATCATGACCCCTTTGGGACGACCGGTTGATCCTGAGGTGAAAATCACACAGGACAGGTCCGAAGACAGGAAGCTTATGTCCGGGTTAACGGATGCGCGCACATCCTGGGAAGTTGGATCATACACAAATCGCTCTCCACTAAAAGTCACTGTGCCTTCTGCATCAGGCGTACACAGCAATACGTTCATTCGGCTGTCTTCAATCATATTCACGATGCGCTGTGGCGGAAAAGCAGGGTCCAGAGGCACATAAGCCGCCCCAGCTTTCAGCACCGCCAATAGCATAATGATCAACGATTCATCTCGTCTGGATAATATGCCTACAGGTTCATCCCGGCGCACACCTTGATCAATCAGCTTCCAAGCCAGCGTATTAGCTTTTTCATTAAGCTCCCTGTAGGTAAAAGAGGCTCCGGATGATACAAGGAGAGCTTTCTTGTCTGGTGTGTGTTCTGCCTGCAGCTCGAACAGCCGATGCAGACCCACCGCAGGAGTGTAATCCAGACGTGGACCAGCAAGACGATGGACTGGGTGCTCATGAGAACGTTCGTTTCTCTCAAACAGTTCACTCAGAGACAGATTGGGCTGTTGTACAACCTCTTGGCAGAGTCCGATAAACTCCTGCATCATACCTTCAACTGTGTCCCGGCGGAACAGATCCAGCGAGTATTCGATATATCCTTCAATCACCTGCTTCTCCCTGTTTTCTTGACAGGTCATTAACAGATCATAAGTAGACGTACCCGTCTCCACCGGAAAAGAACTGAATTGCAAGCCATGAAGTTCAAGTCCATGCAAATCCATGTTCTGATAATCAAAACAAACATCAAATACCGGATTTCGGTTCAACTCACGTGTCACGCCCAGTTGTGCCACAAGCTCATTAAACGGATACTCCTGATACGCAAAAGCATCCAGTGTATGTTGTTTAAGTTCGCGTAAAAAATCAGTATACGTACGATCAAACGTTGGAAAATTCCGCATCGCAATCATATTGACAAACATGCCTACCGTCTCTTTCCACTCCTCTTGCATCCTTCCTGCAACAGGCGTTCCTACCACAATGTCCTGCTGACCTGAGCGGTGTGCGAGAAGAAGATTCCACACACTTAGCATTACCATATACATGGATGCTTCCGATGAGGAAGCCAGCTCGTGCAAGTGTTGTGTTAACGAACGATTCAACGTGAAATGGAGACGTCCCCCTTGCATGGATCGCTGTGATGGACGCTCATGGTCAAGTGGAAGCTCCAGCACAGGTAAAGAAGGGCCAAGATGGTCCAGCCAGTACGTTTGATGTGAAATGTATTCCTGTGAAGCGAGACGTTGCTGCTGCCATACCGCGTAATCTTTGTACTGCAATCGGACTGCATGCTCTTTGCCAAAATATAAATCATTGAAGTCACGAGTAATGATTTCGACAGATGTACCATCCGCGATAATATGGTGAATATCAAAGAATAACAGATGCTTGCGCTCGCCTATCTTAATCAGTTCAACCCGCATAAGCGGAGCACTCCCCAGATCAAAAGGACGAATCAATGTCTCAATCATCGCAGGCAAATCTTGGTCATCTGCCACATGCTGCTCTGCATAGCCCATACTTAAGCGAACCGAAGGTTGGATAATCTGAACGATCTGACCACCCCGTATCTCAAACGATGTTCTGAGCGCCTCATGATGCTGCATCAACTTCTGCAAAGCAACCTCAACTCTTATACGGTCCAATTCACCTTCAATAATGGTTGCAGACGGTAGGTTGTATGCCGTATTGCCTGGATCAAGCATCGCCTGTGTGAACATACGCATCTGTGCAGAAGAGATTGGATAAGCGTCCATAGTGGGTGCAGATTGAATTATCTGTTGGTCCACTTTTGGTTTCGCTATGACATAGAGATGCTCCGCCAGTTGAATAGGCGTTGAATGATTGAAAATATCTGCTACCTCAGGCTGAATTCCTAAATGGGACCGGATCCATGCAGACAAGCTGACTGCTTTGAGAGAATCTCCTCCAACCGCAAAGAAATTAACCTTTTCATCTAGATCATCGATGCCAAAAATCGTTCGATATGCGTCCAGGACAATCTGTTTCAGTTGGTCTGAACCACCAGTATAAACTGTCCCTTTTACTAGAGTAGAGCCACTTCCCTTACCCAGATCTGCATGCTGCCTATCATCCCCGGTACCCATTCCTTCCACTGCTGATGAGCCAGAAAGAGAAACACCCACAGGATAGGATTGTTTGTTGAAAACATAAGTAGGCAGAGAGCATTTGCGTCGTACCGTCTGCCCTTTGAGCACCTTCCAGTCCGGTTCAATGCCTTCGCACCATAACTCCGCAAGTCTGCGGTTCACATAGATACTGTCCTGCTCCGTCTCCCTTACGTGACGTAGCATATTCAGTACCGTCTGGGAATCTCTTGATAGACTGTGCTGTCTGGCAAAGGAGCTTAGCGTTCGTCCTGCACCTACTTCAATTAATACAGCCCGTTCATCCTTTAACACTTCAGCCAGGTTTGATTCAAACAACACCGGCTGTAAAATATGACGGGACCAATAGTCAGGTTGTGTGATTTCATCTCCAAGCGCCCATGTTCCACTGGTGTTGGACAGTAATGGGATCTGTGGCGTATGAAGTGAATGCTCTGCTAAATAACGTCTAAATTCCTCGGCAGCCTGATTCATCATTGGCGTATGGAATGCATGGGAAGTCTTCACACGAATGCACTTCCAGCCCAGTCCTTCAGCCTTGGCTTCCATCCGTGAAATGGCTTCAGCTGTCCCACCAATCACACTGGAACCTGTAGTATTCACCAGGGCAAGCCACATGTCTTCCTCCAGTTGTGACTTCACCTGCTGTGCATCCGCCATAATGGCAAGCATAACCCCGGGTTGTTGTTGCTGCATCAGACGTCCGCGAAGTCGAACTAACTTGACAGCATCTCCGAGTTCGAACACACCCGCTACCGCTGCGGCAGCCAATTCACCAATGCTATGCCCGATCATGCCATCTGGCTTGATGCCCAGATCCAACAGCGACTTGGCCAGCGCATAACTTGTCATGAACAGTGCGAATTGGCTGTACTCCGTCTGGTTTATTCGCTCAGGGTGCTGATCCCCGTATACAACAGACAGCATATCTTCTCGTTCTTCCGCAGGCAGAAGGTCCAATATTTCCTGAATATAACTTCTGAAGATTGGAGCCAGGCCTGCTTGCTCTGTAGATCTGTATAGTTCTGCACCCATTCCCTGATACTGACTGCCCTGTCCGGGGAACATAAAGTATACGGGACGAGTGCCTTGAGCCGAATGGTATACGCGTGCTTTTCCCAGCTGCTGTATCAGCTTGTCCGGATTATCCTTCCATGTCTTATCCAGAATGAGTGCCTTACGATACGCAAAAACAGATCTACCTGACTGCAAGGTCCACGCTGCGTTCGATACAGATTGATTCGACTGCTGAGTCAGATGTTCCATAATCCGTTCAGCGGTGCGGTTCAGCGAGTACTCTGTTTTGGCGGAAAAAAGCAATATATTTACGTCATCATCCGGACTGCACTTCTCCATCTCGGGAGCCTCCTCCAATACCATGTGAGCATTCGTGCCCCCCACACCAAATGAATTGATTCCTGCGCGCATGACTCCAACATTGCCCTGTTTCCAGTCCACCCCTTGTGCATTAACTTTAAAAGGCGTATTCAAAAAATCAATTTTGGGATTAGGTTGCTCATAATTCGCTGTTCCAGGGATATAACCTTGTCCAAGACTGAGCGCTACCTTGATTAAACCAACCACACCTGCGGCTGTATCCATATGTCCCACATTGCCTTTAACCGAACCAAGATAACAAAATTGCTTTTGGTCGGAAGCAAAGGCCCGAGTTAACGAGTTTACTTCAATTGGATCACCAAGCAACGTTCCCGTACCATGTGCTTCGATATAACTCACCGTTTCCGGGTCTACTCCGGCTACCTTATAAGCATCCTGAATGACTTCAGCCTGTCCGCTTACGCTAGGAGCAAGAAAACTGAGTTTTTCTTGTCCGTCATTGTTAATTGCTGAGCCTTTGATGACCCCGTAGATATGATCTCCATCCCGCAGAGCATCGGTTACCCGCTTCAGCACCACAATTCCCATACCATTGGAGAAGACGGTTCCACTGGCTGCCGCATCAAATGGACGACAGTGTCCATCTGTGGAAAACATCATGCCATCCTCAAATATGTAACCCCCTTCATTGGGCAACTCCACGGTAATTCCACCAGCCACGGCCACATCACATTCTCCAACGATCAAAGATTGACATGCCAGATGAGGTGTAACCAATGAAGTAGAACATCCCGTCAGAGCGGTATAGGCCGGCCCTTTTAAGTTCAGCTTATAAGCCATTCGGGTAGCGAGAAAATGATTGGTGCTGAGGGTGAATGCTTCGTATTTACTGCTATAGTTAGCATCGTTAAAAAGCACTTGACGGTACCATTCGAAGTCATCGGACCCGCCAAGGAACACACCCACCTTACCCGCTTCATCCGGTCTGCAGCCTGCATCCTCCAGCGCTTCCCATATTCCCTGATACAAAAGTCTGAATTGGGGAGACATCATTTTGGCTTCACCGGGAGTATAGTCAAAGAACCCTGCATCAAACTCATCGATGCCGTTGGCACGTCCTTTTGCCTTGACATAACGAGGTGAACGCAGCAGTGCTTCCTCCACGCCAAGTTCCCTCAATTCATCATCACTATAAAAGTGAATACTTTCCCGCCGTTCAACAAGGTTACTCCAGAACTCCCTTATATCCTCAGCACCCGGCACATTCACCGCCATGCCCACAATTGCAATGTCCTCACGCATAATGCCATCTTTTCGTTGAAACAATTGTTCCCTTTCAGTCGGTATCCGAACTCCCTCATCTTTCGGACCCAGTGCGGCAAATTGACGCAATGTCGGGCATTCGAAAAAACGAGGCACAGGGAACTCCACATCGGTATAATGCTTAAGTTTATTGTGAGCCTGAATGACAGAAAATGAATTTCCGCCCAATTCAAAGAAATGGTCATCGCGCCCTACTCTCTCAACACCGAGCACTTCGGCCCACACTTCGGCTATAACCTTCTCAAGCTCAGAAGACGGGGCGGTATAGAACGTACTGGAAGCGTGAGCATGCGTGATATCTGCCATGAGTGCCTTCCGGTCAATCTTCCCACTGCTATTCAATGGAAATTCGGATTTATGTACAAAAACGGATGGTATCATATATGCCGGTAACAAACGAGACAGATGCTCTCTCAATTCGACAGAAGGCAGCTCCTGCTCTGACAGATAGTAGGCATACAGCAAGCCGGACCTACCTTCAAATGATTTCATGACTACCACGGTCTGAATGACACCTGGATAGGATGACAGGGTATTCTCAATTTCGCCTGTCTCCAGTCTGGCTCCCTGAATTTTAACCTGAAAATCAATACGTCCCAGATATTCGATCGTACCGCTTGGGAGTGAACGTACCAGATCACCTGTGCGGTACATGTACCTGAAATGCTCTGCGTCCTGTCCTTCTTGAAAGAAAGGATTAGGGACAAACTTCTCTCGGGTCATCTGTTCCAGATTCAGATATCCACGTGCAAGCCCAACACCGCTAAGACAAAGCTCCCCTGGAATACCTAACGGCTGAAGCTCATCATGATTTCCGACGACATACCATCTGGACTCATTGAGCGGGTAGCCAATCGGTACATTGCCCAAGCCTTCGTAATGGCTTAACGGATAATGAGAAACCCATATGGTGCATTCGGTTGGACCATAAACATTTTCAAGACTTGCTCTAATGCCTAACCTGTTAAATTTCTCAATGATGTCTGGTGTAACTGCCTCTCCGCCAACAAACATCCATTTCAGCGTTTTCAATGCTGACAGTTCGGAGCGAAGCTCCATCGTTTCCAGAAAAAGACGGAATAACGTTGGAACAAAGTTGATGTGCGTAACCCTATGTGATGCCACCGTAGACACAATACGAGAAGGGTCTTTTTCTGCTCCAGGCTCAAGAATACTTAGTGCGCCTTCACCCATGAACCAGCCAAAAAGTTCCGTGGCCGACACATCAAAGGTATATGCTGTTTTCAGCAAGTAAACATCCTGCGCCTGCATTGGAAAACGACGCTCCAGATCAAGCAGTGTATTGACTACGCTATGATTTTCAACCATGACTCCTTTTGGCTTGCCTGTTGATCCGGACGTGTACATGATATAGGCAAGGCTATGCGGATTCAGCGCCTCTTCGAGGTTTGAGACATCCCCCGTATAGGCCTGATCGCCCTCAACGTAGATGTACTGGACATCCAGAGTCTCGTCATCTTTTTCGGGCTGCATAGCCAGCACTATGGATATGTCTGCATCCGATATAATATAGGCCTTTCTGGACAAAGGATAGGAAGGGTCTACAGGTACAAAAGCACATCCGGCTTTTAATACAGCCAATAGGGCAATGACCATATCCGAGGAACGTGGCATCTGCACGCCAACTGCCGCGTTATCACTTTTTTTACTCGCAACGATCTGCCTAGCCAATTGATTCGCTTTTGCGTTGACCTGCGCATAGGTCTGATGCTGTTTCCCTTCCATTAGAGCTACCCGCTCCGGGAAACGTGCTACTTTATCGTGAAATATATCCATAATATGTTGTGGAGTGTAGGGAAAATAAGAAGTTTGATTGAATCGGTACAGTAGGTTTTCTTTCTCATCCTGCATCAGGAGGCTGAATTCACTGATTTTTTGATCAGAATTGGTTACTAGTTGATTCAGCAAGTATAGAAATCGTTGGCCCATTCGCTCCATTGAATCTTCACGGAACAAGCTCGGTTTATATTGCAGCTTCAACTGAGCACCTTGCGGTAAACGACTCAACACCACCATTAGATCTCCTGGAAACGTAACCTTATCCTGATCCAGAATACGAGTTCCGAGGATATCTTCCTCATAGGAATCGTAAACAAAGGAGATATCAAACAACGATGGTGATCCGGGTTGAGCCTGTAACATGCTGTCTCTGACAATGAGGTTATTGGGATATCCGATGTTCCTGTACGTATCCATCCAGGTTGTGGCTACTTGTTGCAGCAGAGGTTTTAGAGTTGATTCGAGGTCAATATGGAATCGCATAGGCAACATATGGACAAAACATCCAATCGTTTCTTCCAAGTCCATACCGGGACGATGAGAATATGGGGAGGCAAAGGTGATATCGTCTGTACCGACATATTTACTCATAAGAATGCCAAAGGCACCCATAAAGAACATAAAAACGGTTACTTCATTATCTTTGGACATCTGTGTAATATCAGCCATTAACGATTCCGAAATATCAAATCGCAGTTCATGACCAATCCCTTCTTGTACAGAACCTGCTGGAAAGTCGTGCTTTAGAGAAAGAGGTTCCACTCCCTTCATTTTGTTCAACCAGTATTCCCGCTCTTTGGAGTACTTGTTTTCGTGCAGTTTCTTGTTCTCTGCCTCAACATAAGAGATGAATCCTTCATCCAGCTTGACATCCACAGGCTGATCTTCAAGAAGACACGTATATGACTGGATAAGTTTGTTTTTCATCAGTTCAAGCGACAAGCCATCACATATTAAATGATGAATACATAAGGTCAGAATATATCGGCTTTTATCCATCTGAACAATCATTATACGGAACAGAGGACCTTTCTCCAGCTCAAAAGGTGTCCCGATGCATTCATCCACCAGTGCTACTAACTGTTGTTCCTTTGGATTCTCCTGATTCTCGCTACTTAGGTCCCACAAGGCAAGTGAATAATCCATATCTTCATGAACGGATAACACAGGTACATCATTTTGAATCTCAATCCGAGTACGCAGCACCACTTGCTCATACATAAGCAATTCGATGGATTGGCGAAATATCTCCATTTGAAGATGATCAAATTGCATTGAAACTGAGATGTTATACGAAGTGGGATCATTCACCTGACAATCAAAATAGATTCCCTTTTGTGTTTCGGAAAGTTCAACGGTTTTTTGTACCATCACGACCACACCTCATCGTTTAATTGAGATTCAAGCTGTGTAAGGCAAAAAATCAGTTACAGCTTAGTGCATTACCCAGATTCCACCAGCCAATACGGAGAGAACCGTGATAAACGTTTGATACACCACATCCATAATGAGATTCCCGATACTGTCTCCATCTGCCTTGCGATTTTTAATCATGACATAAGTATGTGACCAAAGACCACTTAATCCGTATATGTACATCGTTACCAATACACCAACCCAAAAGTTCCCTTGGAACCAGATGGCCATAATCCCCATAACTCCAAGCCCTACCTGGGAAAAACCATATTTAACCTGAAATGGTCCACCAGGCCATCCTAACATTTTGGCTGTCTGATCCGCTCTGGCAATGTTGACAACATAACCAATCACTCCAACCAATCCAAACGTAACCACAAACTGATGAAGCAGCAACACCCTGCTAATCTCGCTCATTTCCCCGGGAAAACCTAACACATATAGGTGTACTCCCCCTGAAATTAGACCTAACAACCATAGAACTAAAAACCACATGCCTGTCCCACTCCCGCCGTTTGTTATTTGGAATCATTTGTAACTAAATGTACAATCTTGTAGTTAAACACATTATATAATCGCTTTTACATTTGTCAATTCATACATAATTTTCTAGTTTGTCGAAGCTTTTGTCATTTTTCTTCTTCTGTACGCAAACAAGAAAACCATATAGTTCCATTTAACTTGAAAATAATAGGAATTTAGCCCTATTATTACATTAAAAGGTTTGAAACCTACTTCTTTTTTAACGCTTCAAAAGAACCACAACTCATTTATTTGACATAGCTGATAGTTCAATTATCATCTGTTTGATCATCTACGATTACAGAACAACAGCAACTATCCATTAAAATATAATCTAAAGGAATTGACATCCGATCTTTTTGTAACTATTATAGTTACAACGGTGGTGATTATCCCATGAGACAAATCAGCAGTCGCTTTTCCATTGCGGTTCATACCCTGTCCCTGATCGCTGTTATTCCCAATGAATGCACCGGAGATGTGATTGCGCAGAGTGTGAATACAAATCCCGTGATTATTCGGCGGATTATGTCCAAGTTGAAACAGGCTGGACTGATTGACGTCAGACCCGGTGTGGGTGGTGCTTCCTTGTTGAAAGATCCAGCCGACATTACCCTTCTTGATGTATATCGAGCGCTTGAGGTGGTGGAGGATGGGGAATTGTTTAACTTTCACAAACATCCGAATCCGAAATGTCCGGTCGGCAACATGATTGAACACACCTTGCGTGCCGAACTCATTGAGGCTCAGACAGCCATGGAACAGCGCTTGAATCGTGTAACCATACAACAGATGATGGATCAGATTCATGTCTCTGAATAAAAAAGCTCATAATGAGCTTTTTTTAACCCTTTCGTTGTAATCACACCTGTTATAACATTTTCGATTACAACCATATGCAAACAAAACACATATCCTAGGAGGAAAAGAAAATGAAAATTTTGGTTACTGGCGCAACAGGTCAATTGGGTTCACTGGTTGTAGAGGCATTGTTAAAAACGGATTCTGCCAAAGGTTTGGCAGTAAGTGTACGTAATCCGGAAAAAGCGGAAGCACTCCGCACTCAAGGGGTTGACGTGCGTCATGGTGATTTCGATCAACCGGAGACGTTGGAGAAAGCTTTTGCCGGTGTAGACCGTCTGTTGCTCATCTCGACTGATGGTGACAATGAAACGCGTATTCGCCAACATCAGGCTGCCATTGACGCTGCCAAGAACGCAGGCGTGGGTTTCATCGCTTATACAAGCGTTGTGAATGCAGAGAAAAATACCCTTTCCCTGACGGAAGTTCACCGCGCTACAGAAAAAGCTATTCGTGAATCCGGCATTCCGTATTCCTTCCTGCGCAACAACTGGTACCTGGAAAATGAAGCAGGCAGTGTGCAAGCAGCTACCCAAGGTGCACCTTGGGTTCATGCCACCAACAACAGCCAAGTAGGCTGGGCTACCCGAAGTGACTACGCCCATGCTGCTGCAGCTGTTCTCGCAGGAGAAGGACATGAGAATACCGTATATGAATTGTCCGGCAAACTACGCACGCAAGCTGAACTGGCTGCCATTGTTGGTGAAGTGCTTGGGCAGGAAATCAACGTGCAAAACGTGAACGATGCCGCTTACGCTGACATCATGAAAGGCGCAGGTCTACCGGACTTTGTCGTATCGATGCTTGTTGATATGCAAAGTGCCATCCGTGAAGGCGCATTGGCTGTAGAAAGTGATACTTTAGAGAAATTGCTTGGCCGTCCGGCTCAGCCACTTAGCGAAAGTATTAAAGCAATTGTAGGCAAGTAAGTTTTGGATATGAGAAAGGGACACACCAACAAATGTTGGATGCGTCCCTTTTTTTGTGTAGCTAACGGTCAATACAACGGTATACAACTTGAACGGAAGACTGCACATTCAATCCATTCAATGCGACTGTTGCAATTTGAGATAGGCATTTATGTTGTCCACAACAGTTCATCACTCATTGCTCACCAGTCACTGCTCACTGCTCACTGCTCACTGCTCAAGAATATAACGTGCAGGAATGTGATCGGCCAGCCAGATATTTTCGTTTCCATGATAAAAGAGGATTCCGTCTGTGGCCGCTTGAGCAGCATTGATTCTCAAAATGACAGGCTGATCATCCCGTCTTCGTCCCACCTGATTGGCTGTATCGATGTCTGCGGACAGATGTACATATTGCCTTTGCCGCGGCTGTAAGCCATGTTCCATAATAGAATGCACTGCGCGTGCCGGGGTCCCATGGTACAGGGTTTCCGGTGGCTCAGCAGATATCTTCGATATCTTATGGGGTGTCGAATGTCCATACAATGCCCGAATGCGGCCAGAACGGATTTCATGTCTCTTTTTCTCCGAGGCTTGAATCATCTGCTCCAGATCAACTTGCGTGACTCCCTTCCACTGCGGACTTTCATGTAAAGCCACCAGCAATTGCGAGATTTCCACCCAACCCTCTTCGTCCAGTTCCAGCTCATACTCCCATGGTGCATGTCGCAGAGCGTATGAGAGTTCCTTGCTTAATTTCATCAGATCCAATGCAATCATCTCCCACATCTAATAAAACCGTCTATTTTTGCGATTGAACCGCTGTTAAAATCTCCTGAATGTTACGTTCCAATCCTTCATCGTTTTCCTGGTTGAATTGGCGGTGTCCATCAATCCCACGTTGGATAATCGTATTCATCACCGGATGAACCTCACGATCGGAAGCCACCCGAATCAGATCATCGGCAAAATCAACCGCCTGCTGCTCACTGTAATTAAATGGTTTAATCAGCATCCGAATGCTCAAGGCATGGGCCTGCGGCTCCGCCAGCTGATCCCGATGAGTGATGCCATACACCGCGCCAAAACCAAAAGCAGCCATGACCTGACGCTCCAGTTCTGTCGTCTGTTCCAAAGGCGTGCCAATCAGCTCACACATTTTGTCCACCATCTGCTCCAACTCGTTTGCTGCCGCAGCCAGAATTACGTCATTAATATCGTCAGCGTTGATAAATTCAGTCATATTGGTTTTCTCCATTTCTGCACCGTATTTGATCCATTCTCTCAGACTCTATGAGAACATTGTATCGGAGTTGGGGTGTTCGTTTCAAATTCTATCTATAGGTGGAGCTGTTAATCACGGCATGATTTATCGTCTGGCTAACTTCGAGACGAACTCTATAAAATATAACGTCATTCAATTACATCCGATTCCCTATAACTTAATAAATAACAAAAAAACCAAATCTCCTCTTTTATAAGTCGACTTGGTTTAATTTATTGTACGAATATGCTCATCTAGCATACCATTTTATAAAAGAGGTGTTATAACTCAAGCCATCTCATGTTGCTTTTTCGACTCCACTTCATAGACCTGCGTATGTTCATTCTCGGCTAAAGACCATTCCACTGTACCTGGCTTGCGCACTTTCCATACCCAGGCTTGAACTCGCAGCGAGCTTCTGACCCAAGCTAAGGAAGCACAGCGTTTCTCAGAACGAACCGTCAACCCCCAATGAATAACACGAGCGAGCCAAGGATTCACATACTCATTATGTGAGCGAACAGATGGCAATTCATCCTGGAACAACCGCTGTTTCACGTCCATAGGGGGTTGCCCGCATGTCCAATAATGGAGCAGAGCTGCCAAACTATAGATGTCCGACATCGGTCCTTGACTGGATTTCTCCGAATAAAACTCCAGTGGAGAATAACCTGCCGATGTGAATATCACCTGTTTCTCTCCGGATTGCATAGGCCAACGGGTAGCTGAGCCAAAGTCCAGAAGTTTAGGTGTACCATCCTCCATAACCATAATGTTGGAAGGTTTCACATCCCGGTGAAGAATGCCTTGCTTATGTATGTAATCCAATGTATCCACCAGTGGAAGCAGCGTCTCCGTTATGAAAGCAGCATCAAGAGCATGATTATGTTCATTCAAATACTCGGTCAATGTGATTCCCGTGCAGTATTCCATAACCAGATACCCCGTACCATTTGCTTCAAAATGATCCATATACGATACAATATGGGGATGATCCAGTTTCGATAATAGTTCACCTTCGAGTAGAAATGCAGCCAGTAACTCCTGATATTGCCCACCGTATCCTCGTGAAGAGCAGAACACCCCTCGCTTGTCTGCCTGCCGTTCAGCCATTCTCTGTGGGAAAAATTCCTTAATGGCTACTTTTGCACCTGTGTTACGATCTCGCCCTGCATATACAATAGCCAACTCACTGCTGGCTAATACCTGTCTTACCTGATATGTATCATTTATAATCACATTACGCTGCAATGTCATTTTACAATTGTCTTTTCTCATAACAGACCTCTTTTCAACCTTGTCGATCGGAAGACTTTCCGCGTAAATGCATCACTTGGTTTAACCAGTCAGCAATTCATCGCCAACTATACATATAAACCAAATGATGCAATTTGAAACACCTTAACGCGAAATATTTAAATATTAATGATATCAAGCCTTCTGCGATATACTGCTAATCCCTATCCACACTACTCTATAGAAGAAAAGCATTCTCTTATATAGAGTATCGACAGATGGATGTAATTACTTTATTAAACTGGAGAAAAACATTTCCCATCCTTCATTTACAGCTTTTATTAATAATTATTCTGTAAAAAACGCCCGATTTCCTCGTTCATCTGAACCAATACGTCCTGTGAAGGAAAATGTCCTGTATCATACTTGATGGCTTCTACATTCGTAATAATCTTTTGAGCTCGCTCAATACACTTATCCGCTGGGAAAAAGACATCCTTCTCCCCCACCAATAACAAGGTTGGTGACGTGTAGTTCACCAGTTCTTCCCGCTCCGTAAGCTTGGGCAGATCCTGATCTATGCTGACGTATTTAAAAAGTTTGCCGATAATGTTTTTATCCATTTCTTTCATGCAGTTGCATGACATGTTGTCCGTAATTTTTTGCAAAGAAGATGGTGAAGACGTCATACGATACTTGACGAGTGGCAGCGTGATATCCTGAGCTGTTTTAATTTTGGAATTGACCGCAAGACCCGCAGGAGCAACCAATACGGCACACGAGATGCGTTCCGGAATATAGGTAGCCAGTCTGAGGATAATGCCTCCTCCAAACGATGGACCGATAAATGCACTCTTTTCAATATCATAGTGATCCAGCAGATCCGATACCCATAAAGCCAAACTATCAAACCGTGTGGAGATACTCGCCTCCTCACTATAACCAGGATGACCAATCGTATCAGGAGCAATAATTCGGTATTCTTTAAATAAAGAAGAGAACCATGACAATGTCATCGGATTCACACAATTACCGCCCTGGAGAATAAATAACGGCTTACCATCTAGAGGACCCGTCAGTAAAACATGCGTCTTTCCAAAACGCGTCTCTACATACTCCCGAGTAAATTCCTCACCCAACTCGTTCAAATAAATCTCATACTCTTCAAGTATGCTGCTCTTGCCTTCTTCACTTCTATAAATGGAACTCATGTCTGCCTCCTGCAATATATACTCAAATACCCCATTCTATTGAATGGACTTGCTAATCAGTGGACCAAAAAGATAAAGAGGGCCTGCAGATGACAGGCTCCTCCATATGTTTAACTAATCATATTCAGATGATTATAGAGCGGAAACTGGAAATTGTAAATAACGATTCTAATAGACCAGAAATTAAGGAGGCATCCTTTGGAAAAATCAATTTCATAACTCACTAAAAATGGATTTTTGTAACTAGATATAGACAAATTAAACCGCTTTGATCTATATCTAGCCTTGATTGAAGCAGCGAAAGGTATTATGAAATTGATACGGATAAATACCTACTTCCTGCCGTAATCTGCCTTGATTTCGCCCCACTGTTTGGTCTGCCATTTTAGCACTTTATTGCTGTACGTATTCGTCTGGAGCCACTGCTCGGCACGATCAATCATCAACCAGATCTCTTCCGTGGAGTTGTCTCTTGGCAACGTTGTGGCTACTTTTTTCTGCTTTAGCCATTTCATGGCATTGACCGAGTCGGTATACACCGTTTTGGTACTGCCTTCTTTTTTCAGATGTGCGAGGGCATGTACAATGGCTAAAAATTCGCCCAGATTGTTCGTGCCTTTGGAGATCGGTCCGACGGAGAAAATAACCTCACCGGTGCGGGTGTCTACCCCTTTGTATTCTACAGGTCCGGGGTTACCACGTGTGCCCACATCAACAGAGACGCTGTCGTAATCCACTTCCTCTGACGTTTCCATGCCAGCACTTCTTCCGCTACCAGCCGACTTTGTCTTCGACGCTCCGCCTGCACTTGAACCCCAGTTCCCTTTCCATCCAGCACGATACGCTTCTTCTGCGGCTGTTTTGGACTCATAGGATTTATATTTTGCTCCAGTATAATGATCCGTCTGCGCTTTGCAATCTGCCCATGTGTTATACACACCCGGCTTCTTGCCTTCCCAGACAACATAGTATTTCTGTTTTGCCACTGTAACCCGCTCCTTTGTTCACTTCATCAATACCCTATTGTAAACGATCCGGTGGGCGGAATGAAAGCTATGGATTTATCCATCTGCATAATTTCTCCAACTCCAGAACAGTCTAAGAAGCAAAACGCATACTGGAATAGAAAGGAATATACGTATGGACTGGATATGGAAATCTGTTTTACTTGTACTTATCGGCATGATTCTGCTGCGAATTGCAGGACGTAAGTCGATCTCACAGATGAGTGTCGCCACAACGGTCATCATGATCTCCATCGGAACAACGATTGTACAGCCTATCGCAAATCATGAACTTGGCAAAGCGATTGGATCAGCATCAGTCTTCATTTTGACATTGCTTGTAGTGGAACAACTGCAATTGAAATTTAATATTTTTGAACGGTTAATGAGTGGCAGTTCCAAAATCGTGGTAGAGGACGGAAAGGTCATTATCCCGAATCTGAAACGCATGCGTTATACGATGGATCAGCTTGAGATGCATATGCGACAGCACGGAATTACAAGTGTAGATGATCTGGAGACGGCGACGGTGGAACCCAATGGTCAACTCGGTTATGTCCTGAAACGACATGCTCGTCCTGTGACGATTGGAGATCTGGAAGAGATCTTACGAAGTTATGCGATTACAGGCAGTGGTCCAGCAACGGGAGAACACCCACAACAAGACAACAGCAACAATTCTTCAACGCATAGCGATAACTCCTCAGATATCTTCCAAGAAGTAAGTAAAGGTGCTCATGCTCATCCCGTTGATCCCAAGCTTCAATAGTTGATTCCTACCCACCTAAAAAACAAAAGACCGGCCTTGTGAGCACTCAACAACATCGCTCCAACAGGCACGGTCTATTTTCACTTCAATTGATTATTTCGAAAGATTTCTCCATGTCATCCAAACGAAGATATAGCCCCAATCAACGTGTACTCAGGTAAGCAATGCCTAAGCCGCCCGTAACTGGATTTGTATAGATTTCACAATCGACATCAAATACCTCACCAATCATCTCGCGAGTCAGAATATCAGCCGGTTTGCCATGGACCACAATCTGGCCCTTTTTCACCACATAGAGATAATCGCAATATTCTGCGGCGAGTTCGAGATCATGCAGCGCTGCCAATATGCCAATGCCGAGTCCACGGACAATATTTAGAATCTGAAGCTGGTATTTGATGTCCAGATGGTTCGTCGGCTCGTCCAGGATCAGGAATTGGGGTTGCTGTGCCAAGACACGCGCCAAGACCACACGCTGTTTCTCTCCACCAGACAGAGACACGTAATTGCGGTCTGCATGTCCAGTCAGATGTACTTTTTCCAAAGCCTGCCCGACGATTTCATGATCCCGTTCATTATCCGTCTCCAGCATTTTTTTGTGTGGGGTACGGCCCATCATGACCATCTCACGCACCGTAAAATCAAAACTCAATTCATTAAACTGGCCAACAACGCCCATGTGTCTGGAAACAAGCTTTGGACTGGATTTGAGAATATCGGTATTGTCCAGAAAAACCTTGCCTTGCTGCGGTTTGATCACTTTATAAATGCTCTTGAGCAGCGTTGACTTGCCACAACCATTGGGTCCGATCAGTCCGACGAACTGTTTACCGTTCACCAGCAATGAAATATCCTTGATGATGTCCGTGTTCAGCACAGAGATGGATACATTTTCTACGTTCAGCTTCATGTTTAATTTCCTCCAAAACCGTAGCCTTTTTTGACCAGCATATACATAAACATTGGTGCGCCAATCATGGCCGTAATAATACCGATTGGCAACTCCACGCTGGATATGAGGGATCGTGCAATAACATCCGTCCAGATGAGGAAAATGGCTCCAAACAGCACGGATACAGGCATCACTTTACGATGGTCGGAACCCACGAGACCTCTGACAATATGCGGAATAATGAGTCCAACAAAACCAATCATGCCACAGCTCGCCACCATAACGCCTGTCACCAAAGCGGTTAACAGCATGTACAGTCTGCGATACACACTCAGATTAATGCCCAGCGTAACAGCTGCTTCATCCCCCAACAACATCGTATTAAGAACTCTGGACTGTAAAAGGAAAAATAGAATCGCCACCAGCACGACGATACCTACGAGCGGAAGCTTGTTCCATCCGGAAGCCGCCAGGCTGCCCATGGTCCAGAACGTCACCGTTTTGATGCCTTCAGCATTGTTGGCAAAATAAATAATAAAGTTCGAAAAAGCGCTGCATAACGCGTTAATCACCATTCCCGCAAGCACCAGCTTGACCGACGTCATTTGCCCCCGAATCCCTGCCAAAGTCAGGACTAGTAATGACGCACCCATCGCACCGGCAAAGGCCCAGAAAGCCACCCCCGTCTGACCTAGCCACCCAATCGCACCGAATCCAATAAGAATTGCAAAGGTTGCTCCAAGTGAAGCGCCTGAGGATATACCCAGTATGTAAGGATCAGCGAGCGGATTCTGCACAGCAGCCTGCATAACAGCACCGCACAAGGCCAAGCCTGCGCCGATAAACATCGCCATCAGCACACGCGGGAAACGAATCTGCCAAATGATATCGGTAAAGGAACCTGCCTCAATGGGTGTTGTCCCCCACTGAAATCCCGTTAATTTGTATAGAAGAATACGATATGACTCCGCCAGTGGAATTTGTACCTGTCCAATGGAAACTGCAATACCTACGGATATAAGCGTAATCATGATTAAAGCTGCAATCAGTAAAGCAAACCCGGATTTACTATGAATCAGAGACTCTCTTTTCCCCATACGCTGTGTCTGAACCTGAACCGTCTGTGCCATCTCTTCCCCCATCAATTCGCGTAAAATGTAGAACAAATTAAATTTAGCTATTTACAATGTGTTTTCTCGGATTATAATTGAGAATGATTATCTTTGTCAATTTAAAACACATAGAAAAGGGGTTCATCATTTAATGAAATTCACATCCAGAACCATTGGCTTTGCTGCTCTAAGTCTCCTGTTACTACTGCTTGCAGCCTGTTCGAATGCATCAACTTCTTCCCCTGCCGAAGAGACAACTTCAACAACTAACACGACAGAAACTTCAGCTCCTGCTGAGAATACAAATAAAACGACGTACCCGCTCACCATTGAGAATTTCACGATCTCGGGTGAGGGTGGCGAGTGGAAACCCAAAGTGCAAGTATTCGATAAAGCACCTGAACGTGTTGTTGCGAATACCCAATCTGCGGCTGAGATGCTCATCAAATTAGGTCTGACCGATAAAATGGTCGGTGTTGCTGCTCTTTATGGTTCCGTTACACCCGATGTGGCTGATGATTTCGCCAAAATTCCGGTATTGTCCAAGGATTATGTAGGTAAAGAGCTGGTCGTAGGCGCAAGCCCGGATCTGGTACTCGGACGGGGCGACCTGTTCGCTGATGCAGACTGGGGCGTGGGTACGGTCGATGGATTGAATGACATGAATATCCGCACGTTCCTGCAAACGACAAATCACAAAGGCTCACTAGATAGCCTGTATAGTGATATTGCACAACTTGGGCAGATCTTCGATGTTCAAGATAATGCCGCAACATTCACGGAAAGTCTGAAGACTCGCGTTGCAGCCATTAAGGCAAGTGTAGCCGATCAGCCTGAGCATACTTTTGCCTATATCGTACCCGCTACGGAAGACACCATTACGGTCAGCAGCATGCAAAATGATACGTATCAGCTTGATGCACTTGGCCTGTTGAGGCTGAAAAATACGTTTGATGGTGTGCAAGGTGAGGTAAGTGTTGAGCAACTGATCACAGCGAACCCGGACTACCTGCTCTTGTCCGCGTATGCCGGTTCACCGGATATCGATAAGCTGATTCAAAATCTGTATGCCAACCCTGCCCTGCAAAGTATGAACGCAATCAAAAACAAACAGATCTATGTCACAGATTTCAGCCAGTTCTGGGGTTATGGATATCAAATTCTGGACGGTATTGAGAAAATGGGACAGGAAATGAAAGCTAATCCAATCAATTAATGACTTGAGCCAATGAGCAGGAGAAGACATTCTCACTGCTCTTTTTTCAGTTCACTTTAGAACATACTAAATTAACGGATAAACTCACAAATTAAATTAAATATCATGTTAAAACCTCCTTCTAACCTTTAATCCTGTATGCAAAAGTTTGATTTTTTCAGATAAGCTTATATGCATAGTTCTGGATAGGATTAAAATATAAGAAATGAGGTTTTATTCATGGCCATTAACACACCCCTCCCAAAACAAAGGGAGCTGCCTTCCATATCTTCAGAACGCCTTCCGTGGGCTGGGCTACTTGCTTTAGCCATGGCGGGATTTATTTGCATCCTCACCGAAAGCCTGCCTGCGGGACTGCTGCCGCAAATTGCAAAAGACTTGGGGATCACAGAAGCCTTCACCGGACAGTTGGTGACTCTTTATGCCATTGGATCACTTGTTGCTGCCATTCCCTTGACTGCTGCTACACGCGGATGGAGACGCCGACCTCTACTGTTAGTATGCATTAGTGGTTTTCTTGTCTTTAACACCGTTACCGCCTTATCTTCGGATTATATCCTGACACTTGCTGCTCGTTTCATGGCTGGAGTCTCTGCGGGTGTGTTATGGGGCATGACAGCAGGTTATGCACGTCGGATGGTCCCGGATTCGCTAAAAGGTAAAGCCATGGCTGTGGCTATGGTCGGCACACCGTTAGCATTAGCCCTGGGTGTCCCAATCGGTAGTTTTCTCAGTTCTTATGTCGGCTGGCGCCTCATCTTCGGGATGGTATCTCTTCTAACCGTGGCTTTAATCGTATGGGTTCTCTGGAGAATGCCGGATTTTGCCGGAGAGCCAGCTGGTGAACGTCTTCCACTGCATAAGGTGTTTTTAATTCCGGGAGTTAGGCCTATTCTGTTTGTTGTTCTGGCCTGGATGCTTGCCCATAACATCCTATATACCTATATTTCTCCCTACCTTGCCCAGACCGCATTTGCTAACAGAGTCGACTTGATTTTGCTCATTTTCGGTATTACTTCCATTGTTGGAATTTGGTTAACCGGAATGCTCATTGACCGATTTTTGAGGAGATTAGTTATCATCAGCTTGGCATCATTCGCTCTAGCCTCTGTCGCGATGGGAATCGCTACTCATCAACCTGTGATTATTATCCTTGGCGTCATGATCTGGGGACTTACGTTTGGCGGGGCCGCGACACTGTTACAGACTGCCATCGCTCAAGCCGGAGGCAAAAGCACAGATGTCGCCCAATCGATGCTGGTTACAGCATGGAATCTGGCAATTGGTGGAGGAGGCATCATCGGGGCCATTCTTCTTGAAGTATTTGGAGCAGGATACCTTTCTGGGGCGCTGTTTATCTTGCTTATTCCTGCGTTGCTTGTAGCTAGGCGTGCTTATAAATATGGATTTACCAGAGCAAATTAACAGGAAGGCATTTTTCATGAGTTACACGCAGGAGGAAAGAGGAGTTCACTTGATGTGGACTCCTCTTCTGTTTTTCATTTTAAAGACCAGAATCTTATTCTGCCTGTGCCAACAGATTTGGTCCTTCCACTAGATTCTTATGTGCAATTGGAGAAGACATGGTGATTAAAGTCATGTAAGTACCGTACGGATCACACTTGTTCTGAAACTCCTCGAGTCCCTGAATGGTATCTGTGAGGATTTTCAGCAAGTAATTGTACTCTCCGCTTATCCGATAACATTCCACAACTTCAGGTGACGCACGACAGAAATCCAGGAAAGGATAACAATCCCGCGTACGAAAAAGAACATAGGCTGTGCTCTGCTTGCCCAATTTGGATGGGGAGATTACGGTTCGATATTCCTCAATAATTCCCTTTTCTTCCATTCGTTTGACTCGTTCAGTAACGGCGGGCTGAGATAACCCCACCAGTTTGCCGAGTTCGGTCATGGATAATCTCGCCTGATTCTCCAAGTGATACAGAATATGCTGATCTATTTCGTCCATGTGATCCACTCCTTTAAATACATAAGATATATTCAGAAATCACCTTAAGTATATTCGCTAATTCATTATAATGCCTTTAACAAACCATGTAATACAAGATCAATCATTTATATAATAAACACAGTTATCATGAGAAATCAAATACATCAGTTGGTGAGAGGAAGATAAACATGAGAAAAAAAGACATGACGACATTGCATAATTGTGTGGATGAAGCCATTGACCGCGCTCTAAGCGAAAAAAGAATTGTAGGAACAGTTGTACAGGTTGCATTAGGAGGGGAACTGGTATATAGCCGGGCTGCTGGTTTCGCAGACAGGGAGCAAAAACGCACCATGTCGGAAAACGCTCTGTTTCGACTTGCTTCCGTAACCAAACCTATTGTCTCGACAGCAGCTCTGGCATTAATCTCACAAGGAAAGCTGAGTCTGCATGATCCGGTGACACGCTGGCTTCCTGCATTCCGGCCCAAACTTGCCAATGGTCAGGACGCTTTAATATCAGTACATCAGTTGATGACACACACCGCAGGCTTGACATACCGTTTCTTCCAAGAAGATCAGGGAACCTATGAGCTTGCAGGGGTATCGGACGGAATGGATTGGTCTGAAATGAGTCTGGAGGAGAATCTGCAAAGGCTGGCTTCTGCTCCGCTTCTGTATGAGCCAGGCAACATGTGGAGATATTCCATTGCGACAGATGTACTTGGTGCCGTTATCGAAAAGGTAACTGGGATGTCACTACGAGAAGCTGTTCAAACGCTGGTTACTCATCCACTCCACATGACCGACACTGACTTTGTTGCGGTGGATTCGGAACGATTGACAGCCGCATATGCTAATGGTTCTGAAGAACCGCGTCTCCTTCATCAGGAGTTGGAGCTGATTCCTTTTATTGAGGGTACTGCTGGCTTCCGACTGTCACCCAATCGTGTGAATCATACTTCTGCTTACTTGTCGGGCGGAGCGGGTATGGTTGGAAGTACCGGAGATTTTCTTACTTTACTTGAAGCATTGCGACTAGGAGGACAGCCTCTCCTTACAGAAGCCGTTGCGGCTGAGATGTCTACCAATCAAATCGGTGATCTCGTGATGCCATACTGGCCAGGCAGAGGGTTTGGCCTTGGTTTTACCGTACTTAAAGATCCTGTCGCAGCCGGTACACCGGAATCCCCGGGTACGTGGCGGATGGGTGGAACCTATGGTCACTCGTGGTTCGTTGATCCACAAAAAGAACTTAGTGTCGTAGCATTCACCAATACAGCACTTGAAGGAATGTCAGGCCAGTATACTACCGATATCTGTGATGCCATCTACACAGGTATTCGTGAAAGCCAAAAGGCTGCAAGAATATAAATACGAATAACCGCCCAATTTCATTGGGCGGTTTTATTTAGAAACGAAGCTACATCCTACAGTCTGTTACTGCTCAAGTTTCTCTTTTGGAGAAGGTAGACCCCAGCAACCAGAATAAACCACACCGGCGTGACAAACAGCGCCACTCGCGTATCCTCAGCCAACGCCAAGACCACCAACACAAAAACCAAAAACGCCAGAATGAAGTAGTTGGAAAACGGATATAGTGGCAGCTTGAAGCGACTGCGACTCGCCAGTTCCGGCTGGGTACGGCGGTATTTCAGGTGACAGATTACCATGATGCCCCAGACGAAGATGAAGCACACAGTCGACACACTCGTGATCAGCGTAAATACACCCTCTGGCATGATATAGTTCAGCACAATCGCGATCAGAATAACGATCGTGGAGAAAAACAGCGCATTGGAAGGGACTTTCCTCTTATTCAGTCTTGCAAATGATTCAGGTGCGTTGTGATCCTTTGCCATGGAGAACACCATACGGCTTGTACTGAAAATGGCACTGTTACACGCTGACGCTGCGGAAGTCAGTACCACGAAATTCACAATGCCGGCGGCAGCTGCAATACCCACAGCGGCAAACACTTGTACAAACGGACTTTCAGTAGGCACAATGGCGTTCCACGGGTAGATGCTCATAATAATCAGCAGTGCGCCAACATAGAAGAGCAGTACCCGGATCGGAATCTGGTTAATCGCTCTAGGAATAACCTTCTCCGGATTCTCCGTTTCCCCCGCTGTGAGTCCCACCAGTTCCATGCCTACAAAGGCGAACACCACCATCTGGAACGATATGATGAACCCATGCAGTCCATTCGGGAACCATCCCCCATGACTCCACAGATTGGTGAAACTTGCTGGACCCTGATCCGTGGTAAAACCTTTGAATATCATATATAAACCAACAACAATGAGTGCCAGAATGGCCACGACTTTAATCAGGGCAAACCAGAATTCCATCTCACCAAACAACTTGACCGTTGCCAAGTTCATGATTAGTAAAATGACTAACGCAATTAACCCTGGCATCCACTGAGGTACATTCGGAAACCAAAACTGCGTATACAAACCAACGGCCGTAATATCAGCCATGGCAATGGATATCCAGCAGAACCAATAGGTCCAGCCTGTAATAAATGCCGCCATATTTCCCAGGTAATCACGCACAAAATCGATAAAGGAATGATACTGCAAGTTGCTTAACAGCAGTTCCCCCAATGCACGCATGATCAGGAACAACACAACACCCGTAATGATGTAGGCCAGCAAGATGGATGGCCCTGTCAGCTGAATCGTTTTGCCTGCCCCGAGAAACAGACCTGTACCGATCGCACCTCCGATCGCCATCAACTGTACATGCCTGTTCTTTAATCCCCTTGTTAACGTTTCTTGCTGCATGATCAACCACCACTCTCTTTCTGCAAATGCTCTCTACGATGCAAAATATTATTACTCATCATATAATAATCTGCTCAGAATACATATCCTCTTTTATATATTTTTTTTGCAAAAGCAAAGAGGCCACCTTTGTAAGAGGTGACCACTTCATATGCTCCTATTTGATGCCCTTGGCTTTTATTAATCTTGAGTTACATCCGATCCATATTATCATCAGCCTATGTACATTCCTTTGTTATCCTCATGCCATGTCATGCTGATTATACATATCTATAGAAGTATACTAAAATATAAACCAAGCATAGAGCGGCAACAACTAAAAAGGTAATCGCTAACGAACGTTCATTTTTCCAAATTCAAATAGCATTAGCAACATTAATCATGAATAACGCAATAAAGTTAATGATACCCGAGTTTGATTGGAACGAGTTGAAAACGATCATTATAAATCCTACGATCCAGATTAACAAAAACCACAGTGGAGTTTTCCGAAAAAGCTGCTTCATTATGATTTACTCCTTATATATTAAATTGGTCTGTGTACAAGATATTCTTCAACGGGAATGGAA
Organism: Paenibacillus sp. FSL H7-689; assembly: GCF_000517905.1. Taxonomy (NCBI): domain Bacteria; kingdom Bacillati; phylum Bacillota; class Bacilli; order Caryophanales; family Paenibacillaceae; genus Paenibacillus; species Paenibacillus sp. FSL H7-689. The sequence goes on from NZ_ASPU01000055.1 coordinate 183,369, forward strand.
ATTCCTTTATTTAGGTCATAACCCCAAATAATTAATACTATTTAGATCCAGTTTTAAGCATCTTCACAGTAAAAAGGGCTCCCGATAAAGGCGCCCTCTGGTCTGTTCAACAACTACTTTTGCTTATAAAACTCATGATACAACTTCATTAACGCCCGCTTCTCAATCCGTGATACATAAGAACGTGAGATGCCCAGTTCCTTCGCAATTTCGCGTTGAGTTCGTTCCTCCCCGCCTGCTTCCAGGCCAAATCGACCGATTACAACTTCCTTCTCCCGGTCATCCAGGATATCTAGATTGCGATAAATTTTGCTTTTTTCAATCTTGAGCTGTACCCGATCTACAACATCATCAGCTTCTGTGCCAAGGATGTCGATTAATGTAATTTCATTGCCTTCTTTGTCCGTACCGATAGGGTCGTGCAGGGATACGTCTTTGCGTGTTTTCTTCAGGGAACGCAGATGCATCAAAATTTCGTTTTCAATACACCTCGCCGCAAATGTGGCAAGCTTCGTGCCTTTGCCTTGTTGAAAACTTTCGATGGCTTTGATCAAACCAATGGTTCCGATGGAAATCAGGTCTTCCTGATCTTCACCCGTATTGTCGAACTTCTTGACGATATGCGCGACGAGGCGCAGATTGTGTTCAATGAGCAGATTGCGAGAGTGGGCATTGCCTTCAGCCATAAGGCGTAAATGTTTGGCTTCATCACCCTCAGCCAGTGGCTGGGGGAACGCATTATTTTTGACATACGAGACGAGTAACGTTAACTCTTTAATGAATAGAGCAATTGCGGTAAACAATCCGGGCACAGATGACACCTCCTGCAGTTTTACAACGATCTGGCCTGAGCACATGTGGGAACAGGGTCGATCTATTGTATGTAGGCAGAGGCCCAGAAGTGCACGTACACTTGAAAAAGGGGATGATCTTGCGAAGATTTCACAGACTCACAGAAACAATGGAGCCCACCCGCTGAAGCAGGAGAAATTCTTTTTCCACACTTTCGATAAAATACTTCTTTTCACCAAATAGGACAACATCATTCTGAGCTAATGAAACATCGCTTTTAAAATAAATCACATTGTCCGTTTCCCGGAATGCACCTTTGTAATAGAACATCCTATTTCTCTCCTTCATGTATCTACCTATGTAATTAACTACCCGCTCCATGTGGATCTGCTTCCTTCATGCTAACATATTCGCTCTCATTCATCATGTCATATTCGCACACTAACCAACATAAAGCCCCAGCCCTGTGCAGAACAGAACTGAGGCTACATATCGATATGAATTCCTGTTTCTCCTGTCGATTGCTTCAAGAAGCTAATTCAAATTAAATTATTTGAAGATTCTTTGTGAGAACTGATACAGGCCGCTGTTCCAGACAGATGGTTCGTGTCCACCTACATCCAGATAAAAGGTATGCGGAATATTCATGCTGCTCAAGCCGTTTTTGAAGTTCTGGCTGACCCATAACAGACCGTCACTTGATCCACAGGAGATCCACAACAATTTGAGTTGGCTGGCTACTTGTCCCGGGTTGGAAACCAGCTGTGATACAGATTGCGTATTCGGTGCAGCCGAGAAGGCCCCTACCCAAGCGAAGGTATTCAGATTTTTCAATCCGAAGTTAAGCGATTGCCCACCACCCATGGACAGACCGGCCAACGCACGGCTATTCTTGTCTTTGTATACCGGATAATTGGCCTCGATATGAGGAATCAGATCCTTGAGCAGGTCTTGCTCAAACCGTTCAAACGCAGCCACTTTGTCCGGAGCAAAAATGTCACCGACTGGACGGTCGTCCTTCATGGCACGGCCATTCGGCATGACAACGATCATCTGGGACAGCTTGCCTTCCGAATACAGGTTGTCCAAAATGTTCTTGGGTTTCATTGCATTGACCCACTCATGCTCATCCCCGCCGATGCCGTGCAGGAGATACAAGACGTTATACTTTTTATTCGGAGAATATCCTGGCGGTGTATACACGGTCGCTTTCCGTGTATTGCCCACCGTTGTGGAGTAATAGGATATCAGATTGGTATTTCCGTGCGGAATATTGTTTCGATAGCCATCAAAACCCGGTGGTGCCGGCACCACCGGAGTATTAGCAAGCGCATTGTTTGCGTCATTGCCGGATACATTCATAGATTCATACGCTGTGTTCTGAGCACCAACCTCGCTGGAATCCGTAGCAAAAGCCATTGTTGGGGCAATCATGGCAACGATCATCGAAAGACTTAAAAGGATTGTAATACGTTTTTTCATCTCAATTTCTCCTCTCAATTTTGTCAAACTTAAGTATGCGTTTCTCGAAGTTTCACTGGATTACGCTTGATGCTGAAGTTCAACTTTTTCTAACGCGGTGAAGTAAGCTTCCTCTCAACCTAAAATTGAAAGCCCTTACAATAAACAGGTTAGATCACCTCCCTTCCCTTCAGAAAACACTGAAACATGTAGATTTCACTCTGTTTTCCCGACATAGAATTACTTATATAGTATATTTAAACTTATTTATCCATTTTTTGCAACAATATTTTCATTTCTAGCGATTCAATTCAATGGTCTTAGAGCATCAGAGTTTTTCTTCTTTCTTCTTTATTTTCGAATCATAATTTAAAATTGTAAAATACTGTTGTTAAATTGAATATTTTACCTTATTATAGCTTCCATAGGGGGGTGTCTATGAACAATTTCAATAGATTCATAATATTTTTCTTCTGAGATATGCTTACGCAAAAGTTTCAACGTTTCGGCTACCAATATCTTTTGCAACTACTTTATTTTCTGGGAGGAAAATGATGATGTTCAATGTACGCTTTTCGATCAAAAAAGCATGGGCTTCATTCCTGGTTATTACATTATTGCTGCCTTTACTTGTGGGGTTATGGCCATCCAATGTCTACGCTGCATCTAACAATGAAGGAAAAATATCCATAACCGCAGATGATGAGTTCACACTTTTTATAAACGGCAGACAGACGGGAAAAGGCACCGACTGGGCCAAAGCCTATACGTTCCCTGTGCCGATTCAATCTGGCATCAATGTGATTGCAGTTCAAGCGAAGGATATAGGCCTCTATGCGGGACTGCTGGCAGACCTTAGCTACGGAGATGAGAATCTGGTTACGGATTTCAACTGGAAAGTATCTGAACGATATATCGAAGGTTGGGAGCAACCCAAATTCGATGATTCGTCATGGTCACGTGCTACTGACTTCGGACGGTATGGCAGTGATCCTTGGAAACAGATTAGTGGCATGCCTGAGGAGACCAGTGCACGCTGGATCTGGGCAGGCAAGACCAATGTGAATGCTCCAGTTTCAGAAGCATATTTTCGAATCTCATTTAACGTCTCCGAAGATGGACTGGCTATTAGCAATCCCATTTCTTCTTCAGGTCAATTCGAGCAAGTCGATTATCAGTTAAAACCGACCCAACCCATGCCTGCCTCCATGGTGAAGAGACTTCCCGTTGTAAATGCCGTCTTTGAAACGGTGGAAGAGAAAGGTTCTATAGAACTTAGCACCCAAGAGGCTGCCCAAATCGGTAATAACCTAGCTGCTGGTCAGATCTTTCTCGATCAGTCCTCTGCCCGGGCTATCAAAGTTACAAGCGTCAATAGAAGCTCTGGTGGTATGCGGGTAGATTACACCACTCCGGGTGTGGAGGAATTGTTCGATTACTATGATATTCCCGAGCAGGAGGTCTCGTTCGAAGAGCGTAATATCGTCATGCCTGATCCTGAGATGGTATTGGATAGCAAGGAATGGCTTGTTCAGGAAACCCCTTCCTTGTTAGAGACCGATATAAATGACGATGCTGAAATGCGACAGTTCAACATCGACAACACGATTCAAAATGATTTGGATGCAAATATGGACATGGTTGCGGATGCGGAAACAATGGATATCGCTTCCACGGATATCGCACCCATGGATCTGAATGATGCGAATTCCATGGACATGAATGATACAAATGATATGGATCTGAATGAAATAAACTCCACGGAATTAACTGATATTAATTCAACGGACATGAATGATGTGATTCGTGCTGCTGAAGCAGGTAATTTTGCCAATTGCAAAAAATCCGGCAATGAGTTTGTCTGTGATTTCAAGAAGGTACTTGTAAATCAACAAAATGCAAACGGTAACAAAGTGTTCGTTGAAGCAGGTGGTAAGCTCACCTTGATTGCACCCAAAGTTACGGGGAAATACGGATTTTGGGGAAAATATGATCTAAAATTTACTGCTGGTGAAAAAGCCAACATCTATATCAAAGGTGATGCCAAGTTCAAAAAAGAAGTCAAAGTTCCAATCATGGGCTTCAACATTGGTGCTGGCAATCTCGGAGCCGTATCTGTCGGCGTTTTTCTGGTCATTGGTATTGACGGCAACGTCACCTTTGAATTTCAGGTCGATCAGGGATACACGGTTACCGCGGGAGTCAAAGGGAAAACACGTGTCTTTATTCCCGTGAAGATCCAGCCTTACAGCAGTGTGAACAGATATCTTACGGTAACCCATAAAATTGAAGGACAGATCACTGCTTGGGCAGGAGCCAAAGCGGAAGTCGGTCTGAAAATTGCCGGCAAAAAAATACTTGAGGTAAGTGTTTTTGCCGGCATTGAAGGCACAGGGAAATGGACAAGCAGCAATAATGTGCCCAGTACCATGTCTCTAAAGATTGATGCTCTCGTCAAAGGAGAAGGAGCTGTATTTAATAAGTCCTTCAAACTCTTCGAGCTGCGCTGGAATTTGGTGAATCTGGTGAAAACCCCTACCAATCCGGGAACCGGACAGAACCTGGCACGAAATGCTGCCATAACGGTAACTTCCACCTATCCCGGGTATTCAGCAGCCCGAATCAATGACGGGGATCGTAACACGGCCTTGGGGGAAAGTTATAGCTGGGCCAATAACCGTAATTCCTCACTTCCCCAATATGTCGTCATTGATTTGCCGGCATCGAGTTCAATCCAGCGAATTGATCTGTACACCACCCAGGGATACCCGCTTGCCAATTATGATCTGCAATACTGGAATGGCTCAAATTGGGTGAATCTTGTACAGATTACAGGCAATCAAGAGTTAACGCGTTCACACACATTTTCAGCAGTCAGTACCTCCAAGATCCGTGTCGTAGCGAGTAAAGGTCCTTCCCATCAGCCAACCTATGTGCGAATCAATGAGCTTGAAATCTATTAAAACATCATGCCCAAAAAGCCTCAGCCCCTGGTTACACAGGATGGCTGAGGCTTTCTTGACATCTGTTTAGTGTACGGATACTGGATTAACTACCTCTGCACCCTCGGGTGAAGCCAGTCTGTCTTTCATCAACAGACTGATGAACAAACCCAGTAAACCCAGTGCAGCAATTACTGCAGCATACAAAGGCACTGAGATAAGTCCTGTATGCGTAATTGCATACCCACCCATATAGGCACCAGCGGCATTTCCCAGGTTAAATGCCGAATGACTTGAGGTTGTCGCAAGTAGCGGTGCTTCACGAGTCATATTCATAATCCGAATCTGAAGTCCCGGCATAATACCAAAAGCGGCAACCCCCCAGAAAAATATCGTGAGCACTGCCAGATACGGATTCTCCAGCGTCAGCGTGAGCACTGCCAGAAGAACAGCAAGGATACCAAAGTTGACGATTAACGAAGGCATCAGCTTCCAGTCTGCCAGACGGCCGCCAACCAAATTGCCCAAGGTTACACCGAAGCCAAACAACACCAGAATCCAGGTCACACTTTGCTCCGCAAAGCCGCTAATATCCACAAGCATCGGCGTAATATAGGTGAAGACTGTAAACAAACTTCCGCACCCCAACGCCCCAATAAGCAGAACCAGCAACACTTGTGGACGAACCAGATTCCGAAATTGCTGTCCGAGGTTCGCTGGTGCTCCTTGCGGGAGGACGGGAATGAATCGAATGATACCAATCAACGAAATGATGCCCAAGATCGTAATCGCCCCGAAAGATGACCGCCATCCAAGCTGTTGCCCGATAAACGTACCAAACGGAACGCCAATAATGTTGGCAATCGTTAGTCCCGCGAGAACAACCGATACCGCTCCTGCCCTTCTCTCGGGCGCAACAAGCCGCGTCGCCATGATTGAACCTACACCAAGGAACGTACCATGAGCAAATGCCGTTAAGATCCGTGCTGAGATTAGCAACCCGTAAGTAGGAGCAATGACAGACAATGCGTTACCGATAATGAAAATGCACATCAGCAGCACCAGCAGTTTTTTCTGCGGAATCTTGTGTGTAAATACGGTCAATATCGGCGCACCTACCGCTACACCAAGCGCATATCCCGTAATGAGTTGCCCAGCCTGCGGAATGCTTACATTCAGGTCTATTGCCACATTGGGCAGCAGACCCATAATAATAAATTCAGTCATACCAATCGCAAAAGCTCCTATCGTCAGACATAACAGGGATAATGGAAACGCCCCTCGTTTACCTGACGGTGAAACCTGTGGTTGTACTGTGTGTCCAGTCGTGCTCATAGATGTTCTCTTCTCCTGTCTCTTAATCAACGATTTTCTGTCGCCTTCAACCACAAGGCATCGGTTAGTTGTTCGAACGCTCCACGCATAGCCAGCTTGTCCCGCCAGTGTGCCGGAATACCACTCAATCCATAATAAGCACCTGCGATCTGCCCATACACCGCACCTGTAGTGTCCGCATCATCACCCAGATTAACAGCTAACAACGCGCCTTCTTCAAAGCTTGATGACTTATGAAACGCCCATAGTGCTGCTTCAAGTGAACGAACCACATAGCCGCTGCCCTTAATTTCCGGCGGTTCTTTGCTCTGATAGGAACCCATAACAACCTCTTCAATAGCAGGCGAAAAAGTAGGTTCTTCCCTCCACTGTCTGCATGTCTCCGGCATCAGCATGACGCTCTTGTCCGCTCCGTGCAGACCGGCAACAATTATGGCGGCCAGCACTTCACATGCTTCCACGCTTTCCGTTGCAGCATGTGTTGTCCGGGAGCTCAGCCCAGCATAGTGGACCGCCTCGTTTGGTTGATTAGCGTAAGCCATCACGACAGGTGCAAGCCTCATGATAGAGCCATTGCCCGCCGTCATCGGGTCGGTTGATCCGCTGTAAGCTTCTCCAGTTATCTCAAACCTCTCCAAGGCACTTCGCGTGGCCCCGCCGATATCAAAGCAATCGCCTGTGCTGCTCATATACCCGACCTTGTACCAATTGGTGTATCTGCGCATCTGATCCGCAGGATCAAAGTCTGCCTTACGTACCAGACTTTCTGCCAGACACAGAGCCATGGATGTATCATCTGTCCACTGCCCTGCCTCCAGCCCAAATACACCTCCACCCACGATATCCGTTACGGGTTCAAATGTGCCCGGGCTGCTGAATTCCACGGTAGTTCCCAACGCATCACCCGCTGCAAGCCCGATGAAGCAGCCATTGAAACGGTCCTTTTGCAACATGCTTGTCTTCCTCCCTTACTCCATATACTTTCAGAATCTTTCTTCCATTCTCCCACAGGGCCTGATCTGGCGTAAAGCTAATAAAATCCAATAAATTCAGCTCCATTTCTTCTATTATAAAAGTGTCGAAAGCTGTTGAACGGCCAGACTATCCAATTTTCATAAAAAAAGTTTTATTTTTTTGAGCTGTAAAAACAGTTTATTCAGTACACCGCTTACATGCAAAAGGGTTAACGGTTTGCAACGTTCATCATTTTCTGAAAACAAATCATACACGTGAAAATTTTCAATGTAAACAATCATGACGCGCTTGACCCTTCGGTTCGTCCTATGTTACGGTTTTATTAGCTTCAAACGCATATTTTTTCCCAAATTAATATTCATTTTCGGTTTATTGCGTCAACTAATATCCCGCAGATTAATGAATACAGGGAATGAATTTGCAGAAAATTTTCATTTTTTTTATTTTATCCCCAAACTAATTCTGAAACAGGAGGAACAAATTTATGATTAAGGCACTGGTGTTTGATTTCGACGGAACGATTATTGATACAGAGACAGCATGGTATATTGCTTTTCGTGATGCTTACAAGGAACACGGCGTAGATTTAACCCTGGAGATGTATTCACAATGCATCGGTACCAGTCTGAAAACATTTAATCCATATGAGTACCTCATCACAGATTTGAATCTTCCGATCGATCGGGAAGAGTTCAGGGAATCCGTTCAGTTGCAGCACGCTGCATTGATGAACAAAGAAAAGGTGCGTCCTGGTATTCAGGAATATCTTGAACAAGCACGTGAAGCCGGACTGAAATTGGCTGTAGCATCCAGCTCCAAACGGGAGTGGGTTGAACAGCATCTGGAACAACTGAAACTGAAAGATTATTTTGAAGTCATTCGTACAGCAGATGATGTTGCAAATGTGAAGCCTGACCCGGAACTCTACACTCAAGCGCTTGAAGCCCTTGGAGTAACTGCAGACGAAGCCGTAGCGATTGAGGATTCACCTAACGGCGCGCGTGCAGCTGCTGCGGCTGGTATGCACTGCGTAGTCATCTCGAATACCATCACAGGAACACTGGAATTCGATATGCCTCACCAACGGCTGTCTTGCTTGACTGACCTTACATTTAACGATTTGATTTCGAAGCCACTCGTCACTACCGTCTAAGGTCTGCACGAATTTCGCGATTAAATCCTTAAAGGGGGAGTTCACACATGAAAGCTGTACATTTTGGTGCGGGCAATATTGGCCGCGGTTTTATCGGTCATATGTTGTCCGCTTCCGACTATGAAGTCTGCTTTGTCGCACGTAACCCGAAGAAAATCTCCATGCTTCAAGAGAGACAGGAATATCCGATTACACTTGCCAATAGAGATCAGGACACTACGATTGTCAACAACGTGACGGCTATCAATGTGAGTGAGCAGAATCTGGTTGCTGAAGAGATCGCTTCAGCCGATCTGATCACAACCGCCGTGGGTGTATCTGCACTCGGAGATATCGCCGAACCGATCGCCAAAGGCATTCAACTTCGCATGAAAAACAATAATCAGGCTCCACTGCATATTATCGCTTGCGAAAATGCCATCGGTGGTAGCACCAGGTTGAAGAAACGCATCTATCCATTTTTGGATGAACAAACTCGCAAAAAAGCCGAACGTTATGTTTCTTTCCCCAATGCAGCCGTGGACCGGATTGTTCCGGCTCAAAACCACAAAGACCCGCTGCAGGTCACTGTTGAACCTTTTTACGAATGGGTCGTTCATCGTCCAGCACTTCTGGATGGATTTAAGAAAATAGACGGCGTCCACTATGTGGATTCGCTTGAACCTTATATTGAGCGTAAAATGTTTACGGTCAATACAGGCCATTGTGTCGCCGCATACTTCGGCTATCTCGAAGGATTCAAGACGATCCGACAGGTGATGAGTAATTCCACCCTGCGGGCCAAGGTGCGTCATGTTATGGAAGAGACCGGTCAGATGCTCATCCAGAAGCATGGATTCAACGCACAGAAGCATAACAAATATATCGACACCATACTGGAACGCTTCGCCAATCCCAACCTGACGGATCAGGTCACCCGGGTCGGACGTTCCCCCCTTCGCAAGCTTTCGCCTCATGATCGGCTTGTTCGCCCAGCGCTGCAGGCCAGTGAATTCGGAATTGAAATTCCTCATTTAACTTCTGCTATGGCGGCCGCAATGCTGTTTAATGACAAGCGCGACGAGGAAGCCATGAAGCTACAACACATGATTCGCGAAGATGGCGTCTCCGCCTTCATCCGTGAGCGCATGGGAATTCCCGACGAACATCCCGTTCATCAGAATGTAATCGCCCGTTACCAGGAACTCAAAGGGCGCAAGGAATCGACCATACTAACCTGAGTAACGGATCAGGGCATGGGTTTGATCCTGCAAACTGAATAGAAGCACGGCCAAGAAGCCGGGAGGAACCTATGCAGCAGCATCGCTCCTTCCGGCTATTTGTCTATGCACGGCGTGGCACGGCACATCTATCTATATTGTAGTAACGTTAATAAAACAGCGCATCTCCTCTCTCAAGGAAACACGCTGTTTGGGGAATCTTTTTTAAATTAATACATCATTTGGTTTAACCGCGTGGCTCTATCCCTTTTCTACTCATTCATAATGGAATTGAGGGATGCATATGCCATGGGCAGGAAACCTTCCGAAGGTTCACCAATAGGTGCTTGGATGTGGAAAATGAAACCATTGCCGTCCAGTTCTTTCACGATAAAATACTCTGTTTTCTTATCATTCTGGGACATCATGTATAATCTTGCATCCTTCATCGGGCCGTTGCTGAGTTGTTCAGCCGTTAATTGCTTCACTTCTCCGGTCTCGGACAACTCTTCCTTGGCATCCATCTTCAGCGCATCCAGATTGTAATTCGCCGGCAGCTTCTCAATCTCTACCTCATAATCCGGATCAATCTTCATTGTTAATTCATGGTCTTCGGCGTCAAAAACCATCGGTTCAAACACATAAAGTGAATAACCTTTCGCTTGTGCCAGTTTCACTGGGCGTTTCTCGGTCATTCCTTCTACCGTCACTTCCAGCTCTGATGTCTTCGGACGATCGGACGTTACTGTACCGCCTGCATTGGAACCGTTATTGTCATCACTCGATTCAATCTTTGCAATCTCTGTAAGTACCAACTGTTTCGTTGTTGCATCAATCGTTTTCTCTACATATTTGAAACGAACGGAATCTTCGTCATCGATATCATCCAGAGACTTCTGCAGATCTTCGCTCACCTGGAATGACATCGGCTTCTCATTCACTCGAATCTCAACGGTATGCGGATCAGCCCATCCAGTCAGAATACCTTCTGCTTCTATTGCAGCACTTTCATTTGGTTGTTGCTCCAGTGCTGGTGACTGTTCTTCCGTATTATTCACTGTTGGCTGTGCAGCAGGATTACTGTTCCCACAAGCCACAAGCGAGAATCCCATAAGTAAAACCAGGAGTGATGCACTGACTTTCATTGTATTTCCTTTTCGCATATGAACACCTCCGTTAGCTTATACGCAATGATGCTTGTCCATGTTGCTTCTCATCCATTGGCTTGGCTGTATACTAGTACTTACACGGGAGACAGGCAGCTCAATCATGCAAAATGTCTGAATGGTTGCTCAGATCCTCTGCTCAGCTGGCCTGATCCATCTGTACCAGTTTGGCATTGGCTCCGTTAAACGCTTTGGTCTGGAGGTTAAATTGCTTTCGGAATTCAGCAAGCTTCGCATATTCGCTATTCCGTACCCGAATGGCTCGCTTAATCTTAACCAGATTAGGTTCTGCACTTTCTCTCATCAGATCATACAACTGTTCATCGGCACTCAGACTCAGCTGATACGAGGCAACAAAATTTTCCAATGCACGTGCTCTTGATTCATATTGATCCAGCACCTTTTCAGCCTGTGCCAACGTTTCTTCTTTTTCAAATGATAGTTCTTTCAATGAACCGCGCAGGGCCACCGTCTTCTCGTTGGTCTGTTCCATGGCCTCTTCCGCCTTTTTCAACAACGTTCTTCGTTCATGGATATGATCTGCTGCCTGATCCAGCAGTGCTTCGAGATCACTGTTTTTGTTCTTGCCATTGTCTAAAATAGACTTGTATAACTTCATATCTTCCTGCTCATGACTGGTCAGCGTCTTCAAACTCTGATCGATCTCCTGACCGCTGAGCACCAATTGGTTTATCTGATTTGCCGCAGGCTCCTGCGGATCTCCACAACCACTCACCAGCAGAATTAGCAATACACTAACTGCCGCAAGCGCCACTTTTTTACTCGTTAGCACCCAAGTCCTTCCTCTCTTGCATCATCTTGTTGTTATATTACAAGCGGGTATCTCCGCTAAAATTGGCTACCCAGTGTGCATCCGGATCGTATACTTCGAACTCGTAACCCCGATCTTCGAGTAACTTCAGAATGCGTGGTAAAGCCTGAACCGTCTGCTCCCGCTCATGCATCAGAATCACTTCCTTATCCCGATGTACACTTTTGCTCACCCGGGCCACAATCTTGTCCGGCTGACCGGGAAGATTCCAATCGAGTGAATCTGTCGTCCAGTCCCACATTTTGAAGCCGGCCGCTGCAATGTCACCTCTGAACTTTTCACCAATCTGTGGACTGCTGCCATAAGGTGCACGAATCAGATGAGGTGTAAAACCAATCAGGTCCTGCACCATCTTCTGCTCTTTCTTGAACTCTTTCACAAAGTTTGCCGAGTTGCCGCTCTTATACAGCTTTTTATAGTTATGCGTCATGCTGTGAAGTCCAGGATAACTGCCTTCCTTCAACAGCCGTTTCACCGCTTCTGGATGCTGATTCAACTGACGTCCGATCATAAAAAAGGTAGCCTTCGCCTCATGCTGCTTCAATATATCCAGCAGTTGTTCTGTATATTCAGTTGGCCCATCATCAAACGTTATGTATGCCAATTTGCGAACCTGGCCCTGGAACCGTGCCGGCTCCTCCTTCGCATCCGGAGTAACTTGTATCATGCCAAGCTCGGCCGGCTGTTCGATTACAGTAATCGGAGGCGGCGCCACAACGCTTTTGATCCAATGCGTCATGCCAAAGAATACATATGTACTACCGGTAACGAACAGTACCAGGAGCATTAGAGCTATGACTACCCTTCCATACCGGATTTTTCTTCGTTTATGTGTTTTCGTGCGACTTGTGCTAGGCGGAATACTGCCACGCTCTCCCGCTCTCTCTTGTTGAACTCTCACTGTCATGCCACTTCCTTACTTTCATTTTTTCCCGATTATTGGTATATTATCTCGTTTCATGTCTCTATATAGAAGATTAATAGAAAAATGGATCGGGAGAATGACAGAATAGTTACAAGCCCGGTTACAATCTACTTATCTCTTCGTTCTCTTTATCTTTCCTGCGGTTGTCTTCTCCTGTATAATGAAGTGATTTACGCTATCAGACTTCAAGAAGGAGCTACACCCATGACAAGCTTGAACCGTGCCGGCAGATCCATCTATCTGTTATTCTTTGTCGGCATTATCGCCATTTCTTTCTCTTCGATCTTTGTACGCTGGTCTACCGCAGATGTTGCGGTCATTGCCATGTACCGTCTATTTCTGACCAATCTACTAATGCTCCCGTTTGTCTGGAAATACAGACATGAGATGATGCGGCTGAGTTTACGGCAGTGGGGCTTACTGCTTGCATCCGGTGTGATGCTGGCCCTTCATTTTCTGCTCTGGATGGGTTCGCTACGGCTCACCAGTGTTGCCAGTTCTACAGTTATTCTCGCGCTGGAGCCTATACTGATTCTTGCCGGTTCGGTATGGCTGTTCAAAGCCAAAATTAACCGCATGATGATCATCGGCATGGGCATCGCCCTGCTTGGATCAATCGTCATTGGCGCAGGAGATTTCCAGTTGGCAGGTACTGCCCTGCAAGGTGATGTCCTGTCTTTACTTGGCACAATCGCAGTCGCCGTTCATATGCTGCTGGGTCAATTTTTGCGAGCGGGACTTAGTGCATTTTCGTATAACTTCTGGGTGTTCTTCGTAGCCGCTTGCACGCTGGCGGTATATAATCTGATCATGGGCCATCCGTTCGGAGGTTACGCTGCGTCAGAGTGGGGAATCTTCCTGCTGCTCGCCATTGTGCCAACGATCTTTGGACATTATCTCTTCAACTGGTTGCTTCAATATATGAATGCCACGACGGTATCCATGGGCGTACTTGGGGAACCCGTATTCTCTTCATTACTGGCCTGGATACTGCTCGGCGAATCCCTCAGTGCATTACAGATGTCTGCCGGGGTTGTCATCATATTCGGGGTATGGATCTTCATTCGATATGGCAAAACCAAACCTCAACCCATTCCTGCTGATGCTCCTATCGCTGGTAAAGGGCCTGTTGAACCTACTACGGTATAACGTATTTTTTCGTAAATCATAGTAATAAAAGACTCTACCACTCTCATAAGGCGGTGTATTTTGATGAAAAATATTGTATCCATGCGCTGGCTGCTCGCCAGAATGTATGAACCGGATGTAGTTATTGCAGATTGCCGATTCTTGCTCGGTCAGCCGGAGGCTGGAAGACAAGCCTATGAAGCTGGACATATTCCAGGAGCTGTCTATCTCGATTTGGAAAAAGATCTATCCTCTCCTGTCTCTGCACACGGAGGACGTCACCCGCTTCCTGATCCGGCTGTGCTCGCAAGTCGTCTCTCCAAAGCTGGCATCGGCTCCAATAGTCGTATTGTTGCTTATGACGATCAAGGCGGGATGAATGCATCTCGTCTTTGGTGGCTGCTGCGCTATATCGGTCATGAACAGGTGTATATCATGGACGAAGGTTTCTCCGCTTGGAAAAACGCCAAATTCCCTGTGACCACGGACGTACCGGTTCAGATCCCATCTTCCTTTGAGGTGAATATCCAGCCAGCCATGCTGGCAAGTGTTGAAGATGTGCAACAAGCCTCGGCAAGTGGCAGCTCCGTGTTAATCGACTCTCGCGATGCTCGCCGCTATGCAGGTCTGGAGGAACCCATTGATGCCAAAGCCGGACATATTCCGGGTGCGGTGAATTATTTTTGGAAAGATGTGTTGGATTGGGATGGACGTTGGACAGATACTGGGGTGTTAGAAGAGCGTTTCAGTAAGCTGGACAAGGATGGTGCGATTATCGTGTATTGCGGTTCTGGCGTCTCGGCCTGCCCTAACGTGATTGCGCTGGAAGAAGCGGGATTCTCGAATGTGAAGTTGTATTCCGGAAGTTGGAGCGATTGGATCAGTTATAAGGAGAATTCGGTGGCTACCGGGGAAAATTAAGAATGTAGCGAGGGTGCACATTATCTCAAAGAGGAATACATCGCTAGGTGGCTTATCTGCCCCGGCGATGTATTTTTCTATGTTCGGAGTCAACATCAATTCAACAATACAACCCAGTAAGTATTTAAAAGCACACAGAAGTAGACATCAAGTGGCAGCTTTTTTTGATTCATGATAACGAAAAAAACCGTGATGGATATCTGTCCACCGCGGTTGAATAATGAAATCTATTATTGTTTTTTACTTAACGATACATTAGCTGTTAACGTCTTGTCGATCGTCGTCCAGTTTACATAAGCACCTAGTATTTCATTAATAACAGAAACCGGAACTACGGTTTCGCCATTTAAAAGCTTTGGTACGTTACTATTGAACACCAGTTTATTGTTAATTGAATATACATCTGAACCAATTTGAGCACTTATATTTTTCGTGCCTAATTTGATTTGCGTTGTACGCGTCTTATGATCCCACACTACTGTACCACCCAATAGCTCGGAAATGGTTCGAATCGGTACGTAGAACTCATTGTTATGAACAACCGGTTTGATTGTCGTCCCCCCTACATTCATTGCAACGTCAACATATTCGAGGAAATCGGTCTTTCGAATGAGTCCATGAACCCCTTTCGTTCGGTCTACCACCTGAGATACTTCATAATCCGTTGCCGCCGATAGGTAAGCATAAGCTACACCTCTATCCATATCAAGCTTATCGGATAAGAATTGAATCGATTCACGTACGGATTCTTTCATGGCTTCATCCAAATCAGGGTCCAGTCCAATTGGAATCCAATAATCCTCGGTTTCAGCAAAGGGTTGCGTGAATTCTCCGCTGTGTGGTAGTGATGGATCACCTTTCTTTAACACCGTTAACCGAACTGTCCCCCTTAAGGAAGCTTCCAATGCAGTTAACGCTACTTCTCCATCTCCTTGAGCAAAGTGTGGATCTCCAGTATAGAATAGCCCACCTTTAACTTGAATCGGATAATAAATAGTTGCACCAACACCCAACTCATTAATATCCATATTGCCTCCTGTTTCAATAGGTGGGATAGAACTCACAACTTCACTGGTATTTGGTGCAACCCCCATAACACCTAGAAACGGGTTAATTGGGAAACGTACATTTTTGCCAGCTTTTGTTGGTAATACTCCATACCAATTGCCGTTGATTTCTTCAATAGGCGTAAATATAGATACATTATTATATAATTCTGGTTTTGTTGCGCTAGCTCCCTCTTGTGGGCCTGTATTTTCTGGAAATTCGTTAGGAAGGGCACCTTTACCATGGCGGTTAGAAATGACACCATATGGAACTCGAGTTTGCAACGAAAGGACTTCTACTTTAAGAACATCTCCCGGCTCCGCTCCCTCAACCGCTACTGGCCCAGTGATAATATGAGGTCCGTCTTTTACATAATCATGCTTAATCTCAGAAGCCGCAATCACCTTCGCATCATCCAACACTCCATCGGGGGATATCCCGAATTTGCCGAAGTACTCCACTGGATTTCTCCCTTGATCCTCTATCAGTCCCTCATGCGATACTGTATCAAATGTTACAGCACTTCCTGATGGTACAGTAAGAATCGGAGAGCTGTCTCGATTAGGCAGTGATCCCCAGCGAATGTTCTCAATCGCAGACGTTACATAATAATTACCTTCTACCTTATCAAGGGTTGTTGGTTGCAGTTGCATACTAAAACCCACTGAAGGTAGAGCAAATGTAAACATACTTATAATCCCTACTGAAACTCCAAATTTCCTAATCGTTCGGTTAATAAACATTATGCTCCCCCTCTATGATATGTAATATTTTCTAACACAAATAAACACTAACATATAAATACATTTACAACAATATTATTTTGTTAACAAACATAACATTAAGGAGCTATTTTTCAAGAATAAACTTATAAACATAAACAATATGTTAATATACTTATCATATGGAAGGCGTGTAAAACTAAAATACTCCTAGTAACTTAAGGATCCATCTTCAGAGATTTGAACAAACGAAATTAAGTTACAGGAAAACTATGTATGTCTTTGATGTTTATGAACCCGCCCCAAGAATACTACTGCACTCCGGTTCAGGCTTAATCACCTGTCCGCACGTGATTGCACTGGAAAAAGCGGGATACTCAAATGTGAAGTTGTATTCCGGAAGCTGGAGTTACTGGATTAGTTATGAGGAGAATCCGGTGGCTATCGGGGAAGAGTAGGTACGGAGCACAAGTCTGCAGGATCTCAAAAACAAATACACCGCCATGCAGGCTGATGCCTGGGGCGGTGTATTTTCTAGTGCCTGAGCGTCACTCGGGAATATGGGAGAGATAGAGGCATGTTTCATGGGGAGACTGATCCAACCAAATCCTTTCTCGCTCAATGAAACAGGATCTGCAAAAGAAAATGAGGAGAAGCATTCATGAGTCCATGTATCAAGATAATCACCCATATTTTACGATAGCGGGCCCATAAATAACCAAGAAACAGACCTGTAACCCCATGATTTGCAATTACTGTTGCCACATCAATATCCCAATGACCATTTCCTTGAATGGCGACATGCCAAATGGACCATAGTATTGAAACTAGTAGTATGGCGGGCCATCTTCCAAGCAACGTCTCCAATCGGGTTTGCAGCCATACCCGATAAAAAACTTCCTCCAATACGCTATTGATCATAAAACCAATCAACACCAAGAGAAGTAATTCTGTCATATCGGTTGCTACGATCTCTCCTTCTGGTTGTGCAATTGGAGAATAGAACTTTAGATAACCCCAGACCAAAATAACGATTAGTGGTACGATGACGTGTCTGCGAGTGCGAGGTTTTACCGAGATAATGTCTTGATGCCCGGCAGTCATTTTGCGATAAATCAGCAATAAAATCAACGGGATGAACAATAATGTCGTTAACTTGAACGCCAAATAATATAGCTGGAAATGTAATCCTTGCTGGTCTATCGTTATCAGAGAAACCGTAAATAAAACGCCTGACAGCAATAATACAATCGATTGAACGACCAAGTGCTGTTTCTCCATTTTTTGGAAAATTGAGGAATCATGACTTTGATAAGGAATCATATCGATTAGAAAAATACCAAGGAATGCCGGTAACATACTATGCCATATTGGAATCACTTCCTCATGATCAGCCGTGTACCTTATATTCAAATTTCCGGTCCACACTAACCACAATACAGCAGCAAATATAATGATCATACATAATAAGCCGATTGCCTTTCCCCATGCTGGAAGCATTACTTTGAATTGCTGATTCATTCCAATTGCACTCCTTTGAGTGGCATGTTGCGTTTGCCCCATTCTTTTTTTAATTCAGTTGAGTTAAATAAATTCTAGCACATCCCTTCTTCATCGTCTATTTATTTCAGTTGAGTTAAATAATATGATATTCTGTGTGTATGCCAAAAATCGTGGACCATGAGAAGATGAAGAATATTATCGCTGAAGCTACTTGGAAAATCATTAGTGAGAAAGGCATTCATCATGCAACGTCAAGAACGATTGCGAAGGAGGCCGGATTATCACAAGGCGCTTTAAGACATTACTTTTCAAAACAAGAGAGTCTATTAGCGTTTGCAATTGAGTTAGTTAAGGAAAAGGTACTTACTCGAATAAAAAATCTGAATGCAAGAGAACTGGCGCCTCAAGAAAGAATTGTTGAATACTTGCTCGAACTAGTCCCGACGGATGAACAAACATTATTGGAAATGGAGGTTTGGTTTGCATTTGTAAGCTATGGAAAAACGCAAAAAGGGTTCGACGCCAATTATGAGGACCTGCAAAACGCAATCAAGAACTGCATCATGTACTTGAAAAATGAAGGTCTTCTGCGTACAACCGATGAAGAGAAGGAACAAGAAAAACTGTATGCCTTTATGAATGGGATGGCTCTCAATTTGTATCTAGAGCCGGATAAGATAAATAGAACACGAAGCAAAGAAATGATACAAGACTATATCAATTGGATTATACGTTAAAGGAAAACTTGATGCATAGATCAGGGAGCTAAGCCAGCTGACCCGCGCCTAGCAAAATACACAAGAAAGTCCGGTGGCTACCGGGGAAAAATAAAGACTAAAGAGCCCACGTTTTGCATGGGCTTCTTTGTGCTTCCATTATATTCATGCAGCATTTTAGATGCTTACATTTCCGACCTCTGTAACGTTCAGATTCAGCCTATGTTTTCGGCATACTTCGTAAAAATCTTTTGAAACAATGGGTTTGAAGATATTTATATAATCCAGCATAAAAAATTCATGCTCGCCAATTCGTTCTTCATG
Source organism: Paenibacillus sp. FSL H7-689 (assembly GCF_000517905.1). Taxonomy (NCBI): domain Bacteria; kingdom Bacillati; phylum Bacillota; class Bacilli; order Caryophanales; family Paenibacillaceae; genus Paenibacillus; species Paenibacillus sp. FSL H7-689. The sequence goes on from NZ_ASPU01000055.1 coordinate 202,510, forward strand.
AAAGCAGATTTGAGATACAACTTTGACGATCTTACGTGGAGGCTGTTGTACAGATGCAGCAATGACCGCTTTGCGCCCATATTCCGAACGTTCATAATCAAAAATATCCAAACGATCAAGCTGATGTGCAGTCCAATAGGTTTTTTCAACCGCACGACCATCGTGGTAACACACCGTTGTCGGAATAAACTGTGTATTTGTTTTCGTTTCCTCCAACAGCGTTTTAAAACGATCTGATACGTGTCTCGTTCCTGTGATCGTCTCAAAATAATCTACGTTCAGGTTGCGTACCGTAGACAGTAGCTCAACCTCTGCCGTTGTCCCCTCAGGCAACGGATTCTCTATCGCCAAATAATTCATATCTAATTGGGGAGTGAAAGTTGTTCCGCCACTAATAAACCCTCTACGTGGATATTGAGATTCCAGAAAATAATAGTTCAAAAGAATGATGTCTCCTTTCCAAATAAAGTGCCTTTCAATCAATTATACAGGTTAAGCGGCCCCTCCAATTACTTCGCGGTTTTAAGCAAGTTATCCACAATAAAATCAAGCTGTTTGTCTAACGAATAAATATCATTGTAGAAAAATAAACCAAAGCTCATATCAATCAGACGTCCTTCTTTGACTGCGGGGATGTTATTCCAAATTGAATTATCTGACAGATCAACCATTCCTTCAAAGGAAGAACGGAATATATAATCACCCACATATTCAGGTAATACTTCATAAGAAACGTCTTTGCTTGTTGCATCGTTTCTTGCATTTTCAATTTCACGTTGCAAGACTTCAGGTGCTTTCATCCCTAAATACTGATAAATAATCTGCGACCCCCGGCCATAACCCAAGCCTGTCATTACAGCCATGGAACCTTTGTTACTTTCCATAATTGTGACGGTTTTATCCAAAATACCTGCTTGCTCAAGTTTTTCCTTGCTTTGCTCAACCTTTTTATGAAGGTTATCTAACATCTCCTGAGCTTGTCCCTCTTTACCCAGAATTTCTCCAAGCAAATTCATACGTTCTTCTACTGGCAGGTCATAAGGAATATATACTGTAGGGGCAATTATTTTAAGTCCTTCATATATTTCTTCATTGGTAACAATAATGAGATCGGGATTAAGCGCAGTTACTGCTTCCGCGTCCGGATTAAATGCTCCTAATGAGGTGGCACCTTCCAGTTCACTCGCAAAAGCCGCTCCTTCTTCTACAGAAGAGATCCCCACAGGATTTACGCCTAAAGCAAGCAAATCACCCATTAAATACAGGACAACTACTCGTTGTGGATTAACCGGTACTTCAATATCCCCTTTTAAGGTGGTTACGGTCTTCATTTGAGATTGTGTATCTGTATGGTTAGCGTTGTTGGCCGATACCTGATTCGTTGGCTTCTGAGAACCTTCATTGGCTGCAGGACTTCCTGCCCCACCAGTTGAACAAGCACTAAGCAATAGGCTTAAACAAAGTAATAATGTGATAGCCAAGGGTGTCTTTCTACTTCTGTACATCAATAATTCCTCCTCAAATATATGCTGATTATGATAATCATTATCAATATATAAGGAAGTTAGATCCTGTACAATGCCTAATCGTGCCACAGTCGATGGTACATTAGGACTTTCATGCTGCTTACGATAACGAATAGGTGCAATCCCCATATATTTTTTAAATATTTTAGCAAGATAATAACCATACGGATAACCAACAGCCTTGGCAATTTCCTGTAAAGTAGCATCTGTAGCAAGCAGCAGTTCCTTCGCTTTGTTCATCCGGATTTGAATGACAAAATCAATCGGACTATAACCAGTCTGGCTTTTGAATAGCCTTGATAAATGACGTGGACTGCTGTCCATAAGCTCTGCTAACAAGTCCATTGTAATGGGTTCAGCATAGTGTTCCTGCATATAATATTTCATTTGGGCAACCAGGTCTGGCTTTATTGTTGGCACGCGCCCATTGTGGATCTGCCATAACAACTCGTATACAAATTGATAAAATAATGACTTTACATGGAACTGTTCCAGTGCCTCTTGCTCTTCCCAAGCTGTCATCATGTATTGTACTTTGCTTAACAAGGAAACAGGCTGATCAGGTGCAAAGCCGTATTGAAGCTTGAAGGGATTACGGTGCTCCATCAAAGCCAAAATATCCTGACGCTCAGGTAGCGGAATGATGGCTTTGTAATAAATCATATAATATTCAAGGAACTCTTCAACAGGCAAAATGTTCAGGCAACAGCCCTTCCCACCATGCAAAACATGGAATCGTGAGACCTGATGATCTTTTCCATCCAACTGCATAACAGCATTGCCACGCACAGTGTATAAGAAACAGCTCGCAGGGAATCGATAGGAGTGAAGTCCCTCCTTCATTTGCATAGTTATATGGCGAATATCCATTATTTTAATAGATGCCTTGTTCCATAATAAAAGATGTTCATTGAAATGTAAGATGGCTTTCCAGCTCCTTAAAATCATTGGTCATATATTAGTCAATAGAGAGTCAACTTGCATGCAAAATAGGGGCCGGATCACCCACTAACGTGAGTACCCGACCCCTTTCTTTAATATACATATGAATATACAGACCTTAATCAACACTTTAACAGATCAAAAAGAAACAGTCTATATTTTCGGGAAAATATTCTATATATTTAGGTTGCTGGCCGGCAAAATACAGTTGAAACGGAGCTTAAGTCGATGATGTCCAACAACCATCTTACTCGTGAAGAATTACAGGATTATGTGCAACATGTATTTGGTGCCAGTTACCTCATAACGCAGAGCGCAAGAATACATGGAGGCGCACAAAAAGTCATTTACAAAATTGACTGCACGAATGGTTTCACTTGTATGCTGTACGTTTGGGATATTTCCAGCAACTATTTTCAGGAAGAGATCTTGAATGAACCCACTTTCCACAGTTCCTATGGCAGCGAACTTTTCTCTTTGAATACTCGCTTTCTCGCTCAACATGGAATTCGAACACCAATCTTGTATGATCTAAATAACGATAGAGACCGGCACTCTTATGATTTTGCTCTTGTTGAGTATGTGGATGGACAGAAAGCCGAAGCGTATTTCCAGCATAAAAATCACAAAGATCGGGATGAGTTGTTTCAACGGATCAGGGATATGTTGTCTAATATGCATGGAATCCAAAGAAACGTTTATGGAAACGCCAACGATAACAGCAAAAAGGCTGGGCCTTGCTACCAAGTTCAGCGGTTAGATGCCGAAACAGCCTTATCTTATGCATCCAAACACATGACAGATATAAGGAAAAATGACGAAAGGTTGCTTGAGAAACTTTACGAATTGGAAGCAGCAATTCAACCTAGAGATCTCTATAGTTTCATTCATGGAGAGTTAGGTCCGGATCATATATGGATAGATCATGCTATGCAACCATGCCTTATTGATATTGAGGGTGCAGGATTCTTCGATCTCGAACATGAGCATAGCTTTCTGGAGTTTCGATTTGGAGACTTCTATCATTACTTAAAAAATAACGATCTCGACCCGGAGCGGATGACATTTTATCGATTTTGCCATCACTTGTCCTTGATATCAGGAGGACTGAAACTGCTTCACAGACAATTCCCCGATCAGCAATTCGCTAGGGGGCTTGCAGAGTATCATGCCAGATGTGCAGTTCAAATGCTTTCATGAATATGGATATAAGCCTGGAAGGAGATTGGCGCATGGAATTTATTTACGAAGATGAAAAACTTGCAGTGAGCGTTATTCAAGCCATTCACACTGGAAATATTCCAACGTTAGAGCAACTGCTGGCAGAGAATCCGGGATTGGCAAAGATAAGAATATTGGAAAGAAAGCCTGAAGACGTAGATTCAGATTCTAGTATCTCTCGAACGCTGCTGCACGTGGTGACGGATTGGCCGGGGCACTTCCCTAATGGAGCGGATACCGTGCGAGTGTTGACCAAGTTCGGTGCGGAAGTGAATGCTCCCTTTGTCGGTCCAAACATCGAGACACCTTTGCATTGGGCTGCAAGCTCCAATGATGTACAAGTGCTCGATGCCCTTCTTGATGCTGGAGCAGACATTGAAGCGCCTGGCGCGGTGATCGCCGGTGGCACGCCGCTGGATGATGCTATTGCTTTTGCACAATGGGATACAGCACGGCGATTGGTTGAGCGCGGCGCGATCTTTGCCCTTTGGCATGCGGCCGCCCTTGGAGATATTCACGCCATACAAGAACATTTTAAAGGAGCCCAACTCCCGGAACGTTATCCTTGGGGAACAAGCACCTCCCCTTCTCCTCCCGATGCAGTAACCGTTGCCTTCTGGTGTGCTTGCCATGGAGGTCAAAGAGAAACAGCCGAATACCTGCTTGACCACGGCGCCGAACTGAACTGGATAGCCAGCTGGGATGGAATGACTCCACTGGATACAGCAAAACGTAATTTTTCATCCGAACTGATCCCGTGGCTTGAAAGTCAAGGTGCCAAATCCGCTAGCGAGATTCACACAGGTAGATGAATAACTAGCATGCAATTGCCAATCGCCAGCGGCTGCGAATACAGTTATGAGGAGAATCCGGTGGCCACTGGGGAAGTATAGAAGACTCCAACAAATATCCACAACGAAAAGGACATCGCCACTTGAGCGATGTACTTTTCGTTGTGTAGTGATCCTAAAACCGGGAGAGGCGACAAGGGTCTAATTCATTTCTTGATTTGCCATCGATAATTTCACTTGCAGCCAGATTCGCAATCAGCGGCGCCAGCGTAATTGCAGAATGCATTACCGTCAGATAAAGTCCATTCATGTGATCATGGAAGCCCACAATCGGATAACCGTCTTCAGGCATGGGTCTCCATCCAACCTTTATGCTTTCCAGTTCCAGTTGTTTTCCGTGCTTGAGACTGCGACGCAATGTGTCGTATGCTCGCTTACCGACCGCCTGTGGTCCGTTTTCCTCCGACTCGTCGATATAATCTTCCGCAGCCAGCAGCGTATAATCTGTCAGTTGACGCGCTTCAAATTGCGCATTGGAGATTAATGTGTGTATCCGTTTATTAGCAGTTTTCATCCGAATCAGAATTGAAGGTGACGAAGTTACCGGCACGTGACAACCTAACGGGTTACAAAGTTCGGGTGTACCTGTTCCTGCGGCCAATACCACAACATCCGACTCCACAAAACCCTTGGACGTATGAACACCAACCAGACGGGAACCCTCTTGCTTCAGCTGTGTAACGTTGGTGTCGAACTGAATCTTTGCTCCGTACTCTTGCGCTTTGCTCAACAACAGCTCCGTTACCGCTATAGGGTCCACCGCACCTTCTTCGCTGACAAACATGGCTTCATCCGGATATTCCTTCAGATTGGGCTCCAATGCCTCAAGCTGCTCCCGGTTTAATTTTTGAAAGTGTTGCTCCCTTAGAGGCGGAGTGTCCCAAGTTAGCGCGCCATGCCAATGAATTTTCAGTTCGGACAACTCTTGCTGAAGTGTGTGATACTCTTCCACAGCTGCATCGTACAAATGCCAGTATTCAGGAGCCACTCTATGCGTCGTATGTATCCAGGCAAATGATTTTTCCGTGACTTCACGCGCCGCGGCTGAGTGGCGTTCAATAACAGTTACATCTTGATTTCGTTTGGCTAGATGATAGGCCATACACGCCCCAACAATCCCTGCACCAATGATCACAATTTTTTGTTTATTCAAAACTAACTCTCCCTTGTCACCCTATCCCCCCAAGGAATCGATTCTCCGTGGTTCGGATTGGTGTGCTCCTTTTTCGTCTTCTTCGCTGTACAGCTTCTCCATATGCTGCATATGGCCGGCTCCCCAGTCGCTCATTGTCTGGAGCACAGGTTTCATGAGCTGTCCGTACTCCGTAATCGAGTATTCGACCTTAGGCGGAATTTGGGCATATACTTCGCGATGCACAATATCGTGATACTCCAGTTCTTTTAACTGCTGGGTCAGCATTTTTTTTGAAATATCTGGAATGGCTTTTTGTAATTCGCTGAACCGCATTGTACCGTTGCTCAGCAGTCGTAGAAGAATCAAAGATTTCCATTTACCCGTAAGGATATCCAAGGCCGTTCCGAATTTACAATATACCGTCATTCTTATTCCTCACTTTCTGACCATACCCGGGTATACTTTTGGTTACCTGGTTAGGTTTAAGTGCCTACTTCCAGATTGGGCCTTCTCACTTTAGTATAGAGGCAGATATTTAAATCGAGCAAGTGAGGGGATAAGAAAAGATGAATGTAACGTTATGGATCGTACAACTTATATTGGCGCTAGGTTTCGTATATTCAGGATGGATGAAAACCATTCGTATCGAGTCGTCAAAAAAGACCTGGGCCTGGGTCAATGATGTGCCAAAAAGTCTAGTTATTTTGATCGGTATCGCGGAGCTACTCGGAGCGCTGGGCCTTGTTTTGCCTTGGGCGCTGAACATCACTCCGGTGCTTACGCCGATCGCCGCAATCGCTTTGGCTGTTGTTACACTGCTTGGAATGCTGTTTCATATTCGGCGTAAAGAGTACCGGGAGCTCGGCGTAAATATCTTTTTTATAGTTCTTGCGTTGATCGTAGCCTTTGGAAGACTGTAAAGGAAACGGGGAACGTTTTGGAAAGTGACAAAAAGCCACTAATATTATTATATAATAACCTCACCACATAAAAGGCTGGCTTCAACAGCTCATGGAAGGAAGACAACTCTCTATTGAAAGCAACCTTGAATGTACAAGAACACATACTCATCTGGAATTGTGCATCGCTCAAAATCATGGATGTACGACATATTGTCATACAAGCCGAAGAGTGCGTACGTCCTTACCTGTTCCCTGCCAGCGCCTTTCTGTACGTAACGAATGGCAATGCAACCGTGATCTTAGACGGAAATGAGCATGCTACCAAACCATTTTATATGCTTCATGGGGGCAAAAACACCCGTCTGGACATCATCCCAACGGACGAATCCTTTCATTATTACCTAATTTTCTACAAAGCCTCCTTACCGCTATCTGGCAAGCAGCATACACTTCAACAACCGGATCAACCATTGCCATTCCACCTCCAGTACGGTTTTATTCCATATCATCCTGCCATCCTCTACGAAATCACTGAGCGAATGCTGGGCGAGTGGAATAAACCGGGACGCTTGGAGCGACTCTATACCAAAACACTATTCTATCAATTTGTATATGAATTGCTCAGACAAATGGATCAACAGCAGGTAAGCATTGTTAGGCCTAACCTTGCTTCTCAGCTTATACGCTATATGCAGGAGCACTACGCCAAGCCGCTGACGCGGGAAACCCTCGCTCATACATTCCATTACAGCGTCCCTTATCTGTCCAAGTACTTCCGACGTGAAACTGGCGCAAGTCTAATCGATTACTTAATCGGTATTAGGATGAACAAAGCAGTAACGCTGTTGCAAAAGACCGAGTTATCTCTGCAAGAAGTCGCTGCAAGCGTCGGATATGCTGATGTATCCTATTTTATAAGAATGTTCAAAAAACATACGGGAGTCACACCAAAGCAATTCAAGGATAAGTCCGGACAAGTGACAAAAGGTTCTTATCGTCCTATCCTTAGGCTTCGATCATCCATTGCTCCGCGTAAACTCCGTCGTTATATTGATATCAGAGATGATAATCATTATCAACATAGCGAAAAAGGAGATTTACGGATGTATAGAAGCAAACTACCTGTAGGAATTACCCTACTGTTGTGCCTAACTCTATTGGTTAGCGCATGTTCCAGGCCAGCAAACACGAATGGAAGCACTGGCAGTACGCAAAGTCCAACTGTAGGTGCAGAGAGTAATATCAGTAACACCACAAACGGAAGCTCGGAGATGGTAACCTATTCTGCGGTTAACGGTGAAGTACAAATCCCCAAAAAACCTCAAAGGGTAGTAATGGTTGCAGGAGCCTTTACCGGTCATTTGCTAGCTCTTGGCCTTAAGCCTGTTGGAACTGGTGATGAGTCCTTTAACAGTTATACAGAAGGAAAGCTCGATGACGTTGTCAACATCGGTAACGATGTACCCTACGAGAAAATCATGGAGTTGCAGCCGGATTTAATTGTCGTTTGGAATGACCCTGAAACGATCGAAAAGCTGTCCAAAATTGCGCCGACCGTCGCTGTTGAATATGGAATACCTCTACGGGAGCAATTGATGGATTTTGGCAAGATGACTGGTAGAGAAGAGCAAGCGAAGGCCTGGATCGCAGAGTGGGATGCTAAGATCGCTGAATATAAACCACTCGTGGAGCAAGCGGTAGGTGATCGCACGGTTTCGATTTTTGATACGGGAAGTGCCAAAGAATTTTATGCCTACGGGAGCTTTGGTAGAGGTGGAGATATTATTTATGGAGAGTTTGACCTGAAGGCACCGCCGATCATTCAGAAGGAAGCCATCGATAGCGGCAAAGGTTGGGCCAAGTTATCACTTGAATTGTTACCACAATATGCAGGAGATTATATCTTTGTAAGTGGATGGACAGGTGATGAGAGTGGGGATTCCGTTTTTGAAGGTCCTATCTGGGATAACCTCCCTGCTGTCCAGAATAATCACGTTTATCGCGAGGAAAGCCGTGGCTTCGTGTTTAGTGACCCAATTTCGTTGGAAGCCCAACTTAAATTTGTCGTAGACAGCCTAACCAAAACAGAGTGAAATTGAGTAGGCCACGGTATGTACGAGGCGAGGAGCAATCCTCGTCTTTTTATGTTTTTGTATAGTCCTTATCCTTCATTTGAAGAGAGTTTGAAAACAAAAGCACACACATAAACAGGGACCTCTCACCATGTTGGCAAGAGTCCCTGTCTTTAAACTTGTTATATAGCCCATTTTCCGTTAAGTGATGGTAAGGCCCCCACTTGCATATCCGGCTACCGTTGTAGCCACATCAATTCCGGCTGTTACTGATGCTGAGAACACCATAAGCAGGCGGTCACCGGCAGATACCGGAATACTCAGTCCTGTAGTCACCCCGCTGGATATTGTGCCCAGTGCCAAAATCCCGGTCAGTGGAGGAGCTAAGGTTACCAATGCACCCGGTACAGCTGTAAAGGAGTTATTAGGTGTAGTGGATCGGAATAATTGTGCAGTTAAGGTTACTGTAGATCCAACCAAACTAAGTCCGGCTGTTGTGCTGAAATAAGCGGCCAGTGAAGTAATCGTTCCTGCACGCGATGCTGAGAAAGCAAAGTTAAGCAATGTGCCTGCAGCGCCTGTGAGATCAATAATTCCTCCGTTAACACTTACTCCGGTAGAACTGTTACCAAAACCAACTAAACTGGAAGTATTCAAAAGTCCACCCAAAACTGTAGTCAACACAACGGGAAGTCCTGATGCATAAGGAATAATTGTTCCAGAACCACTCGCACCCGTAGCCCCGGTTGTACCTGTTGCTCCGGTTACTCCCGTTGTACCTGCTGTGCCTGTTGCTCCTGTTACTCCCGTTGTACCTGTTGTTCCTGTTGCTCCGGTTACTCCCGTTGTACCTGATGCGCCTGTTGCTCCCGTTACTCCGGTTGTACCTGCTGTGCCTGTTGCTCCGGTTACTCCCGTTGTACCTGGTGCGCCTGTTTCTCCTGTTGCTCCTGTTGTACCTGCTGTGCCTGTCGCTCCTGTTACTCCGGTTGTACCTGCTGTGCCTGTCGCTCCCGTTACTCCGGTTGTACCTGCTGTGCCTGTCGCTCCTGTTACACCTGTTGTACCTGCCGTGCCTGTTGCTCCGGTTACTCCCGTTGTACCTGCTGTGCCTGTTGCTCCGGTTACTCCCGTTGTACCTGCTGTGCCT